>NZ_JBXALD010000012.1:0-214016 GCF_058799075.1 Cupriavidus sp. GW822-FHT06G04 | reverse complement strand
CTTGCCAACACTGCCTTGGCAGCGCGCTTCGTGTTGCGAGGGGGCGAATATTAGTGGACTACCGCCGTCTGCGCAAGCGCTTTCTCGCAAAATCCTCAATAAAGCCAAAAAGAGCATCATGAGACACTAAATACGCGCCCTACCAAGCCATGTATAGAATCCAACAGGCTGGCGATTCGGCCATCCACCCACCAGACAAGGAATAGACGCATGACAATCGCAGCGAAGTGGCAAGCGAGTTCGGGGTCGAGCATTTGCGAGCTCGGCAATGGCACCGCGAAATGGCAGGCCGATCTCGACGCCCCGATGGGCAATCCCGCGATCCCCAACCCCCACGATCTGCTGGATTCGGCCCTTGCCGCCTGTACTGCACTGACGCTGCAGATCTACGCCAAGCGCAAAGGCTACGAATTGCAGGAGGTTCTGGTGAACGTTTCGCATGAAGAAACGAGCGGCTCCTACAAGATGATCCGCCATGTAGAAGTGCGCGGCAACTTCACGGCAGCTATTCAGGAGGACTTGCTGCGCGTCGCAAATAAATGCCCGGTTCACAAATCCCTCTCGGCACAGATCACGATCGACACGACATTGAACGCCGCCTAGTACATTGACCCGACAAATGATAATCGTTATCATTTGAATCCTCGGGTTCAGACACGACCTGAGTCAGCAAATGGGTTTCCGGGCACGCCAGCGTGTCCGGCCTTTTTCTCTTACGCCGAATGCCGGCCTGGCATTGCGCGTCATCTTCCTGACCCACATCGCGCGCAACGTTGCTCCTCAGCGCGAACCAGAGTTCATCCCGGACCGCATCCCGCCGCAGTAGGGTCCCCCTTCGCCGCATTGTTCGCTGGCCCACGCAGTAACTGTTGCGAGGAGCCGCTTTCACCACTTGCAAGCTTTATGGCCCATTACCGGACGCTTAACATGGAACCCAAAAAGAAAACGTGGGATAGCGAGCAGGGACGCATCGGGAGCGGGGACACCTTGGCGAACTACATGGAAGAGTATTGCGCGCGCATCCGCCGTGGCGGTGTTCGCGGCATCGCGGAAAAACCGATCGTCGTCGATCGGGACGGCACATATCAGATGACTTATGTGCCTTTCGAACATCGCAATCCGGGTGCGCGGCTGATATTGGCGAGCACGACGCCTGGCCATGCCCACGTGCGGCTCGCCGCGACGGTCACCGCCGAACTGCTGCAGCTACGCACGCCGGGCCTCACCATTCAGCGCGAACACAAGCGCCGCGTCGAACTGGGCGGTCAAATGATTCGGCCGAATCTGATCCGGATGCTCGACCACTTCGGCGTGCCGGCGCTGATCGGCCTGCCGCATGCCGCGGCCCTCTGGAACGAAGGCTTCGACATGGTTCAGCCTCTGGCGCTATTACCCCACGCCACGACAAGGCGCGGCCTGGCCTTCGACGGGCCGTTCGACGAACTTGCCAATGTGCCTATGCTGCGCATGGTGTTCGAGAACCTTTTCCTCGCCCAATTGCCGCAGTACCGCGCGGACGCTCTTTACATCGCCCTGGGCCGAACCTCGTGGGCCGGACTGCTCCATGCAGTAGCCCTGGGCCTGCTGGAGCGGCGCCAACTGATCGGCATGATGCCTGTGCCGGCGCGCGCGGGAAGCATGGTGAAGTATTTCCTGCGCGAAATCGGGGTGAGCGATCTGTCGCCAAACGATCCGGTCCGGCATCGCATTGCGTGGCTCGATGCTGCCCATGCCGAAATGGAAGCGGGTGTGCGTCGCATCCGTGCCACGTTGGCGCCATCGAGCCAGCCGGACCGACTGATCGCATGAACGCCCGAGTGCGGGCGGCCTCAGCGCCGGCCAAGTGACATATGCCCCACTACAGTGGGGAGCAGCGAGCGCGAAATGCGTCGATAACCCCTCTTGAGGAATCTGACCTCCTCGCATTCCCGATTGGCGACCCCCGTAACGCACGGCGGGTCGCTATTTTTTTGTGCGGCCCCACTTGGATAGCGTTCCGGAAGCGCTTCCGGCAGCCGCGGTTTCGACTTGGCGCAGATATTCCGCATCTAGGGAAATTTCCCACAAAAATTGCAGAAGCGTCGCATTTCCCGCGGGCTGCCAGCTCCCTATACTGCGCCGACATGTAGATCGCCGAAGCACCCGTCGGCACCGTGAGCCAGGCATGACAACCATCCTTATTGTCGACGATCATCCGGCGATGCGACTCGCCCTGCGCGCGCAGCTGGCGCAGTTGCTCGGCGTAAAGCGCATGTACGAAGCCGACAATGGGCAGACGGCCATCGACGCCGTGCGGCAGTTCAAGCCGGATCTGGTGGTACTGGATCTCGACATCCCGCGCATGAGCGGGCTGGACGCCGTACCGCGCATGCGGACGTTTCATCCGGAGGTGCGCGTGCTGGTACTGACGGCGCAGGACGCCGTGCCTTTCGCCGCGCGCGCGTTCCAGGCTGGCGCGCAGGGCTTTGTCAGCAAGACCCAGGAACTTGAATCGATCGTGCGATGCGTGGAAAGCGTGCTCGGCGGCTTCACTGTGTTTCCCAGCCCCAATCCGCGCGACACGCCGCGGGAGGGCCAGATCGTCGGCGACAGCGAAGGGCTACGCAAACTGACCGACAAGGAGATGGAGATCCTGCGCATGCTGGCGCGGGGCATGTCGAACAAGTCGATCGGCAAGGCGCTGTTCATCAGCAACAAGACCGTGAGCAGCTACAAGACGCGCATCATGGACAAACTGAGCGCCGAATCCCTCGTTGATCTGGTCGATTTCGCGCGCCGCTGTCGGCTGATCCCATGAGCTTGCGCGCCGCTCGTCCAAGGCTGGCGGCGGACGAACGCCACGCAATCGGCGCCACGCTCGCCAAGGTGGCGCAGCACGATGCGCAAGTAAAAACCGTGCTGCTGCAGAGCCTGCTCGATGCGAATGTCGTCGATGCGGCGGATCTGCAGGGCGCGGTATCGCGGCGCGATTGGCCGGAGGTTCATCGCTGCGTGCACCGCATCAAGGGCGGTGCGGCGCTGGCACGCTGCCCTACGCTGATCGCCGCTGCCAAATCGATCGAATCCGCGGCAGGACAAGGCAACGCCGCTGTGGTCAACGCGCTGCTGCCACGCTTCATCGCGATTGTGTCCGAATTCAACGACACGTTGTCGATGCTATTTCCGCTGAAGGACGTTTCCGAAACGCACGGGCCACCACGGGATTCAACGAATTTGAAGGACAGTGACACATCGCCCGCGTGCAAGCCGCGTCAAGCACTGGCACACTGTGAGCCTGTTCCGGCCGCGCCCCCCAAATCCTCAAGCTGCCGCCGGCAACGTCAATTCCGGCGGGAGACATGTCGTGGGTGATTTGCAGGCCTTGCTCGATGGTCACGGGCTGATGCTGGTATTCCTGAACGTTCTGGCCGAACAGGCCGGGCTTCCGGTGCCGGCCTACCCCATGTTGTTCGTGGCCGGCGCGCTGTCCATGCAGCCCGACGGCCCTTCCATCGGCGCCGTGCTGTTCGCGGTGATCGCCGCCTGCCTGATCGCAGATACCGCGTGGTATTTCGCGGGCAAGCGACTCGGCCAGCCGATGCTGCGCACAATCTGCCGCGTCTCCATTTCGCCAGATACCTGTATCCGACAGACGCAATCGCTGTACCTGCGCGTCGGGCCGCGCTCGCTGGTGTTTGCCAAGCTGTTGCCCGGCGCGGGCGCGCTCTCCACGGCCATGGCCGGCATGACCGCAACGCCATTTCTGACCTTCCTTTTCTACGATGCGCTGGGTGCCCTGGTATGGGCGGGCGGCGCGCTGCTGGCCGGCGTGGTCTTCAGCGATTTCGTCGATACGATTCTTGCCGCCTTCAGTGAATACGGCCATCTCGCCGTGCTGGCCGTACTCGGCGCGCTCGCGCTGTTCATTGTCTGGCGCTTCTGGCAACGGTGGCGCCTGCTCAAGCGCACCGGTCGCATTCCGCGCATGACCGTCATGGAACTTGAACAACGGCGCGGATCTGGCGACCGGCCTCTGGTCGTGGTCGATGTCCGCGCGCACGACGCCACGCCGATCGAGCGCATTCCCGGCGCGGTCGTGATGGGCTTGCATGCGCCGTTCGATGCGCTGGCCGATCACGATGCAAGCAGCGATATCGTGGTGTATTGCGCCTGTCCGCACGAAATGTCGGCGGCGGTGCTGGCCGAGCGGTTACGCACGGCTGGCTACGCCAATACGTGGGCGCTCGCCGGCGGATTCGACGAATGGAAGCGCCTGCAGGGCAAGCTCGGCGAACACGCCGCAGTCGCCGATACCACCACCCAGCAGGCCGCCGCACACTAGCCGCCTTAGCCGCACCAGCCGCGCAGCCGTTTCGTCACAAGTTGGATATGTTGTGCCGCCGTCGGCATTCCGGCGGTCGATTCCTATACTGGGGCCAGACCGATTGTGAACGGGAGGCACCATGCGGGGAGAAGACCATGTCCATGGTTGCGAGGACGAATCCACACGCATAACGCATCGCCGGCGCGCGCTGGGCCTGGACGAGCCGCCGGGGCCGCGCAGCAATCGGGCACTGGCGCTGTCTGGCGGCGGCATCCGCAGCGCCACGTTCTGCCTCGGCGTTATGCAGGCGCTCGCCGAGGCGCCTCAACCTCGTCCCCCAAGCCAGCCCGATCCGGTCGCCCTTCCCTCTGCCGCGCCCGCAACGCCTGGCGAGACGCCGGGTACGCGCTCGATCCTGGCGCGTTTCGACTATCTGTCCACGGTCAGCGGCGGCGGATACATCGGCGCTTTCTTCGTCAGCCTTTTCGTTCCCGGCCGATTGCGGCGTGGCACCAATCCACAACAGGCGGCCGAAGATGCATATCGCACGATGCAGTACGAACCGCCGGGCCGCATCCGCACGGACGCTTCCTATGCCGACGCGCCCGGGCGCGCCGCCGTTGCGTGGCTGCGAGAGAACGGCCGCTACCTGACACCCACCGGCGCGGGCGACAATCTTTACGCCGCGGCGGTCATCGTGCGCAACTGGCTGGCCATGCAGTACGTCATCGGCAGCGCGCTGCTGGTCGTACTGGCCGCCTTGGCGCTGGGATTGCATCTGGCCACCAGCGCCTGGCCAGCCTTGGGGCGCAGCGAGATGGATCTGCTGCATGATGCCCGCCAGGCCATCAACGAAGGCACGCTGGCGATCTGGTGGAGCGAATATCTGTGGCTGCCGGTGATCTGCGGGCTGCTTCTGGCGGTGCCGCCCGGCATCGCCTACTGGCTGGTCTATCCGCGCTCGGATGATCCGCGCCAGCCGGTCCGGCCGTTCAACAAGGCTGTGTTGCTGGCGATCGTGGTGGGCGGCATGTTCTTGCTGGCGGGATGGTGGTTCCAGAGACTTGGCGCAGCGCCGCGGCTGGCCGGTGCGTGCCTCGCCATCGGCGTGCTCGCGTGGCTCGGCGTGTTGGTATGCCTCGCCTTGCTGCTGCCGGCGCCGCGCAGCGTCTCGAACTATCGCGTCCGCGCCACGCGCGCATTGCGCGGCGCCATGACGCTCACCGGCGCGCTGGCTGCGCTGGCCATTGCCGATTCCCTGGCCCGCACCTGTTACCTGTATAGCTTCATGGCGATACACCCGTGGGGCGCCATCGTGCCAGCCGGCGCGTCTGGGATGCTCGTTTGGCTGGTGCGCTATGGCGCGGTGCTGCTCGACAACGGCAGGAAGGGCGAAAGCGATTCGACATGGCGCACATGGCTGGGGCGCTTGCCGATCTCGTTGCTCGCGGGCATCGCTGCGGCACTGCTGGCCGTGATGCTGTTCGTGCTGTGGTCGTGGATCGTGCTGTGGGTGCGCTGGGACGGCGGAGAGCCTGTCGACTGGCTCGTCTATGGCAAGGCTTGGACCGCGCCGGCCCTGGCCACCTTGACGGTGCTGGCGCTGTGCATGGCCGTGGTGGTCGGCCGCTTTGCCGGTTTTCTGAATCTCTCGACACTGCAGTCGTTCTACGCATCGCGGCTGACGCGCGCGTACCTCGGTGCATCGAACGGCCATCGCTTCCAGGCGCCAGCGGCCGATGCGGACGATCGCCAGCGATTCAGCGTGGCCGAGCCCGCGCCCGACGATGCGCTCAATCTCAACGATTACTACGATCCTCGCGTTCTGGCCCCACTGCACCTGATCAACGTCACGCTAAACCAGACCGTCGATCCCGCCGAACAACTCGTGCAGCGCGATCGCAAAGGCAAGCCGCTATGCATCGGACCGGGCCCCGCGCTCGTGCAGCCGGGCGGCGCGCAGCAACTGCCGGCCGACGCCTACGTGCGATTCACCGTTGACGGACGTCTGTGCCGCGCACAATCGCAACAGGCGGGCGGCAGTCCCGCACAGGCAACGGAGATGTCGCAGGCGCGTACCGTCGGCGACTGGATCGCAGTCTCCGGCGCGGCGGTGTCCACCGGGCTGGGCCGGGCATCGACGTTGGGCACATCGCTGCTGCTCGGGCTGGCAAATATTCGGCTTGGCATCTGGTGGCCATCGCACATGGCCGACGTGCCCGCCGCAAGCGGCGCGGCGCGAACCGCCGCCGACAGGGGCCACGATGCGCCCGGCATGCTGGCGCGGCTGTTTCGTACGCAGTGGTATCTGGCCTGTGAGTTGACGGCCCGATTCCATGGCACGCGCCGACGCTGGCAATATCTGTCCGACGGCGGACACTTCGAAAATACCGCGGTCTATGAACTGCTGCGGCCGGAGCGGGCCGTCGGGCTCGTCGTCATGTGCGATTGCGGTTGCGACCCCAACTACCGTTTTGGCGACCTGGCCAATCTGATCCGGCTGGCACGCATCGACTTTGGCCTGGAAATCGCTGTAGACCGTAGCGCCGCAACCGATCCCGTACTGGGAGAGGTATTCGGCACGCCCGAGGACTTCGCACCCGACGCCCCGCCCGCGTCGCAAGAGAAAGTGGCGCTGTTGCTCAACGTTTACAGCGCCGGTCAGGCAGGCGCGCCCGATGGGCCGCCGCTGATGCGCATCGTCGTCATCAAGCCAAGACTGACAGCGTCCGCGCCCGCCGATGTACGCCAATACGGCGCGCTGCATCCGAATTTTCCGCAGGAAGGCACCGCCGACCAGTTCTTCGACGAAGCGCAGTGGGAAAGTTACCGCGCGCTGGGCGTGACGATCGGCCGCCGCATCGCCACGGGCGCAATCGCGACGCGGCTGTTCGGCTAGCGCAGTGTGTCCACACCGCCGGCATGGCTTCTCGCGCGGCGCCAGCACGATCGGTCGCGTGTGACTACCATAGCCCGTCCCTGAATCGAATCCGCGCGGCCTGTGCCGCACGTGAACGCAATGATCCCCTACTCTGTGCTCGACCTTTCACCCATCGCGGAGGGCAGCCAAGCGGCCGACGCCATGCACAACACGCTGGCGCTGGCGCAACATGCCGAACGCCTCGGCTATCGGCGCTTCTGGCTGGCCGAACACCACAACATGCCCGGCATCGCCAGCGCGGCCACGGCCGTGCTGATCGGCTATGTCGCACAGGGCACGTCGACGATTCGCGTGGGCTCCGGCGGCATCATGCTGCCCAACCATTCGCCGCTGGTGGTGGCCGAACAGTTCGGCACGCTGGCTGCGCTATACCCGGGACGCATTGACCTTGGGCTGGGCCGCGCGCCTGGGAGCGACCAGGCGACAGCCCGGGCGCTGCGACGCCATCTCGATCACGACACCGCCGACAGCTTCCCGCAGGACGTCGAGGAACTGCGCGCCTACTTCGACGATCCGCGACCCGGCCAGCGCGTGCGTGCGGTGCCAGGTGCGGGCCTGAAGGTGCCGCTGTGGTTGCTGGGGTCAAGTCTATTCAGCGCGCAGCTTTCGGCGGCGATGGGACTGCCGTTCGCGTTTGCTTCGCATTTCGCGCCCGGTTTCATGCGCCAGGCTGTCGACCTCTATCGACGCACTTTCCGTCCTTCCGAGCAACTCGACCGCCCGCACGTGATGCTTGGGCTCAATGTATTCGCAGCGGATACCGACAGTGAGGCGCGCCGCCTGTTCAGCTCGCTGCAGCAGCAGTTCCTGGCGCTGGTGCGCGGCGCGCCGGGACAACTGAAGCCGCCGGTCGACGACATCGACCGCTTGTGGGATGCGAGCGAGGCGGACCACATCCGTCGCTCGCTGGCGTGTTCGGTGGTTGGAAATCCGGCAGCCGTGCGCGAAGGCATCCAGCGTTTTGTCGACGACCTGCGTCCCGACGAGCTGATGCTGACCGGCCAGATCTACGATCACGAGGCACGCCTGCATTCGTTTGCCATCGCGGCAGACGCCATGCAATCGCTGCAGGCGACGCCGAGCGTCTGAGCGTCTGAACGCCTCGGCGATCAAAAAAAATCCGCGGACCAGCGCCGCGGATTTTTTTGCCGCTTCCCTTGACCTTGCGTGGCTCAGGCGTGCGCGAGCCGGAACGCCGAGACCGCGCGCATCATCGAGTCCGCCTGCTCGGCCAGCGACTGCGCGGCGGCGGCGGCTTCTTCCACCAGCGCGGCGTTCTGCTGCGTCACCGAATCCATCTGCGTCACGGCTTGCCCCACCTGCTCGATACCGGTGCTCTGCTCGGCCGACGCCGCGCTGATTTCGCCCATGATGTCTGTCACGCGCCGCACGGCGTTCACCACTTCCTGCATGGTTTCGCCCGCCTTGCTCACCAGCGTGGAACCGTTGTCCACCTGCGCCACGGAATTGTCGATCAGCGTCTTGATTTCCTTGGCGGCGTTCGCGCTGCGCTGCGCCAGGCTGCGCACCTCGCCGGCCACCACGGCAAAGCCGCGGCCCTGTTCGCCCGCGCGCGCCGCTTCCACCGCTGCGTTCAGCGCCAGGATATTGGTCTGGAATGCAATGCCTTCGATCACGCCGATGATGTCGACGATCTGGCGCGACGCCTGATTGATCGCGCCCATCGTGGAGACCACTTCGCTGACCACCTCGCCGCCGCGATTGGCAATCTCCGATGCATTGACGGCCAGCGCGCTGGCCTGTCGCGCGTTGTCCGCATTCTGGCGCACGATACCGGTGAGCTGCTCCATGCTCGACGCGGTCTGCTCCAGCGCCGACGCCTGTTCCTCGGTGCGCTGCGACAGGTCGTGATTGCCGGCGGAAATCTGGTTCGTCGCCGTCGCAATCGACCCTGCCGCGCCGCGAATGTCGCCCAGCGTGGCGGACAGCCGCTGTTGCATCTGCTGCATGGCCGCCAGCACGCTGTGATTGTCATTGGCACGCACCTGAAGCGGCATGGTCAGGTCGCCGCCCGCGATGCGCGTCACCGCCTCCACCGCGTACGCCGGCTCGCCGCCCAGGCTGCGTTTGACCGTGCGCATGATCAGGCCCATCACGGCGGCAATCAATGCGCCGATCAGCAACGTGCTGACCAGCGCGTTGATCAGGTTGGCGCGGAAGGCGTCTTCGATATCGATCAGGAATACGCCGGTGGCCACGAACCAATCCCAGTCGGCCACATGGCGCCCGTAGGTGAGCTTGCGCTGCGGATTTTCCGTACCGGGAAGGCGGCCTCGATACATCGAAAATCCGGCGTCCTCGCCCGTGGTGCGGCGCGCGCCATCGATAATCGCGCGGTACACGTAGACACCGTCCGGATCCTTGAATTCGCCGACCATATTGCCTTCGGTCTGCGGTAGGCCCGGATTCAGAATGACCTGCGGCTTGGAATCGACCACGAACAGGTAGCCGTTCTGGCCAAACCGCATTGCGCGCAGCGCATCCTTGGCGGCCTTCTGCGCGTCTTCCTTCGTCATGGTGCCCTTGGCCGCGCGCTCGACGTACAGCTTGACGATGCCTTCGCCCGTCGCAACCAGCGACTTCAGGCTGTCGCGGCGCTCGGCCATCATGACCGATTTGGCGTGGAAGGCGTTCCAGGTGCCGAGCGCAAGCAGCAGCAGCCACATGACGGCAAGCGCCGCCCAGAGTTTGGTATTGAGCGTAAGACGGTTCATGATGCGTGCGGGAGTATCCATAAGGCGGGCGTATTGCCTTAGAGATAACGGCATGCTGTGCGCAATTTTTTAGCAGCGTTCTCGCACGCCGGCCCAGGCGCGTGGAAAAATGCACTATCCGTCGCGCGCCACGCGCATGAGCCCTGACCACAACGACCGACATGACCAACATGAGCGTAAAACCGTTTGCCTTCGTCGACCCGCACCCGACCCATGGCGACCCGCTCCAGGACGAACTCGCGCTGCTCGATCACGCCGCGCGGGTCGGACCGGTGGCGCAGTTGTGGGAGGCGCCGCTGTCGCTGGTGATTCCGCGCAGCTATCTGCGCCAGCCGAATATCGAGACGGTGCGAGCCGATTTCGCGGCCAGCGGTTGTCCGGTGTTCTTGCGGATGTCGGGCGGCGGCCTGGTGCCGCAAGGGCCGGGCATCCTCAACATCAGCCTCGCCTATGCGGTGCCCAAGGGCGCCGCCAGCTGGATGGAGCCCGTGTACGTGCATCTGTGCGAAGTCGTCGCCGAAGGCCTGCGCGCCGTTGGCGTCCAAACCCATTGGCAGGCGGTGGAAGGATCGTTCTGCGACGGCCGTTACAACCTCGCCTGGGGCCCACCCGAAGGCGCGCGGAAGATCGCCGGCACCGCGCAATACTGGCGACGGGCGCCAGCCGAGGCGCAGACGCCGGACGGCCAGCGCCATTTGGTGCTTGCGCACGCGGTGCTGCTCGTCGATGTCGATCCGGTGGAAATCAATGCACGCGCCAACGCCTTCGAGGCGGCCATCCAGAGCGGCCGCCACTACGATCCGGCAAAGGTCGTCAGCGTGAAAGAAGCAGCGGGGCTCGGCGACGCGACAGGATTGACCGCTCGCGTGCGCGACGCGATTCGCGACGCCATCCGGCGCATGCCGGCACCGGGGCAATGACCCGGCGCGTCTGCGGCGCTACTGCGCCGCGGTAAAGCGGATGTCGCCGTACCACGCGCGCGCGCGGGCGCCAGTGTTGTCGGAGTCGGTCAGAATCCCGTAGCCGGTCAGCTTGCCGGGCTTTTCGTGAAAGGCGCGCTCGAAATCGCTGGCAACGTTGCGGCGCAGGTTCTGCCATTTGCCCGGCTCGCTGCCCACCACGATCATCTGCACCCGGCTGGTGTGCGGATTCGGGATGATGGTGCCAACCGGCGCGCTGTTGGTCCAGATGTACATCAGCGTGGCATAGGGCAGTTTGTCGCCCGCAGCGCTTGCGGCAACCATTTCGACCCGATCGCCGACCGACAGATTGCTGCTTTGGCCGTCGAAGAAGAACACAAGGCGCGCCGGTGCGTCTTCCTTGTCGCCGACGTTGTTGTCGGCGCCCGGAATCGGCGCCGCCACCTTCCAGCGCCATTTGACCACCGGCGTTTTCGCCAGATCGACATCGCCGGCATGCACCAGTCCGGACGCTGCACCGCTGGCATCGGCCTGCAGCACGGTGGTACCTTGGTCGGCCACCAGTGTGTACTGCGTCAGCTTCTTCCCGGATACGACAGGGCGGTTCTGCCATCCGCCGGGCAGTGCCCCACCCGGCTGCGCCGCGGAGAACGCGACGCCTGGATCGGCTGTCTGCGCCATTGCGGCCGCACAGCAACCGAGCGCACACATCATTGCGAGAAGCGGGGAGCGCAGCATGGATACCACCTTGGTGTCGGGCATATCGTGGAAAGATTCTTTTCGCTCGATCATTCTAGGCAGCCGCGCGCCCCGGTGTTGTGCGGTCAATGCTGAATTTGTGATCGGACTGGCGCTGACAAGCCAGACGTGAAACAGTCAGGGACTGCCGACGGGGCATCTACTGTTTATCCTGTGGCTTCCGTCTTTGTCGCGTCGAATTTATCCTGCCTTGAAGATCACATTATCTGAACGAATGCGCCTGGCTGCGAGCCTCGGCGTGGCCGCAATGCTTTCCTCTTGCGCGCTGGGCCCGGTCACGCCGCTGGACGCCGACACCGCGGCCGGCGTGGCGCCGGTGCGCTTCCTGCTGACTTTCGACGACGGCCCCGACAGCGGCCCCGATGGCAGTACGCCGCTGATCCTGCGGCAGCTTGCCGACAATCCCGTCGCGCCGGGCATCAAGGCGCTGTTCTTTGTCCAGACCGCGCACCCGCGTCGCGGCGGCGGTCAGGCGGGACAGGACCAGATGCGCGCCACCTGCGCGCAAGGCCAGCTGATGGCGGTGCATAGCGGCGTGGTCGAAGGTCATGTCCCGCATACCAAGCTGGCGGCCGACGTGCTGGCCGCTTCGCTGCGCCGCGGCGAGGCCGATATCGTCGCGCAATGCGGCCATGTCACCAAGGTGGTGCGTCCGCCCAACTGGCTGTACAGCAAGGCCACGCTCGCGACGTACCAGGCAACCGGACTCGACATGCTGATGGCCGATGCCAACGCACGCGACGGGAAAATCTATGGCTGGCATATCAGCCTGCGCAGACGCCCGCATATGCGCCATGAACTGGAACGCGTGGGCCAGGCCATGGCGGCGCGGCGGATACCGGTGGTTGACGGCGTGACGCCGGTGATCGTGGCATTTCATGACACCAACGATTTCACCGCGTCGCACATGACGGACTACCTGCAGATTCTCGTCGACACCGCGCGCGATAACGGCTTGCCGCTTGCCGATCCGCCGTTCTATACCGATACAGGCGCGGCCGAGAACGCCGCACTGGCGCGCGCCAGACAGGGCGTCTATGCACGCGACGCCTGGCCCTGAAACCCGCTATGCCTTACACGTCGCAGGGAAATACGTGCGCGAAGCGGAAGTGCTACGCTAACGGCCCGTGGTGCCCTTATCAGGAGAAACACCGTGCCCCGCAAGACCCCCATCGAACGCTATCGAAACATTGGCATCAGCGCGCATATCGACGCCGGCAAGACGACGACGACCGAGCGCATCCTGTTCTATACCGGCGTGAATCACAAGCTGGGCGAGGTGCACGACGGCGCGGCCACCATGGACTGGATGGAGCAGGAGCAGGAGCGCGGCATCACGATCACGTCGGCCGCCACCACGGCATTCTGGAAGGGGATGGCCAACAACTATCCCGAGCACCGCATCAACATCATCGATACCCCGGGCCACGTCGATTTCACGATCGAAGTGGAACGCTCGATGCGCGTGCTCGATGGCGCGTGCATGGTCTATGACGCCGTGGGCGGCGTGCAGCCGCAGTCCGAAACGGTCTGGCGCCAGGCCAACAAGTACAAGGTGCCGCGCATCGCATTCGTCAACAAGATGGATCGCGTCGGCGCCGATTTCTTCCGCGTGCGCGACCAGATTCATTCGCGTCTGAAGGGCAACGCCATTCCCATCCAGATCCCGGTAGGCGCCGAGGACAATTTCCGCGGCGTGGTGGATCTGGTCAAGATGCGCGCGATCGTCTGGGACGACGTCAGCCAGGGTCTGCACTTCGAGTACGTCGAGATTCCGGCCGAACTGCAGGCGACTGCCCAGGAATGGCACGACAAGATGATCGAGGCCGCCGCGGAGGCCAGCGAGGAACTGCTGGACAAATACCTGAGCGGCGAGACGCTGAGCGAGGAAGAAATCAAGGCCGCACTGCGCAAGCGCACGGTGGCCGGCGAAATCGTGCCGATGCTGTGCGGCAGCGCCTTCAAGAACAAGGGCGTGCAGGCCATGCTGGACGCAGTGATCGACTACCTGCCGTCACCGGTCGATGTGCCGGCCATCATGGGCCACACCGAGGACGACAAGGAAGCGGAACGTCATCCCAGCGACGACGAGCCGTTCTCCGCGCTGGCCTTCAAGATCATGACCGATCCGTTCGTCGGCCAGCTGATCTTCTTCCGCGTGTATTCGGGCGTGGTGAATTCCGGCGACACGGTCTACAACCCGGTCAAGGCCAAGCGCGAGCGGCTTGGCCGGATCCTGCAGATGCACGCGAACGTGCGCAACGAAATCAAGGAAGTGCGCGCGGGCGATATCGCCGCCGCGGTGGGCCTGAAGGAAGCCACCACGGGCGACACGCTGTGCGATCCCGACAAGGTCATCATCCTGGAGCGCATGAGCTTCCCGGAGCCGGTGATTTCGCAGGCCGTGGAACCAAAGACCAAGGCGGACCAGGAAAAGATGGGCATCGCGCTGAATCGCCTGGCGCAGGAGGATCCATCGTTCCGCGTGGCCACCGACGAGGAATCCGGCCAGACGATCATCTCCGGCATGGGCGAGCTGCATCTCGAGATCCTGGTGGATCGCATGAAGCGCGAATTCGGCGTGGAAGCATCGGTCGGCAAGCCACAGGTGGCGTATCGCGAAACGATCAAGAGCACCGCCAAGGATGTGGAAGGCAAGTTCGTGAAGCAGTCGGGTGGGCGCGGCCAGTATGGCCACGTGGTGCTGGACTTGGCGCCGCTGCCGCAGGGCGGCGGGTATGAATTCGTCGACGCCATCAAGGGCGGCGTGGTGCCGCGCGAGTACATTCCGGCCGTCGACAAGGGCATCCGCGAAACGCTGGAGTCTGGCGTGCTGGCCGGCTATCCGGTGGTGGACGTCAAGGCCACGCTGGTATTCGGTTCGTACCACGACGTCGACTCGAACGAAAACGCGTTCCGCATGGCTGGCTCGATGGCGTTCAAGGAAGGCATGCGGCGCGCCAAGCCGGTGCTGCTGGAGCCGATGATGGCCGTGGAGGTGGAAACCCCAGAGGAATTCACCGGCAACGTGATGGGCGACCTGTCATCGCGCCGCGGCATCGTGCATGGCATGGAAGACATCTCGGGCGGCGGCGGCAAGATCGTGCGCGCCGAGGTGCCGCTGGCGACGATGTTCGGCTACTCCACATCGCTGCGCTCGCTCACGCAGGGGCGCGCCACCTTCACCATGGAGTTCAAGCATTACGCCGAAGCGCCAGCGAACGTGGCCGAGTCGGTGATCAGCTCGCGCAGGGCCAACTGATATCCGCCGGCGGGCGGCAGGTTTGCGGGCGAGACCTGCCGCACCTCCGGCGGTGCCAATTCGTGGCATGATCGGTCCCGGTCACTCTTCACTTGAAGGAGCGCGTCATGATGGCATTTATCGGCACTTTGTTCGTAGGACTGATCGTCGGTTTGCTCGCGCGGGCCATCAAGCCCGGCGACGACAAGATGGGCTGGATCATGACGATCCTGCTGGGTGTGCTCGGATCGCTCGCCGCGGGCTATGTGGGCCGCGCGATGGGCTTGTACGAGCCGGGCCAACCGGTGGGATGGATCGCGTCGATCATTGGCGCAATCGTGCTGCTGATCATCTACGATATGGTGCGCCGCAAGGCCTGAGGCCGGCCGCCTTCCACCGCAATCACCGCAATCACCGCAATCACCGCAATCACCGCTGGCAGCGCAGCAGCGTGGCATCGCTGCCGGGCGCTGCCATCGCGGTGATCTGCGGCCCAAGCGTGCGCAGCACGCGCACGGCCAGCGCACTGGTGAACGAATAGCGCGCGGCGTAGGGCTCGCGCACGTGCAACGTCACCGTGCCAAAGTAGCGATCCCCCAACAGAAACACAAAGGTTGCGGACCGATTCACGGTGCGCGACGCAATCACGCGGCCGCCGGGGCCGTAGGTCTGGAACACCTGATCGCCCGTGCCAGTCTTGCCGGCAATCTGCAACGGCGCGCCTTGCGGCTGACCCTTGCGGTTGAGCGGCACGAACGCCCCATTGATCGACTTGGCCGTACCGTTCTGCACCACATCGAGCATCGACCTGCGCACCAGGACCGCGATTTCCGGCGCGATCAGCGGCTTGCCCGGCTGCGGCTGCAGGCCGTAGGCGGTGGCATAGGGCGTGTCGGAGGCAAACGAGAACGCGCGGATCGTGGCGGGCTGTGCGTCCACGCCGTTGTTCAGGATGATGCCGGCCAGTTCCGCCAATGCCGACGGCCGATCCCCCGACGCGCCGATCGCGGTCGCGTAGGACGGCGTCAGCGAATCGAACGGATACCCCACGCGTTGCCAGCGCTTGGCAATCTTGACGAACGCCTCGCGCTCCAGCAGCGTGCGGATGCGGCCGTCCTGTCCCAGCTTGCTGCGAGTCTTGAACAGCCAGGCATACACGGTCTGCCGATCGGGCGCGCTGGCGGCGAGGATTTCCTTGAGCGGAGCGTCGGGATGCGTATCGAGATATTCGACCATCCATAGCTCGAGCGGATGAATGCGCGACAGGTAGCCGCGATCGTTGAGATTGAACTTGTCGTGCCCGTACTTCACGTAAAGCGCTTGCAGATCCTCGTCGGCAAGCTTCTGCTTCGGCATCCACCGGCGCAGCGTGCGCGCGTACGTCTCGAAGTCGATATGGGGCCGCACGCTCAGCAGCGTCACGGACAGCCGCACGGCAGCCAGATGCGGCGTGGGCTGCTTGACGCGCCCGAGCAGGACGTCCAGGCGTTCGTCGTTCGTCTTGCCGCGATAGCGCTGCCAGAAGTTCACCATGAACGCGCTGCCTTCCTCATCGGCAAATCGCTCAAGATACGCGCGCCGCCCAGGGTCGTTGCGATCTTCGAGAAGCGACCCCGCCTCGGGATGCGCCCGAAATACTTCGTAGCGCACGATGTCGCGCATCATGCGGATGAACACCAGGTTCACCGAATGCTGGAAGCCGACGCGCACGGTCATCTGGCGCTCGCCTTCCCATTTCTCGAAGTTTGTGAAGCTTTGCATGCCGCCACCGGTGTAGAACGCCTCGCCCGGATTGCCGGAGTATTTACGCTCCATCGCGGCCTCGAGCATCGCGCCGCGCTCGCGCTCGTCCGGCTTTGCCTTGATCAGGTAATCGACGGCCCAGCGCGTCAGCGCATCCTGGCGCGGCACCTGCAGCGCCCGCAGCTGCGCCGGGCTCATGCCCGCATACCGGTCGTGCAATTCGTTGATAATTTCCAGATAGGTCACCAGCGTGCGCAGCTTGGCCGTCGAGCCAAGGTTGAGCCGCGCGCCGGCGTTGATATCGAACGGCTGGTTCACGTTATCGGCCTGCACGCGCACTACCGCCGCGTTGCCCACACGCTCGAACAACGTAAAACTGGCGACCAGCCTGGAAGGATCGTCGCTTTCCTTGAGCAAGTTCTTGCCGTACAGGCCCATCTCGTGCGCCGCTGCCTTGTTGCCGATGCGCAGCAGCGTCTCGGTGGCCTGGCGTTGCGCCTCGCGGTTGATCGTGCTGTCCACCGTCAGATCCAGCCGGTCGAGATCGTATCGGCTGTCGACGCCGATCATGTGCTGCACGTCGTTGCGCACCTGGTTGACTGCCTTGCGCGTGACCCAGGGCGCCGGGTCTTCGCGGCGCGGCGGCGGCGCCTTGTCCAGTTGCTGCGCCAGCGCCGCATCGCGCAGCTCCGGCGTGATCGCGTTGGCGGCGGCCAGCAGGCGCAGATAACTGCCCGTCAGCGCGTCGAGATTGGTGTCGTCGCGGCGCAGGTGATATGACGGGCGCCGTTGCGAGATGATCAGCGACAGCGCGCGCTTGTACGTTTGCGCTTCGCGCGCGGTGGGATGGCGCGGATCCATTTCGCGCAGCAACCGGTTGGCCTCGGCAAAGTCCTCGCCGTACCAGACATAGAGCGCATCGCCGATGCCGTTCACCTCGCCGTGGCCGGCGCGCGCGGACAGCGGCACGGTGTTCAGGTAATCGACAACGATGTTTTCGCGCGCGTGCTGCGTGTCCGGGCCATCCCTGTAGGCGCGTAGTGAAGCCGAGGTCATCTGCCGGAACTTGTCCGGGATCGACTGCGTCTTGCCTTCGGGCGAATGACGGTATTTTTCGATCTGCGTGGCCAGCGTGCTGCCACCCGGCCGTTCGTGATGGCGGTCGACCACGCGGATGCCCTGGTCGATCACCGCGCGCGACAGCCGCCGCCAGTCTACGGCCGGATTCATGGTCGGATACTCGGGGTTCAGCAGCGTCTGGTTCTCGACATACAGCAGCGACGCCACCAGCACCTTCGGGATCGACTCGAAATTGTCGTACTGGCGCTGCGGATAGCGATCCATCGACATGGTCAGCGCGTTGCAGTCGCGCACCAGCAGGCCGGCCTGATTTTTTTCGCGATAGGGCGGGAAAATGCCCTGGTCCATCAGCCGCACCATGTCGAACGACATGCGCGCCTGCGAGGTGGTGACGAAGCCCAGCTTGTGCAGGCGCTCGCCAAATTCGCCGAGGCGTTCGTAGCCCAGGCGTTCGTCGTAGGGACCGGAATGGGGATAGCGGATGCTGTCGCTGGCGCCAGGCTCGATCGAGTACGTCAATGACTTGCCGAGCCGGCTCATGTAACGCGCCTGCCATTGGGACGATCGAACCTCGTTGGCGACGAGGCTCACAACGATGTAGACGCCGCCGCATACGGCGACAGCCATGCCAGCGAGAATCCAGCCACGACGTGACACGTTTCGCATCCGGTTGTGCCGGGCCGCCGTTTCGGCAACCCTGGCGGCTCAAAGCCCACGCCCGGTAGTCATCATCTGACGCCACCAGATGCTTTCATATTACGCGGATCAACGGCAGATTGCGCGGCGGAAGTTGGCTCTCGCACGTATTCAAACGCTACCCGTGCGCGTTGCGCAACAGGCAGCCGGAGCATCACACTGCCACGTCAGATGTGGCGTTGTAGATATTACGCGACAGCCACCGGACGACCGCCGAACGGATAGTTCGGATCGTTGTAGCCGTGCGTCGATGCATGGCCGCGCGGCACCAGTTCGTCCACCATCGATTCTTCCTGCGCCGAGATCGACGCGCCCACCGCACCGAAATAATCCTCGAACTGTGCCAGCGTGCGCGGCCCGGCGATCACGGAACTGACGATCGGATTTGCCAGCACCCACGCAGTGGCAAACTGGCCCGGCGTCAGGCCGCGGCCTTCGGCGTGGGCCTTGAGCGTTTGCGCGATCACCAGCGATTCCTCGCGGAACTCGGTCTCCATCATGCGCTTGTCGGCACGTCCCGCGCGCGAGTCCGTCGCCGGCGCCTGGCCCGGCAGATACTTGCCGGTCAGCACGCCGCGCGCAATCGGGCTGTACGGCACCACGCCCAGGCCGAAATGCTGGCACGCCGGCAGGATCTCCACCTCGGGCATGCGATTGAGCAGGTTGTAGTACGGCTGGCAGGCCACCGGACGCGGCACACCGAGCCTGTCGCACAGCGCGGCGATTTCCGCGATACGCCAGCCACGGAAGTTCGACACGGCCCAATAGCGGATCTTGCCGGCGCGGATCAGATCGCCCATCGCGCGCACGGGCTCTTCCAGGTTCGTCCCCACGAAATCCCGATGCAGGTAGAGGACGTCGACAAAATCGGTGTCCAGGCGCCGCAGGCTGTCTTCCAGCTCGCGCATGATCCAGGTGCGCGAATAGTTCTGCTGGTTCGGCCCGCTGCCCATGGCGTTGCCGAGCTTGGTGGCCAGCACCCACGCGTGGCGATCGCCCTTCAGCAGACGGCCCACCATTTCCTCGGACGCGCCCTTGGTGTAGACGTCGGCGGTATCGATGAAGTTGACGCCGTGCGCACGGGCGCTTGCCACGATCCGGCCGGCCTCGGCTTCATCGGTCTGGTCGCCGAACATCATGGTGCCCAGGCACAGGGCGGACACGTTCAGGTTGCTGGCGCCGAGACGGCGGTACTGCATGTGGAAATCTGGCATGGCAAAAAATCCCCGATGAAGGCCGAAGCAAAGGTAAGCGCCGGCCGCCGCGGCCGGCATCGTGCATTGTGCCGCGTTGTGGCCGGCCTTGCAGACGGGCGCGGACGCTGCGAAGCGGGCGGGACGCCGGCGCAAAAAGAAAAACCGGCACGATCGCTCGTGCCGGTTTCCGTGTACGGCCTGCCCGCCGGGGCGCGGCGTATCAGTCTTCCAGCTTTGGCAGCGCCGCGCTGGTCTTGGTCGACAGCAGGCCCGACTTGGCGTAGGTCTGCAGCTTTTCGCGCGTGTCGACGATATCGAGCGTGCGCATGGTCAGCTGGCCGATGCGATCCAGCGGCGTGAACATCGATTCGCCCTTTTCCATCGTCAGCCGTTCGGGCTTGTAGGTCAGGTTCGGCGACGTCGTGTTCAGGATCGAGTAATCGTTGCCACGGCGCAGTTCGATCGTCACTTCGCCGGTCACGGCGCCAGCCACCCAGCGCTGGGCGGTCTCGCGCAGCATGATCGCCTGCGGGTCGAACCAGCGGCCTTGATACAGCAGGCGGCCCAGGCGGCGGCCGTTGTCGCGGTATTGCTCGATCGTGTCTTCGTTGTGGATGCCGGTGATCAGGCGCTCGTAGGCGATGAACAGCAGCGCCAGCCCCGGGGCTTCGTAGATGCCGCGGCTCTTGGCCTCGATGATGCGGTTCTCGATCTGGTCGCTCATGCCCAGCCCGTGACGGCCGCCGATGACATTGGCTTCCATGAAGAGGTCCACCGCGTTGGCGAACGTCTTGCCATTCAGCGCGACCGGCTGGCCTTCCTCGAAGCGCACGGTCACTTCCTCGCGCTTCACTTCCACGTCATCGCGCCAGAACTGGACGCCCATGATCGGCTGCACGATGCGGATGCCCGAATCGAGATGCTCCAGGTCCTTGGCCTCGTGCGTGGCGCCAAGCATGTTCGAATCGGTCGAATAAGCCTTTTCGGCCGACATCTTGTAGTCATGGCCGTTTTGACGCATGAACTCGGACATTTCGGCGCGGCCGCCCAGTTCGTCGATGAACTGCTGGTCCAGCCACGGCTTGTAGATCTGCAGGCCGGGGTTGGTCAGCAGACCATACCGGTAGAAGCGCTCGATGTCGTTGCCCTTGAAGGTGCTGCCGTCGCCCCAGATGTTGACGCCGTCGTCCTTCATCGCCGCCACCAGCATCGTGCCGGTCACCGCGCGGCCGATCGGCGTGGTGTTGAAGTACGTCACGCCGGCCGTCGAGATATGGAACGCGCCGCATTGCAGCGCGGCGATGCCCTCGGCCACCAGTTGGGCGCGGCAATCCACCAGTCGCGCGGCTTCGGCGCCGTAGGCCATCGCGCGACGCGGGATGTCGTCGTAGTCGGGCTCGTCCGGCTGGCCCAGATTGGCCGTGTACGCGTAGGGGATGGCGCCTTTCTGGCGCATCCAGAGGAGCGCGGCGCTGGTGTCGAGTCCGCCCGAGAAGGCGATTCCGACGCGCTGGCCGGAAGGAATGTGCTGCAGGATGGTAGTCATCGCCAGAAAACCAGGTGAATTTGTCGGCTCTTGGGGCGCCCCCGCACGATCGTGCCGCGCGGCGAGCCGGTCCGGCGCCCGAAACTCGTAACCGTCAATTGTGACATGGCGCAGCGTCAGCGCCAAACGCGGCGGGGCCGAAAATAAATGTGGACATCGTTCGACCGCTCAACTAGTCTTTTGTGGACGGCGTACACAAATGCCGCTTCCGTTCACCGCCCGGCCATATCCGGGTCATAACCCAGCAGGAGATGTCGATGTCTTCGAAAGTCCAGTCGTATCTGTTTTTCGATGGTCGCGCAGAGGAAGCGGCCGAGTTTTACAAGACCGCCATCGGCGCGAAAGTGGAAGGGCTGATGCGGTTCAAGGATGCTCCGCCCGACGCGGGCCCCGGTTGCGGACCGGGCGCGGGCAACGCCGACAAGGTCATGCATATGGCGCTGCAGATTGGCGACACCACGGTGATGGGCTCCGATGGCGAATGCAAGGGCAACACCGAATTCAAGGGCTTTGCGCTGTCGATCACGGTGCCGACCGGCGCGGAAGTCGACAAGACGATCAACGCGCTGGCCCAGGGTGGCCAGGTCGTGATGCCAGCCGCAGCCACTTTCTTCAGCGAGCGATTCGGCATGGTGGCCGACAAGTTCGGCATCACGTGGATGGTGCTCGTGCCGACCAAGGAATAGCCTGCGCCCACGGATCGGGCGGGGCGGGGGCGCAGGTTGGATGGGGCAACCGCGTCCCGCGTACAATGCGCGGCCAACCGGAGAAACGCGCATGGAATCCCGCCTGACCGATCTCGAAATCAAGGTCGCCTTCCAGGAGGACCTGATCGAAACGCTGAACCTCACCGTCGCCCGCCAGCAGCAACAACTGGATCTTCTGCAAGCCCAGTTCCGCGCCCTCTATCAGCAGGTGCGGTCCAGCGCGTCGAACGCATCGACCGCCGCCGAGACCGATCCGCACCACGAGATCCCGCCGCATTATTGAGTCGCCCGCGCCGCCGGCGTCACATTCCGGAACGATGGCCTGCCCTGCCCGGTCACACCGGCTATCGACCACGACCACGCGCTCCGATTTCATGATCCTGACTGCGATTGCGAAGATGTTCCCGCGGCGGCTGGCGGCCCTGGTTTTTGCCGCGTCCGCGCTTGGCACGGCACACGCCGCCTACAACGTCTGGACTGGCGAATACACATTCACCAAGGCAGAACTGCAGAGCGCCGTCGACCAGCGGTTCCCGACCACGCTGCGCTACGGCGAACTGGTCAGCGTCCAGCTGTCCCATCCGCGCCTGGTGCTGGACGAGGCCACCAATCGCGTTGCGACCAAGGTGGACGCCGCCATGACCAATACAGTGATTCCCTCGCCGCCGATCAACGGCACCATGACGCTCAACAGCGGACTACGCTACGACGCCACGCGGCGCGCGGTGTTGCTGGACAATCCGACGGTGCAGGACGTACAGGTGCAGGGCATGGCCCAGTATTCCCAGCAGCTCAATGCGATCGGCGCGGTGGTGGCCGAGCAGTTGCTCAAGGACTACCCGGTGCACACCTTCAAACCCGAGGAATTGCGCTTCAACGGCAAGGACGTCGAACCGGGCGCCATCACTGTCGCGCCAGACGGCATTCGCGTGCAGGTCAACCTGCGCTAGCGCTGCGGCGGCCGGCAACCGCCGCGCAACGCCGCCGCAAGTCCTGCGCCCTTGTGACGGCAATCGCCAGCGCCGCAGGCCTTGCCATCGCCCGATCCCATCGTCACTGCGCAGCGAGGCCCAGCGCCGCAGCCAGCCCGGCCAGCGCCGGGCCGATCGGCGCGGCCACCTTCAGCGTCAGCAATGGATCGGCGCGGGTGGTTCCCAGATTGAGCGCGGCAATGGGAATGCCGCGCTCGCGAGCCCAGAGACAGAACCGATACCCCGAAAACACCGTCAGCGACGAGCCAATGACCAGCATGGCGTCGGAAGCATCGAGCGCGGCGCGGCCGGCTTGCACCCTGTCGCGCGGGACCGATTCGCCAAAGAACACCACATCGGGCTTGAGCACGCCTTCGCAGACATTGCAGATCGGCACCGCGAAGTTATCGAACAGCGGCGACTCCAGATGCGCATCGCCATCGGCGGCCGGCAGCGCGTCGATATCGCGGAAATCGGGATTGTGCTGCCACAGCCAGCGCTGGATATCGGCGCGCTCGTATCGGGTGGCGCAGGACAGACAGATCACCTTGCCGATACTGCCGTGCAACTCGATCACGTCCCGGCTTCCCGCGCGCTGATGCAGGCCGTCCACGTTCTGCGTGACCAGCGCTGACACACGTCCGGCATCGCCAAGACGCGCCACCACGCGGTGGCTCACGTTCGGCTGCGCGCTCGCCGCCACGGGCCAGCCCACCATGCTGCGCGCCCAATAGCGCTGGCGTGCGGCATGGCCGCTCATGAACGCGCTGATGGTCATCGGCGCCGAACGTTGCCAGCGGCCCTGTTCGTCGCGATAGCCGGGAATGCCGGAATCGGTGCTGATGCCCGCGCCGGTCAGCACGAACAGGCGCGGATGGCGTTGCACGAAGTCGGCAAGCGCGCCGGAAAGATCGACGGCGATATGCTGGTCCACGATTCAGGAGGCCGTGTCGATGCGCACGCGCCCGGCCTGGCGGGCCTCCCAGGCCTTCAGTTCCTGCCGATAGCGTTCCATTTCATCGTTGTAGAAATCGAACACACAGGGGTCGCACCCGCTCTGGCAGCACTCGTTGTCGCCGGGACGCTCTGGCGGCAAGGGTTTGGGGTCGGCGGGAGCAGGAAACGTCTCGTGGCTGGACACGGCAAATGCAAGGAAAAGCGGGGACCGCGCCAGTATATGCCGCTTGCGCAAAGTGGATGGGGCCGGGCAACGGTGCGCAAGGGCACACGTCTGAATTTGATCTTCACGATTCAGCGCGCATGATGAATTGTTTCGCGCAAGCAGTGCGCGCGCGCCACGACTGCTAGTGTTGCGGCACATCGGTATCGCCAATCTCTTGCCATGGTCCTTGCCTCGCGGGTCCCGTCTCTGTTGCGTCAGGCCACCCACTGGTCGGCAAGGGTGCGCGCGACGCTTGCGACGCTGTGCGTCGCGGCGGCGTGGTCCGCGATGCCAACCGCCAACGCGGCCGAGGCAGGCCGCCAGTTGCTGCCGCCCCCCAATCCGGCGCCCACTGCACCGGCGCCGTTGGCGCCAGCCGATCCCAATACCGCCATCGTCAAGCCGGTTGGTCCGCCGCATCCGGTCGGACGGCCAAAGATCTGCGTGGTGCTGTCCGGCGGCGGCGCGCGCGGCGCTGCCCATATCGGCGTGCTGAAGGTGCTCGAAGCGCTGCGCGTGCCGATCGACTGCATTGCGGGCACCAGCATGGGATCGCTGGTCGGCGGCGCCTATGCCACGGGCATGAGCATCGAGGACATGGAAAAGCTGGTTGGCACCCTGTCGACCGATGCGATCTTCAAGGAACGCCCGCCGCGTCAGGATCTGGCGATTCGCCGCAAGATCGACGACCACACCAATCTAGTGACGCCGGAGATCGGTGTGCGCGGCGACGGGCTGCTGCTGCCCAAGGGGGTGGTTTCGGGCGTGCAACTGGAAACCGTGCTGCGCCAGTTGGCCAACGCGCCGGGCTATCGCGATTTCGACGCGCTGCCGATTCCCTACCGGGCCGTCGCCACCGATCTGGTCACCGGCACGCCCGTGGTGTTCAGCGAGGGCGAACTGGCCAACGTGATGCGCGCCAGCATGTCGGTGCCCGGCGCCGTGGCGCCGATGGAATATCAGGGCAAGCTGCTGGTCGATGGCGGCCTGACCGACAACCTGCCCGTGGACGTCGCGCGTGCAATGGGCGCCGACATCATCATCGCGGTAAACCTCGGCACGCCGCTGATGAAGCGCGACGAACTGACCTCGCTGATCGGCGTGACGGGACAGATGCTCAATATCCTGACCGAGCAGAACGTCCGTACATCGCTGGCGTCCCTGAAGCCGGACGATATCCTGATCCTGCCCGAGCTCGGCGATTTCTCTGCAAGCGATTTCAATCACCTGCCCAAGACCATCCCGATCGGCGAAGATGCGGCGCGTCGCCAGTCCGATCGCCTGGCCGTACTGTCACTGCCACCGGACCAGTACGCGCAGCTGCGCACCGTCCAGCGCGCGCTGCCCCCGCCAGATCCGCGCCCGGCCGACGAGATCCGCTTCGCCCCGATGGAACGCGTGAATCCAAAGTTCGCGGCCGCCACGATGGAAACCCGCCCCGGGGAGCCGATCACGCAGGAAACCCTCGATCGCGACATGCGGCGGCTGTTTGGCACCGGCGATTTCGAGCATGTGAACTATCGCTTCCTGGAAGAGCCCGGCAAGCACGTGATGGCCGTCGATGCCGTGGAAAAAACGTACGGCCCCAACTACCTGCGCTTCGGGCTCGGCTTGAGTTCCGATTTCCGCGGCAACGCCTATTTCAATCTGCTGGCCAGCTACCGCCGCACGTGGCTCAACTCGCTGGGCGCGGAATGGCGCAACGATGTGCAGGTGGGCCAGACATCGAGCCTGATCAGCGAGTTCTACCAGCCGCTCGACACGCGCCAGCTGTTCTTTGTGGCGCCACGCATCGAACTGGAGAGACGACCAGTCAATGTCTACAACGGCAACAACAAGATTGCCGAGTATGACTTGCGCCGGACCGACTTCGCGTTCGATGTCGGCAGCCAGTTCACCAAGTACGGCGAGGCCCGCGTCGGCGTGGTGATCGGCCACCAGAACGTGTCGTTGTCCACCGGGCCTGTCTCGCTGGCGCCGGCCACCACGAACAGCATCGATCGCCGCGCCATCACCGGCCGATTGTTATTCGACCAGCTCGACAGCATCAACTTCCCGCGCTTCGGCTATGGCGGCACGCTGAACATTTATTCGTCGCAGGGCTCGATGGGGGCGACCAATACCTATACCAAAGGCGAAATCACGGCCACCGGCGCGTATTCGTCCGGCAATCACACCGTGAATATCGGCGTGCGCGCCGGCAGCAATATCGGCGGCCCCGGGCTGCCGCGCTACGACCTGTTCCAGTGGGGTGGATTCCTGCAGCAGTCGGGCTATAGCACCGGCCAACTGATTGGCGGCAATCTCCAGTTTGCGCGGCTGGTGTATTACAACAGGCTTGCCAATCAGCCCCTGCTCGATGGCGTCTACGCCGGCGCGTCGCTGGAAGCCGGTCGCGTCGGCGCGCCGCTGGCGCCCGCGAATCCCACCGGCCTGCTGAAGTCCGCATCGGTCTTTCTGGGAGTGGACAGCCTGATCGGGCCGCTCTACCTGGCATACGGCCGCGCCGCGGGCGGGCAGTACGCGTTCTACCTTTTCCTCGGAAAACCCTGACCGCCGGTCGGTCGTCCGCAGAGCACAAAGCGCCTAACGCCGGACCCCCTCCGAAGTTGTATGTAATGTCTTTGTGCAGTTGTCTATACTCATTTTTGTCGCCAAGACCCCCGTCTTGACAGACACCCCCTTCCCCCGTCGCCGTCGCATCGGCGACATTTTTTTGCCCAAAATTCGGCAATCGTCCTGCCGCGGCGGTAAGATGCGCGATTATCGAACGCCGCATGTTCCCCTGTTTCATGGACGCCCCCAGCCCCCTCAATATCAAGCCCGCGCAGGCCGACACGGTGCGCGCCGCGCATCCCCCGGCAGATATCCTCAACAGCTTTGCCGGCGATCCGAATTTCATGCTGTCGCTTGCGCGCGGTCTGACCGTGCTCGAAGCTTTTTCCGAGCGCAAGCGGCCGCTCACGATTTCGCAGGTGGCGCAGCGCACGCAACTGTCGCGCGCCTCGGTCCGCCGGTGCCTGTACACGTTGGAGCAACTGGGCTATGTGAGCCAGCAGGATGGCCACTTCGCGCTGCGTCCGCGCGTGCTGCATCTGGGCCACGCCTATTTCTCGTCGACCTCGCTGGTATCGCTGGCGCAGCCGATCCTGGACAGCCTCAGCGCGCGCGTTCATGAAACGTCGGCGTTGGCGATCCTGGATGGCATCGACATTCTGTATCTGGTGCGCTCGGAAGTGCAGCGCGTGTTGACGCACGCACTTGGCATGGGCAGCCGCCTGCCAGCCTATTGCACGTCGACGGGCCGCCTGTTGTTGGCGCACCAGCCCGACGCCGTGCTCGAAGCATTCTTCGAACATGCCGAACTGCGGCCGCGTACGCTGCTGACCAAGGTCTCGCGCCCGGAACTCGAGGCCGCCTTCGAACGCGCGCGCGAACTGGATTACGTACTGATCGACGAGGAACTGGAGCCCGGCCTGCGGGCGATTGCCGTGCCGGTGCGCTCGCAGACGGGCGCGGTAGTGGCAGCCATCAGCGTCAGCGTCAAGGCCAACAAGGTGGGCGAATCTGAAATGGTGGCGCGGCTGCTCGGCCCGATGCGGGAAGCCGCCGCCGCCATCGGCAAGCTGGTCGGAACCTGACGGCACGCAGCGCGCGCCAGCGCGCCATCAGCAGCACGCGGTCTTGCGGCGGGGCCGTTTCCAGCCCGCCAGGCACCCATCGACCCGCCAGGCACTTCAATGATCGGGCGACGATCGACGCCGATCCGCCCGCATCAGTCCCGATCGGTCCCAATCAGCCGCGATGTGCCAGTTCGAGCTGGAACACCAGCCGCTGCAGGAAGTTCTCCATGCGGCCGTCCGGATTCAGGAAGGCGCAGCCGTAGTGGTGCACGGTATTGTCGTCAAAGCCGACCAGCCAGTGTCCCACCACCTGCATGTCCAGTTCCAGGCGGCCGAGGTCGCCAAAGTCAAGCCGGCATTTCTTGATCACCGTGCCCACCGGCAGCAGGTCCGAGCCGACCGCGCGCGAGCGCAGTCCCACGCCGGAAAGCGAAAGGTCGGCAATGTCGAGCGACAGCGTCTTCTTGTCCGCGCTTTCGGGCAACTGGATTTCGCACCGGTAGCCCTTGGTCAGCAAAGTGCGCGCGCGGAAGTGGCGGCGGCGCTGGAAGTGATAGAGCTTTTCCGGAAAGTCCGCGAGAAAGGCCGGACCGCCCTCGAAACGCGTGGCGCCCGGCGCGCCGACCACGAAGTTGACGGGGACACCGCGCAGCAACCCCGAAAAAGCGTTCTGTTCCGACGACATCAGCGCCTGACGCTCGCCATCGGCGCGGCACCAGTCGAAAACAAAGGTCTTGTTGGCGGGGTCGACGTGGAGAATCGACGTCACGATTTCGGAGCCGCCCTTCGAGCGCACGTTCAGCAGGCACTTCTGCCAGGCCATGTCGCGCAGCACGGTGCCGATTTGCGAACTGTGTGTCAGCCGGTAGCGTTCATCCAACTGTGCCGCGTCCTGCTCGATCGGCTCGTCCTCGAAGTCGGACGTGGATTGGGCTGCCTGAGGCCCGCGGGGATCTTGAAGACTCATGGGATACGCTACGTCGAAAGGTGGTTGCGCCGCGGGCCGCCTTTGACGGACAAAGCACTAAACATCGCATTTGTCTGAATTCTGGCGGCGGCCAGCGCCGCATGGTAAGCGCGGCACCTTAGCCGCGCAAGCATATGCCATGGCCTTCGGCAAAATACGACGCAACTTTAGCGACCGACTTCCGGGGGGTAGCGTCCGCTACGCTTTCTGCCCAGATATCCGCGCCGCGTGCGACTCCTCCGCTTCGGCGCGCAACCAGTCGAGCAATGCGAGCCGACGCGGGTCATCGGCGAATGGGACCGGCGAGATCAGGTGGTATGCCGAGCCGTCGGCCACAAACCCGAGCGGTGCGGCGAGGCGGCCTTCGGCAAGCTCGTCGGCGGCCATCAATTCGGAAGCCATCGCCCAACCCAGACCGGCCGCGGCAGCCTGCAGACTCAGATAGAAGTGTTCGTACCACGCGTCTTGCCGCCCAGCGATCGCGCCGGCACCGGCACAGCGCGCCCAACGCTGCCAGGCGTCCGGGCGCGTGCGGGTATGCAGGAGAGGGACGTCCCGCAGGTCCGTGCGGGCCTGATCCGGCCGACAAACCGGCCCGACCCGTTCCGGCGCGAGTTCCCGCGTGTGCCAGCGCGGATCGAACGGAAAATCGTTCCGTCGCAGCGCCACATCGACGCCGCTGGCCGCGAAATCGATCGCCCCGCCTGCGGCCATCAGATGCAAGGGAATGTCCGGGTAGGCTGTAGAAAAACGGCTCAGTCGCGGAATCAGCCAACGCATCGCAATCGTCGGCTCGCACGACAAGACCAGCGCGGCATTCGGGGCCGCGATGCGAATTTTCTCAGCCGTGGCCGCCAGCAGTTCCATCGATTGCGTGGCGGCGGCGTGCAGCGTCCGGCCTGCCTCGGTCAGGAACACTGCCCGGTTGCGTCGCTCGAACAGCGCCACGCCCAGTGCGTCTTCCAGCTGGCGGATCTGCCGACTGATGGCGCCATGCGTCAGATGCAGCTCTTCGGCTGCGCGCGCGAAATTTTGATGGCGGGCAGCCGCTTCGAAGAAGCGGATCCAGCCCAGCCAATGCATCGATGGCATGCCGATCAGTCAGTTTTTCTCACGGAATTGGCGCAGTATACATCGCTTTCCGTACCCATTTCTGCGGGCCACAATGACGTGGATTCCTTGCCGTGCGCAAAACCGTCATCCACAAAAACTGACTGAAAAATGAGTTCATTCGCGGAAATCCTGGCAGTTGCGACGATTACCATCCTTGCCGTCATCAGTCCGGGGCCGGACTTCGCCATGGTCACGCGCAACAGCTACCTGTACGGGCGGCGCACCGGGCTGTTGTGCGCGCTGGGGATAGGGCTCGGCGTGCAGGTGCACGTGGCCTACACCATGTTCGGGGTATCGCTGTTGATTGCTCACGCCCATCAACTGCTCACCGTCATCAAGCTGCTGGGCGCGGCGTACCTGATCTGGATCGGTCTTCAGACATTGCGCAACCGCACTGCGCTGAGTGTCGACACTTCGGCGGCGCCTGCCATGTCCGGCGCGGCGTCGCTGCGCATGGGGTTCCTGACCAATGCGCTGAATCCGAAGACCACGCTGTTCGTGGTCAGCACGTATACGCAGGTGGTGAACGTCCATACGCCGCTGCCCATGCAGTTTGGCTATGGATTGTTCATGTCCATCACCCACTGGGTATGGTTCAGCATCGTCGCATGGTGCTTCGGCTCGGCCACGCTGCGCGCCGCGATGCTGCGCCGCCAGCGTCTGCTCGACAAGCTGATCGGCTCCACACTATGCGGACTGGGCGTGGCGCTCGGCGTCAGCAATCTGGGCTGACGAGGGGCTGCGTCGCGAGGGGGTACGTTTCGCGCTCGGCATGCCGGGCGCCGTCCGGTTTGAGAAAACTCTCAACGAGTGCAAACCGGTCGACGCGCCATGGCGGCATTGTCAACGCGCCATGCCGTGACAGCCAATCGCGCAGGATCGTGTCAGGCACGCCCGGACGGCAACGCGCCAGTGTCAGATGCGGCCAGAACCGGCGCGCCTCTGCGCCGATTCCTTCGTTTTCCAGCACGCGATCGATGGCGTCGACCAACTGCGCAAGCGGCGCGGATGCCGACAGCCCCGCCCACAACACCGCGCCGCGCCCGCTGCGAAAGCGGCCTACGCCGTCGACCTGCAACGTCATCGCGCTTGCGCGCACCGTGCGCAACCCCAGCGCCACGCGCGCCGCCAACGCTTCATCGCGTTGGCCAAGAAAACGAAGCGTGAGGTGCAGTTGCCCCGGCAGCGTGGGCCGGATACCGTCGTGAACCGGCAAGGTGCGCAACAGATCGACCGCAAGCTCGTGCGGCAAATCGATAGCGACAAAGAGCCTGGGCACGGCTACCGTGCCACTATCACGCGGGCAAAGTCGCGGATTCGAACGCCAGCGCCGCCTGCACGCCCACAGCGCGGTGGGCCACCGCGGCATCGAGCACGCCTTCCAGCGCGAGCAGCGCGCGCTTGCGATCGACGCCACCGGCATAGCCCGTCAGCGCCCCGGACGCACCCACCACGCGGTGGCAAGGCACGATGATCGATAACGGGTTGCGTCCCACGGCGCCGCCCACCGCGCGCGAATGGCTCGGCGGCAAACCCAGCCCCGCCGCAAGTTGCCCGTAGGTCGACGTCTCACCGAAATCAATGTCCCAGAGCGCTTGCCAGATGCGCTGCTGGAAACTGCTGCCGACAAAGCGGAAAGGCACCGTGAACGTGTGCAGCGCCCCGTCGAAATAGGCCGCCAGTTCGTCGGCGGCCTGCGCCATCACGCGCGCGTCTGCCGAAGGAATCGGCTCGACAGGTCTGGCGTGGGCCGGATAGTACTTCTGTCCCGAGAAGAACACGCCCGTGAGCACGCCGTCCTCTGCGCGCAGCAGGATGTCGCCCAGTGGGCTGTTCGTCAGTCGATAGCTGTTCATGCTGCCTGCTCCTCAATGTCGCTGTCCTGCCGGGCGTTGCCGCCGTCCTTGCAAAGTTCGTATCGATGCCAGAGATGAATCGCCGCGTAGGCGCGCCAGGGCGCCCACTGCGCGGTCTTGGCCTGCATCGCACGCGCGGTCGATACGCCGAGCACCTTGCGCAGCGCGTAATCGGTGGCGGGAAACGCGTCCGGCCAACCAAGCGCGCGCATCGCCACGTACTGCGCCGTCCAGTCGCCAATCCCGTCAATCTCCAGCAATTGCGCGACGGTTTGCTCGGGTGTGGCATGCGCATCGAGGGCGATGTCGCCCGACGCCACGCGATGCGCCAGGGCACGAATGGCGCGGATTTTTGGAATCGACACACCGACGGCCTGATAGTCGGCATCTGCTAACGCCGCCAGCGATTGCGCAGTCGGAAACAGGTGCGTCAGCGCTGGCTGCCCGATCGGAGACGCCTCTCCGCCCATGACGTCTTCCGGCAGCGCTTGTCCGGCCATGCGCACCAGCCGGGCCAGAATCCGTCTGGCGTGCACGACCGAAATCACCTGGCCGACGATCGCCCGCACCGCAATTTCAAATCCGTCGAATGTTCCCGGCAGGCGCATGCCCGGCGTTGCCGCGGCAAGATCGCCTAGATGCGCATCGACGATATCTGGCCGGCAACCCAGATCGCATAGCCGGCGCACCCGGCCCAGAACCTGCGGGATGACGTGCGCGAGCGAAGCGGAAAGTGTCACGCGCACCACGGTGCGTTTGGGTACGTGCTCCAGACGTACCCAGCCAGCGTGCCGGACGCCTCCCGATTCGATCGCGATGGTGCGCGAATAAACACCACCGTGACAGTGATCGATACCGTCGATGGCCCGCACAGCGAGGAATTCCAGCAGCTCCGCCCACGCCAACGGCAGCCGGTAACCCAGTTCGAACACCAGCCGGTCCGCCATGCCGTCCGCCGCACGTCGACGCATTGCCAGAGGCGTCAGGCCGTAGCGATCCTTCAACACGTCATTGAAGCGCCGCACGCTGCCAAACCCGGCCGCCAACGCCACTTCCGTCACCGTCAACGTGGTGTCGGTCAGCAGGCGCTTGGCCAACAGCAGCTTCTGGGTCTGTGCATATTCGTGCACGGAAACGCCAAACTCGGTGTCGAACAAGCGGCGCAAATGCCGTTCCGTCACGCCGATCCGCGCGGCAAGTTGCGCCACGCCTGCACCGGTCATGAAGCCTTCGTCGATCAGCGTGGCAGCGGCTTGCGCCAGACGTCCCGAAATATCGGCCAATCCATGGCCTGGCGCCAGTTCCGGACGGCATCGCAGGCATGGCCGGAAACCGTGCTTTTCCGCTGCCGCGGCAGATTCGTAGAACGTGCAGTTCTCGCGCTTGGGCGTGCGCACGGCACAGACCGGCCGGCAGTACACGCCCGTCGACGATACGCCCACGAAAAAGCGGCCGTCGAAACGTCGGTCGTGTGAGGCAATGGCCTTGTAGCAGGTGTCGGGATCGAGTTCCATGGCGTGCATCGTACTGCTTTGCAGCCTCTCAAATACGCTGGAATCGGACATTCTCCTCGCGCTGCCGCAAAGAGGAAATGTCCCCGATTCTGAAAGTGCGCTCGCACGCGTTGGTTTGCGCATTGCAGCAGCTAGAATCTGTTCACCGCGGCCGTGCCACGCCGCCCGGCGCCGATCGGCGCCCTATGTGGAGCATTCTGGAGCCTGCATGAAACGTCGTTCCGTCGTCGGTGTCGTCCGTACTGCCAGGCTGGCGGGCTTCGCTTGCGCCGCCCTGCTGGGCCTGCTGTCCGCGCCCGCCCTGGCGGCGCGAGCCGACGCCGCGCCCTCGCCACATGCCGCGCCACCGGTACAGGCCGTCCGCGTGGCCAGCGTGGAAGGCATTACGGAATACCGGCTGCCCAATGGCTTGCGCGTGCTGTTGGCACCCGACGACGCACAACCTACCACCACCGTGAATGTCACATACCTGGTGGGCAGCCGTCATGAGAACTATGGCGAAACCGGCATGGCGCATCTGCTGGAACACCTTCTGTTCAAGGGCACGCCGTCGCTGCCGGGCAAGACCATTCCCACGGAATTTGCGCGGCGAGGCATGCAGTACAACGGCACGACGACGCAGGACCGTACCAATTTCTTCGAGACCTTCGCCGCCAGCGACGACAACCTCGACTGGGCCCTGCGCATGGAAGCGGACCGCATGGTCAACAGCTTCGTCGCGCGCAAGGACCTCGATAGCGAGATGACCGTGGTGCGCAACGAAATGGAGATTGGCGAGAACAATCCCATGCGGATGCTGCAACAGCAGATGTATGCCGCGGCGTATCGCTGGCACAACTACGGCAAGGCCGTGATCGGCGCGCGCAGCGACGTCGAGCGCGTCGGCATCGAGAACCTGCAGGCTTTCTATCGCCGCTATTACCAGCCGGACAACGCGGTACTGGTGGTGACGGGCCAGTTCGATCCCGCGCGCGCGCTGGCCGGCATCGAGCGCTCGTTCGGGCCGATTCCGCGCCCAAGCCGCGTATTGCCCGTCGAGTACACCATCGAGCCCGCACAGGAAGGCGCACGCGAGGTGCTGCTGACGCGCCCGGGCGACAGCAGCATCGTGGCGGCGATGTATCACGTCGCACCCGGCGCGCATCCCGATATCACGGCCATCGACATGCTGTCCGTCATCCTGGCCGATTCGCCGGGCGGCCGGCTCGAGCGCGCGCTCGTTGACAGCCGCAAGGCCGCCTGGCAGGGATCGTTCTTCACGTCGATGAAGGACCCTGGCGTGATCCTGTTTGCAGCGGGCACGGCACGCGACCGGCCCATCGAGCCGGTACGCGATGCGCTGGTGGCGGCCATCGAAAGCTTCGGCACGCAACCGGTCACCGAAGAAGAAGTCGAGCGCGCCCGCGTGCGCCTGCGCAATGCGTACGAAAAAACCCTCAACGATCCCGCCGCCTACGGCGTGGCGCTGTCGGGCGCCATCGCCAAGGGCGACTGGAGGCTATTCTTCATCAACCGCGATCGCGTCGAAACCACCACGCTGGCCGATGTGCAGCGTGTGGCCGAAAATTACTTCCGGCCGACCAACCGCACCGTTGGGGAGTTCCTGCCGGGCGACAAACCGCAACTCGCCAGCATTCCCGCCGCGCCCGATTTGGCCGCGATCGCGCAGCAATACGTCGGCAAGCCGGCGGCGCAGGCCGTAGCGGCGTTCGATCCCAGTCCCGCCAATATCGACGCCCACACCGTGCGCGAGACGTTGCCCAACGGCATGCGGCTGGCGCTGCTGCCCAAACCGTCGCGCGGCGAGTCCGTCCATGGCACGTTGATCCTGCGGCTCGGCAACGCCGATGCGCTGCAGGGAAAGACCTCGATCGGCGCGCTGACGGCGGCCATGCTCGATCGCGGCGCAGGCGCGTTTGATCGTCAGAAAATTGCCGACCGGTTCGAAGCCCTGAAAGCCAACGTGGCGATTTCCGGCAGCGCCGAGCGGCTTACGGTCCGGTTCGAGACACGCCGCCAATACCTTCCGGATGTGCTGGCGCTGCTGCGCACGGTGCTGCGGATGCCAACGTTCCCGGCTAACGAGCTGGAGACCCTGCGCGCCAGCAGCATCGCCGGCGTGGAAAGCCAGCGCAACCAGCCCGGCGCGATGGCACCGAATGCGCTGGGTCGGTATGGCAACCCCTATCCGGCGGGCGACCCCCGCTACACGCCGACATTCGACGAAAGTGTGACGCGGCTGAAAGCCGTTTCGCTGACTGATCTGCGCGATTTCCACGCGCGCTTCTACGGCGCCGAACACGCGCAGCTTGCCCTCGTCGGCGATTTCGACGCCGATGACGCCATCCGGCAGGCAGCATTCCTGTTTGGCGACTGGCGCGCACAGGTGCAGTTCGAAAGGGTCGATCGGCCTTTCGTCGACATCCCGGCCACGCAATTCAAGCTGGACGCTCCCGGCAAGGCCAATGCGGTGTTCCAGGCGTCGCAACCCATCGACCTCATCGACGATTCGCCCGACTACCCGCTGTTGCTGATTGCCAGCCGCGTACTGGGCGGCACCGGCATGCGCAGCCGGCTGGCGGACCGTCTGCGCCAGCACGAAGGCATCAGCTATGGGGTCTCGAGCTCGGTCTCTGTCGGCGCACTCGATCGCGCGGGCCGCTTTGGCCTCTGGGCCGTGTACGCGCCGCAGAACCTGCCGCGCTTACGCAACGCGGTGGAAGAAGAGATGTCGCGTTTTGTGCGTGACGGCGTGACGGCCGCGGAGGTCTCCGAAGCTGCCAGCGGGTTGTTGCAGCAAGGAATCATCAGTCGTACGCGCGACGCCGCGCTGGCCGGCGCGCTGGCCGATCAGGCATATCTCGGCAGAACCATGGCCCATACCGCCGCAATCGAGGACAGCATCCGTCAAGCAACGCCGCAGGCCGTGAATGCGGCAATCCGGCGCTATCTCGGTCCGGCAACACTGACGCAAGCGTTTGCCGGAGACTTCGGCGGGACCCCTGCCGCCGCGCCGGGCGCCACTTCCCCGGCGGAATCGGCACCGGCTGCGGCCGCAGCCGCGCACGAAGTCACGAAGCCTTGAGACAAGCGGTCGATCACTGTATATTCATACAGTCTTATTGAGATGTTGAGGTGTGGATGTCAATCGTGCGAGCTGGCAGCAAGACCGAAGCGCTCAGGCTTCTGGACTCGAATCAAATGCTGGCGCTTGAGCTGGACTACGAGACAGGCTGGCAAGACGCCGTGGAACTTGGCCGTCTGGGAGAAAAACGCGGTATCAAAGTGCAATATCGCGGACAGGAAAGCATCGCTGTCCGCACGCGGGATGCCTTGATCGAAGGGCTTGGCAAACCCAAGACAACGTTCCGGCAACGAAATCTGTATTGCCAGTTCGACCTCGGCTCGATGGCCGACCATGAACTGCTGGAGCTGGAAGCCAAAGCGGCCCGGCTGGGCGACTACATCCTGGCAGGCCACCTGTTGCGCGACATCGACCTGGTCTGGTCGTAGCACCCTGTCGCCTGACGCTCTGGCGCCCTGACGCTCTGACGCTCTGACGCTCTGACGCCCTGACTGTGGGCGGCGGACGTAAATGCAACATGCGGGTGTATCCCGCTTCCGTGCGCGCACCGGTGGCTAGAAGAGCAGTTTCAGCGCGCAGAATGAATGCGTCGGTCCACGGCAAGCCAGGTACTCGCTGCTTGACCGTGCATCGGCTCGCTAAGGTCCACGCTGGGCGCCGGTATCGGTCCTTCGCTGGTAGACTGATTTCGACTACGTGGAGCAGGCCGCTTCGTCGCTCGTGGTGGCGATCCGGTCATCATTACGTTGGACCCGCTGGAAGGTGGGCTAAGTGATGTCTGTTTAGCAACCGGAGACATGTCATGGTCAAACTCGCGTTGTTCGTTCGCCTGGAAGCCAAGCCCGGAAAGGAGAAAGAGGTAGAGAACTTTCTTCTAAGTGGTCTCGCCCTCGTTCAGGCGGAGCCAGCTACAACGGCCTGGTTCGGCCTCCGCTTGGGGCCGTCCACCTTTGGCATCTTTGACGCGTTTCCAGATGAGGCTGGGCGGCAAGCCCATCTTTCCGGCAAAGTCGCAGCCGCGCTTATGGAAAAAGCAGGTGAGCTATTCGCCGAGCCGCCGTCAATCGAAAAGATTGATGTTCTTGCTGCAAAGCTGCCCGGCTGAGCAAGCTCAGCAAGTCGCTCGAGCTGACAGCTTACTGGCGCCGTTAGTGCGCGTTGGCGCTCCGTTTGATGCCTGCGTTTGGATAGCCACCAGTTGTCCCGTTCGTTTGAAGAACGCCATGGGCGCACTCGATCCGCTCTGGGAATATGGCGGCATCCATAGGAACGCCTTCACCATTAGGCTCATTCCACAACGCAAGACTACTGGGGAGCGCGCCAAGCTTGACTGGACGCTTGGCTCTTTGCTAAGCCCGGCCGCCAACCGTGCAAATTTCGATTGGCGCTGGCACCTGACGCCAATTATTGCCAGACGCGCGTAGCGCCGGCCCACCGGGCGGCGGCAGATGCGTGCATCATCGCGCAGTCGGCTTCGGAAGCCGTCGTGGACGGTTGTTCGGTCCCGTCGAAAGCCGTGCAGCACAACACGGCCGTCACCAGTGTCTTGATATGTCCTCGCCCGGACTCGACAAGTGCGGCGACGCGCTCATATCCGTCGAGCACGATCAGGCTGTCGCCCGCGTTTGGGCGCAGTTCCAGTTCGTACAGGTGATCGCATTCGCAGCGCATCCGGCCGCCCGATACGGCCAGGACGATCGCGCTGGGCAGCGCCAGGCCGCAGTCGCGCACGGTATCGCGCAATCGATCGAGGTGCGCCTGCGCGCGGTAGTCGCGCGCCGAATGGGTCGGCTCAGGGCTCGCGGTCAGCGCCATCAACTCATTGGCCGACACCGCCAGCGTATAGGCTTGCACCATGGTTCGGTACGTTGCCACCACGGCGCGCAAGCGATGCACGCCGTCTTCGTTGGCAGCGCGCTGAACTTGCGCACCCGTTGTCTGGATTTTGTTCATCCTGTCTCCTGTCCCGTGCTTGGCCGGTGTCATGCGCAGCGTGTCAACAAAACGAAGCAGAGCGATTTCGGCTGCGCGGCGACACAAAACGGGTCGCCGCGCAGCGCCGCGTCAACGCCAGAAGCGCTGGCGCGCCGCTTAGTCGCGCAGCAACTGCTTGGCGATGATGATCTGCTGGATTTGCGTCGTGCCTTCGTACAGGCGCAGCAGGCGCACGTCCCGGTAGAAACGCTCGGCCTTATATTCGGCGATATAGCCGGCGCCACCGTGGATCTGCACGGCGCGGTCGGCTACGCGGCCGACCATCTCGGTACAGAACATCTTTGTGCACGATGCCAGCATGCTGACTTCTGGATCGCTCTTGCCGGCCGGCTTTGCGTCGTAGCGCTGCGCGCAGTCGCGCACCATCGACAAGCCTGCATAGAGTTCGGCCTGGCTGTCGGCCAGCATGCCCTGGATCAGTTGGAAGTCGCCGATCGGCTTGCCAAATTGCTTGCGCTCCTTGGCATACGCCACCGCGTCCGTGATCAGCCGATGCGCCATGCCGCAAGCCAGTGCGGAGATATGCAGACGGCCGCGATCCAGCACCTTCATGGCGGTCTTGAAACCGACGCCCGGAACGCCACCGATGATGTTTGCGGCCGGCACGCGCACGTTCTCAAGCACCACGTCGCACGTCTTGGTGCCACGCTGTCCCATCTTCTTGTCCGGCTTGCCGAGCGAGATTCCCGGCGTGTCGGCGGGCACGATGAACGAAGAGATACCCGAGGCGCCCGGGCCGCCGGTGCGCGCCATCAGCGTGAAGGCGCCGGCGCGCGGCGCATTGGTGATGAAGCGCTTGGTGCCGTTGATGACATAGTGGTCCCCGTCGAGCTCGGCGCGCGTCTGCAACGACGCCGCGTCGGAACCGGCGTTCGGCTCTGTCAGCGCGAAGGAGATCACCAGTTCGCCGCTGGCGATCCGCGGCAGGTAATTCTGCTTCTGCTCCTCGGTGCCATCCATCAGGATGCCCTGCGAGCCAATGCCCACATTGGTGCCGAACACCGAGCGGAACGCGAAGGCGGTGTGGCCGAGGTCATAGACCACATCGCATTCCTGCGACATCGACAGGCCGATGCCGCCGTAGTTTTCCGGGATCGAGATGCCGAACAGGCCCATCTCCTTCATGTCGGCCACGATATCGGCCGGCACGTCGTCGATTTCTTCCAGCGTGTCTTCCGCCGGCTTCAGGCGCTCATCGATAAAACGCTGCACCGAAGCGCGCAGCAGGGAAAAGGATTCGGCGTCGAGGGCCATGGCAGTCTCCATCAAGTCGACACAACAACAATGGGCGCCAATGGTACGCCGACCATCGAATTTGACAATCCACGCGGAGTTGTACAGAACCGATAATTATTTTTGACAATAACGCGCCGGGCGTTATTCGGCGCATTTCGCGCGGGCCAGCTTTTCACGCGAGTAGCCATATGCCACGCGCAATTGGTGTTCGATGGCGTCGGCCTGATCCAGGCAGGCAAACACGAGGTCGTCCTTGAATTTCTGGGTCACGCCCTTGAGGCGTGGCGCCTCGTAGGAAATCTGCCGCGCGCGACAGCGCATTTCCAGCAGCGCGGGTTCGGACGCGGTCCGCAACTGGCCCTGATCGATACGCTGGCACTGGACGAGATCGGGCTCGGCCCAGACCACGGCGGGCACCATCAGCAGCGCAATCCAAAGGTTTCGCAGCACGGACATTGACAAGAGGATCGAAGAATGCGGCGCTGAAAATTGAATCGGCCTGCATGATTGCGCAGCCCCGCGGACCATGAAAGGTATCCGCATGACGAAGCTCAGGCCAGTGAAAATTTTCAATGGCCTCGCTTCGCATTTGGCGGCGCCTATAAAAACTCTATCCAATGATCGGAACAATGCCGTGCAAATCCTATAGGCGATAAGGATCACGCAATGATTCGCCCGCATCATGCGGCAGGCTGCCGCTGGGCAGCCCGGAAAATCCGGGGTACGCTTGCCATGCACACGGGTTCTGCCCTGCGGCCCGCCACTCAGGTATCGCGCTGGCCCGCCGCCCCGCATCCCGTTCCGATTCAGCGGCGCCACCGCCGTCAAGTACACAAGAAGGTCCTATGACAGACATCGCCTCCCCCAGCCTCTCCGGCACCGCACCATCTCCCGAGGAAACCAGAAAACGCGTCTTTGCCATCGTTGCCGCTTCGTCGGGCAATCTGGTGGAGTGGTTCGATTTCTATATCTACGCGTTCAGCGCGATCTACTTCGCGCCATCGTTCTTCCCCAAGGCGGACCCTACTGCGCAGCTCCTGAACACCGCCGGCGTGTTTGCGGCCGGCTTCCTGATGCGCCCGATCGGCGGATGGCTGTTCGGCCGGATCGCCGACCGCAACGGCCGCAAGAACTCGATGCTGATCTCGGTGGTCATGATGTGCTTCGGTTCGCTGCTGATTGCGTGCCTGCCCACGTATGCCGCCATCGGCAACCTGGCGCCCGCGCTGCTGCTGCTGGCGCGCCTGCTGCAAGGCCTGTCGGTCGGCGGCGAATACGGCACCACCGCCACCTACATGAGCGAAGTGGCGCTCAAGGGCCGGCGGGGCTTCTTCTCGTCGTTCCAGTATGTGACGCTGATCGGCGGCCAGTTGCTGGCCGTGCTGGTGGTGGTTGTGCTGGAGCAGCTGCTGACCGAGGCCGAACTGAAGGCCTACGGCTGGCGCATCCCGTTCGTGGTGGGCGCGATCACGGCCGTGGTGGCATTGCTGCTGCGCCGCACGCTGCACGAGACGACCACCGCGCAGCAACGCAACAGCAAGGAAGCGGGCAGCGTGGCGGAGCTTTTCCGTCATCACAAGGCCGCGTTCTTCACCGTGCTGGGCTACACGGCGGGCGGGTCGCTGATTTTCTACACGTTCACCACGTACATGCAGAAATTCCTGGTCAACACCGCTGGTCTGCCGATCAAGACGACCAGCTACGTGATGACCGGCTGCCTGTTCCTCTACATGTGCATGCAGCCGTTCTTCGGCGCGCTGTCCGACCGCATCGGCCGTCGCAACAACATGCTGTTGTTCGGCGCGCTCGGCGCCATCGCCACGGTGCCGATCCTGACCGCGCTGAAGACTGTGTCGAGCCCCGAGCTGGCTGGCCTGCTGATCTGCATCGCGCTGGCCATCGTCAGCTTCTACACGTCGATCAGCGGCATCGTTAAGGCCGAAATGTTCCCACCCGAAGTGCGCGCGCTCGGCGTGGGCCTGGCCTATGCCGTCGCCAACGCGCTGTTCGGCGGCACCGCGGAATACGTGGCGCTTGGGCTGAAATCGATCGGCCACGAGAACGCGTTCTACTGGTATGTCACGGCCATGATGGTGCTGGCGTTCCTGGTCAGCCTGCGCCTGCCGCGCCAGGCCAAGTACCTGCATCACGAGCACTAGGGCGAGCGCCGCGCGCAGCGGCGTCGGTGCGCACCGACGCCACGGCGAACGGCCATGGCACACTGAGGGGCCTTCGGGCCCCTTTTTCGTTTCCACGCCAGCCTCGTCATGGATCTCAACGCCCTGCGCCTGTTCGTCGACATCGTCGACGCCGGCAACCTCAGCGCCGCCGCCCGCAAGCTCAAGATGACGCGCGCCAATGTCAGCTATCACCTCAAGGCGCTCGAAGAAGAACTTGGCGTGCAACTGCTGCGGCGGACCACGCGTCACGTGGAACCGACGCCAGTGGGCGCCGGCCTGTACGAGCACGGCCGCAACATCCTCGGCGAGGTGGCCGCCGCAAACGCGCTGATCAGCAGCATGGGCAAGAGCCTGCAGGGCCATGTGCGGCTGTCGGTGCCGACCGGGCTGGGCCACGCGCTGCTGTCGCCGCTGCTGGTGCAGTTCAAGCGCCGCTATCCTGATATCACGCTCGATGTGGTGTTCGACAACCGCATCCACAATCTCGTCTCGGAGGATGTGGAGGTGGCGCTGCGCATCATTTCCACGCCGCCCGATTCGGTCGTCGCCACGGAGATCGGCACGGTCGACTGGGTGGTGTGCGCCGCGCCGTCATATCTGCAGGGCCGCGCGATGCCGACAGTGTTGGCAGATCTCTCCGCGCATGACATCGTCTGCGCGTCGCCGATCGGGCAGAAGCTCAAGGCGGCAGGCACGCGGCACGACACCGGCGAGCGCGAGCAGGTTGTACTGGAGCCGACACTCAGCTCCGAGAATTTTGCCTTTCTGAAGGACGCCGTCGTCAGCGGCCTCGGTATCGGCATCTTTCCACTTTACGCGGTCGGCGCCGACCTCCGAGACGGCACGCTGGCACCCTTGCTGCCGGCATACCGGATCAGCGTGTTCGGCAGCAAGCTCTACATGCTGACGATGCCCAATCGCTACCAGACCATGGCCACGCGCTACCTGCTGACGTTTCTGAAGACCGAATTGCAGGCGGTCTGGCCCCGCGTGGGCGCCGGCAGTGCCTATAGTGAGAGCACCCAGGACTGAACCGCGCGCTGGCGCGGAAGGAAGGTAGTCATCATGGCAATGGCAGGCACCCTGGCTGGCAGGCTCAGCCGCATGAACAGCCAGTTCGACATCATCCGCCACCCGTACAGCCTCAGCAGCATGGCCACTGCACAGGCCGCACATGTTCCCGGAAACCGACTGGCCAAAACCGTATTGCTTGAAGACGAAGCCGGCTACGTGGCGGCAGTGATCCCTTCGTCGCACCACCTGCAGATGGCGGCGATCTGCGCGCAGACGGGCCGCCAGCTGGTATTGGCCCATGAGGACGAGATCCGCGAGGTGTTCAAGGATTGCGACCTCGGCGCGATCCCGCCGTGCGCGACGTCGTACGGCATGCGGACCTACGTGGACGAAAGCCTGCTGGAAGAGCCGGAAATCTGGTTCGAAGCCGGCGACCACATGGAACTCGTGCATATGGATCGCGAGCAGTTCATGAACCTGATGAGTGACGCCGAACGCGGCCGCTTTTCGCACCGCATGATGTAGGCGGGCTCAAGTGCGCGACAGCGTGGCGGATGCCGCGACGCTGTCGTCCTTCAGATCCACGCCGGACTTGCCCAGCGCCACAGCGCCACGCAGCAGGAAGACCAGCCGGTCCGCCGCCTGCGCATATGGCAGTCCTTCGGGCCGCACATTCGAGATGCAGTTGCGCTGCGCATCGGTACGGCCCACGCGCGGGTCGTAGGTCAGGTAGATGCCGAGGCTGTCCGGCGAACTGAGTCCCGGCCGCTCGCCGATCAGCATCACTACCTGTCGTGCGCCCAGTTGCTCGCCGATATCGTCGCCCAGCGCGACGCGAGATTGCCGCGCAATCACCACCGGGCCGATATGCCATTGCCGCAATCGCGCCAGCACCGCCTGCAGCAGAGGCACCGCGTGGCGCTGCGCGGCCAGCGCGGACAAGCCGTCCGCCACGACAAACACCACGTCATAGGGCCGATCGGGACGCGCCTGCGCACGCAGTCGCGCGCGACTGTCATCGTCCAGACGCCGCCCCAGGTCGGGCCGGCGCAGATATTGGTCGCGATCGGCGGCGGCGCTGTGCACCGGCAATCCTGTCAGGCCGATTTCGCGCAGGGCGGCTTCCACCCCCGTCACATCGAGCGGCAGATGTACGGCGTCGCGCGCCTGCGCATGGGCCAGTCCGAACGACAGGATCGTCTGGGTAGTCTGCGCGTGCCCGGTGCGGCCGATGCCAACGCGCGCGCGCGTGAACTGCCGCAGCCGGCGCCACGGATCGTCGGGCCCTGTGTCTTCCGGGGGCGGATTGATTGGCGTCGATTCCATGCGCGGCTCCGGTGCGTCAAAGCGTCTGCGCCATCGTCAGCAGCGGCTGGCGCGCGGGCGGATCGAGCAGTCGTCCGGCCTCGTCGAAGATTCCCATGCGCTGCAGCCATGCTTCGAATTCCGGCGCGGGCCGCAAGCCCATCACCTCGCGCAGGTAAAGCGCGTCGTGAAACGAGGTGCTCTGGTAGTTGAGCATGATGTCGTCCGCGCCGGGCACGCCCATGATGAAGTTGATGCCAGCCGCGCCGAACAGCGTCAGCAGCGTGTCCATGTCGTCCTGGTCCGCTTGCGCGTGGTTGGTGTAGCAGATATCGCAACCCATCGGCACACCCAGCAACTTGCCGCAGAAATGGTCTTCCAGGCCCGCGCGGATGATCTGCTTGCCATCGTAGAGATACTCGGGGCCGATAAAGCCCACCACGGTATTGACCAGCAGCGGCTGGTAGCGGCGCGCCACGGCATAGGCGCGCGCCTCCATGGTCTGCTGGTCGACGCCATGATGCGCATTGGCCGACAGCGCGCTGCCTTGTCCGGTTTCGAAATACATCAGATCGCTGCCGACGGTGCCGCGCCGCAGCGACAGCGCAGCCTGGTGCGCTTCGTCCAGTAGCGCCAGCGAAATACCGAACGCCTCGTTGGCCGCCTGGCTGCCGGCCACCGACTGGAACACCAGATCGACTGGCGCGCCCTGGTCGATGGCGCGCAGCGTGTTGGTAACGTGGGTGAGCACGCACGATTGCGTGGGCACATCGTAGCGGGACCGGATATCGTCGACCAGCTTCAGCAGCGAGACAATCGCGCCAAGGTTGTCGCTGGCCGGATTGATGCCGATGGTGGCATCGCCGCAGCCATAGAGCAGCCCGTCGACGATCGATGCGGCAATGCCGCGCGGATCGTCGGTGGGATGGTTTGGCTGCAGCCGCACGGACAGCCGCCCCGGTAGCCCGATCGTGCTGCGGAACGCCGTGACCACGCGGCACTTGCGCGCCACCGCGATGAGGTCCTGGTTGCGCATCAGCTTGCTGACCGCCGCCGCCATCTCCGGCGTGATGCCGGGCGCCACGCGCGCCAACGCGGCCGTATCGGTGTCGTCACGCAGCAGCCAGTTGCGGAAATCGCCCACGGTCAGGCTGGCAATCTCCCCGAAAGCGTTGGCGTCATGGCTATCGACAATCAGGCGCGTGACGTCGTCGTCCTCGTAGGGCACCAGCGCCTCGGTCAGGCAATGCGACAACGGCATGTCCGCCAGCGCCATGCGCGCCGCCATCCGCTCTTCCTCGCTGACGGCAGCCAGGCCGGCCAGCGCATCGCCCGAGCGCGCGGGGCTGGCGCGCGCCAGCAGCGTGCGCAAATCGGCAAACACATGCCGGCGCGTGCCGACGGTATGGGTAAAGGCCATGCGGTCTCCGGAGAAATCGTTGCGCCGTCCTTTTGCTCCTCACTATAGGCGAGCCAGTCGAGCGGGGACGCAAGATCCGCGCCCGGCCCGGCATCGCGGTCCATGTATGCTCATGCTGACTTGCCATTGTGATGCGCCACATCGACAATCCGCCTCAGCCATTTCCTCCTCCACATCGCGTCCCCGCCGAAACATGCCGCAGCAGTTGGAAACCGAACACACCCAAGACCGCGCCGACGTGGCCGGCGCCGCCCCCACGACTTCCTCGACCACCCGGCCCTGGCTGGCGCCGGGCAGGTGGTCGCCCGTCACGGCGGTGTCATATGTGATTGCCGGCGGCGCGCTGCTGCTGGTCATGCATGCCAATCTGGTTGCCGCGCTGCTGGCCGGGCTGCTGCTCTATTCGCTGGTCGATGTGCTGGCGCCGCGCCTGACCCATTCGCGACGCGACGCGCTCGCCGTGTTCATCCTGTCGGCGGTCATCCTGCTGGGGCTGACCGGCGGCATCTGGGCGCTGGTGCATTTTCTGAGCGTCGACAGTTCCACCATAGACCGGCTGCTCGACCACGCCGCCAGCATCATCGACCAGTCCCGCGCCCAGTTACCGGCCTGGCTGAGCGAGTATCTGCCGAATGGCGTCGAGGAATTGGCGACCACGCTGATTGCCGCGCTGCGCGAACACGCCCAGATGGCGCAACGGCTGGGCACCGACATCCTGCGCACGCTGCTGCATATCCTGGTGGGCCTGATCATCGGCGCAATGGTTGCGCTGTACCGCGCCATCGCGCGACCCAACCGCCGGCCGCTGGCCGGTGCGCTGATCGATCGCGCCCGCACGCTGCAGCAGTCGTTCGCGCAGTTCATTTTCGCGCAGATCCAGATTTCGCTGATCAACACGGTGCTGACGGCAACCTACCTTCTGGTGGTGTTGCCGATGTTCCACCAGCACTTGCCATTGTCGAAGACGCTGGTGGCCGTCACCTTCCTGGCGGGGCTGCTGCCGGTGATCGGCAACCTGATCTCGAATACCGCGATCGTCGTGGCCTCGCTCTCGGTGTCGCTGCCGATCGCCATCGTGTCGCTGCTGTATCTGGTGGTGATCCACAAGCTCGAGTACTTCCTGAACGCGCGCATCATCGGCGCCCGCATCCAGGCCGCGGCCTGGGAATTGCTGACCGTGATGCTGCTGATGGAAACCCTCTACGGCATTTCCGGCGTGATTGCCGGGCCCATCTTCTATGCGTATCTCAAGCGCGAGCTGACCACCGCGGAACTCGTGTAATGGCCGACAGGCGGCGGCTCCTGCGCTGCAACGGGCGCCGCCAAGTGCTTGATTCGATTGGGTTGTGATACGCAGCAATTGGTACGACCAATTGCCCGGCCCAGCGTTGTCCTTAGCCGCCGCTGCCTTCCACCTTGCTGCGCACGAAATCGATATGCGTCTGCATGGCCGTGCGCGCTTCTTCGGGACGCCGCGCCAGAATGGCCTCGCACAGCGTGCGGTGCTGAAGCAGCAGCAGGTCCGACGACGCCGCGTCGGCCTCGCGCAGTCCCGTGCCGTTGATCGTAATGTGCTCGCGCAGCATCCCCAACACACTGGTATGCAGATGCAGGAACATCGTGTTGTGTGACGCCTGCGCGATGGCGTCGTGCAGTCTGGCATCGGCGCTGGCTTCGCCCGCCTTGTCGTCGACCTTGCGCGAACGCTCCAGCTCCTTCATCAGCGCGCGTATACGTTTGAGGTCTGCGGCGTCGGCGCGCAGCGCCGCGAAATATGCGGTGGCCCCTTCAAGCACGCGGCGAAACTCCAGGATGTCGTCGCGCAGCGCGGGATGGTCCGCTACCAGTTGCCCCCAGGGCGATGCAATGCCGGTGCGCAGTTGGTCGGTCACGTATACACCCGCGCCGCGCCGGCTCTGTAGCAGGCCGCGCGCCGCTAGGCGCTGAATCGCTTCACGGATCGTGTTGCGCGCCACGTCATAGCGCTCGGCCAGCACGCGCTCGGCCGGCAGGCGCGCGCCAACAGGCCAAGTGCCGTCCAGCAACGCCGTTTCCAGCTTGCGCATGATGTCTTCCACGCGATTGCGCGCGCTGCCTGCCATCGATCGATCCCTTGCCTGCCGTATTGTTGCCGTGGCGCCCGAAAATTGGTCCAACCAATTTGCGCCCCGGCGCAAGACCGGGAATTATGCGCCGAAAAATGCCGCAGCGCGTATCACGGGCGGTGCCCCATCCCGGAGACAGACAATGCAAGCCAGGCAATATCCCCCCAACGTGCCGCAGCAGGTGTACCTGTTTGGCACGTGTCTCGTCGACCTGTTCGTTCCGCAAGCCGGTCTCGATGCCGTACGACTGCTGGAACGCGAAGGCCTGACCGTTCACTTTCCGCGTGCGCAAAGCTGCTGCGGCCAACCGGCCTACAGCAGCGGCAATCCCGAGCAGGCGCGCAAGGTGGCGCGCGCCCAACTGGATCTGTTTCGCGAGCCCTGGCCGATCATCGTGCCGTCCGGTTCGTGCGCGGGCATGATGCGGCACCACTGGCCCACGCTGTTCGCCGACGATCCCGAAGCCGCCGAGCTGGCCGCCGACATCGCCGAACGGGTCTTCGAGCTGGCCGAATTCCTGCTGAACGTACTGCATGTGCGCTTCGACATGGCGCCCAACGCGGGAGCGGAGCGCGTGGTCCTGCATACGTCGTGCGCTGCGCGCCGTGAAATGGGCACGCGCACGCACGGTGTGGCGCTGGTCGATGCGCTGCCGGGCGTGACGCGCGTCGAGCACGAACGCGAATCGGAATGCTGCGGCTTTGGCGGCACGTTCTCGCTCAAGCACGCCGATATCTCTGGCGCGATGGTGCGCGACAAGGTCGCTTCCGCCTGCGCCACCGGCTGTGACCGGCTGGTTTCTGCCGATTGCGGATGCCTGCTCAACATTGGCCATGCCGCCGCCCACGCGGGCGCGCCGCTACCGGTCGAACATCTGGCGTCGTTCCTGTGGCGTCGGACCGGAGGTGCGGCATGACCACGATGAGCGCGCGCGAGCGCATGCTGGGCCGTTTGCGCGCGGCTACGCCAACCTCCGGCGCAACGCTGGCCGCCGACACCGCGTCGCTGGATCGACGCATCGACACGCACTTCGACCTGCGCCGCGGGCAACGGCCAACAGTGGCCGCGATGGTGGCGTCGATGCAAGCGGCGCTGACGGCATCGCACGCGGAAGTCGTTTGCGCCGATGCCGCCGATTGGCCGATGTGGGTAGCCGAGCGGCTCGCGCAGGACGGCGTGCGGCGGTTACTGATCGATACCTCCGCGCCCGAAGGCGCCGCGCTGGCCCGAGCACTGCCCGCCGGCGTCGCAACGGTGACCTTCGATCGACCGCTCGAGGACTGGAAGTCCGAGTTGTTCGACACCGTCGACGCCGGTTTCACGGTGGCGCGTTCCGGGCTGGCCGCCACGGGCACGCTGGTGCTGGCGCCCGATGCCGGATCGCCGCGCACGGTGTCGCTGGTGCCGCCAACGCATATCGCGCTGGTCTACGCCTCGACGCTGCACCCCGATCTGCACGCGGCGGTGCGCGCCGAAAACTGGGCCGATGGCATGCCCACCAATCTGGTCATGATCTCGGGGCCGTCCAAGACATCCGACATTCAGCAGACGCTGGCCTACGGCGCGCACGGTCCGCGCCGGCTCTGGGTCGTCATCGTGAACGATCACGCAGGAGACCCCGGACAATGAGCCAGCAAACACTGCATTTCGTACCGAGCGAGGACTTCCGCGTCCGCGCGCGCGCCGCGCTCGACGATCCCAAGCTGCGCCGCAGTTTTCGCGGTGCGATGGACTTTCTGCAGCAAAAGCGCGCCGTGCAGTTTCCCGACGGCGACGAGCTGGAACAACTGCGCGATCTCGGCGAGGCCGTGCGCCAGCACGCGCTGGCCAATCTGCCGGACCTGCTGACGCAGCTCGAAGCAAAGCTCACGCAGGCCGGCGTGCAGGTGCACTGGGCCGAGACCGCTGACGAGGCAAACGCGATCATCCACCGCATTGCCCAAGCGCACGCGGCGACGCGCGTCATCAAGGGCAAATCGATGGCCAGCGAGGAAATGGAGCTGAACCATTACCTTGCCGAACGCGGCGTGGATTGCATCGAATCGGACATGGGCGAGTACATCGTCCAGTTGGCCGGGGAAAAGCCGTCGCATATCGTGATGCCGGCAATCCACAAGACCAAGGCCGACATTGCCACGCTGTTCGAACAGCACATCGCCGATACACGCTATACGGAAGACGTCGACGAACTGATCCAGACCGGCCGACGCGCGCTGCGTCAGGCATTCGTGCAGGCCGATATCGGGCTGTCCGGCGTGAATTTCGCGGCGGCCGATACCGGCACGCTGTGGCTGGTGGAAAACGAGGGCAACGGCAGGCTTTCCACCACGGTGCCCGATGTGCACATCGCCGTGATGGGGATGGAAAAAGTGGTGGCCAGGCTGTCGCACATCGTGCCGTTGTCCAGCTTGCTCACGCGCTCGGCCACGGGCCAGGCGATCACCACCTATTTCAACCTGATCTCGGGACCGCGCAAAAACCACGAACGCGACGGCCCGCGCGAAGTGCATCTGGTGCTGCTGGATAACGGCCGCAGTCAGGCCTACGCCGACGAGCAGCTGCGCGCCACGCTGCAGTGCATCCGCTGCGGCGCATGCATGAATCACTGTCCGGTCTACACGCGCATCGGCGGCCACGCCTACGGCACCACCTATCCGGGACCGATCGGCAAGATCATCTCGCCGCATCTGCTTGGGCTCGAAGCCACGGCGGATCTGGCCACCGCGTCCAGCTTGTGCGGCGCTTGCGGCGAAGTATGCCCCGTGCGCATTCCGATCCCACAGCTTCTGGTGCGCCTGCGCACCGAAGCGAATCGCGATCCGGACGAGGCGGTGCCGCATCCGCTGAAGGGCCAGGGCGCGAAGTACAGCCGCCGCGAGCATCTGGTCTGGCGCTTCTGGAGCGGCGCCTTCGCGCATCCGGCCATGTATCGCGTATTCCGGTGGGCCGCCACGCGTCTGCGCGCGTTCACGCCCGCCGCGCAGATGGGCTGGACGCAGCATCGCAAGCCACTGACACCCGCGCCAAAAAGCCTTTCCGATCTGCTTGCCGAGCGCAATCAGCCCGAGTAGCGGCGCGCGGCACACACAAGAATTCAAACACCATCAAGGAGACTTCCAGTGCAACCCTGGACCCAGATCTATACGCCGCTGGGCAGCCTCTGGCTGTCCGCGCTTGCGGCGGCCGTGCCCATCCTGTTCTTCTTCGTCGCGCTGGCGCTGCTGCGCATGAAAGGCCATGTGGCGGCGGCCATCACGCTCGCGCTGGCCGTGGCCGTGGCGATCGGCGCTTACGGCATGCCTGCGCCGCAGGCGTTTGCGGCAGCCGGCTTCGGCTTTGCCTACGGCTTGTGGCCGATCGCGTGGATCATCGTCACAGCGGTGTTTCTCTACAAGATCGTGGTGAAGACGGGCCAGTTCGACATCATCCGCGCTTCGGTGTTGTCGATCACCGACGACCAGCGTCTGCAGATGCTGCTGATCGGCTTTGCGTTCGGCGCGTTTCTGGAAGGCGCGGCGGGCTTTGGCGCGCCGGTGGCCATTACCGCGGCGCTGCTGGTAGGCCTTGGCTTCAATCCGCTCTACGCGGCCGGACTTTGCCTGATCGCCAACACCGCGCCGGTGGCATTCGGCGCGATGGGCATCCCGATCATCGTGGCCGGCCAGGTCACCGGCATCGACCCGATGCACATCGGCGCGATGGCGGGCCGCCAGTTGCCGCTGCTGTCGCTGGCGGTACCGTTCTGGCTCGTTTTCATGATGGATGGCCGGCGCGGCATCCGGGAAACGTGGCCCGCGGCGCTGGTGGTGGGCGCAAGCTTCGCGGTCACCCAGTACTTCACGTCGAACCACATCGGCCCTGAACTGCCCGACATCACGTCCGCGCTGGTGAGCCTGGTTGCGCTGGCGGCGTTCCTGCGCGTGTGGCAACCGCGCTCGGCGTCGCAGCCGGCGCGTGGCGCGGTCTCCGGCGGCACCGTGGCGCTGGCCCGATTTGGCGGCGGCCTCGGTGCGCCGTCGAACCGCCAGGCCTCGCCCTACAGCTTCGGCCAGACGGTGCGCGCATGGGCGCCGTTCGGCATCCTCACGGCGATCGTGACGATCTGGAGCCTGCCGTCGTTCAAGGCCTTGTTCGCCGCAAACGGCGCACTGGCCGGCAGCGTGCTGAAGTTCAAGGTGCCGATGCTCGACCAACTGGTCATCAAGACCGCGCCGATCGTGGCGTCGCCCAAACCCTACGAGGCCGTGCTGAAGCTGGACCTGCTATCCGCCGTGGGCACCGCGATCCTGCTGACGGCGATCATCTCGGTAATCTTGCTGCGCATGAAGCCCCGGGACGCGCTGGTCACGTTCGGCGAAACGCTGATGGAGCTGCGCCGCCCGATCCTGTCGATCGGCCTGGTGCTGGCCTTTGCATTCGTGGCCAACTACTCGGGCATGTCGTCGACGCTGGCGCTGCTGCTGGCCGGCACGGGCGCGGCGTTTCCGTTCTTCTCGCCGCTGCTGGGCTGGCTGGGCGTCTTCCTGACCGGATCCGATACGTCATCGAACGCGCTGTTCTGCTCGCTGCAACACGCCACGGCCCATCAGATCGGCGTGTCGGACACCCTGTTGGTGGCCGCCAACACCACTGGCGGTGTGACCGGCAAGATGATCTCGCCGCAATCGATCGCGGTGGCGTGCGCCGCGACGGGCCTGGTCGGCAAGGAATCCGAACTGTTCCGCTTCACCGTCAAGCACAGCCTGCTGTTCGCGTTTATCGTCGGCGTGATCACGATGCTGCAAGCCTATGTGTTCACGGGGATGATCCCGGGCTGACGATGCCTCGCCACTTCACGCCCCGCGCGCCCAGCGCGGCGGCGTGGAGCGGACTCAGTCGTTTGCCGCTTCCCTTGGCAGGAACGCGTTGCCTTCAGTCAGCGGCGCGTGGCGGTAGGTGGCCGGCGTGCGGCTCAGCTTGATCGGCGCGCCCAGCCCCTTGTAGCCGCCCGGCATCTCCACCACCATTTCGCGATGCACGGTGTGCGGATGCGTCAGCGCATCGGGCACCGACAGCACCGGCGCGCACGGTACGCCCGCATCGGACAGTTGCGCGGCCAGCGCCTTGCCGTCCCACACCGCCATCTTCGCTTCCAGCGTGCCCTTGAGCATGGCGCGATTGACCGAGCGCGCGCCGGCGGTGGCAAAGCGCTCGTCGTCGGCCAGTTCCGGCACGCCGAGGTGGTCGCACAGGATGCGGAACTGCCGGTCGTTGCCCACCGCCAGGAAGATCGGGTCGGTTGCCGTGGCCACGGTGTCGTACGGATAGATGTTGGGATGCGCGTTGCCGGTGCGGCCCGGCGTCTTGCCGCTCATGAACCAGTTGGCGGCGTGCGGATGCAGCAGCGACAGGCCCGAGTCATACAGCGCCGCTTCCACGAACTGGCCGCGCCCGCTGCGTGCGCGTTCCTGCAGCGCCAGCAGCACGCCCAAGGCGGCGTTGAGTCCCGTCACCATGTCGACCACCGGCAAACCCACCCGCAGCGGATCGCGATCGGCTTCGCCGTTGATGCTCATGATGCCGGCCATGGCCTGGATCGCCGCGTCGTAGCCGGGCAGGCCGCCGAGCGGGCCGTCGGCGCCGAATCCCGATACGCGGCAATGCACCAGCCGCGGAAAACGCTGCGACAGCACGTCGTAACCGAGTCCCCATTTTTCCAGCGTGCCGGTCTTGAAGTTTTCGACCAGCACATCGGCGTCGGCCAGCAGGGCCAGCAGCACCTCGCGATCGGCGTCCGCGGCGAGGTCGAGCGTCATCACGCGCTTGTTGCGGTTCAGGCCGAAGTAGTACGACGCCACGCCATCGCGAAACGGCGGGCCCCAGGTGCGGGTGTCGTCGCCTTGCGGCGGTTCGATCTTCAGCACGTCGGCGCCGTGATCGCCCAGGATCTGCCCGCAAAACGGGCCGCCCAGGATGCGCGACAGATCCACTACGCGAATGCCGGCCAGCGCGCCGGGTTGAAATGGCGTCATGTCTCTTCCCTGTTGTTATGTGCGGCGGTCAGTCCAGCTGAGCGCCCGATTTCTGCACCACGGTACGCCATTTGGCCACCTCGGATTTCACGAAGCTGCCAAGTTGGTCCGGCGATGTGGACGGCGCCAGTTCCAGCCCTTGCGCCAGCAGCGTCTTGCGTACGTCGGGCTGCTGCAGCGCATCGGCAAACGCGTGGTTGAGCTTGCCGATCACGGCGGGCGGCGTACCGGCCGGCGCCACCACGCCGAAGAATACCGAAACATCGAAACCGGCGACACCCTGCTCGGCCACGGTGGGCACCTCGGGCAGCGCCTGCGAGCGGCCCTTGGTGGTCACGCCCAGCGCGCGCACCTTACCGCTCTTGATGAACGGCAGCGCCGTCAGCACATCGGTGAAGGTCATGCTGACCTGACCGCCCAGCAGATCGTTCAGCGCGGGGCCGGTGCCCTTGTAAGGCACGTGCTGGAAATCAGTGCAGGCCAGGTTGTTGAACAGCACGCCGGCCAGATGCGACGACGCGCCGTTGCCGGACGATGCATAGGTGAGCTTGCCCGGATGCGCCTTGCCGTAGGCGATCAGTTCCTGCACGTTGCGGGCGGGCACGCCGGGATTGACCACCAGCACGTTGGGCAGATGGCCGATCTGGATCACGGGCGCAAAGCTCTTGATCGGGTCGTAGTTGATCTTGCGATAGAGGCTGACATTGATCGCCAGCGGCGCCGACGTCCCGAACATCAGCGTGTAGCCATCGGGCTCCGCGCGGGCCACGACTTCCGCGCCGATGTTGCCGCCGGCGCCGGCGCGGTTTTCCACCACCACCGGCTGGCCGAGGCTGTTCTTCAGCGCGGCGGCCAGCGTGCGGGCCATCGCGTCGGTGGGGCCCCCCGGCGGATAGGTCACCACCATCATGATGGGCTTGCTTGGAAAATCCTTCTGTGCAAAGGCGGGCGTGGCTGCGGCAAGCAGCGTGCACGCGGTCATGGAAGCGAATGCGGCCAGGGCCGCGCGGCGGTGCCATTGGGGCATGATGCGTTGTCTCCGGTAAAGCTGTTTTTATGTGCGGGGGCGCAGTGGCGCGCCTGTGACGCCGTTCAGAACACGTTGACCTGATCGACCTGCCCGGCCGCGTGCGCAACGCCATCGGTCGGGGCAGCCACCGTTTCGGCCAGCCATTCGGGTTCGGCGCCGCCCGCCAGCGGATCTTGCGGCAGCACGCGATGCACGAGCACCAGTTGCGCCAGGCGCATGCGGCGCACCGATCCGATGCGGCCCGCTTCCCACGCCATGGCGACGGCGCTGGTCACGTGATAAAGCGCGGAGGCAGCCTGGCGCGCCATGACATCGCCATCCGCGCCGGCATCGGCCGCGCGCGCCGCCAGCGCGGCGGCGCTGTCAATGACCGCCTCGAAGGTGGCGCGGGCTGTGGCATGAAGCGGCGTATCGCGCAGCAGGCCCTGCAAATGCGCCTGCAGCACCGGCAGCGACCCTTCGCGGCGGATCGCGCGCAGCACGTCGAGCGCGACGATATTGCTGGTGCCTTCCCAGATCGATCCGAGATGGGCGTCGCGCACCAGCCGCGGATCGCTCCATTCCTCGATATACCCGCAGCCGCCACGGATCTCCATCGCGTCGCCGGTCACCTTGCGCGCATCGCGGCACGCGCGGAACTTGATCAGCGGCGTCAAGATGCGCATCAGCGGATAAGCGTCGGATTCGCCAGCATCGGCGCGGCGCAGCGCTTCGGCGGTCTGGAACACCATCGTGCGCGCCTGTTCGGTCGGCAGCGTGAGCTTGAGCAACTGGCGACGCATCAGCGGCATGTCCGTCAGGCGCTTGCCGAAGGCGCGACGTTCACGCGCGATGAATTGTCCTTCCGTAAGGGCGCGGCGCATCAGGCCGGCGGCACGCACGCCGTTGGACAGGCGCGAGTTGTTGATCATGTCGGCCATCTGCACGAAACCGCGGCCGGGCTCGCCGACGAGGTAGGCATGCGCGCCTTCGAGGCGGATCTCGCCGCTGGCCATCGAGCGCGTGCCGAGCTTGTCCTTGAGCCGGATGATGCGGTAGTGATTGGCGCTGCCGTCGGCCAGCGTGCGCGGCAGCAGGAACAGCGACACGCCCTTGATGCCGTCCACGGCGGTGCCGTCGGCGTCTTCCACGCGCGCCAGCACCATCGCCAGCGCCGCGTCCGGATTCGAGCAGAACCACTTGTCGCCCACCAGACGCCAGCCGCCTTCGGCGCTGTCGTCGCGCACCGCGCGCGTGGCCGTGGCCGCGACGTCGGAGCCCGCGCCCTGCTCGGTCATGAACATCGCGCCCTGGTAGAGATCGTCGAAAACCTGCGTGGTCAGGTTGGGCAAAAAGCGCTCGACCAGTGCCGGATCGCCGAACTTGCGCAGCGTGCGCGTCAGGGAATCGGTCATCGACAACGGGCAGCACAAGCCGAACTCGGCCTGAACGAACAGATAGGTCAGCGCGTACTTGGCAGCGGGCGGCATCGGCTTGTCCCAGCCGAGCACGCCGCCGCGATGCGATGCCGCGGCGAGGCCGAACTCCGCAAACGCCACGCGTTCCAGTTCGACATAGGCGGGATGCTTGTGGATACGCTGCGCATCGAGGCCGCTGCGCGTGCGATGCGACAGCGTGGGCGGCGCGTGGTCGGCCACATTGGCCAGTTCGTCCAGCACGCCACCGGCCAGGGCGCCCATGCGCTCCAGGTGCGGCAGCAGGTGATTGAAGAGGTCGGCCGGCAGATAGAGCGGCAACAGCGCGCGCAGGTCCGGATCCGCCGTGAAAAGGCTCGCGCCGTGACGGTCGGGGACCGGATGAGCGTCGGGCGGGGCGGCGTGCAAAGCATGGGCGGCGGAGGTCGCCTGAAGGGCAGCGGGGCGGACGGCGCTGGTCGGCATCGAATGTGTCTCCGGAAGCTCCCGCCCTGCGAATTGGGGCGGGATGGTTTGGGACGCATTATTTGATGCGCAACGATTCGTGTCTAATTCTAAAATTGACTCGATCCATATAATTTTTATATCGCCATGGAATTTCGCCATCTGCGCTATTTCCTCGTGCTGGCCGAGGAACTGCATTTCGGGCGCGCCGCGAAACGGCTGTCGATTTCGCAGCCGCCGTTGTCGCTCAACATCCAGCAGCTCGAAGCATCCGTCGGGGCGCGCCTGTTCGAGCGCGATAGCCGTGGCGTGCGACTGACCGCCGCCGGGCGGGCGTTTCGGGAATCCGTCACGGCATTGCTGGCGCAGGCGGAATCGGCGCGGCTGCTGGCGCGCGAGATCGAGGCCGGCGCGGTGGGCCGGTTGCGCGTCGGCTTTGTCGGCTCGATGTTGTACCGCGGCCTGCCGCAACGGCTGCAGGAATTTCAGGCGCGCTATCCGGGCATCCGTGTGGCACTGACCGAACTCAATTCGCAGGAACAGATCGACGCGCTGCTGCACGGCGAACTGGACGCCGGCTTCGTCCACACCAGCCGCGTACCCGACGAACTGGCCGCCACGCTCGCGCATACCGAGCCTTTTGTCTGCTGCATGCCCGCCGATCACCCGCTGACGGCGCGTGCCGAACTGGCGCTGGCGGACCTGCGCGGCGAGCCATTTGTGCTGTTCTCGCGCAAGGCGTCGCCGGACTACTACAGCCGTATCTTCGATATGTGCGCGGCGCAGGGCTTTTATCCGCGTATTCAGCATGAAGTGCGGCACTGGCTGTCGGTGGTTTCGCTGGTCTCCCAGGGCATGGGCGTGGCGGTGGTGCCGGCCGCGATGGCACGCTCCGGCATGGCCGGCGCCGCATTCCGGCCGCTGGCCGATTCCACAGTGCCGTCGGAGGTCTATTGCGTCTGGAAAACGATGCCCGACCATCCCGCGCGCGACCACTTTGTCGAAACGGTCAAGGCTGCGATGGCTGCGGAGGCGGGCTGATCGCCGCTGCGATTTGCACGCCATCGGCGCAGATCGGCGCCGGAGAGAAAAAAGCCACTGGCAAGAAGACCAGTGGCTTTTGAAAGTACGCGTGGAACGGGGTGTTCAGCGTGCCCGCAGCTTATGCTGCCGACTGCGTTCGGCCAATACCGCAAATGCGTTATTCGCAAGAACACGCCGGAATTTCCCGCTCATTGCTGCGAGGAACGAGGGGAATCCCACTGCACCTGATGCCGGCCAGCGCCCCTCATTGCATCGATCTTTTCGCCCGCCAGGTTGCGGCCTCGCTTGCCATAAAGGCACGAAAACGGCGTGGATGCTATACAATCGAGAACGATTTCTATTTACGTACCCGACAGGCGTTTTTGGCCTGTTGCGCGGCGGTGATCCCGCCCTTGGACTGGAAGCATATGCGGTTGTCTGAACTGTCCCGGCGCACGGTCGCCATCGTGAAATCGGTGGACGATGCCACCCCGAACGATCCCGTCGCGCGCCGCCTGCGCGATCTCGGCTTTGTGCCGGGAGAAACCGTGCAGATCATCACCTTCGGTCCGTTTGGCAAGGACCCGCTGGTCGCGCAGGTGGGCTTCACGCGATTTGCGCTACGCCGCTCGGAAGCGGACCGCATTGCCGTGGAGATTGCCTCCGCGACGATTTCCAGCATTGTCCCCGCCAGCCAGGCCGATACGCCTGACGCCGCCAAGCGCATTGCGTGAAGGCCGCCCGACGCCGCCAGGATCCCGCTCATCATGTCAGTTGCACAGCATCCCTCCGCCCTGCGCATTGCGCTGGTAGGTAATCCCAACTGCGGCAAGACCGCGTTGTTCAACCGCCTGACCGGCAGCCGCCAGAAGGTGGCCAACTATGCCGGCGTGACCGTCGAGCGCAAGGAAGGAGTATTTACGTCGCCCGCCGGCCGCACGGTCCGCATCCTCGATCTGCCGGGCGCCTACAGCCTGCACTCGGCCAGCCTTGACGAGGCGATCACGCGAGAAGTCTGCATGGGGCAGCGCCCCGGCGAGGCACGCCCGGACCTGCTGGTGTCGGTGGTCGACGCCACCAACCTGCGCCTGCACCTGCGCTTCGTGCTGGAATTGCGCCGCCTCGGCCTGCCGATGGTGGTGGTGCTCAATATGAGCGATGCGGCTGCGCGCCGCGGCATCCTGATCGACCGCGAGGCGCTTTCGCAGGCGCTGGGCGTGCCCGTCGTGCAAACCGTCGCGGTCAAGCGCGACGGCGCGGCCGGGCTGGTCCGCCTGTTCGACGAGTCACTGCCGCCGGCGCCGCCCGCGCAGCCGCTCGACAGCGTGTCGGAATTTGACACGCACGCCGAAGTGAAGCGCCTGCTCGATATCGCCGTCACCATGCCGACGCGCACCGCGCGCTTCGACGATGCGATGGATCGCGTCGTGCTGCATCCGGTATTCGGTCTGGTCATTCTTGCGGTACTGCTGTTCTTCATGTTCCAGGCTGTGTTCTCGTGGGCCGCGCCGATGATGGACGGCATCGAGGCCGGCGTGCACTGGTTCGGCGAATGGCTGGGCGCGATGCTGCCCGACGGCATGCTCAAGAGCCTGCTGGTCGATGGCCTGATCGCCGGCCTTGGCAGCGTGGTGGTCTTTTTGCCGCAGATCCTGATCCTGTTCCTGTTCATCCTGACGCTCGAGGAATCGGGCTACCTGCCGCGCGCCGCGTTCCTGCTCGATCGGCTGATGATGGGCGCGGGCTTGTCGGGACGATCGTTCATTCCGCTGCTGTCGAGCTTTGCGTGCGCGATCCCCGGCATCATGGCCACCCGCACGATCCAGGACCCGCGCGACCGCCTGACCACGATCCTCGTGGCACCGCTGATGACGTGTTCGGCGCGGCTGCCCGTGTATGCGCTGCTGATCGGCGCGTTCATTCCCGAGCGGACCGTCGGCGGCATGTTCAACCTGCAGGGCCTGGTGCTGTTCGCGCTGTATGTGGCCGGCATCGTCAGCGCGCTGGTGGTGGCATACGTGCTCAAGTGGTTCCGCCGCGACCGCACCGATCATCCGCTGCTGATGGAGCTGCCGTCGTACCGCGTGCCCAATCCGCGCGATATCGCCATCGGCCTGTGGGAACGCGCGCGGATTTTCCTGTCGCGCGTGGGCAAGGTGATCCTGACGCTGACCGTGCTGTTGTGGTTTCTGGCCAGCTTCCCGTCGCCGCCGGCCGGCGCCACCCTGCCGCCGATCGACTACAGTTTTGCAGGCATGATCGGCCAGGCGCTGGAACATGTGTTTGCGCCAATCGGCTTCAACTGGCAGATCTGCGTGGCGCTGGTGCCTGGCCTGGCCGCGCGCGAAGTGGCCGTGGGCGCGCTGGCGACGGTGTACGCGCTGTCCGGCAGCGACGACACGGTGGCCGTGCAGCTGGCGCCGATGATCGCCGCGCAATGGTCGCTGGCCACGGCGCTGTCGCTGCTGGCCTGGTACGTGTTTGCCCCGCAGTGCATTTCCACGCTGGCGGTGATCCGCCGCGAGACCAATTCCTGGAAGGTGATGGCCGCCTCGGCCGCCTACCTGACGGGCCTGGCCTACCTCGCGTCGTTCATCACCTATCGCGTGGCGTTGATGTTCAGCTGATCGCACGGAAACGGCAGCGCAGTTATCCAATCCAACAGCCATCATGACGCTCTACCACGCCTTCGAAACCCTGCTGGTCCCGCTGATCGTGCTGGGCTGCGCCGTGCACGTCGTGGCGCGCTACATGCCGCGCACACGCGAGCGCGTGAAGGCGAACCTGGCGGCCGCGCTGGGCGGCGCCTCGGCCAAAGGCTGGCGTGCATGGCTGGTGCAGCGTCTGGCGCCGACGCAGGCGGCGGGCTGCGCCAGCGGCTGCGATACGAACAGCGGCTGCGGCTCGTGCGGATCGAATACATCCGGGGCGACCGGGGCCACGGCGGCAAGCCACGAGCAGATCATCCGCTTCTCACGCAAGCCGTGATCCGGACCACCACGACATGCAAACGGCGACCCTCGGGTCGCCGTTTTTTCTGGGTGATCGAGGTGACTTGCCGACGCGGCGACAGCGCATGAACGCCACGCAGAAACGGGTACGCATCCCGCGCTTTGCGTGCGCTGCCGCTGCAACGAAAAGCGCCTGCCGCAGCCGCGGCCGCAGCAGGCGTTTGCTGGTTCACGGGCGCCGGCCCGTTGCCGTTATTGCACGGTGCCCGGGATGATCAGCGTCACCGGCATCGCCTCCGGTCCGGCGGTGCAAGACACGGTGACCGTGAACGGACCCGAGCCGGTGGGCACGATCGTCGCCAGATTGGGCGGGAATGTCTGGTTGATCGACACCGGTCCGCTTCTGACCGCCCAGGCCCAGGTGCCGTTGCAGCCCATGATGCCCTCGTCGATACCGCGATGCATGATGTGCGCGGCGATCGGTATGCCGCCGCCCGGCACCACCAGCGGATTCGGACCGTCATAGACCAGCGCCCACGTCGGCTGCTCGGTCACCAGCAGCGTGGCACGCGGCTTGGCACTCAACGTGAGGCTGCCGGCCATCTCCGACAGCACGCTTTGCAGCGGCGACGCGCCATTTGCGCGGCTGGTGCTGACCGTAGTCACGCGCGTAGCCGAATTGGGCAGCACGGCCAGCGACGGCGAAGTGGTCATATACGTCCACAGGCCGCTGAAATCCGCCGTGGCATCGCTTTCATCGTGACGCACCACGCGCGAATCGTAGGTTTGCGGATAGCCGTTGAGCACGTTCAGCGCGTTGATCTGCGTGCCGAACTGCGACAGCACCAGTCGATACGTCGATACGCTGCTCTTGAACACCGAGACGAAGAACGATGCGGTCAGCGTGTTGCCGTCCGGGGCCGTCACCTGAACGCTTACGGTCGATTGCGCCGGCGTGTCGCTGGCATTTACGCCGCGCAAGGTGCCGACATTGGCCGCGCCCGTGACCTGCACCGCCGCCGCGCTGCTGCGCCAGGTCCAACCGGTGGCCGTCGCGGAGCGATCGGCGCCATCGCTGTCGATCAGCGACGCAGTGACCGGCAATACCTGCCCGTCTGTCATCGACAACACCGGATAGGGCAGCGCCAGGCTGTACGTCTTCACGCCCGGCGCCACCACGGTGATGGTGGCCGCGGACTGCGGCAGCACGGTAGTGGCGCCGCTGGCAGCGGTCACGGTCGCCACCACGCTGATCGTGGCCGTGCCCGTGCCGATGCCGCCAACCAGCGCGCTACCCGGAACAGTGCTGCTGGATACCGCTGCCACAGCGTTGTTCGAAGTCGACCAGACAAAGGCTGTGGAGCCCGTCACGTCGTTGCCAAGATCGTCGACGACAGACGCCACCAGCGTGATCGAATTGCCGATGCTGACCTGGCCCGAGGTCTGGTTCATCACCAGCGTGTAAGACTTGGCCACGGCCGCCGTGCCGCCTGGGCTGCCGCCGGCTCCGCCGTTGCTGCCCGCAGGCGCCGCGCCGCTTGTCCCCGATCCACCCCCGCCACCGCCGCATGCCGCCATCAACATTGCCGTTGCCATGCAGGCAAGCCAGCTTATCCACGTGCGCGTAAGCATGTTTCGCTCCCCCGTTCGTTATTTTTGGGCCCGTTCCCTGTATCAACCAGCCTAGGCGCGATGTGCCCCGCGATGTACCGGCCAGACGATTGAGCGGCATCCCACATATCGGTTGGATGCCATCCGTTGGGGGGAAAGCGTGCGCAGCGGCACGCGGCCAGTGAGGCGCGCGCGGCGCGCCAAGATGCGGGCAGCGAGTTGACGCCTGCGCGCGTTTTGCACTACGCTGCGGTCTGTCGCTCGCATCCGTCGGGCGATTTACACCTCCGCACGATGAACGCCTTCACCCTCAACCTCCGCCACGCCGCCGATGCCTCGCGCATCGATGCAGCCGTGCGCGCGTGCGTTGCGGGCCTGCTGTCGTGCCGCGCCCTGCGCGCTTCCTCGCTACTGCTAAGCCTACCGATCGGTTGCCGGGCCTAGGGCCTCGTGGCAGTTCGGCAGCCTTCTGGCCACCTTTATTTCGTTTTCCGATCGATCCGGAACGCTCGCACGACGAGACGTTTTCCATTGCTTCCTTAGCGAGGAAGGAGAAACCCATGCCCATGTTGCGCAACCCCGCCGCCAAATACCGCCCCGCCACCGTCGTCGATCTGCCTGATCGGACCTGGCCATCGCAGACCATCACGCGTGCGCCGCGCTGGATGAGCACCGATCTGCGCGACGGCAACCAGGCGCTGATCGAGCCGATGAACAGCGCGCGCAAGCTGCGCTTTTTCGAACAGCTGGTGAAGATCGGCGTGAAGGAGATCGAGGTCGCATTCCCGTCCGCATCGCAAACCGATTTCGATTTCGTGCGTATGCTGATCGAAGAAGACCGCATCCCCGAGGACGTCACGATTGTGGTCCTGACGCAGGCGCGCGACGACCTGATCCGCCGCACGGTCGAATCGGTGCGCGGCGCCAGGCGCGCGACCGTGCATCTTTACAACCCGATCGCACCGGCGTGGCGTCGCATCGTGTTCAATGCATCGCGCGAGGAAATCAAGGAAGTGGCCGTGTCGGGCACTCGTCTGATCCGCGCGCTGACCGATGCGATGCCGGAAACCGCCTGGTCCTACGAATATTCGCCCGAAACCTTCAGCCTGGCCGAACTCGATTTTTCGCTGGAAGTATCGGACGCGGTCTCGGCCGTGTGGCAGCCCGACGCCTCGCGCCCGATGATCCTGAATCTGCCCACCACGGTGGAATGCAGCACGCCCAACATCTTTGCCGACCAGATCGAATGGATGCATCGACGGCTGGCGCGCCGCGAGCACATCGTGCTGTCCGTGCATCCGCATAACGATCGCGGCACGGCGGTGGCCGCGGCCGAACTCGCCGTGATGGCCGGCGCCGACCGCGTGGAAGGCTGCCTGTTCGGCAACGGCGAGCGCACCGGCAATGTGGATCTGGTCACGCTGGCGCTGAACCTCTATACGCAGGGCGTCGATCCGGAGCTTGATTTTTCAGATATCGACGAAGTCCGCCAGTGCGTCGAGCACTGCAATCAGTTGCCCGTGCATCCGCGTCATCCGTACGTTGGCGACCTGGTGTTCACGGCATTTTCGGGCTCGCATCAGGACGCCATCCGCAAGGGCTTTGCGCAGCAGAAGCCGGACGCGATCTGGGAAGTGCCGTACCTGCCGATCGATCCGGCCGATCTCGGCCGCAGCTACGACGCGGTGATCCGCGTCAACAGCCAGTCCGGCAAGGGCGGCATGGCGTATCTGCTGGAGCAGATGCATGGCATCTACATGCCGCGCCGCCTGCAGATCGAATTCAGCCGTGCGGTGCAGGTCATGACCGATGAAACCGGACTCGAGGCCAGCGCCGAGGATCTTTACGCGCTGTTCCGCCGCGAGTACCTCGATGTGCAGGCGCCGCTGCGCTATGTATCGCACCGGATGGTATCGACCGACAGCCACGCGGCGGAAATCGACATGGAAATGCTGCGCGACGGCCGCACGGTACAGGTGCGCGGTACGGGCAACGGCCCGATCGACGCCGCGGTCGATGCATTTTCGCGCGGGCTGGGCATTGCGGTGCGCGTCATGGACTATCACGAACATGCGATGGCCAGCGGCGCGGATGCCAGGGCGGCGTGCTATGTCGAGGTACGGGTGGGCGATTCGCCGACCGGCTTCGGCGCCGGCATGGACGCAAATATCGTCACGGCATCGCTCAAGGCCATGGTGTCGGGCGTGAATCGCCATCTTGCGACAAACGCCGTCGAGCAGCCGCAGGCGGCCTGACCGGCTGGCGCCGCTGCCAAGAAAAACGGTGTGCCCTGCCCCCACAGGGCACACCTGGAAAGACGTCCGGCAGGACGTCCACGACATGCGTGGTGCACAACCACGAGCCCACAGCGTACGGGCCGCGAGGCCCGTACGCCACGAATAAATCCGCATGTAAATAGAAACATCGGCACGCTTGCGCAGGCATTGCGCCAGCCATGTTTCAATCTGTCGCGCATTGACGACGATTCTTCGTTGAATGTGTGTCGGCTGCCATTCACTTGTCCTGCATCAAGGTCCAGCGCATTCGCGAACGACAAACTGGTCGCACTTTTTGCTCATTAGTGCCTGACCACCATGACCACTGCACCCACTTCAACCACTGTAACCACCGTAACTACTGCCCGCCGCAAGCCCCTCGCCTCCTCCATCTGCATGGCGCTCGCCGCCGCAACCATCGGCACCCTTTCTGCCCCGGCCTTTGCCGCCGAAGAGGCTGAAGGCAACTGGATGGTCCGCCTGCGCGGCACATTCCTGGATATGGGTCCCACCACCGCGGCGCCGATCGGCGGCGTAGGCCCTTCGGACCGCATCAGCGTCAACAACAAGTGGATTCCGGAAGTTGACGTCACGTACTTCATCGTGCCGCACATCGCCGCCGAGCTGGTACTGACCATTCCGCAAAAGCAGGACGTCAGCCTGGACGGCACGCAGATCGGTACGTTCAAGCACCTGCCGCCAAGCCTGCTGCTGCAATACCACTTCCTGCCCAACGGCACGTTCCGTCCGTATATCGGCGCCGGCGTCAACGCCACGCGCGTCTACGGCGCCAACCTGGGCGGTCTCACGCTGGACAACTGGAGCGTCGGTCCCGCGCTGCAGATCGGCATGGACTACAAGCTCAACAAGAACTGGTTCCTGAACGTCGATGCCAAGAAGGTGTGGATCTCCACCAACGTCTACGCCGGCAACGTCAAGGTATCGTCGTTGAACCTGGACCCGTGGCTGTTCAGCGCCGGTATCGGCTACCGCTTCTAAGAAATTACGATTCTCCGAACGACACTTTCCATTGTCGTCTTTTGGCCAGGGCGTCTATCGACGCCCGTCCCGGCTCACAGCGCGCGGCGATCCCGCGCGTTTTTTTATTTTGATCGTTATATTTCTGCGCGCGGGAAAACAGGTTCGTCGATCGACCTACCGGAACGCCGGCTCGTCGAAGCTGCGCAGCTTGCGCGAGTGAAGTTGTTCGACACCGCTTTCGCGCAGGATGCGAATCGCCTCGAGGCCAATCGTCATATGCTGACTGACTCGCTGGCGATAGAACGCGTTGGCCATGCCGCGCAGCTTCAGTTCGCCATGCAGCGGCTTGTCCGAAACGCATAGCAACGTGCCGTACGGCACGCGCAGGCGGAAGCCGTTGGCGGCTACGGCGGCGCTCTCCATATCGATGGCAATGGCGCGCGACTGGTTGAAACGCGCATACAGCGCCTTCGATTTCAGTTCCCAGTTGCGGTCATCGGTCGATACCACGGTGCCGGTGCGCATGCGCGTCTTCATTTCCGTGCCCGAGAGGCCTGTCACACGGGCCACGGCTTCCTGCAGCGCCACCTGGATTTCCGCAATTGGCGGCACGGGCACCCAGGGCGGCAGATCGTGATCGAGTACGTGGTCGTCGCGGACATACGCGTGGGCCAACACATAGTCGCCAAGTTGCTGCGAGCGGCGCAGGCCGCCGCAGTGCCCCACCATCAACCAGCAATGCGGGCGCAACACAGCGAGGTGATCGGTCATGGTCTTGGCGTTTGACGGCCCCACGCCGATATTTACCAGCGTGACACCAAGCCCGTCATCGCGGACGAGGTGATAGGCCGGCATCTGCGGCAGCGCGCGCGGACGCGCGGCGTCGTCGGGCTCCGCCTGTCCAAGCTGCTGCACGATATCGCCGGGCTCGACAAAGCGCACGTAGCCGTCGCCGCCGTCTCCGGACATGAGATCGCGGCCCAGCGCGACGAACTCGTCGACATAGCGTTGATAGTTCGTGAACAAAACAAACCGCTGGAAGTGTTGCGGCGCCGTGCCGGTGTAGTGATAGAGGCGTTGCAGCGCAAGGTCCACCCGTTCGGCAGGAAACAGCGCCAGCGGCCACGCCTCGCCCGGCGTCGGCTCATACGTGCCGTTGGCGATGGAATCGTCGATGCGGCTCAGTTCCGGCAATACGAACGAGGCCTCCAGCTCGCGCGCCTGCGTGAAGCTGATGTCGGTGGTGGACGCCTCGATGACAAACGGCAGCGGAATTGGGCGGCGCGACAAACCCACCACCACGGGGACACGGTGATAGCGCAGCAGTCGCTCGATCTGGTCGCGATAGTAATCGCACAGCAAATCCGGGCGTGTCACAGTGGTGCCGTACACGCCAGGGTAGGCCACGGTGCCCCATGATGGCCGACTGTCGGTCACCATCGTTTCCAGGTTCACCGAGATGCCCAGGTACGGATAACACGCATGCGCGGCCGATGGCAGCGGTTTTCCCTGTGCAAACGCATCGAAGCGCGCGCGCACGGCTGCAACCGAGCTGTCGTATATCTCGCGAATGCGCGCCAGCGCGCTATCGGCATCGTTGAACTCGGCCAGTTGGTCGGCGGGATGAGCGGAGGAGAAGATCGGGGCGTTCATGGCAGCCATGATACCGCCAGCTTTCGAAGCACGACAGACCGGCACGCGCGCACCGTGCGCGGGCGAACGCTGGCATTTCCAGACAAAGTTGTTTGACTCGCTGGCATTCGCTTCGCTACACTCTGTCGCCGAAACGCGCTCCAAAACGCGCAACCGCAAGGTGTGACGCGTGGCGCAAGCGCCCTGCGCCCCCCACTTCTGGAGGGACTGCACACATGCGCGCCGGAATCAGGCTGGAGGAATCGTCGATGGAAATCCGTAACCCGTTGCCCGCAGAAATCGAAGCGGCCAGACAACTGCTGGCTGCGAACGGGTGGGAACAACGGGTCGGCAATCCCGAGCGGTTTGCGCAGCTGATCGCCAACTCGCAGCGCGTGGCCGTCGCGGTTGAAAAAGGCGAAGTCATCGGCTTTGCCCGCGCGCTTTGCGACGATATCTCCAACGGCTACATCTCGATGGTTGCGGTGGCGCCCCAACATCGCCGGCGCGGCATCGGGCGCGCGCTGCTGCGCCACGTGATGGGCAACGATCCCGATATCACTTGGGTACTGCGCGCGGCGCGCTCGTCAGAAGCGGCATTCTTCGGCCAGCTCGGCTTCACCCCGTCGATGGTGGCCATGGAGTGGCGGCGCCGCTAACAGCCCGCGCGCGCCGCTAGCGCACCATCGCTGCACCATTACTGCGCCATCGCGCGCCTGAATTCCTCGGCGCTGCCGACCTGATGGAATAGTTTGCCGCCAGGCGCAAAGCGATCGGCGCTGGAAAGCCCGCCCACTACGACCGGTTCGAATCCCGCATCGCGAACCAGATCCGCAGCCACCGCCAGCGCTGCGGCGTCGTCGCCGGCCAGCGGCACCGCCATCAGCGGCGGCTGACGATGGCTTTCACGCGCGAAGTCGCCGGCACTCGTGAAGTTGAAAACGCGCACCACGCGCGCGCCGCGCAGGTATTTTGCCGTGGTCGTCCCGATGCCATTGGCTTTGACCTCGTCGACGATGGCGCCGTCGCGCGGCGACACCGCGTTGGTGGCGTCCAGCACGATCTTGCCCGCCCAGCTATTCTGTTGCGCCACGTCCGGCACGGCGCCATAAGGCACCGCCAACAGCAACACATCGGCAAACGCCACGGCCTGGGCCACGGTGCCCGCATGCGCCAGCGGCCCGAGCGATTCGGTCAGGGTCTTCAACGATTCCGGGTGGCGCGACGAGAACATCACGGGATGGCCGGCCTTGACCCACAGGCCGCCCACCGTTCCGCCGATGCGGCCGGAACCAATCACGCCGATCCTCAAGGGTTCCCGCGGCCGCGATGACGGGGACGCACCGGGCATCGCCCCGGGTTGCCCCGATTGCGCCGACGCATGCCCAAGGGTCCCTGCCAGCAGCACCGACCAGCCACCCGCGATGAGTATCCGACGCCGTGCGTGCGATGCCTTGTATGTCGTCCTCATGGCGCGTCTCCGATGATTCCGATGGAGTCACTTTAGGCGAAATCGTGTCGCCGTGACGCCGCGAGGCTCTCTCGCAAGTCTCGCCCCATATATCGACGGACGCCCGACAAGTGTCGTGGCATCGACATGCGTGAACGAGGAAGCGCCGCCTATGCATGACATGCAAAGCAACCTCGCAGCTATGTCATCCGGGCTCGCGGACATCCGCCGCCATTTGGCATCGCTTTGGCATTCCGCGTCGATCGCCCCCGATGATCAGGCTGTTCGATAGGCGACGTACCCGTTTCTGCGTACCGCAAATTACTCGGGCTGGATCCCTGCGGCCTTGATGATGCGGCCCCATTTTTCCGATTCCTGTCCCTGGAACTTGGCCAGCTCGGCTGGCGAGCTCGTGAACACATCGGTGCCGGTCGACTTGTAGAACGTCGCAGCCGTGTCGCTCTTGGCGGCTTTCACCAGCAACTGGTTGAGTTTGGTCACCACGGCCGGCGGCGTGCCGGTCGGCGCGTACGCGGCGAACCAATAGCTCATTTCATAGCCCTTGACGCCCGCTTCGTCGATGGTCGGCACGTCCGGCGCCAGCGGCGAGCGCGATTTGCCCGACACGCCCAGCGCGCGCAGCTTGCCGGTTTTCACCTGCGGCAGCCCCGTCGCGGTATCGGTGATCATCATCTGGATCTGGTTGCCCAGCAGGTCCGTGATGGCCAGCGGATTGCTCTTGTAAGGTACATGCAGCAATTGCACATGCGCCATCTGCTGGAACAGTTCGCCCGCAATGCGCGACGATGAACTGCCGCTGCCGAAGCTGATCTTGCCGGGCTCTTTGCGGGCCAGCGCGATGAATTCGCCTACCGTCTTTGCCGGCAGTTGCGGATTGACCACCATGATCTGCCCGCCGCGGCCCAGCGCCGTCAGCGGCGCATAGTCCTTCACCGGGTCATAGGGCAGTTTCTTGAACAAATGCTCGTTGGCCGCGTGCGTGGTGTTGGTGGTGATCAGCACCGTGTAGCCGTCGGGCGCGGCCTTGGCCACATCGCTTGCCGCGATGAAACCGTTCGCTCCCGGCTTGTTATCCACCACGACGGTGACCTTGCTGTCTACCGTCACGGCCTGCCCGATCGCGCGCGCCAGTTGGTCGGTGGCGCTGCCCGCCGCAAACGGCACGACAAAGCGGATCGGCTTGTCGGGATACTCGGCCCACGCGCTGCCCGCGGGCAAGGCCAGGCACGCGAACGTGGCTAGTGCGGCAATGGCCAGCGGTCTGCGAATTCCGTACATCTGTGTCTCCTCGATTCGTTTTGAAATATGGGACGGCTCGGCAGTCATGGGGCGCCGCCGGCGAGCCGCGGCGGCAAGGGGATGGGCAGACCCAACAGCAGAAAGGCCAGCGCCTTGCCGTGGGCGTCGAGATTCAGGGCATCGTTGACGCCGCCGTCGAGCGCGCCATCGATCACGAAATTCATGGCCTGGATCGACGGCACCACATAGCGTTTGACCGCGGTGGGCCGGCGCGCGGCAAACAACGCGCGCACGGCATCCTCGGTCACATGCTCGACCAGATGATCAAAATCGCGCGCGTCATACGCGATCACGCTGATATTGGAGCGATCACCCTTGTCGCCAGTGCGGCCGTGGGCAAACTGGTAGAGCGGTGCGGTGGCGCTGGCGGTGCCGGTGGCGTTTGCGATCATGGCGGGCTCCTGTCAGGCAATAAAGGAATGCGTGGCCGCTACGGCATCGCGCGGCACCAGACATGACGTGGCGTTCAGCCGCGTACGCAGCGCGGTGCGCACACCGCCTCCGCCGGCCGGCCCGCAGGTATAGAGCGCGTTGACTTCGCGCAGCAGCGCTTCAGCAATCGCCTTGTCCTCGTGCGCCATCGCGGCGCGCATGCGCACGTCCCGCGCGTCGGCCTCGCCCGGCTGCGGCGTGGCCAGCATCGCGCCATCGTCATCGGCAAAGACGCTTAGCACGCCGATCAGATCGAAACGGATCGGTACGTCGTAGCCAAGCCCCGCCATGCGCTTGCGAACGATATCGGCGGCCAGCCGCGCACGCGCCGCCGCGTTGGGGCCCGCATACGAGATCTCGCCCTCGGCGAACCAGCCGCCCTGGTGAAACAGATTCGCCTTGAGCTGCGCCGGGCGCGCATGGCCACGAATGTTGCGCACCGCCACGCGGTCGACACCGATCTGCTCGACGGTCACGCCGCCGATGTCGGCCACCACGTCGGGCGTCAAATACGCGCAGGGGTCGTGCACTTCGTACAGCAGTTGTTCTTTCACGGTGCGCAGGTCGACACAGCCGCCCGTGTCGGCCGCCTTGAAGATCTCGATGCCGCCGTCGGCGTCGATCTGCGCGATAGGGAAGCCCACCGCATGCACATCGGGCACGTCCTTCATGCCCGGATCGGCAAAATAGCCGCCGCTGACCTGCGCGCCGCATTCCAGCAAATGGCCCGCCATCGTGGCGGCCGCCACGCGATCCCAGTCATCCCAGGCCCACCCAAAATGCGCCATGGCTGGGCCGACCGCCAGCGCCGGGTCCGCCACGCGGCCGCACACCACCACCTGCGCGCCGGCGCGCAGCGCATCGGCGATGCCCTGTGCGCCGATATAGGCGTTGGCGCAGACAAAACGCGCGTCGGCAACAGCATCGCCCACGATACCGCGCAGTGTCGCGCCACCGGCATCGTGCGACAGGTCATCGCCCTCCACCACCGCCACGCGCGGCGCTGGCAGCCCCAGCGCGTGCGCAAGCGCCAGAACGCGGCGCGCCGCCGCACGCGGGTTGGCGGCGCCGAAATTGCCGACGATCGGAATACGGTTGGCCAGGCACAGGCCCAGCACCGGCGTCAGCAACTGATCCAGCAAGGGCTCATAACCATGATCGGGATTGCTGCGCCGCGCCAGTTGGGCCAGCGCTAGCGTGCGCTCGGCCAGCGTTTCGAAGATCAGCGCAGCGGGGCCGCCAGCGGCGATCAGCGTCCGCACCACGGGTAGTGCGGCGTCGGTGCGGTCGCCGGAGAATCCGGCGCCGCACCCGATCAGCAGGGGAACAGTCATGGTCGAGGGCACAAGGGGCAGTGGCAGCGGTACGCGGCAGGGATTGGCAGCGATGCCATTCTAGGCCCGCATCGTTTCCCTCAACAAACGGATGATTTGGATTAATCTATCGAATCGCTCAATGAATCTGCCGGCCTGTTCGCGCGCCGGATCGCCATGCTGTCAAACCTGTCAGTCAAGCATCTGCGCGCGTTTATCGCGCTGGCCACCCATCGCAATTTCACCCGCGCGGCGCAGGCCACCCATCTGTCGCAATCGGCGTTCAGCACATTGATCCAGACGCTGGAAGAGCAGGCCGGCAGTCGCCTGTTCGAACGCACCACGCGCCACGTGGACCTGAGCGCCGACGGCCGGCGCTTCGAGGAAGTGGCGCGGCGCCTGCTGGCCGACTTCGAAACCGCCTTCGAAGACCTGCGCGATCATGCCGAGCGGCGCAAGGGCCGCGTGTCGATCGCTGCGCTGCCGTCGCTGGCTGGCGGCGATCTGCCGCCGCTGCTGGCGGATTTCCATCGCCGCTACCCGGGCATCTCGCTAGCGCTGCACGATCAGTTGGCCGACGGTTGCATCGACCTGGTCCGCCGCGGCCAGGCCGATTTCGCCCTGGCGCCGGCACCGGCGCAGGACAGCGATTTGCGGATCGAACCACTGGTGCACGACAGCTTTCATCTGGTCTGCCCGATCGACCATCCGCTGGCAGCCAGACGCCGTATCGCGCCGCAGGCGCTGGCGGGACTGCCGTTCATTCAGTTGTCGCGTACCAGCAGCGTGCGCCAGCATCTGGACGCGGCGCTGCATCCGCAGAAACTGCACGGCGTGATGGAGGTGGAACACCTGGCTACGGTCGCGGCGCTGGTGGAGGCGGGGCTGGGCGTATCGGTCGTGCCGGCGCTGGCGCTGTTCCAGTTTCGCCGCGCGGGGCTGGCGATCCGGCCGATGCAGATGCCAACGCTGGTGCGCGACATCTGCCTGGTCCGCCTCAAGGAACGCAGCGATTCAGCCGCCGCCACGGCGCTGATCGACTGCCTGCGCGCGCACTACAGTAGCGCCCGGCGCGCGTGATGGCGACAGTCAGAAATGGCCGAGATATCCACCATCGACAGCGAGCACCTGCCCGCTGACGTAGGACGCGGCGGGCGACGCCAGAAACACCACGGCGCCGGCCACTTCGTCCGGCTGCCCCCAACGCCCCAGTGACGTGCGATCGCGCAGCCACTGGGCGACCGTTTCATCGGCCACCATGCTTTGGTTCGGTTCGGTGGCGAAGTATCCGGGAGCAATCGCGTTGACGGTGATGCCCTGCCGGCCCAGGTCGGCCGCCATCGCGCGCGTGAGCGCATCGAGCCCGCCCTTGGTGGCCGGATAGAGCACGTCGTTGGCGCGCGCGATCTGGCCGGCGATCGAACTCACATTGACGATGCGTCCGTAGCCGCCGCGCCGCATCAGCTGCGCGGCGTGCCGGCACATTGCGTACGGCGCGACGAGGTTGGTTTCGAGCATCGCGCGCAGATCGCCGGCATCGAGTTGCGCCATGCCGTTGCGGTTGCGCGCGCCCGCGTTGTTGACGAGGATGTCGAGCCGTCCATGCCGCGCTGCGAGATCGGCAAAGGTCTGCGCCACCGCGGCCTCGTCGGTGATATCGAGCACGCATGATTCTGCACTGGCCCCGCGCGCCTGCAATTGCGTCACGGCATCCGCGACGCGCGCGGTGTTGCGCGCGCAGACCAGAACATGCGCGCCCGCATCGGCCAGACCGGCGGCAATCGCCAGGCCCAGACCCTGCGCGCCGCCAGTCACCAGCGCAACGCGGCCGGTCAGCGAAAAAGGATGGGAAGCGGGAGAGGTCAGCATGGCGGCAACTATACCGCAGCAGCTTGCGCGCGCCACCCGGGCCGCCGTGCCGCCCCAGTGAGCCCCGGCGCGGCGCGGGGACGGCCGGCCCGCTCAGCGGATCAGCTTGCCCGTCGACGAGACGATAGACATTTCGACGAACGACGAACCGGTGTGGCGCGTGGGGCTGTAGCTGATCAGGATGCCGCCGAGATCGTAGTCGCGCAGGTTTTCCAGCGAGGCGATCAGCTTTTCGCGCGTGGGCTCGGGCCCGGCGCGCCGCAGTCCTTCCACCAGCACCTTGGCCGACATGAAACCTTCCATGCCGGCATTGCTGGGCTCCACTTTCTGCGCCTTGGCCATGCCGCGATACTCGCTGGCAATGCTCATCTGGCTGGAATTCATGCCGGGAACCACCTGCGTGATGATCAGGCCCTTGCCGTCGTCGCCCAACTCCTTGATGAATGAATCGGCGGCGTTGTTGGACAGCGTGACGAACTGCGCCGCGCTGCCGGCCTTTTTCATCTCGCGGATGATCCTGGCCGCTTCCGAACCCGAGCCGATCACCATCACGGCCTGTGGATTGGCCTTGTTGACGGTGGCCACGCCCTGGCTGATATCGCCCATCGGCCGATTGAACGACGCCGCGCCCGCCGGTTGCACGCCGCGCGCCTGTAATGCCGTGTTGAAGCCTTCGAACACATCCTGACCAAAGCCGTCGTTTGCATAGAAGATCGCGATGCGACTCATGCCGGACGTGGCCAGGTGATTGATCGCACGCGCCACTTCATCCTGGTATTTGGCGCGCACGTTGAACACGTAGCGGTTGACCGGACGATGCAGCGTGATGGCGCCGGTCAGCGGTGCAATCAACGGCACCTTCTCCGCGCCGATGATCGGCAGGATGCTTTCGTTCTGCGGCGTGCCGCGCACCATGAACAGCGCAAAGACCTTGTCTTCGCCAATCAGCTTGCGCACGTTGTCGGGCGTGCGCTTGGCGTCGAAGCCATCGTCATAGGTCAGCAGTTCGATCTTGCGCCCCGCCACGCCGCCATTGGCGTTCACGTGGTTCAGGTACACCTGCGCGCCAGCGATCTGTTCCTTCACCGACCCCGCCACCGGCCCGCTCACGCCCGCCGATTGCCCGATCCGGATGGTGGATTTGCCAATGCCGGGCTCGGCCAGCGCCGTCATCGGCGCGACCCATCCGAGCGTGGCGGCGAGTATGCCGCACGCCACCTGTCTAGCGTTCTTCATGTTGTCGACCCCTCCAAAAGCGCTGGCTTGAATGATGTTTTTTGCCGCGACGCGCCGCGCAAGCCCTGCACCCGAAGGTGCGCTGCACAGCGCTTTGGGAAGGTAACTCAAAGGACCGGCTTGTTCCAACAGATGCAGCCGACAATTTGCTGGGGACGGCCGAAGTGTTGCGGGAAATGCACGGCCGGGGTGTGAGCGCCGCCGCGCGTATCAGGACCGCAAACGATAGGGGAAGCACCGCCGGTTCATGACGCGCAGCGACATATACTCATTCTCGCAATCGGCTCGAGACGAGCGCGATTGCATGGAACCCGTCTGTCCGGCGCATGACCACGCGCAACGTCAAATGGCTGCCGCTTTGCCAAGCTTCCGTTTCTCAAAAAACGGCCAGATTATCGACCGTTTGGGCACTTAAAGGACACCTACAAACCATGCGCATCAAGACATTCAAATTTGACCAGCTGCATGTGGTCAATCATTCACGCCGGTCAGGCTGGTGCGTAGGAATAACGCTCTGGCTGATTTCCCGCTTGCAGAATGGCAATGGGCCGCTCGCGGCCATTTCCGCCAACGACGCCTTGCAGCGCATCTGTCGAGACACAGGCATGCTGGTAAATTCGGTCGGCAAGAACACGATTACCCCGGGCTACGGGCAATTGCGTCTGGACATCAGCGTACTGCAGGAAAACTACTGCAATCTGATCGACTCGGGCATACCGGGAACCTGGCTGACCGGTGAAACGCTGCCCCCGGCCGGAATCGCCGTAATGCAGCTGTGTTACCAGGAAAGGGGGCTGCCCGGCTTGAAACACAGGCGCGGCAACCATGCTGGCCTTTGCGTTTGGAATCCCGGTGAGGCGTTGCTGTTCGATCCCAACATGGGTGCCCTATATCTGGACTTCGCGCCCGAACAGAACAACATTCTACTGACCAGAAAAATCATCGATCGGGCACTGACCAAAATGGCCGCCGAGCTGGCTCCAAATTCAAAGTACGAGTCTCGCTTCGTTGGCATGTACGTGGAGATCGGCCACACGCTTGGCCGGCAAAGGACATAAGCATCGCAAACCTGTTTCGATGGCCACGCACGCATGGCATGCCTCGCCGACGCACCGCATTGCACGGTGCGCCGTCACAACGACAGGCGAGGATCGGTCAGGGAAATGCCGGCACTGCCGGATCCATGCCGGCAAAGCGTGCTTCGGGATGGGCGCGTTGCAGCAGCGCCTCGATTTCCTCGATGCGGCCGCGCGGCACGTCGACCATCAACAGCAGCTTGCCCGATTCGATCTCAGTTTCGAACGCGCGCAGGCGGCTGTTGGGCGCCGAACTGCCGATCATGCTGGCTGCCCACGCGCCAAACACCGCGCCCAGCACGGCCAGCACGCCGACCAGACCCCATTGCGGGGTGTCGCTGACAATCGGGAACATCGCCACCACCACGCCGGCGACGATACCCACTCCGCCGCCCACCATCAGGCCCATTTCCGCCGCGTGCACGATGTCCGAAGTCTGGAACAGGTTGGCTTCATGCAACCCGGTCATATCGGCGCCATCCTTCGCCACAAAGTGAATATGGCGATTCTCGACGCGCGCGAGCAGCAGGTCGTCCATGGTGCGGCGGGCGCTTGCCAGGTCGGGCAACAACCAGAAGATCCGTTTGCGCATGACTTGCCTCCTCTGTCAGGCCGCCCCGGTTTCGTCGCGATCCGTCTGGGACGGTTTCGTTCGTTCTACTACCTTGCAGATAACTGTGCAAGGCATCGAACGGATGACTGCGGGATGACCCGCGCGAGAAGAATTTCGCGCGTCACCTCGCGGTGCATCACGACGTCAGAATGTGATCGGCAGGCGCAGCGTGACGGTCAAATCGGGCGTATCGCGCGTGAGGCCCGCGCCCACTGAAAGGTTGAGCGTGTAGCGGTTGTTGAAGCGATACGAATAGCCCACCAGCAGCGTGCCCTGCGTGATGCGCACGGAACCGGGAATGGTCTGGCCGTTCTGCTTGGTCGGCCAGATGATGCTCTGGTCGTAGCCGATACTGAATGATGCGTGTTCGTTCAGCGACAGACCCATGCCGAAGTTGAACTGGAAAATGTCGCCCGGCGCTATCTTGCCGAGATTCTCCTTCTCGCCATTGAGCACGGTTCGGCTGACGTTGTCGCGCGCGAAGTTGTGCAGATAGCTGAAGGTGCCGAAGAACACCGCCGGATCGGTCGGCAACAGCCACGTCACGCCGGGCTGGATCGCCTGGAAGCCCGTGCCGGTCGGCATGCCCAGCGGCAAGCCGGTACCGGTGGTGTTACTCACGCAGCGTGTGACGCAATCGGTCACGACTTCGAACGGATCCTTGCCGGTGTTCGACTTGTAGCGCAGCCAGCCGATGAAGAACGGCATCCTCTCGTTGCCGAAGTTGAGCTGGTAGCGCACGGTCGCTTCCACATCGCCCAGCCCGCTGCCGCTGGAGTTGAACACGTTGTCGACCGCCGTGCCCGTGAAGACTTCGCGGCTCACGGTATCGGAGCTGGAATGCACGTAGGGCACCTTCGCTTCGATTTCCAGCCGCTTGGTCAGGCCGTAGCGGAAGGCCACCGCGCCGATGTAGGTGGTGGTCTTCACCTCGCGCACGTCGATCAGGCCGATCAGCACGGCGGGAATTACCGTGTAGCCCACCAGCGCCACGCGATTGCTGGACGAATAGCCGTACTGCAGGCTCGGTTCCACCACCACCTTGCCGGCGGGCGTGAGCACGCCAGGCTGGTCGAAGATCGGCGCGATTTCCGGCGGACGCGTATCGCGTTCGGGCGGCCGTCCGACGGGCTCCTCGGCACCTGCGGCCGCTTCCCCGGGCTGCGCACCCTGCGCATTGCCCATGTTGTTGGGCGGCGCTGCGGACGGCGCCTGTTGCGCCTGCACGCCCTGCTGCACGGTGCTGTCGATCTGCGTGGCGCTTGCGCCGGCGGCGGCCGCCGCGGCATTGGTGGCGGCATTGCCCGGAGTCATGCCGGTGCCCTGCCCGCCGCGCTTGCGCGACAGCGTTTCGTTGTTCACCGTGCTGCGCAATTCGCGAATCGTATCCTGCTGCTCCGCCAGCGCGCGCCGCATGTCCTCAAGCTGGCGCGCCTGGTCGGCAAGTTCCTTCTGCAACGATTCCAGCCGTGCGGCGGCAGGCGGTCCCGCGTCTGGCGGTGTCTGTGCCTGCGCCATGCTGCCAAGCAGCAGCATTGTCGAGCATCCCGCATAGCGGATGCCCTGCAGCGAACGCTTCTTCATGACGTCTTCCTCCCCCGGGGCGGCGGGCACACTGCAAGGCCCGCACCTGTTCGTTCATGACTACACGCGATTTACCTCATTGCGGCGGACCTTTGGATAACGCTGTTCAACGCGGTGTTTGCCATTTGCGCGCGGAACGCGGCCAGGGTGTTCACGCTTGCGTTGAGAGTCATCAGGCTCTGGATGTTCTGGTTGTTGAGGTTATTCTGGATCACCGTGCCCGGCATGTTCGATAGCGCACCTACGTTTGCCGAGTTGCCCGCGCCGTTCTGCACGACGGTAAGCAGGCCGTTGGTCACCACGGTGCCGGTGGCATTGGCCACGGCTTGCTGCGCCAGGCCAGCCGCGCCCGCTGCCGTGGCAGCCGCGCCGTTCGCCGCGGCACTGGCAGCGCTGCTCGCCGCACCGGCCGCACCTTGCGCGGTAGTGGCGGCGCCGTTGGCCGTGGCCACGGCCGGGTTGGCGGCGCCCTGCGCGGCAGCGGCTGCGGCCTGCGCTGCGGCCACGGCTGCATTGGCCGCGCTGTTGGCCGCCGTCACCGCCACGGTTACCTGACCCAGCGCCTGCGCCAATTGCGCTGCCTGCGCCGAGGTGATGTTGCTGACATCGGGAATCGTGATGCTGGTCGATACGGCCAGCGCGCCGTTCACGAACACGGCGCGATCGATGCCGAATCCCACTTGCAGCCCCGCGGCATCGAAGCCGCCGCGCAAATCGTCAAGCCGCGCCTGCGCGACCGGTTTCCACTTGGCCATTTCCTTGCGCGCCGCGCTCACCGGTGCCTCGGGATCGCGCCTGGCCAACGTCATGGCCTGCGCAAGCGGATCGTCGATCGGGTGATGCGTGGCCACGCTGGCCTTGTTCACCGGCACCACTCGCGCAGGCGCTTCGGCAACGGTTTGCACTGCTGCAGCTTCGGCGGTCGCGGCGATTGCGATATCGGCCGCCGCCGCGCCCGGGTTGGCTTCGGAGAGCGCCGGCAGTTCGGTTGCCGAAGGCGGCGGCGCCATGTCGATCGCCGATGGCATGGCCACGGCGCCGGCGGTGTCGATCGCTTCGGCGGCCAGCGGCTCGCTGCTGGCGTGCGCAATGCCCGTGCACGCCAGACCCGCACCCAGCAACACGGCGGCAGTTGCCTGCCCCGCCGCGCGCCGCGATGCGCTTGAAACGGATGTCTGGACCATGATGTTCCTCAGCTCAGAAATCAGAGGCGCCATGCTTGGGCATGACGGTGAAGAACAGACTGTCTCGCGGAACCCCCATCCAGTAAGGACCCGTCGGGGCCACGCGCCAGTCGGCTGCCATGTTGAAGCGCGCGTTGTCCGTACGGTTGTGGATGACGAACAGCAGGCTGCTGTCCCAGATTTTTTCGAAGTGTTCGCGTTCCAGTGCGCGAGTGCCGCGGGCGGGATCGCCAATCAGGACACGATCGCCCTTGACGCCCTTCACCACGACGAAATGGTGGTAGCCGTTCTCGACGATCAGCACGATCGCCGGGATCTGCGCTTCCTCCAGCTTGGACAGCGGCAGTTCATAGCCGTCGGCCTCGAAGCCGCGCGACGCGAGAAACCGCTTCATGTCCAGCAGCGAAAAACCTTCGGCGCGGATCTTCGCCTGGTCGCCGTTGACGAACATGTTGGCGAAGACCGTCTCCTCGGTGGTCGGCACGTTGTACTGGTACGTGAGCAAGGTGGCCACCGCCGCCGATCCGCAACTGAAGTCGTAGCGCTGCCGGATCGTGGTGCGGAACCGCGCCTCGCGCAGGCTCGTCACCGGCACGTTATACGTATTGCCCTGGTCTCCCGGCACGCGGATGGTGTCGGCGCGGGCATCGGGAACGACGCCCAGCGCCGCCATCACGCAAACGACAGCGAGCAGCAGGGTGCGCATGATCATTTGAACTGGACGTTGAGAATGGTCGCGTTCTGGATCAATACATTGCTGCCGGAGTTCTGGATCACGGTCGGCAAGCCGGCTGCGTTCGCGAACGATCCTTCGGAAACGATATTGCTGCCGGACAACGTGTTGATCGCTGCGTTGTCGGCCACCGTGCCGTGCAAACGCATGTCATTGACCACCAACTCGGCGCCACCGCGCACGTCGTCGAGCTTGTCGGCGCCGACCGCCTTCGCGGTCATGCCGAAGATGTTTGGTTTGCGTCCGGCGTCGGCGGACATCGCCGACACGCTGGCCGCCGCGCCCGCGACTGCGGCGGCTGCGCCGGTATCACTGCTGGCGACCGCCACGGCCGTGGCGGATGCCTCGGCCAACTGCGGCCCTGCACTGGCCGGCACGAAGGGCCAGGCCAGAAAGGCTGTCGACAATGCGGCAACAGCTACGCGATGCGATCGCATGGTGCGTCTCCTCATGCTCCGTGCTACGGCCCCCATCCGGGCCGCAACATCGGACCTGCAGGCATCTGACAGGGCCGTGCATGGCGCGAGAGCTTGCGCCATGCACGGCTTCAGCCGGATTCAACCCTGAAGGCGCCGTGCGCTCCGTGCGGAGCGCCACAGACGCGCCAGGGGCTGCTTACTTGCCGACTGCCAGGTTGGCCTGGACGTTGACGCTTTGCTGCACCAGCGATGCCATCCCGCTGTTCTGGTTGGCGATCATGATGCCGGCGGCGGATTGGCCGACGCTGGTCATCATGTTGGACATGTTGAACGTGCCGGCATCGACATAGTTGGTGCCGCCGTTGCCGCCAGCGCCGCCCACCGCTCCGTTGCCAGTACCGCCCGTGCCGCCCATGCCCACACCGCCGGCGCCACCTGCACCGCCGGTACCCGAAGCAGCGCCGACTGCGCCGCTGCCGGCCGTTGCGCTACCGTTGGATGCCGTGGTGGTCGAGCTGCCATTGGTGGCCGAGCCGCCAGCGCCGCCCGCACCAGCCAGGCTGGTTTGTGCGCCGCCCGCACCGCCGGTGCCCGAACCCGCGCCGCCGGTGGCTGCACCCGCCGTGGCCGTGCCCGCGCCGCCAGCGCCGCCGGTCGAGGTTGCCGCGCCCGCGGTGGCCGTGGCCGTGCCGCTTGCGCCAGCACCGCCAGCGCCGCCAGTGGCGGTGCCCGCCGCGCCTGCCCCGGTACCCGTACCAGTGCCCGTGCCCGAACCCGAGCCGCCGGCGCCGGCCGTAGCCGTACCGGTGCCGCCCGCGCCTGGGCCACGTTCATTGGACGAGTTGGTCGAGCCGCTGCTGCCGCCAGCACCAAGGCCGCCGCCCAGGCCAGCGCCCAGGCCCGAACCGCCGCTGCCGCGTGCCCAGCCGCCGTCGCCGCCCGAACCGCCGCGTCCCGACGAGCCAGCGCTGCCACCTGCGCCAAGCGACGAGCCGCCGCGACCGCCAGCGCCCAGGCTTGCCGACAGCGCGCTGCCGCCGGAGCCGCGAGCATCGCCGCCATCGCCGCTGTAGCCGGAAGCGTTGCCGCCGCGGCCGCCATTGCCGGCTTGGGCGCCATCGTTATAGGCCGAGCCGGAGGTAGCGCTGCCATTGGTCGCCGAGCCACCCGAGCCGCCCGATCCGCCATTGCCGCTGTTGCCGCCATTGCCGCCATTGCCGCCCGATCCGCCCTGGCCGGTGCCGCCATAACCCGTGCCGCCACGGCCGCCGGCCGCGCCATTGGCGTTGCCGTTGTTGGTGGCGTAGTTGCCGATGTTATGGATCGCGTTGCCCGATACCGTGCCGCTCAGCTTGCTGATCGCCAGCGCCTTGCTGCTGTTGAACGAGTTGCTGAACGCCGCGGTGGCCGTGCTGCCATTGGCCGCCGAAGCATTGCCATAGCCGCTCATGTCCTGGTCGGTGGTATTGCGCGAGTTGGTGTCCGTGGTGGTCCTCGTGGACGTCCGGGTCGACGTCCGGTTGGATGTGAAGGTGCTGGTCCGCGTGGAAGTCGCGGTGCTGTTGTCCTGGTAGGCCTTCGAATTTTCATTGGCCGAAGCGCCAGACCCTTGTGTCGACGTTGCAGTCGCTGTGTTGGTATTGTTGCCGTTACCCTCATTCGTGTTGGTCGGATTCGCCATTGCCTGACCGGCGAAGCCGAGGGCAATGCCTACCGCCGACGCGAGTAAAGTCTTTTTCATACGAAGCTCCCAGGAAGTTTGTGCTACGGCTCAGCCTCCGGCAGGTGCTCTCGAGAACATCCGCTGGAGGATCAGGTCCAGCGAGGTGCCAGACCGGACCACCCTGGCGCATATTCAGTGCCAGCGCACGACGCCGGTGCACGTAATCCGTTGAAATACAACGGCTGCAGGGGTGTTACGCGGGAACTTTCCGGCCGATTTTGCTGCCGCTCTGCAGCATCGAGCTGTGCTTGGCAGTAGACATGTCACAGCGCTGTGACAGCGATTTGGGACGCTTGTCGAACATGCGTCTCATGGCGCCAAAAATCCGGTATGCATTCAAGGAGTTAGCACACACCCCCAGTGCAGCCCGCAAGGCGGCGCGGCGTAACGGGCATGAAACAAGGACAGGCCGGGGTGCGTCGCGGCCCGCGCCGCGCACTGAGGGGGCAAGCACCAAACCCGGTCAGATGTCGCAGCGTGCGCGTCGACGATCGGCTGGCGTGCGACCGGCGATTCCCTAGCGCGCACGGGCAATCCAGACGATTCGGACCCGATTCCTGCTCAACTTCGGCACAGTCGACGCCTGACCGCAACAAATTCAGGCCCCCACCGCGTAGCCGGCCCCGCTTGCGTGTTTCACGCTAGGCGCTATGTCTGATTTAAAGTACATTAGTAGCATTCAAGACTTGTCAGCATCCGCAAGGGAAACCATGAGTGAAGCCGTCGTTCCCCTGTATCACCAGATTTACGTGGTCCTGCGCCAGCAGATCGTCGAAGGCCGCTTCGGCCAGGGACCACTGCCCGGCGAAATCGACCTTGCCAAGCAGTTCCACGCCTCGCGCGTGACGATGCGGCGCGTGTTCGACCGTCTGGTGCAGGAGGGCCTCGTGCGCCGGCATCGCGGCCTGGGCACCTTCGTGAATCCGCATCCGGTCAAGCCGCAGGGCAGCGAGGAACGCGCCACCAGCCTGCTCGGCACCATCATCGACATGGGCGAGAAGACCGCGGTCAAGGTCATTTCCATCGACGAAGTCCACGCCACGCCCGAAGTCGCCGAAGCGCTCAAGATCCAGGTGGGCGATCCGGTGATCAAGATCGTGCGGGTGCGCCACTACAAGAATCGCCCGCTGTCGCACATCACCGCGTACTTGCCCGCCGATCTCGGCCGCCCGCTGGCGCGCAAGGATCTGGAAGCCACGCCGATGCTGCGGCTGCTGGAATCGTCCGGCGTGGAGCTGGGCCGCGCCTCGCAGACACTGACGGCGCGCCTTGCCGACGTCGTGGTCGCGCCGCTGCTCGATGTGCCGGTGGGAGGCGCACTGCTTGCCGTCCGCCGCGTGGTGCTCGACAAGGCAGGCCGCCCGGTGCAGTTGCTGATGGGCCAGTATCGTCCGGATCGCTACGAATACCGTATGGAACTGTCGCCGATGGGCGGTGGTGACAGCGCCAATGTCTGGGTGGAAAACGAAACCCGCACCGGCCTGCGCGACTGAGAACGCGGCTCACGGCGCAACTGGCACGCGCACCGTCGGCATCGTCCGCATCGTTCCTGGTGCGGGTCACCGCGGGCGCGCGCAAGCATCCTGCAAGGACATCCATGCCGCCGCACCGGGCATTCGCCCGGACATTTCCGGACCGGCCCTTCCGGGCGCATACTGCGCACTCCTGATCACACGTCGAGGAGCCTCAGACATGCCAGTCGTTTGCCCGGGCACCCATGCATCCGCCCGAAAATCCATTCGCTCGCGCACCGCACTCGGCCGCCGCCTGTTTGGCGCGACGCTGCTGACGGCGGCGTCGCTGCTGATCGTGCCGGCCGCGCAGGCCGCCATTGCAGGCGGCAAGCCGATCCGCATCCTGGTTGGCGCACCCGCGGGCGGCACCACCGACACGCTGGCGCGCACCATCGCGCAGGAAATCTCGCAGACGCTCGATCAACCGGTAGTGGTCGAGAACCGGCCCGGCGCGGGCGGCAATATCGCCGCCGACATGGTGGCCAAGAGCGCGCCGGACGGCACCACGCTGCTGATGAGCTTCACCAGCCATACCATCAACGCCTCGCTGTACAAGAAGCTGCCGTTCGATCCGATCCAGGACTTCACGCCGATCACGCTGGTGGCTACGGTGCCGAGCGTGCTGGTGGCCACGCCAAAGCTGCCGGCCAACAATATTCCCGAACTGATCCGCCTGGCCAAGTCGGAGCCGGGCAAGCTCAATTTCGGCATCGGGTCGGTCGGCTCGTCGGTGCATCTGGCGGGCGACATGTTCAAGATGATGACGGGCACCTACATCGTCAACATTCCGTACAAGGGCACCACGCCGGCCATCACCGACCTGCTGGCCGGCCAGGTCGACCTGATGTTCGCCAGCACGCTGAACGTGGCGCAGCACGTCAAGGCCGGCAAGCTCAAGGTGCTGGGCGTGACCAGTCCCACCCCGCTGCCGCAGTTTCCTGGCGCGCAGCCGATTGGCGCGACGGTGAAGGGCTTCGAATCTAACGCGTGGTTCGGCCTGTTCGGACCCGCCAACCTGCCCGCCGACATCACCCAGACGCTGTATCAGGCCGCGCGGCACGGGCTGGAGACGCCCAGCGTGCGCAAGCGCCTGGAAAACGATGGCGCGCAACCGAGCGCCATGCCGCCGGAAGCGTTCGCAACCTTCGTCAAGCAGGACGTCAAGCGCTGGGCCACGGTGGTGAAGTATTCGGGAGCCCAGCCGGAATGACGCGCGCCAGCGGCCTTGCCGTCGACCCACTCCCGTTGCCCGCCACGCTCGCGCAGAAGCTCGTCGCGCGCGCCGCCGGCGTGCCGCACGTCGCGCCGGGCAGCATCGTGATGTGCAAGGTCGATCTGGCGATGTCGCACGATTCCAGCGGGCCGCGCCGCGTCGCGCCGTTGTTGCGCGATCTGGGCGCCCGCGTGTGGGATCCCGCGCGTTTCGTGGTGGTGACCGACCACTTTGTCCCGGCATCCGATCCAGACGCCGAGGCGATCGTCCGTTTCACGCGGGATTGGGTGCGCGAGACGGGCTTGCCGAACGTGATCGACAACGAAGGCATCTGCCATGTCGTGCTGCCCGAACGCGGGCATGTGCTGCCGGGCCGCTTCATCGTCGGCGGCGACAGCCACAGCCCCACGGGCGGCGCGTTTGGCGCGTACATGTTCGGCATCGGCGCCACCGAGATGGCCGGCGTGCTGGCAACCGGCGAGATCTGGCTGCGCGTGCCGCAGACCATCCGGATCGACTGGCAAGGCGCGCTTGGCGACGGAGTCTGCGCCAAGGACATCATGCTGTTCCTGTGCGCGACGCTGGGACTGGCCGGCGGACGCTACGAAGCGATCGAATTCACCGGCCCGGCCATTACCGCGCTGCCAATGCAGGAGCGTATGACGCTCACCAACATGTGTACCGAACTTGGCGCGCAAACCGGACTGATCGCACCCGATGCGACGACGATGTCGTGGCTGGCCGGCGCCGGTGTCGATGCGGACACGCTGGCGGCCATCGACCCGCGTCAATGGCGCACCGACGCCGACGCGCCGCTGCTGGCCGTGCATCGCTTCGACGCCGACACGCTGGCGCCGCACGTGGCCGCGCCGCACTCGCCGGCAAACAGCGCGCCGGTGGACCAGGCGGTGGGCCAGGACATCGACATCGCCTATCTGGGCGCGTGCACGGGCGCCAAGCTGGAAGACCTGCGCATGGCCGCGCGCGTGCTGCGCGGACGCAAGGTGGCGCCGGGCGTTGCGCTGCGCGTGGCGCCGGCATCGCTGCGGGACCAGCAGCAAGCCGCGCGCGAAGGCACGCTGGCCGCACTGACCGACGCGGGCGCAACCTTGCTGCCCAACGCCTGCAATGCCTGCGCCGGTTACGGCGCGAGCCGCTTTGCGGCCGGCAGCCGCGCGATTGCATCGACTGCGCGCAATTTTGAGGGCCGCATGGGAGACGCCGGCAGCGCGGTCTGGCTGGCATCGCCGATGACCGTCGCCGCCACGGCCGTGACGGGCCGCATTACCGATCCGCGCACGCTGCTCGCATGACGCCGGCGCCCGATTTCTCCCACCTGCCCTGCGGCCGCATCTGGCGTTTTGGCGACGACGTCGATACCGACGCGATGGCGCCTGGCAGGTACATGAAGGGCGGCCTCGATGCGCTGGCCCGGCATTGTCTGGAAAATCTGCGGCCCGAATTTCCGGGCGCGGTGCGCGCCGGCGATATCGTGGTCGCCGGCAGCAACTTCGGCATGGGATCGTCGCGCGAACAGGCGGCGCAAGCGCTGCGGCATCTCGGCATCGTGGCGGTGCTGGCGCCGTCGTTCGCGGGCCTGTTCTATCGCAACGCGATCAATATCGGCCTGCCTGTCCTGGTATGTCGACAGACTGACGCGCTCTCCGACGGTGCACGCGCCAAGGTCGATCTCGATGCCGCGCGCGTGCGGCTTGCCGACGGCGTGCAGATCGCCTGCGAGCCGATACCCGATTTTCTGCGCGTGCTGCTGCGTGCAGGCGGCCTCGTGCCGCACCTGAAGGCGCGCTTCAAGGCGCAACAGGACAGCCGCTGAGGACTTTGAGGCGTGCGGCTCAGCGCACGGCCGGACCGTTCCTGAACGGCGCGTCGTCGCGCTGCCATGCGGCAAAACGCGGCTGTGTCGATGCGCAGCCCGCCTCGCGCAACAACGCCATCGCCTCGTCGTCGGACGTCTGCGTGAAATCGAGATAGAACGACCCTACCGCGCCAAAGTTGGCCGGCGTATTCAGGCACACCACCTGGTCGGCTGCATCGCGCAACGTCGCCAGCCCGTCGGGCGATCCCACCGGCACGGCCGCCACCACCTGTGCGGCTCCGGCCATGCACACCGCGTCGAGCGCTACGCGCATGGTGGCGCCGGTGGCCACGCCATCGTCCACCACGATCACGCGGCGGCCAGCCATCGCCGCCACGGGACGCCCCTGGCGGTAGTGCTGCTGGCGACGGCAGATCTCGCCGAGCTGGCGCCCGCGCTCGGCATCGAACGCACCCGATTCCATCGCGCGGCGCGCCCAAGGATCGTCGTTGACCACGGTGTGGGGATCGCGCCCGCTGGCATCGCCTTCCACCACGGCGCCTAGCGCGAGCTCCGGATATCCCGGCGCGCCGATCTTGCGGACCAGCAGGATATCGAGCGTGCCGCCAATGACTCGCGCCACTTCGCTGGCCACGGGCACGCCGCCGCGCGGCAGGGCCAGCACCAATGCAGGCTCGCCGCCCGCGGCACGTGCGAAGCCCAGTTCGGCCAGCCGGCGACCAAGGTATTGACCCGCCTCGCGGCGGTCGGCAAAGCAGGGCGGCAGGCTCATGGCAAGCTCCCGCGTGAGGTGACTGGCATTGGCGCGGCAGGAGAAGTGAAGAACCGCTTCGGCGCAGTTCCACAGCAACTATAGACGCGAGGGACCACGCCGGCGGCGAGAGTTTTCCCGGTCGTTGCGCGCGCCAAACGCAGCGCAGCGCACTTCACATGTCAGATGCAGCTCCGCGCACCCGCGGCTGCGCCTGCGCCCCTATGGATCCGATAGGCACGGACGATTGATCCGGGTTCTGAAACAGTCTTTTCGACATTGGCCCGCTGATCCCGGGGGCGCGCTTGCGTAGGATTGCTGCATGGCGGCAAACCCGTCAGATATCGATCCCCATGCCACGCGGCGCCAACCGGCCCGCCTTCGATTGAGTGAGCGTTACCGTGAATCCGCAACATATCTCCCGCACCGACGACGTGATCGAACAACCCGAAGCCGATCTCGACATCCCCTTTGGCTCGCTGGACGCGGCCGCCATGGCCGAACTGCCCTACACGTTCCGGCAGACCGGCACATGCACGCGCTATTACCAGGAATTTTTCGGCTGAGTTGCTTCGGCTGAATCGCTTCGGCTGAATGGCCGGTCCGCGCCGGCAGCGGCCGGATGTCCAGCGCAGCCCGCCGGTCTGGCTGGCTCCGCTGGCGCCCCAGTGCATCGGGACGCACCACCGCACGGCCTGCGGCGCGGCGCCGACGCGGGGTCGGTCCGACCGCGGCCGCGCGCTCAGTACGTCTTGTAGGGCAAGAACTTGCCGGACATCTCGATACGCACGCGATCGCCGTTCGGATCGGCCTCGCGTTGCAGGTCCATGCGGAAGTCGATGGCGCTCATGATGCCGTCGCCAAACTCCTCGTGGATCAGTGCCTTGAATGTGGTGCCATACACGCTGACCAGTTCGTAGAAGCGGTAGATCAGCGGGTCAGTGGGTACTTGCGTCGGCAGGGAGCCTTTGTAGGGCACGGTGCGCAGCCAGGGCTCGGCCTCCGCCGGCAGATCGAAGATCTCCATGACGGCGCGCGCGCCGGCCGCATCGAAAGTCATCTGCCCCAGGCACGCGGCGGTCGTCCATTCCTTGCTCTTGCCGACGCGCTCGGCCACCTGCGCCCAAGATATTCCGCGCTTTACCTTGGCCTCGATGATGAGGTCCGTCACGTCACTGCGATTCATTGTCAGTCTCTCCGTTTATCGTCAAGGAATACCGGAGAGGACGGCCATGCAGGCAATGACGCGATGGCGCTAGGGCGACTGCGTGCGCTCCAGGACCGCCGCGACGGCGTCGGCGCCGCCATCGTCGAATCGCACGCGTGCGAAATGCGGCACGCTTAGCGGGCTCAGCCCTTCGATCGCCTGCAGAACCAGCACGATGAGCATGACCGGCATGACGTCCTCCCTCGGGAATACGGCAAACAGACAGGCGCAAGCTTCGTGCCACGAAACCGGCCGCAAAAGCGTTGCAAGTTGACGCATCGTGGGGCGCGCCGGCGCCTCCCTGGCCCAGCCGACACCTGGTTGCGCACCGTATCGGGGAAGGCGACGGCGGCCCGACATGGCTGAAGCGTACCCGTTTCTGCGTTCCCGCGTACGGCCCGCGCGGCGCGCCGACAACACGCAGGAAACCCCACGAAGCATCCGGAAGCCGGTTCCGCCATCGCAGAATCTTTGCATGACTCATTTCCGATGTAACGCCAGATTACCTGCGACTGACCTGTCAGCGATCTCCCAGACGTTCACGTCACATTGCCGCTAACCCTTGTCACACAACGCCTGGCGGGCAAGCGCGGGCGACGTCGGACAGCCCTGCGCGCGCGGCGGCCATGTGAAACAGCCTTACAAGTGCAACCGTTCCAGCACAGGGTGCGCCGCTAGAGTGAAGCCGTGTTCAACGCGAACCGGAAATGGAGTCCCTCATGAAACGCGCAATCACCCTGGCCATCCTGCTTGCCACCACCAGCGCCCTGCTCTCGGCGTGCATCGTGGTGCCGCCGCGGGGGCCGCACTACCACTACTACCACGACCGTTATTGAGTACCGCCGCGCGCCTGACGATCGACTGAAATTTCCGGCCGCCCCGGACTGAAGGAGAAAAAACATGAAACGCCAACTCTTGCTTGCCGCTGCCGTGCTGGCCACGGGCGGAGTATTCGGACTGCTGTCGCCTGCGCAGGCCCACGGTTACTACGACAACCCGCCGCCCCCGCCGCGCCACGAGGCACGCCCCGCGCCACGGCCGGGGCAGGTCTGGGTGCCGGGGCACTATGACCGCGCCCATGACAAGTACGCCTGGCGCAGCGGCTACTACCAGTCCGCGCGCCCCGGTCACCACTACGTGCCGGGCCGCTGGGTGCATGGGCCGCATGGCTGGTATCAGCGTCCCGGCTACTGGGGCCGCTGACCGCGGCAACATAGAAAGTCAGCGCACGCTCCGCATGACGGCCCCACCATCGGCACGCCATGCGGCAAGCTGACCTGACGTCACGAGCAATGGCGCAAGCGGGCCGCAACCACGGGCATGGGAAGCGGCCCGCAGCCATGTATGACCATCGATGACCGCCGCGCGCAAGCGACCGGATCGGGATGACAAGCACAGGCGCAAGGCAAGGCGGATGGTGGTGGCAAACCATGCGGCCGGCGCGTTACAAGGCGTTTGTCCGTCCTGCCGATGCACGAATTGGCTCTCATTCTTTTGCACTAGTCCAAGCGGTGCCTCGCAAAACACCCACTCGTGAATATTGACTTTGGAAATACTTCCGAGCCGTTTCAATATTGCGCCACCACGCACGATTTTCGTTAATGCCACACCCCCCAAGCGGGTGAGCTTTTGATATTCAAGCAGTCATTTTCTTTCCAAATGGTTGCATGCGTGAAACAGTTTTGGAGCTCCCTGTTTCACGCGTGAAACTGCCCCGCCGCCTGATGCCGCATGGCCTTGTGCATACTTATCCCGCCAAATGCACGAGCCCGGGGGCGGATTATGCGATGAATGGTATTAGACCGGGCAATCCCCCCCGACCCGACGGCTTGCATTCGAACGGACCAGCCCATAAGATGGTTTTAAGTTCGATTTTGGAGCGAGATTTTCTTTCGGGTACGGGTACGGGTCATCCTTCCGGTCGCGCGGAGAAATCCAGACTAACAACTGGAATCGATCGACACGGGAGCATGGGTTTCCAGCTGCTTTCGCGGCATCGGCGCACCGATGCCCGCATTGCCGCCGCGCATTCCCACACGCAAAGCGTCCCGCTCTCTCACCCACCGAAACGGGGAGTCAAGAAGAATGAACGCCTTGCTGATCGAGGAGCACCCGCTGCTCCGGCTCGGGCTTTTGCAGATGCTCGAAACCATCCAGGAATTTGGACACGCGCTGGCAATTTCGTCGGCCGATATTCACCGCCTGGAGTCACCACACCGTAACGCCGAACTGCTGGTATTCGGCATGCCGGCCGACCAGGCCGCCGGCTGGGAACAACTGGAACAGGCGCGGGACCGCCTGGCTCCGCATCGCATCCTGGTATTGGCCGATACGCTGCCCCTGCATGTGCCGACCCCCGATGCCGCGCGCGGCATTTGCGGCTGCCTGCCCAAGTCCGCGTCCTTGGCCGTGATCGAGGCGGCCATTCGTCTGGCCATTTCCAGCGTGCAGGGATTGATGTTTGCCGGCGACGTCGCTGGCCTCGGCGGCGCCGCTGCCGCTGTCGTCGAGCCTGCCCCAGGACGGCGTGTCCCCAGTGGCCTGCGCCAGCGCGTTGCGTGCGGCGGTGGCCGTGCGCGATCTGACCAGCCTGCGCCCGGGCCAACCGATCGCATCGTCGTCGACCACCGCCACATCGCGGGCGCTGACCGAAGAAGAGCCGAGCTACGACGAAGCGGAAATGCTCAAGATCACGCCGCGCCAGTACGAAGTGCTGGTGTTGCTGGCGCGCGGCTATCCGATCAAGACTGTCAGCCGCATGCTCAATATCTCGGTGGCCACGGTCAAGAGCCACGCCTGCACGCTGTATCAGCGACTCAAGGTCCGCAACAAGGGCGAGGCTGTCTACGCGGCGCTGCAACGTGGCGCCACGCTGGAATGGGTCAGCGGCGACGAGCACGCCGCACGGATCCAGCCCCCACGACGCGACGATTCGCGCTTTCCCGCCGCGCCCGGCCCGTCGGTCACGCTCTGACCGATCGACGATCGGCGCAACACACCTGCGCCGTTCTGGCGGGTACATCCTCGTACCCGCCGGTTCTCCGGCATCTCTTCCCTATCGATGGTTCTGCACCGCGCGGCCGCTTGTCTCGCCGCACCGCTTTCCCCGCCCGATGCCTGCGCACCCGACGCGGCATAAACCATCCTGAACCAGCCTGAACCCGTCTGAAGCCTGAACCCGTCTGAAGACACGCGAGCGTGCCGCAACGTGATGGAGTCGTGCCGACTTCCACCGGCAGCGTACCCATTTCTGCGTCCGCACTTTGACTGACCGTGTGCATCTCTGTGGGCTAGCCAACAGTGCCGTCGAATGCGCGCCGCTACAGTCGCCTCACGGGCATGCCGCGGCCCGGCGGACACCGTTTGCGGTCATCAGCCAGGAGCACAGGAAGATATGGGAGCCAACGACCTCCAGCCTCTTGCAGGAATCGGCGAACCGGCGCTCGCGCCGGCGCAGCGCCCGAAGCGCGCCCTGATCACCGGCATCACCGGACAAGACGGCGCCTATCTGTGCGAGTTGCTGCTTGCCAAGGGCTACGAAGTGCACGGCATCAAGCGCCGCAGTTCGCAGTTCAACACCGAGCGTATCGATCATCTCTATCAGGACCCGCAGGCGCCGGATCGCCGGCTCTTCCTGCACCATGGCGACATGACCGATACGGCCAGCCTGATGCGCGTGGTCCAGCAGTCGCAGCCCGACGAGGTTTACAACCTGGCCGCGCAAAGCCACGTGCAGGTGTCGTTCGAAGAGCCCGAGTACACCGCCAACACCGATGCGCTCGGTACGCTGCGCCTGCTCGAAGCGCTGCGCATCCTCGGTCTGGAACGCACCGCGCGCTTCTACCAGGCGTCCACGTCAGAGCTGTACGGCCTGGTGCAGGAAATCCCGCAGAAGGAAACCACACCGTTCTATCCGCGCAGCCCGTATGCGGCCGCCAAGCTCTATGCGTACTGGATCACGGTGAACTATCGCGAAGCCTATGACATGTACGCTTGCAACGGCATCCTGTTCAATCACGAGAGCCCGGTGCGCGGCGAGACCTTTGTCACGCGCAAGATCACGCGGGCCATCGCGCGCATCGCGCTGGGCCTGCAGGACACGCTGTACCTGGGCAATCTTTCGGCGCTGCGCGATTGGGGCCACGCGCGCGACTACGTGCAGATGCAGTGGCTGATGCTGCAGCAGGCGCAGCCCGAGGATTTCGTGATCGCCAGCGGCCAGCAGCACAGCGTGCGCGAATTTGTCGAACTGGCCGCCCAGCATCTGGGCATCACGGTCACGTTCGAAGGCCACGGCACCGAAGAGGTTGGCGTGGTCAGTGCGATCGATGCCAACGCGCAGCAGCAGCGTCCCGCATGCCAGGTCGGCGATGTGATCGTGCGCGTCGATCCGCGCTATTTCCGGCCGACGGAAGTCGAAACGCTGCTCGGCGATGCCAGCCGCGCACGCGACAAGCTGGGCTGGTCGCCGCAAACCGGGTTCGAAGCACTGGTGCGCGAGATGATCGAATCCGACTACGCCGCCGCGCGGCGCGACGCGCTGGTGCGCCTGGCCGGTTTTCGCGCCTACGATCACCATGACTGAGTCCCGGCCCCGCATCTTCGTCGCCGGCCACCGCGGCATGGTCGGCTCCGCCATCACGCGCGCGCTGCACGCGCAAGGCCGCGCCGATATCGTGACGCGAACCCACGCCGAACTCGACCTGACCAACCAGCAGCAGGTGCAGGCGTTCTTTGCCGGCGAGCGCATCGATCAGGTGTATCTGGCCGCCGCGCGCGTGGGCGGCATCCACGCCAACGACACCTATCCCGCCGAATTCATCTACCAGAACCTGGCGATTGCCACCAACGTGATTCACGCGGCGTGGCAGCACGGCGTGCGCAAACTACTGTTTCTGGGATCGAGCTGCATCTATCCTCGTCTGGCCACGCAGCCGATCCGCGAGGACGCGCTGATGACCGGCGCGCTGGAGCCGACCAACGCGCCCTACGCGCTGGCCAAGATCGCGGGCATCCTGCTGTGCGACAGCTACAACCGGCAATTCGGCACCGACTACCGTTGCGCCATGCCGACCAATCTCTACGGGCCCGGCGACAACTATCATCCCGACAACAGCCATGTGATACCGGGCCTGTTGCGCAGGTTCCACGACGCCGCATCGCGCGGCGCATCGCATGTCGCGGTATGGGGCACCGGGCGGCCGTTGCGCGAATTCCTGCATGTCGACGATCTGGCCAACGCATGCCTGCACATGATGTCGCTGCCCGAGGCCGAGTATCGCCAGGCGGCGCGCCATGGTTTTCTGAACGTCGGCAGCGACGACGAAGTCAGCATCGCCGCGCTGGCCGCGCTGGTAGCGCAGGCCACCGGCTTCAACGGCACGATCGGCTTCGATCCGTCGCGTCCCGACGGCACGCCGCGCAAGCGCCTGGACAGTGGCGCCATCGGCGCCACCGGCTGGCACGCGCGCATTGCACTGCGCGACGGCTTGCGCGACACCTATCACCGCGCCGTGGCCGATGGCCTGCTGCGTGCGCACGATCCCCTGGTCACGACATAAGCGCCCCGTGCGCAACGCTGGCGAGCAACGATGAAGATCCTGATGGTCAGCCTCAACTACGCGCCGGAGCTGACCGGCATCGGCAAGTACACCACCGAGCAGGCCGAATGGCTGGCCGCGCGCGGCCACGCGGTGCGCGTGATCGCCGCGCCGCCGTACTATCCAGCGTGGCGCATCGGCGACGGCTATCGCGCGTGGCAATACCGGCGCGAAACCCTGCGCGGCGTCGATGTCTGGCGCGCGCCGGTCTGGATTCCCGCACGGCAGTCGGGCCTGCGTCGGCTGCTGCATCTGGCCAGCTTTGCCGTGTCGACGCTGCCGCTTCTGGCGCGCCAGTGGTTCTGGCGTCCCGACGTCGTGTTCACGGTGGAGCCGCCGCTGATGTGCGCGCCGGCCGCCACGCTGATGGGCCGGCTGGCCGGCAGCAAGACGTGGCTGCACGTGCAGGATTACGAAGTCGACGCGGCCTTCGCGCTCGGCCTGCTCAAGCGCCCATGGTTGCGGCGCGTGGCCACGCGATGCGAACGCTGGCTGCTGCAGCGCCAGGACTGCGTGTCGTCGATTTCGCACAACATGGTGGCGCTGGCCATCGCCAAAGGGGTGCCGCCCGCGCGCGCGGCGTTGCTCCCAAACTGGACCATGCTGCATCGGACCGATCCCGCAGCGGTGCGCGCCATGCGCCAAGAGCTTGGCGTGCCCGATGATGCGGTGCTGGCGCTGTACTCGGGCAACATGGGCGCCAAGCAGGGGCTGGAACACCTGTCGGCAGCGGCCGCGCGCCTGCGTGATCGCGCCGACATCCATTTCGTGTTCTGCGGCGACGGCGGCGGTCGCGCCGCGCTGCAAGCGGCCTGCGCCGGGATGGAGCGCGTGCGCTTTCTGCCGTTGCAGAGCAACGAGCGTTTTCCAGCCCTGATGGCGGCGGCCGACATCCATCTGCTGCCGCAACGTGCCGATGTCACCGATCTGGTCATGCCGTCGAAGCTGACCGGCATGCTGGCCAGCGCGCGCGCGGTGGTCGCCACCGCGGCAGCCGGATCGGCGCTGGCCGAGGCAGTCGGACGTTGCGGCCTGGTGGTGCCGCCCGGCGACGAGGACGCCTTCGCATGCGCCGTCGCCACGCTGGCGGACGCGCCCGAGCGGCGCGCCGCGCTGGGCGCAGCGGGTCTGGCCTGGGCGCGTCAGCATCTGGAGCGCGATGCCGTGCTGGCAAGATTCGAGCAGACGCTGCTGGAAATGTGCCCCGCCGCGCAACGCGCGCCCAAGCCGAAGGACGACGTTCGCGCAGTGGAGGCGCGCCGCTAGGGCGCGTCGCGAGAGATCACACGTGGCTCACGTCGTGCGCAGCTTGCGCGCCACGAAGTGGAACCAGAACACGCGGCGAAGATCGTCGCCGGCATTCAGTTCTTGCTCGCTGAGATTGCCGAAGACATGCTCGGTGTGAAGCCCGTAGTCGGCCAGCGCGCGCTTCTGCGCTTCCAGTTCCGTGTAGTAGATCACGATGCCAAAGCGGTGCGCCGCGCAGACGCGCAGGCCAAAACCATCGTACTGGCGATTGAGCCGCGAATGGCGCACGAAGTTGAACGCGCCGCTCGGCAGCCGCGCAATCACGCGCGCCGTCTTCAGGCCGAAGTCCAGCGCATTGCGCGCATCGTTGGGCCAGTTCAGCATATTGAGCAGGTTCTCGCGATAGCCCGGGCCCAGCATGTTGTGCGTGGAAAACAGCAGCAGCCCGCCCGGGCGCAGCACGCGCGTGAATTCGTGCAGGATCGCCTGGCGGCCCACCGGATCCACCGCGTCGATACCGTTCCAGCTGAACATCACGAGCGAGAAGCTCTCATCGTCAAACATCGACAGGTCGCGCGCATCGGCATGCAGCACCCTCACATCGGGATAGTTGCGCTTGCAGACGTCGACCAGTTCGGCGGTGTAGTCGACCGCCGTGTAGTTGTCGCTGAGCTGCCGCAGCAGCGGGACCGTACGTCCACCGCCCACGCCGACATCGAGCAACGCCTCGCCGCGCACCTCGTCGGCCACACTGGCAAGCGCGCCCGCTTCGCCAGGGTCTGTGAAGCCGGTCAGCGCGCCGAACAGGCGCCGCGCTCCGCCGCTTCGCCACGCCTTGCGATTGATCTGATCCTGCGCCGTGTACGTCATCATGATGAACTCCGTTGGGCATCGGAAAAACAGCGTCGCGGCCATGCTGTCTGGCTGGATCGACCGTTTGAAAAAACTACCGGTCTGCTGGGACTTGCAGATGGTAGGGAGTTTCAATCGCGTGTTTTGTGCGGCAGCGCACATAGCGCGAAACGATGGCCGGCGGCACGCGCCGGCCGGTACAAAGCCCGTAGCGCTTGAGAGCGGCTAAGCGCGCGCGTGTGCCTGAAGCACGTCCCGATAGATCTTTTCATAGGCATTCAGTGCGCTGTCGGCGGAAAAGCCGGCCGCATGCGCGATCGCCCGCTGCGCGTGGCGCGCACGTATCGATGGCGACCACGCCGCTATGTCGCCCAGCACCGGCGCATGGCGCGCGGCCCAGTTCTGACGATCGTGCTCTCCGCTTTCGGGCATGCGTTCGATCAGCGTGGCCACATCGCCGCCGATCTCGTTCATCGGCGCGCGGTCGGTGGTCAGCACCGGCGTGCCGCACGCCATCGCCTCGATGATCGGCCAGCCGAACCCTTCCTCGAGACTCGGGAACAGGAACACCGCCGCCAGCGCGTAGGCGGCGTGCACCGCTTCGGTAGGCAAGCCGACCAGCCAGCGCACCTCGCCGCCCGCCTGCGCCGCTTGCGCGGCCAGTTGCTGCATGGCCGGCTCCGGCTGCACCGGCCCGAGCATCCACAGCACACGCGGCTGCGCGGTGATGCGGCAGTACGCCAGATAGAGCGCCAGCACGCCAAGGCGGTTCTTGTACCACTGGTTGCCGCCGATATGCAGCAGCATGCCCGGCGCGAGGGGTTCGGAGACATACCTGCGCAGCGTCGCCAGCGCCTGCTGCGCGGCCATCGGGGCGAACGGATAGTTCAGACCGTTGTAGACCACATCGCAGCGCGGCGGCGGGCCCGGATGAAAGCGCGCAAGATCGCGCGCGGTCGCTTGCGACACGGCGATGAACGCATTGCCGCGCCCAAAGCCGCGCCGGATCAGCGACTGATACAGGCGGCCGGTCCACTTGAGTCGACGGCTCGGGAAATCGCCGGCCAGTTCGCGCTGCGGATTGAAATCGTGACTATGGATGACATGCGGCCAGCGCCACAGGAACGACATCCACATGCCCAGCGCGTGATCGCCCAGCACCACCAGCGGCGGCCCCTGCATATGGCGCAGCCGCATCGTCGCGGACAGCGGGAACAGCACGAACTGATCGATATAGCCAAGCCACTTGCGCGAGCGCGGGCCGATGCCCAGGCGTCGCACCAACCCTTCGGGCCGCCACAGCTCCACATCGTGCCCGCGCGCGCGCATGCCGTCGGCCACCATCGTGACAAAGCCGTTCATGCTGGGACTGCCAAAATAGGCCGGATGGCCGAACACCACGATCTTCACGGTCTTGCTCTCCGTCGACGGCCGACGCCGCGGCCAAACCTTGCCGCCATGGATGGCCGAATTGCAGCGCCGATGGCCGCGCCAATTGTCACGCCGCGTGCCACGCCGTACGTCACGGATCATGCGCGGCACACCGTCGCGCGACTGTTCGGCACCCAACGCTGGCGGCCGCTGGCGCGCAAAGTGTGCTAGCCCACATCCGCATGCGGTGATCCCCGGTAGGCTGCGTTTCATCCGCCTTCAGGAGGCCGTCATGTCCACCATCACGTTGCAGAGCATCGCCGCACCGCGGCCGCTGCGCTTCCAGCGCTGGCGGACCGTGCTGCTGCTTGGCTGGATCGCGGTGGTGGGGGTGCAGGCGCTGATCTGGCTGAATGCCGCCAACGTGGCCGCCGCGCTGATGGCCATCGCCGGCGGCAGCCTTGCCGTGCATCTGATGGCACGGCCCGCGCGCTTGCGCGCCTATCCGATTTCGTCGTCGATGCTGCTTGGCTACGCCACGTCGTACTTCCTGTTGCCGCCCGTGGCAACGCTGATGGAATGGAAGCCGCTGACCTATAACCTGCTGCATCCGGTACTGGACTTCGCCCATGCGCTGATCTGCATGCTGGCGCTGCTGGGCGCGCACAAGCTGTACCGCAAGAGCAGCGCCGCCATGCAGGCGCGGCTGGTGATCGTCAATCACGTGTACCGTCCGCTTGGCTTCTTTCGCTCGCCGGGCAACGTGCAGTTGATCATGATGGGCAGCATGGGCCTGGGCGCGATGGTGTACCAGGTGTTCGTGGTTGGCGCGATCACCGAAGGCAGCGGCGGCGCACTGAACCGGCTGATGCAGGCGATGTATCCGCTGGCGTACCTGCCGTTCTGCATGATCGTGCGCCCGCTGATCGGTGTGCATACCTACATGCCGCTGTCCGCGCGCTGGAAGTTCATCCTGACCATGTACACGGTGGTGCTTGCCGTGGTGTCGATCGGCAGCAACAGCCGCGCGCTGGTGTTGATCGGCACGATTTCGGTATGCCTGATCATGGCTTATGGCTTTATCACCCGCACGCTGCCGATGCGATTGTTCCGGCCGCGTCGGCTGGTGCTGATCGGGCTGGCGCTGGCGCTGCTGCAGGGGCCGGTCTCGGATCTGGCCACCAGCATGGTAATCGCCCGCGCGCAGCGCAATGACGTACCGGCCAGCCAGTTGATCAGCGCCACCATCGAGACCATGCAGGACCAGAACGCGATCCGCGAGCGCCGTCTGGCCGACGTCAACGACGATCACGCCACATGGGACGAGCGCTATCTCGATAACGTTTTCCTCGCGCGCCTTGCCAACTGGAAATTTGCCGACGCTACGCTCGACCTGGCCTTGCGGCAAGACGCCTCGGCGCGTGCCGAACTGCGCAGCCTCGAATGGCAGCGCGTGCTGAGCGCGATTCCCGCACCGCTGCTGGAAACGCTGGGCTTGGCGGTGGACAAGAACATGGTCACCACGTCGTCGATGGGCGACCTGATGCTGTTCACCGTGACGGGCGACACCGATGCGCTGGGCGGCTTCCGCACCGGATCGATCTTCGGCAGCGGCTACTCGTTGTTCGACTGGCTCTACCCCGGCGTGCTGGCGATGCTGGCGATCGTCACCTTTGCCCTGGCCGATGCGCAGACCACGCGCCACACGCTGCCGTCGCGCCATGGCGGCGCGACGCAGTGGCTGCCGGTGTTCAGTCCGCTGGCGGTCACACGCTATTTCACCTGGGTGTTCTACCTGACCAGCGCCGCCACCGGCGTGGAATCGCTGTCGGGCCTGACGCAATTCATTGTGCGTGGATGGATCGAGGGGGCGTTTGTGTACGCCATTGTCTATTGGGTCTCGCGCGCGATGCTGCGCGCAATCGGCAAGGGAGCTGCTTGAACCATGGCCAGAATCCTGTATCTCGGCTGGACGCTGCAAGGGGGCACCGCACTGTGCCGCGCGCAGGCGCTGCGCCGTCTTGGACACACGGTCACCATCGCGGACCCCGTTCTGGCGGTGGATCGGCAACTGAGCAACCGCTGGCTTGGTGCTGCGCATTTCCGCACCGGCTACCGCGCCCTGCAGTGGACCATGCACGACTGGGTGGCGCGCATTTGCGCGTCGCTGGGCGACCCGCCCGACATCGTGTGGGTCGATAGCGGCGAACTGCTGGGCATCGACTGCATCCGCCTGCTCAAGAGCACCGGCGCATCGACGGTGCTCTACAACCACGACGATCCCACCGGCCCGCGCGACGGCCAGCGCTTTGCCTCGCTGCGCAACGCGATTTCCGCCTATGACGTTTGCGTGGTGGTGCGCGACGAGAATATCGACGAATTCCGCGCGCTGGGCGCCTCGCAAATCCTGCGCGTGGACCGCAGCTACGACGAGGTCATGCACGCGCCGTTTGCCGATCCTGCCGACATTGCGCCGGAATTCCGCTCCGAAGTGGCCTTCATCGGCACCTGGATGCGCAACGAGCAACGCGACCGCTTTATCGTCGACCTGATCAACCGCGGCATTCCGGTATCGGTGTGGGGCGCGCGCTGGGGACTGTCGCCGTTCTGGCCCATGCTGCGGCCATACTATCGCGGCGGCAATTTGAGCGGACGCGAATACGTGGCGGCGATCCAGGGCAGCAAGATCTGCATCGGCCTGTTGTCGTCGGGCAATCGCGACCTGCACACCACGCGCACCATGGAGATTCCCTACGCCGGCGGCCTGCTCTGCGCGCAACGCACGCATGAACACATGGCGATGTTCGAGGACGGCCGCGAGGCGGTGTTCTGGGGTAACGTCGACGAATGCGCGCACTGGTGCCGCACGTTGCTGGCCGACGGCGCCCAGCGCGAGTCGATCCGCCTGGCCGGTATGCGGCGCGTGCGCGCCAACGGCGTCGGCAACGAAACCATCTGCGCGCAGGTGCTGGAAACCGCGCTGCAACTGCGCGGCCCGGGACTATCGGCGCCCCGCCCTGTCGTCGCCGCAACACCGCCATCGCTTCTGGCAGATGTGGTGACCGAATCCTGAAGCAGCTTGCGGCCCGGCACGGCCGTGCCGGAAGCTGCCTTGCACCAGCGGCGGCGCGGCTTATCCCGAATCGCCCCGGCCGACTGCGCGCGGGGCGAACCTTCCTCTGCTTATCCCACCGCCACCGGCGCGTTCACGATATCGAGCAATTGATCGGCGAAGCGACTGCTCTGAAAGCGCGATTCAAAGCAGTCCAGTGCGCGCTGGCGCATGCGGCTGCGTTCGGCGGGCGTCGTGGCGATCCACTGGCGCAGCACGCGCTCGGTGTCCGCGGCGGTGTCGTCGCAGATCATCCCCGCGCCGTCGGCTTCGATTTCGCGCCAGATATTGACCTTGTTCGAAATCAGCACCGGCACGCCACAGCCGAGCGATTCAGCCACGGCAACCCCGAAGTTTTCCTGATGCGAGGGCAGGCAGAAGGCTTCGGCCGTTTCGAACGCACCCCATTTCAGATCGCCCTGCAGCATGCCGGTCCAAGTGATCCGATCGGCGACGCCGGCGCGATGCGCAATGGCCTCCAACTGGTGCCGCATCGGCATGTCGCAGGGACCGGCCATGATCAGGTGCAGCGAGCGATCCGTGGCCGCCACGCTGGCGAATGCTTGCACCAGCAGATCGCAGCCCTTCTTTTCGTGGATCCGGCCGAGGAACAGCAGGTTGCGGCGCCCCGCTGTCTCCGGAAATGCGTGCGTGAAAGCCGCGCGCATCGCAAAGCGGTCCGCCGGTGGCGGCGACGTGCCAAACGTCGTGACCTGTTCGCGGCACTGGTACAGGCCGAACGACTCGCGCGCGCGCAGGCGTTCTTCCTCGGCGGTGAACAGGACCGCGCGTGCATCGCGCAATACCCAGTAGTCGCCAACCGCCCAGTAGAGCGATTTCTTCAGGTGTTTGAGCGGGTAGCGGTGCTTGAACCACGGATCGAGCATGCCATGTGTGAACACGAAATATGGAATGCGCCGGCGCCGCAATGCCAGCCAGGTGGCCAGGCTGTGGAACTGCCAGATGCCATGCACGATGATCACTTCGTACTCTTGCGCGTGATCGCTGAGCCAGTGCAGCAGGCGCATGTTGAAACCGTAGCGCAGCCGCGCGGGCCCCAGCGCAATGACATCGAGCCCGCTGTTTGTCACGTAAGGCGCATCGGGCGCATCGCTGCAGCAGATCTGCGCCTGCACGCCGCGCTGTGACAAATAGACGCCCAACTGCCGCAGACCTTCGATCGGGCCGCCACCCACGGGATCGATCGAATTGATGACATGTAAAAGCCGCATGAAAAGGAACCTCCGCGCACGCCGGTTGATGATGGCAGGCTAGCCCGCTGGTCCCGCGAAATCCGTACGCTGCGCCACAAACCACGCTGGCAAGACATCGCCATCGATAGCAGCGTGCATCGCGCACATGCGCTCTGCGCCAATGTGGTGAAGCGTACCGAAGACACGTTGCGGCACTTCTACTCTCGCTACATCGGTAGGCACCGCCGCGCTTTGCTTGACGCGTGCCTTTCGCATCAGCGTAGGGAGAAATGCGATGTCATCAGGTCGTTTCGCCATCCTCGTCGACGGGCAACGTCGATCCACCCTGGTTTCACTGTGCGCCGCACTGCTGCTGTCGGCGTGCGCCGCCGCGCCGGGCATGCGTATTTCCGACGCCGCCATGCAGGCGTCGGGCGGCGATACCGAAAAACCACCGGAAATACTGCCGATCACGCTGAAGCTCAACGAGGAATTGCGCAAGAACGCCAAACCTACCAATGTCGGCGTCGAACAATTGTTTGGAACGCCGCAGCCGTACCGCGTCGGCCCCGGCGACATCATCTCGGTGGTGGTGTGGGATCACCCCGAGCTGGTGTTTCCGACGCAGACCTACAGCGTGGCCACCGCGATGGAAATCCCCGTCACCAGCGGCGGATCGAACATGCCCGGCTACGTGGTGAGCCCCAGCGGCGATATTCAGTTTCCATATGCGGGCGTGATGCATGTCGCCGGCAAGACCACCAATGAACTGCGCACGGAGATGTCGCGCGTGATCTCGCGCGTGGTGCGCGATCCGCAGATGACCGTGCGCGTGCTGGGCTTCCGCAGCCAGCGCGTGTATGTGGATGGCGAAGTGAAGACGCCAGGCGCGCTGCCGATCGACGATGCGGCGATGACGCTGGTGGAAGCGTTGAACCGCGCGGGCGGCGTGCTGAACCTGACCGGCGATAACAGCCGCATCCGCGTGACACGCGGCGAACAGACCTGGTACGTCGATATGCCGGCGCTGCTGCGCAAGGGCATCGATCCATCGCGCATCCTGCTGCGCAATGGCGACATCGTGCGCGTGGAGCAGCGCGAAGGCAGCAAGGTCTTCGTCACCGGCGAAGTGGTCAAGCCGGTGTCGCTGATCATGCGCGATGGCCGTATGTCGCTGAACGAAGCGCTCGGCGATGCCGGCGGCGTGAATCCCGGCACCGCCAATGCCGGGCAGATCTACGTGATCCGCAAGCGCGAGGACGGCTCGCCGCTGGTGTATCACCTCGACGGCACATCGCCGGTGGCGCTGGCCGTGGCCGAAGGGTTCGAGATGCAGCCCAAGGACGTGGTCTATGTCGACGCCAACGGTGTGGTGCGCTGGAGCCGCGTGATGAGCATGCTGATCCAGCCGATCACCGGCACCGCCGGCTTCATGCGCTATTGAGGATGGCTGTGACGAAAATCCAGACGATCCTGGTGGTGTGCCTGGGCAACCGCTGCCGCAGCCCGATGGCCGCGCTGCTATTGCAACGCGCGCTGCCGGAATGCCAAGTCGTATCCGCCGGACTTGAGCCACCGGTGGGCGTGGGCGCGGACCCGCGCGCGGTGCGGCTGTTGTGGCAGGAAGGGCTGGACCTGCGCGGGCATCGTGCGCGCGCCATCGATCACGCACTGGTGCGCCAGGCGGATCTGGTGCTGGTGATGGAAACGGACCAGCGCCTGGCGCTCGAAGCGATGCACGGCTGCGCGCACGGCAAGACGTTTCGGTTGTGCGAATCCATCGACGCAGATGTGCCAGACCCGTACGGCGGATCGCACGGCATGTTTGCGGTGGTGCTTGGCATGATCCGGCACGGGGTCGAAGCATGGACAACACGCGTTCAACAAATCGAGAACGCACGCGGATGCAAGGAGTCATCATGAGCAATATCAGGCAATTCCGGGATCCTTCGGCGGAAATCGAGGAAGGCGGCGAAAAGCCCATCGACCTGACCGCTGTCCTGGACACGCTCGTGCGATATCGCTGGACCTTCATCCTGGTGGCCGGTCTCGTCACGATCCTCGGCATGGTCTATGCCACGCTGAGCAAGCCCGTCTACCGCGCGGACATCGTGGTGCAGGTGGAAGACACCTCCGGCAACGCGGCGGGCACCAAGCTGGCCGCCAGCCTGTCGCCGGTGTTCGACGTCAAGCCCGCGGCTTCGGCGGAAATGGAACTGCTGCGCTCGCGCATGGTGGTCGGCAAGGCTGTGGACCTGCTTCATCTCGATGTCGTGGCCACGCCGCGCTATTTCCCGGTGATCGGCTCCGCGATCGCGGCGCGCGCCAGCAAGTTGTCCACGCCGGGACTGTTCGGCTACGGCGGGTATGCGTGGGGTATCGAATCGATCAAGATGGCCAGCCTGACCGTGCCGCCGGAGCTCGAAGGCGCCGAGATCCGCGTGACCAAGCAGCAGGGCGACACCTTCGAGGTAGCCTTTCCGAAGGAAGACACCGTCGCGCAAGGCAAGGTGGGCGAGCCGCTGGTCATCAACACGCGCGGCGGCGTGGTCAACATGCAGGTGAGCCAGCTGGTGGGCAATCCGGGCGCGATCTACATCGTGCGGCACATCCCGCGCGGCGCCGCCATCGCATCGCTGCAAGGGCGGCTGATGATTGCCGAACGCGGCAAGCAGAGCGGCGTGATCGGCGTGGCGCTGGAAGACAACTCGCCCGTGGCGGCGGCCGGCATCCTCAACGCCATCGCGCAGGAATATGTCGAGCAGAACGTGCATCGCAAAGCGGAGGAAGCGGAGAAATCGCTGCGCTTCCTGGAAAGCCAGATGCCGCAGCTCAAGCAGCAGGTGGAAACGGCGGAATCGCGCTACAACGCGATGCGCAACCAGCGCGGCACCATCGACCTCAGCGAGGAATCGAAGCTGATCCTCTCGCAGTCGGTGGCAATCCAGACCAAGCTGCAGGAACTGCGCCAGAAGCGCGAGGAACTGGCCACGCGCTTCACCCCCAGCCATCCAAGCGTAGGCATCATCGACAGCCAGATCGCCAGCCTCTCCGGCCAGTTGGGCGGCGTGACCAACAAGATTCAGAAGCTGCCCGAAGTCGAACAGAACGTGCTGCGCCTGATGCGCGACGTCAAGGTCAGCACCGAGCTGTATCAGCAACTGCTCAACGACACGCAGGCGCTGAAGCTGACCAAGGCCAGCAAGGTCGGCACCGCGCGCCTGATCGATCCGGCCGATATTCCGCTTGAACCGGTACGCCCGAACCGGCCGATGATCTCGGCGGTGGCCGCTGTGCTGGGCCTGATCGCCGCGCTGATGACGGTGATGCTGCGCCACGTGCTGGACGGAGGCCTGACCGACGCCGACGAGATCGAGCAGCAGACCGGCCTGACGGTGTACGCCACGGTGCCGTTCAGCTCCGCGCAGGCCCACCTGGCGGCAACGGCCGAGCATCCCACCGCCTTGCTGGCCGTGGAGGAACCCGACGATCCCGCCATCGAAAGCCTGCGCACGTTCCGCACGGCGCTGCAGTTTGCGCTGCTGAACAGCCCCAACCACGTAGTGGTGATCACTGGCCCCGCGCCGGGCGTGGGCAAGTCTTTCGTCAGCCTGAACTTTGCGGCGATCGCGGCCAAGGCTGGCCGCAAGGTGGTTTTGATCGATGCCGACCTGCGGCGCGGCAACCTGAACCACAGCGTCGGCAAGCCACGCACGCCAGGACTCACGGAGATCCTCACGGGCACGGCGTGGGAACAGGTGGTGCAGCGCGATGTGCAGCCGGGCCTCGACTTCATCGCCACGGGCACCCAGCCGCCGCTGGCCGCCGATCTTCTCGAACATTCGGCGATGGGCGTCCTGCTGGAGGCGCTCAAGCAGCAATACGACCTGATCCTGCTCGATACGCCGCCAGTACTGGCGGCCACCGATGCGACGATCCTTGCCAAGCATGCCGGCGCGGTATTCGCGGTGGCGCGTGCCGACAGCACCACGGCGCGCGAGCTGATCGCCTCGCAGCGCGCGCTCAAGCAGGCCGGCAGCGACATCAAGGGCGTGTTGTTCAACGGCCTGCATGTCGAGGGCCGCTGGTATCGCCCGCACTATCTGTACGGCAAGTATCGGTACATGAGCCAGTACGGTCGTCAGCACGGCAAGCGCGCGTAGTTTCCACTTCCACCAATCTGACACGGGCGCCTGCGTGCGCCCGGGGGAATCATCATGAGCGGCATTTCCGTGCTGGTGCTGACCAAGAACGAACAACAGGACTTGCCCGGTTGCCTGCGCAATGTGGCGTGGTCCGACGATGTGCACGTGTACGACTCGATGAGCACCGACCGCACGCTGGAGATTGCGCAGCAGTTCGGTGCGCACGTGACGCAGCGGCCGTTCGACAACTGGTCCGCGCACCAGAACTGGGGCCTCAGGAACATTCCGTTCAAGCATCGCTGGGTCTACTACACCGATGCCGACGAACGCGCGTCGCCGGAACTGATCGCCGCCATGCAGCAAGCCGTGGCCAATCCGGGCGACCATGTGGCCTTCCGGCTCGCGCGGCGCGATCACTTCATGGGGGGGTGGCTGCGCCACGTCACGCCGTCGCCGTTCAACATCCGCCTGTTCCGGCCCGAACGCATCCGCTATGAACGCCTGTGCAACCCGGTCACGCTGGTCGATGGGCAAACCGGCGACATCGGCGGCATGCTCAATCACTACCCGTTCAGCAAGGGCATTGCGCACTGGTATGACAAGCACAACCGCTACAGCAGCTTCGAAGCCGAGCAGATCCTGCTGAACCGGGCCGAGGGCGCGCAGTTCAGCCTGTGGCGCGCATTCTTCGAAGGCGATCGCAACGAACGGCGCTTTCACCAGAAAGAGCTGTTCTATCGGCTGCCATGCCGCCCGCTGGTGATGTTCCTGCTGCTGTACGTGCTGCGCGGCGGCTTTCTCGATGGCCGTGCCGGCTTCACGTATTCGATGTTGCGCGCCTTCTACGAATACATGATCGTGCTGAAGGTGCGCGAGCTGGAACGCCCTGCCGTGCGGGAAACCGATGCGCCCGAAGCGCAGGTCGAGATCCCCTGAGCCGCGCTGGGGCCGGATGGCCCGCCGTCCAAAACAACCACCAACGCCTGCGCGACGATCATGCCGCGCAGGCGTTTTACGTTGTGTGTGGTGCCTGGTGCCTGGTGCCTGGTGCCGCGCCTAGTCGTCGCGCCCTTGCTGGATATTGCGCGCTCGCTTGCCGATGGCGCGCGCCGGCATGCCGCCGTAGACGGTCCATGACGTGGGCAGCGATTTCGTCACCACCGCGCGCGGCGCGATGACCACGCCCTCGGGCAACGCCACGCCCGGCGAGATAAACGCTTCCGCGCACACCCACGCATACGCGCCGACGGTGATCGGGGCGGCGATCAATTGGAAATTGCTGCTGTTGTAGTCGTGCGAGCCCGCGCAGAGATGGGATCCCTGCGACACCACGCAGCGCGCACCCAGATGGATATGCGCCATGTTGTACAGCGTCACGCCATCGGCCACGCCGGCGTAGTCGTCGATCGACAGTTGCCACGGCGCCCAGACCTTCACTGCGGGATAGACATGCACATGGGCACCGATGCGCGCGCCAAACGCGCGCAGCAGGAAGCTGCGCCATGCGTGCAGCGGGCGCGGGCTGGGGCGGAACAACAGCAGCCAGGTCCAGTTCCACACCTGGCGCATGACGCGGTTCTGCAATGTGAACGTGGGACCGACCGATGGGTCGTCTTTGGCAACCAGCATGATTTACGTCTCGCTTGCCGCAAGCGCGCCATCGAGCGCCACTGCGCGCGATCTGCGCCCCGTCAGTTCCTCCATCAACGCCGCCACGCGCCCACCATAGAGCGACCAGCCGCCCAGGCTGCGTACGCGGCGCAACGCCGCGGCGCTCATCATTTCACGACGGTCGGGATCGTCGGCCAGCGCCTGCATGCGGGCCGTCAAGGCATCGACATCGCGGATCGGCACGATGAAGCCCTCTTCGCCATCGACAAACAGATCCTCGCCGCCGGAGTGATGGGTGCCGATCACCGGGCAGCCGCACGCCAGCGCCTGCGCCTGCACCAGTGCCAGGCCCTCTTCCACGCTGGGCAGCACCATCACGTGCGAACGGCTCATGATGTCCTTGAGCCGCGGCTGCGGCACCGCGCCGGTCAGCGTCACGCGGTCCATCGGCAAGCCGCTGCTGCGCAACCAGGCCAGCATCTGCGGCTCGCAGGCGCCGACGATCGTCAGCCGCTTTGCGCGATGCGTCAGCTTCGCGAACGCATGCAGCAGATACGGCACGCCCTTGCGGATATTCACGCCGCCCACGAACAGCACGTCGAACGTTGCCGGATCGGGCTCGGCCACCTTCTGGAAGCGGCTCAGGTTGACGCCGTAGGGAATCAGCCGCAGCTTGCGCTCCGGCACGCCCGCATCGACAAACGAGCGGTAGCTGAAGCTCGACGGCACGGTGATCACGTCGGCAAGCGCGTATTCGTGTTCCTCGCGGGCGATGACGCGCGCATCGGTGCGCTCGCGCGGAATGCCCCACAGGTCGTGTTCCTCGGAGAGGATATCGTCCTGGACGCGGATATGCGAAGAACCGCGGTCGCAGATGTAGGCCGCGCCGCGCGCGTGCGCAATGCGCCCCGCGTCGCCGCCCGACGACGACAAGCCGGCATAGACGTCGCATTCGGGCAGATTGCGCGCCACGTAACGGCAGAACGATTCCAGGTTCCAGTGGCCCAGTTGGCGCATGAACGCCGAATCGTAGCCCCAGCGCGTGCCAAGCTGCACGTATGGCGCGTGCAGCCAGGGAAAGGTGTGGATCGACGCCTGCGGCAGGCCCTCGCCACGCAGCTTGAAGCGCGGGTAGCCGGTGAAGACCGTCAGGTCATGCCCGCGGGCATGCAGTTCTCGCGCCAGGTCGAAGGTATGAAACCTACCGATAGTGGACAGCGCTACTTTCATCAATCTCCTCCGCTTGGTTGTCCCGAGACAGGAATGTGCGGGCCGTGAGCCAGAAGCAAACGCTCATGGCAACCACTTCGCCGGCGATCATCGCCGCGACCAGGCCCATGATCTGGTAATGCGTGCCCAGCACGAACGCCAGCAGCAACGACGATGCGCTGACGAGCAGCGCCGCCACGCCAAGCCGGGCGTGCTGGTTGGTCGCCAGCAGGATCACGCGCGGGATATGCCACAGCCCCGCCAGCGCCGCGTAGCACAGGAACGCCGCCATGATCGATGCGTGAAACGGGATCTGGCCCTTGGTCCAGATCTTCAGCAGCAGCGGCGCGCAGACATAGAGCAGCGCACTGAGCGCGATGGCGCCCGCGCCGCCCAGCAGCGCCGATTGCAGCAGCAGGCGACGCAGGTTGCGATGCTCGCCGCCGCCGAACATGCGGGCAAACTCGGGCCACAGCGCATGGCTCAGCGTCGAAGTGACCTGCACGGCCACGCGCGCCACAGTGCGATAGGTGTTGAACACGGCCACCGCTGCGGGCCCCAGCAGATGCGCGGTGAGCAATGTGAAGCCCTGAAAACTCAGCGCATTGGAGATCGGAAAACTCATGAATGCGATCGACGGCCGGAGCATCGCGCGCACCTCGCGCCAGTCCGCGTCGCGCATGCCCCACGACAAGCCTGCGCCGGTGCGCGTACTGGTGCGGCTGATCCACAGCAGGGTCAGCACGCGCACTGCCAGCATGCCGAGCGCCACCGCCGAGAACGTGCCGGCCAGCAGCAGCCCGGCAATGCCGCCAAGCCATTCGGCCAGGCGCGACGTGACGTTGAGAGACATGCCCAGCGCGTAGCGGCTGGTCGACAGGAACGCCGCACCGGACAGCCCCGCGCCCAGCGACAGCAGCACGCCCGCGAGCAGCGCCGCCAGGGCCACGCGCATGTCGAGGCTGCCGAGCATCGACACCGGCAGCAGCAACGCGGCGGGGATCGCCAGCAGCGCGATCGTGGCGCACGTCAGCAGGATGAACATCTGCGCGCTCTGGAACACACGATTCGCCCCATGCATGTCGCCCGCGCCCGCCAGCATGCTCATGCGATTGCCGGCGACGGTCACCATGCCCACATCGGCCATCGACAGATACGACGGAATTGCCGAGATCACCAGCCACGTGCCATACGTCCTGACGTCCCAATGGCTCAGGTAGATCGGCAGCGACACCAGCTGCATGACGATATTGGCCAACTGGTCGTACGTATTGGCACCGACGCCGGCAATCACGCGCTTGACGATAGGAGTCATCGATCAGTGGTTTCCTGTGCGGTCGGGCGCTGGCATCGGCCCATCCATCGATATGCGAACGCGCGCATGCGGCAAAAATGCACCGCAGCGCCAATACGTGGCCGCATTCGCGCGTGCGTGCCTCGGTGTGTGGATGCGCGCGACGCATCCGTGGCTTGTCCTTATCTGTCCCGTGGACCGTGACCGAAGCTTGCCCCGTGCAGGACACCCAAATCTGTTCGCTCCCCCACACGCTGGTGGCGCGTGCGCCGCTGCGTGCGTTGCTGCACAGAGCCCGCGCCGCGCGCCGTGCCACGCTGCGGTTCTGCGTCGTCGTCCACGCGGCCGACGCCAATCACATCCCACTTGCGGAACACCCGAAGGAGCCCGTTGCCATGCGCAAAGACACCATCCCGGCCGGCCCGCCAGCGTCGTACCACTATCGGCAGTCGCCCATCAGCCTGCTGATGGAGGAATGCCGCTTCGCGCTGTTCCGCAAGCTGACGCGGCACAGCCAGAACCTGTTCCTGCGCGGCTCCGATTTGATCTCCGTGGCGCCGCAGGTCACCGGCGTGCATGAGCCGCATATCCGCCGCTTTATCGACCATTGCGCCGACACCGGCTATGGCGATTTCCTGATCGATATCGGCGCCAATATCGGTCTCACGTCATGCCAGTCGGGGCGCAAGTTCCGGCAGGTGCACATGTTCGAGCCAAACCCCGATTGCTTCTCGATCCTGCAGGTCAACACGCGCATTTCGCTGGCTGGTTGCGATTACCACCTGCATCCGTACGGACTCGGCGACGCGGACGAACGCCGCACACTGTTCGTGCCGCGTCACAACTGGGGCGGCGCGTTCGTGCGCGACGCGCACAACAGCTATCCCGACGACGTGCTGGCCGGCAAGGACGGCTTCACGGAAATCGACCCGCGCCGCTATCTGCAGATCGATATCCAGATTGCCGATGCGCGCAAGGCGCTCGGCGCGCTGTTCGACGACCTGCGCCAGGCCGGACTGGTTTCCGGCGTGATCAAGATCGATGTGGAAGGCTACGAACCGGTGGTGATCGACGCGATCGCCCGCAGCCTGCCGGCCGACATCCGCGCGATGATCGTGTTCGAGTGCTGGGACGAGCAGCTAGACCTGGAGCGGCTGCTGGCGCCGCTGGCCAGCCGCGCCTCGCTGTGGAAGATCGGCATGCGCAAGCGCTATGGCGACCACTGGCCGCGCCTGCTCAAGCTGGCCGCATTCGCGCTGTCGGACGGCCATACCTATGCGCTGTCCGATGTGCAGCCCGGCCACGCCAAGGGCGATCTGGTGCTGGAAATCCACTGAGCCAGCGCCGCGCCGCTAGCCCGCCGCTGCCGCCGCGGCACCGGGCGTGCCGGCCGGCTCGGCAGTCATCGACGTGGCGGCCGCCAGCGTGCCCTGGCGGCGCAGATTCTGCATCACGAAAGCCAGAAAGGTTTCGCGGCTGGGCGCCAGGATCATCGCGTGATCGAGTTGCGCGCAACGATGCGCGCCCACGCACGGCAAATCGTGCAGATGCTGGAATCCCGCGCCAAAGCAGCGGACCGCCAGTTCCAGTCCGTGGTCATCCACGCCATACAGCAGATCGAGATGCACGCCGCGCAGGCTCAGACGCGCCATCGCGTCGCGCGCGAATTCCGCCTCGGCGTCGATCGGCGACGCGGCCGGCTGCGTTGGTGTCAGGCCCGGCGCCGACCGCATGACCAGCCGCCGCGCGCCTCTTGCCAGCACGGCGGCCATCTGCCGCACGGGAATATCGCCGCGCATCAGGCGCTTCCAGTTGCGTGCGCTGCGCGCCGCGAACAGATAATCGCGCAGTGTGTCCGCACCGCTGTGCTCGGCTGTGTCGTCCTCGTCGCGCCACAGGAATTTCAGCGCGTTGGCCATCACCACGCCGGTCACATGCGGATTGGCCAGCGCCGCCTGCAGGCTCAGATACGCGCCGGAACACACCCCGGCCATCACGATGTGCGAATGGCCGCGTGCATGGGCCCAGTCGACTGCCGCGCTGACGTCGGCGCGCGGACGCGGCGCATAGGCGCGCGGCACACTCATGTCGCGCGCCGCGCCGGGGCTGTCGCCCAGCGTGGAGACATCGATGCGCAGCGCCGCAAATCCGCGCCGCGCCAACGCGCGCGATAGCAGTACAAACGCGCGTCCATCGCCAACATGATGACTGCCGCCGGTATTGGGAAAGATCACCAGCGCCGGCGCCGCGCCAGGCGCACTGTCGGCCGGTTCGCACAGCACACCGAACTGCCGCCCGCCGTCAAACCATAGCGAGTGTTCGACCACGCCATCGACATCATGGCTGGCAATGATTTCCGTCGGCGTCGCGTGCGGCGTGGGCAACGGGGGCGATGCGGGCGATGCGGGCGCCGCGTTCGCGGCGTGCGGCGCGAGCCACCGCACCACGCGCCGCCACGACGCTTCCGGCACGGCGGAGACCTCGGGCGATTTCATCATGAGGCGACTGTCCAGGAAGTCGCATATCTGGACCTGCGCGCCCGCCTGCTCGTAATGCCGCCCCAGCGCGGCCGCCTGCGACATGCTGCCCGGCGTATCGTCGAGCAGCAGCACATGCGGCGCCGGCGTGCCGGGCCGGCGTTCGAGCCGCAATGCGCCAATCTCGCGCATCGTCTCGGGCGCCAGCCGGTATGACAACACTTCAAGACCTTCGTCGTCGGCGGCAGGCTGCGGTGCGCTGCCGCCGTGCTCGGGCACGAAGAACGCGGTAAGCGCGCGCAGTTCGCGCAGGTAGCCGCGGCCGTTGACCACCGGCGCCATCAGCACCAGCGCGTCGGGCGCGTTGTTCTGGCGCGCGGCCATCGCGTCGGCCGCCAGCACGGCCAGCGTGGCGCCGAAGCGCCAGCCGCACAGCACCAGCCGGTCGACATCGACCATGGCGCGCAGGGTCGCGCTGGCGGACACCACGTTCTGCACTGCGCGCGCCACGAAATCCTGCTCGCCACCCGCGCCCGCGGAATCGCCGGTGCCGTAGTAATCGAAGCGCAGCACGGACACGCCGGCCGCGGCGAGATCGTCGGCCAGATGGCGCAGGCCCCGGTGCGCCCACATCGCTTCGTGCAGTTGCGGCGCACACAGCACCACGCCCGTGGTGCGGCCTGGTGCCTCGCCCACGGCTTCATGCAGCCAGCCGGCGCATCCGTCGAACATGACCCGTTTCATCTGTGTGCCCTCTTCTGTCGTGCGACCGCTTGCGGCGGGTTGCGGCGGGAATCTCCCCGGCTTCGTCGTTACGTTCGTCTGCGGCCGAACCCGCATCGCTGCGCGCTGGCCACGTCGATCATCGGTGCCGCGCCCCGGCCGCACGTCGCTCCGGGCACGCAGAAACGGGTACGCTCCGCGGTTAGCGCGGCACGATCCTCAAGCCTTGCCGTGATCGATCGCCGCCGGCCGACGTTCCAGGCGCGGCATGGAAGAAGCGCTCAGCGGCATGCCCAGGTACGGATTCATGTTGACGAAATCGGCCTGGTTGCTGCGTTTTTGCCGCACGCCGTTGAGCACGCCGCCCAGCAGCCGCGCATCGGCGCGCGCCAACCGCTTGAGCGTTTCGTCCACCTGATCGGGCAGCGTGGTGTCGGCGCGCAGCACCAGCAACGTCGATCCGGCCAGATTGGCGACGAACGTGGCGTCCGCCACGGCCAGCACCGGCGACGTATCGACCAACACCAGATCGAAGCGCTCGCGGCACATCTGCAGGCAGGCTGTCATGGCCGGGTGCATCAGCAGTTCCGACGGATTGGCCGGAGGAATGCCGGCCGGCAGCACCGACAGGCCATTTACCACGGTGCGTTGCACGGCTTCCGACAACGGCACATGACCGGCCAGCACTTCGGCCAGGCCCACATCGACGGGCAGGTCGAACCAGCTGCCCACCTTGCCGCGCCGCAGGTCGGCATCGATCAGCAGCACGCGCTGCCCGGCCTCGGCAAACAGCACGGCCAGATTGACCGACGCGAACGTCTTGCCCGCGCCTGAGGTGGGACTGGTCACGGCGACGACCTTGTCCGGCGCGGCGCGCAGCGAGAAATGCAAGGCCGCGCGCACGCTGCGCAGCCCTTCCACGGCCATCGAGTGCGGGGCGTTGCGCGCCAGCAGGAACTGGTCGTGCAGCCCCAGCCGCAGCAGACGCTCGGCGCCGTCCAGATCGTCTTCCTTGTGCTCCGCCAGTTCGTCCTGCGTGACCAGCGCATGGCCGGGCTGTTGCGTCAGCAGCCCGGTGACCTGCACCTGCGATAGCGCGGCCTGCGCGCGCGCGTCGACCAGGCGCTCCAGCGCCGCCTGTTCCTGGCTGTAGACCACATCGCCCAGCATCGGCAGCCCCAGCCGCAGTTCGGCATCGCTGACCGTTTCCAGCGTGGGCTTGAAACGCTGACGCGCGCTCACGCAGACCATCGCCAGGCACAGGCCCATCAACCCGCCCATCGCGGTGGCGGGCCACGGGCCCATGCCCACCGGGCGGATCGGCACCAGCGCGCTGTCGAGCACTCGCACCTGCCCGGTGCGGTCGAGCTGCGCCAGCGACAACTGCTCCACCTTGTTGCGTAGGGTCATGTACATGTCTTCGGCCACCTTGACGTCGCGCGTCAGGCTGACCGACTCGCGCTCGGTGGAAGACAGGTTCTGAAAGCGTGAATCCATGTCGCGCCGTTCGCGGATCAACTGCTGGATCTGGTTGTCGACCGTCTTGACCTCGTTCGCCTCTTCGGTGAAGCGCTGCAGCAGCTTGGTGCGCTCCAGCCGCAGCAGCGCGATCTGGCGCTGGTAATCCATGCTGCCCGACAGGTACGACTGCGCGTCCTGGCTGGGCGCCATGGTGCCGGCCTTCGAGCGATAGCGCGTCAGCGCCGCTTCGGCGCGCTCCAGTTCGGTCTTCACGCGCGGGATTTCTCCGCTCAGGAAGGCGAGCGTGGCGGCGGTATCGTCGCGGCGCTGCGAGGCCTGGCTGCCGATGAACGATTCGGTAATGCCGTTGACCAGCGCCGCCGCAGCGGTGCGATCGGCGGTGCGCCAGGCAATGCTGACGGTGCCCGCATCGCCGGGCTGCATGTCGATGCGCAATGCTGCGGCGACGTTGTCGACAGTCTGCAGCATGTCGTGCCGCGTCAGCACAAAGCGCGTGCCCGGGCGGCCGTCGATGCGCGACACCAGCAGCGATACGCCGTTGGACTGCGCGGTCTGGCCGACTGTGCCCGCCAGCAGCTCGCTGTCGCGGTCGTACAGCCGATAGGCGTTGTCGGCAAGCACTTCCAGCGTCAGCGGCACGTTGATCAGGCGATCGGGCACGGTCATCCTGTCCACCGCAATCTGCTCGCCGCCCCAAGCATAGCCAAGCTCCGCGGGCCACGGACCGGCGAGGCGTCCCGGCGTGGCGAAATGCGCGGCCAGTCCGCCCACCAGCGGCGCGCGCAGCGGCTGCGCGGTGATATCGAGACGCAAGCGCTCCACCACCGGCGCCACTACGGTACGGCTGCGCAACATGCCAACGTCGAGCGGCACCGACGGCGCCGCCATCGCGTTCATTGCGTTCGACGCGTTCATCGCCGACGTAGCGCCGCGCGCCGCCGCGCCCCCTTCGCGCGGCTGCAGCACCTGCACCAGCGCGCTGGCTTGATAGACGGCCGGCTGCGACACCGCGATCGCCCATGCCAACGCCGCACCGGCCGCGCCCGTTGCCAGGACCCACCCGGCGTGATCGACGATGGCGCGTCGCGCGCCTCCACTGCTCGCGGCCGGCATCGAAGCCGCCGCGCCTGCTCCACCCGCAAATGCCATCTTGCTCACGACATTCCCCCTGTTGCTCCACCTGCTGCCTGACCCGTTGCTGCCAAAACCATCGGCGATGCGATGGTTCGCGCCGGTGCACCGCCCGTACGCGTTGCCATGGTCTGCGCCATGGCCGCTATTTGCGCCCGTAGTTGTCGTCGAAGCGGACGATATCGTCTTCGCCCAGATACGCGCCCGATTGCACCTCGATGATTTCCAGCGGCGTCTTGCCCGGGTTTTCCAGCCGGTGCAGCGTGCCGATGGGGATGTAGGTGGACTGGTTTTCCGAAAGGATGCTGACGGTGTCGCCGCACGTCACGCGCGCGGTGCCGCGCACCACCACCCAGTGTTCCGCGCGGTGATAGTGCATCTGCAAGGACAGGCTCGCGCCCGGTTCCACCACGATGCGTTTCACCTGGAAACGCTCGCCGTGGTCGATCGAGTCATAGCAGCCCCAGGGCCGCCGCACCTTGCGATGGTTGACCACCTCGGCGCCGTGTTCCATGCGCAGCCGCTGCACCACGTTCTTGACGTCCTGCACGTGCGCCTTGTCGACCACCAGTACGGCGTCGGCGGTTTCCACCACCACCACGTCGTGCACGCCCACGCACGCAATCAGCCGCCCTTCCGAATGGGCCAGGCACGACGACGCGCCATCGAACAGCACGCGACCGCGCGCGGCGTTGCCAAAGGCGTCCTTCGGCGCGATATCCCAGATCGCCGCCCACGACCCCACGTCCGACCAGCCGGCGTCGACCGGCACCAGCATGCCGTGCACGTCGGGCAGCGCGTCGAGCTGTTCCATCACCGCGTAGTCGATCGAATCGGACGGGCACGCCTCGAAGGCGGCCTTGTCCAGGCTCAGCACCCCGCCCTTGCCGGCGGGCTCGGCATTTTCGTAGGCGGCGCGGCACTGGCGATACATGTCCGGTTGCAACTGGCTCAGCGCCTGCAGCCAGACCGAGGCGCGCACCACGTAGACGCCGCTGTTCCACCAGTAGTCGCCCGATGCCACGTAATGGCGGGCCAGTTCCAGATGCGGCTTCTCGACGAAGCGTTCGAGCGGCAGCGCGCCGTCGACGCCGGCCTTGCCGCTGCGGATATAGCCAAACCCGGTTTCGGGCGCGCACGGCCGCACGCCCAGCGTGACGATGGCGCCGCGGTCGGCATGCTGCACGGCCACTGCCAGCGCGGCGCGGAACGCGTCCGGATCCATCACGGCGTGATCCGCCGGGGTCGCCACCAGTACGGCGTCGCCATGATCGCCCGCATGGGCCAGCGCGTGCAGTGCGGCCACGGTCAGCGCCGGGGCGGTATTGCGTCCGCATGGCTCGGCCACGATGCGCGCGGGCTTGCCGCAGCGATTCATCATGTCGGCGATCATGAAACGGTGTTCGTCGCCGCACACCACGATCTGCGGCGCCTCCACGCCTGCGCTGCGCCCTGCCAGCATCGCCATGCCGTCGAGCCGGCGCGCGGTGGCTTCGAGCAACGTGTCCTCGGCCACCAGATTGAGCAGCTGCTTGGGAAACTGTTCGCGCGACAACGGCCACAGCCGCGTGCCGGCGCCACCCGCCAGGATCACGGGCTGGATCAACGCCTGGGGCATGGCGGCAGCGCCCGCGCCTGCATCCGCCACGTCGATCACGGTGTGGATGGCGGCGGGCGAACGCGGTGTCCCGGTTGGATTTCTCATCATGCCTCCTGCTCGTTCCTGCGTACGGGATTGCGGCCGTTCGTACCTTGCGCGGCGCGCGGCGCGAACGCCCGCGCGCGCTCCTCGGCCAGAGAGAGTGGGCCCAGTGTAGGAATGCGCAGTGCCAGACCTCTGTTCGATTCCGCACACGCTTGGGCGGGCGCGGCGCCCTGGCGCACGCGCCGGCTTTGTTGGACACCGTACCGATTGGCGCGCGCGCCTGGGCTCCAATGCAGATGGCCGCGCACGCGCCTGGCCGACCGGCGCAGGGCCGGTTGCGATCCGAACCCGGAGGACAAGAGATGGAGCACAGCACAGCGCATGCCGTGGCGGACACGCCATTCGATCCGTCTGCTTCGCCTGATCCGCAGGCGGCCCGCCCCGTCGTCGCGCCGCCCCGGCTGCTGCACGGCGATACGGCGATCTGGCAGGAAACCAACTGCTACATGGATCTGTGGATCGAACTGCTCTATGGCTGGCATCTCGATCCGCGCGCGGCGCTGCCCTTCACCGTCGCGCAGGATTACGAAGGCGATCACTTCACGTTCTTCAAGTATCCGCAGGCCGATCTGGAACTGCTGTACGGCACCGTGGTGCAGGAAACGGCGGTCTACGACACACTCGAAGGCCATATCGCCGAACAGGTGCAGCGCGGCCACGCCATGCTGGTGGAGGTGGACAGCTACTACCTGCCCGACACGCGCGCCACGGCCTATCGCACCAGCCACGTCAAGACCACCATCGCCATCGACGCGATCGAACCCGCCGCGCAGCGGCTGTCCTACTTTCATAGCCTGGGCCACTACACGGTGGACGGTGACGATTACCGCGGCCTGATGCGGCTCACGCCGGAGCTGAGCGGCAACGGCAATATCCTGTTTCCGTACGCCGAGTGTGCCAAGCGCGTGCGGCCCGCGCTGCAGGGGCGCGCACTGGCCAATGCCGTGGCGCAACTGATGCGCCGCCATCTCGGGCGGCGTCCGGCACGCAATCCGGTGTCGCGCTGGCGCACCGAATTCCCGGCGCAGGTCGACACCATCCTCGCGCGCGGCGATGCGTACTTCCACCACTACGGCTTTAACCTGCCGCGCCAGCTGGGCGCCAATTTCGAGATGCTTCAGCACTGCCTGAACTGGCTGGGCGAACACGGCTATCCGGTGCCGACCGCCGTGAGCGGCGCGGCCGAGGCCATCGCAGCCGAATGCAAGGTGCTGCAGTTCCGCCTGGCGCGCGCCGTGGCGCGGCGCCGTGCCGATGCATGCAGCGAATGCCTCGACAATCTGGAGTCCGCCTACGACACCGCCATCAGCGGCCTGGTGTCCTCTTTCGGCACGATCGATCCTGCCCATGCCTGAGCGCCGTGCCCGCTGCTGAACCGGGCCGCGCGCGGCGCGCGGCGGCCGGCGCGCACGTATCAGCGAAAACGCCTCTCGCGTCGCGCCACCGTCAGGCGGCGCGATGCGAGAGGCGTCTGCCATCGTGCGCGCGATGGCCGCTCAGGCGTGCGCCAGCGCCAGCGCCGGCAACAGGCGATCGTACTCGCGCTTGACCAGCTTGTAGCACTCGCACGAATGCTTCTCAAGCCCGCAGCGGTCCAGCACCGTGATATGGCCGCGGCTGTGGTGGATCAGTCCCAGGTCCTCCAGCTTGCCGGCCGCTTCGGTCACGCCTTCGCGCCGCACGCCCAGCATGTTGGCGATTACCTGCTGCGTGATCACGAGTTCGTTGCTGCTCATGCGGTCGATCGCCAGCAGCAGCCAGCGGCACAGTTGCTTGTTAAGCGAATGATGGCGATTGCAGGCGGCGGTCTGCGCGATCTGCGTGAGCACGGCCTGCACATAGAGCAGTGTCACGCGCTGCAGTGCCGGCAGCTGGGCCAGTTCGCCACGCAGCACACGCGCCGGAATGCGGTACGCAAAGCCGGGGCTGCGCACTTCCACACGGCTGGGCATGGTGTCGCCGCCCGTCACCACGGGAATGCCAACCAGGCCTTCGTTGCCGACGGCCGCAAATTCCACCGTGGCGCCGTCCTCCAACAGCGACAGCAGCGACACCACCGAGGTGGTGGGGAAATACACATGGACGATGCGCTGGCCGGAATCGGTCAGCAGCTCCCCTGCACGCAGGCGGACCAGTTCGAAGTGGCGCGACAGGGCGTCCCATTCATGACGCGGCAGTGCGCTGAGCAGATGATTGACATGCAAGTCCGACCGATGCGTGATCATGTTTTTCTCTCCTTACGACCCAGGAGCGACCATCGGTGTGCGCGCCAGCAGACAACGCCCGCATGGCGTGTGACCCGACTTCGCCGCCCCACCCATTGCAGATGTTGGCGAATGCCTGACAGCCTTGCGGCCGTCACCCGTGAAACTCACCGACGCCAGGCTTGCTTCGGCCGGCTGCGGTTTTGTCTTTCGTTGTTGACTGTATTAAGTGCCATGCAGAACAGAATCGACACTAGGCAGACGGATAGGTCGGGCCGTCATGCTTTGGTAGGTTGGATGGAGGGCAAACGGACGAGAAGCGCGCACCGCGGCGGAGGTGGGGATACTGGCCGGGTGGTGGAGGGAAATGTGCGGCGCCGCGCCAGGGGCGGCCTGGCGGGCGGTGCGACAAAGGTTGGAGAAGGATGAGATCAGGCGTCGTAAGCGAGCGGGCGATCCGCGTTCAACGCGGCGATCTCGCCCGAAGGGATGGCGCCGGCGCCGGCCATGCCGGCCGTATCGTGCATCAGGCGGATGCGCCGCGATTCGCCCGGGCCGAGGTGGAACCAGTCGGTCTCCGGCAGATAGGCGTGGTCGTCGATATGCACCCAGCGCGCAAAGCGCTGCGCGCTGACGGTCAGCCACCAGACGCCGTCTTCGCACGCCACGCTGGCGCGCAGGCCCGGGTCGCGCAGCGCGCTGGCGCGCCGGTCGGGCAGGAAGACGGACTGGCTGAGCAACCGGTTGCCTGGCGCGGGCGGCTCGCCTGGCGCCGCGTCATCGGGCGCATCGTCGTGCAGCGTGGCGATCACCACGTCGTGCGCGGGGGGCCCGAAGCGGTACGCGTAGGTGAAATCGAAAAAATGGTCGAGCAGCGCCGCTGCCTCCAGCCGGCGCGATTCGCGCGGCGCGAGCGTCAGCGTCCGCGTGGCCTGCGCGGCCGTGAATTCGCCATCGCGCAGGCAACGCAGCGTCAAGCGCACGGTGCGTGGCGCAGCGGTCTCGTTGATCAGATGGATGTGCAGCCCGTTCAGGCCCTCATCCGTCAGGATGACCTGCAACGGCTGCCAGATCTGCCGCAACGCATGCCACGCCGATTTCGGCCGCGCGCGCGCATCGACAATGCCCCAGCCCGGGCCCGGCAACAGGTCCTGCAACTGCCACACCAGGCCGCCCTGGCAGGTGGAGCCGGTGCGACGCCACTCGCCGAACACCTCGGTCATGATTTCTGCCACCACTGCGCGCGACAGCGCCAGATAGCGCGCGGGGCGCTCGTAGCGCAGGCGCGGCGGATCGACGTCATAGAGCGCGCGCAGATAGAAGTCGCGGATGTCTTCGAAATCCCACGACGACCCGGCATCGCGCGGCACGCGCGCCTTCCAGCGCGGATCGTGCAGCGGCTGCGACAGGCCGGCCTCGGCGAGCGTGCGCGTGCACGGCACGTTGGCAAACGCCAGGCATTCCGACGTGAAACGCACGTTGGCCAGCCGCGCATCGGCAAGCGGGCGCTGATAGGCGCCCACGCCGTAGTAGTGCGACACGCCAGTATTGGGCTGGAACGGCCATGCGCCTTCGCTTGGCGAGTTGCGCACGTAGACCACGTCGGGGCGATGCGTGCTGACGAGTGCGGGAATCAGGGTATCGAACAGCGGTTGACGCCACGCGTCGCGCGGCACGCCCATCATCGCCGCCTGCTGCTCGGCTTCGCTGCCGCCGCACAGTACGGCCAGGCTCGGATGCGCGCGCGTCGATGTCAGCCATTGCGATACTTCGCGTCGCGCATCGTCCGCAAACGCGCTGCCCAGGCTCGATTCGCCGCCATAGTCGAAGTTGGCGAACATGAAGTCCTGCCACACCATCAGGCCCAGTTCGTCGCACTGGCGATAGAACGCCTCGCCCGGATAGCAGGTGACACCGCTCACGCGGACCATATTGGCGCCGGCATCGCGCGCGAGCCGCAGCCAGCGCGCCACGGCTTCATCGGTATCCGCCAGACCGGGCAGATCGTGGCTCGACACGCAGGCGCCGCGGCAGAACACGCGCTCGCCGTTCACGCGCAACGCGAACGCGCCCGCGTCCCCGTCGCGGTCCTCGGCAATCGTGCGAAATCCCACGCGTCCGCAGGCCATCACATGTCCGCCCACGCTGGCATCGATGCGATACAGCGCCGCGTCGCCATGGGTGTGCGGCCACCAGCGCTGCGCGTCAATTACGCGCAGGGTGCCGGCAAGCGTATGCGCATCGGTGCGCCGCAGGTCGCCATGCCACACGGCGTGGTCCGGACCGATCGCCGAAAACGCGCCATGCGCAGGCGCCTCGCCGGGAAAATGCAGCTGCAGCGCCACCACGCCGTCCGCGCCCTCGATCTGGCTGGACAACTCGGCGCGCACGCCGTGCGTGGGATCGCTGCCGGCCGGATCGAGCAATTCGATGTCGCGCCACGGCCCCACCGCGTGTACGGGCGGACACCAGCCTGGCATATGCCCGAGCAGCGTGGTGCGCACCGCGCGCAAGGTGGGCGGCTGGATCATGCGCGGCTTCCATCGCACCGGGCCGCGCTGTGCGCGCAGCCACGGATGCATGGCCCGGAAGCACAGATGCAGCACGTTGTCGGCGCCGGCCAGTTCCACCTCCACCTGGTGCGCGGCGAACATGTGGTGCGTGGTCAGCACGTTCACGCCGTTGAGCCAGACCTCGGCGATGGTGGCCAGGCCATTGAACCGCAGCAGCCGTCGCCCGCTGCCGGAAAAATGCAGCCGATACCAGTAGTCATGCTGGTGCAGCGGCGGCGGCGCGGCGTCGTCCCAGCGCTTGGCCGCGCGCAGCGCTGCGGCCACGGTGCCGGGCACGATGGCGGGCAGCCAGTGGCCGGTATCGGACAGCTCACCCGGATGCGCCGCCGCGTTGGCAAACGTTTCCAGCAGGGTCCAGTCGCCTTCGAGCCGCGACGGACCGACGGCCACGCCGGGCCGCAGGATTGGCAGCAAGGCCGGTGCGGGGTCGCGCGCGGTCATGTCACGGTCTCTCCGAAGTGGGCGGCCAGCGCGGGCACCGTGCCCACGTAGGCCATTTCCAGCTGCTCCAGGCAGTCTTCGCAGGTGTCGGTCTTGCGGCTGATCACCGCGCGCATCAGGCGGAACTGCATCACCATGGCTTCGGACGCCATCGTGTAGCACGCCTCGGCGACCGAATCGGGCAGCGTCTGGCCGTTCATGACCAGCCAGCGCACGTAGCGACCCAGCAGTTCGAAATTGGCGCCCAGCTGGCGCAGCAAGCTGGCCGCGTAGATCTGGAAGTTCGGCTCGCCGCGCGCCATCAGTTGTTCGAGGTGCGCGGGAAACGCCGCGCGGAACGCCGTGATCGGGTTCTCGCGCGGGCGCCGCGCCAGATGGCCGCGCAGCAGCTCCAACGAGGTGCGCAGCAGGCCGTCGCCGCTCTGCGCGGCAAAGCGCCGGCGCACCACTTCGGCCTGCGGAAAAGTCGCCACGCCCCACATGGTTTCGTGGCCCGGCGTGCGGAAGATCGCCAGGTAGTCGTCGCCGCTGGCGGTGTGATAGCCGTCGTGGTGGTAATAGCCCACCGCCGTGGCTTCCGGCACCAGCACGTCGATGGCGATGCAGGCGCGCGCATGCTGGCGGCGATAGGTGCCGGCCGGCTGCGGCAACTGGTAGTTGTCCACCTCGAGCAGCACCGCGTTGCCGCGGTTGGTCTGCGCGGCAACGTGGGCTTCGAGCCTGCCGTAGGTCGACAGTTCGTCGCGCACGATGCCGTACAGCCGCTCCAGGTCCGCGGGCGGGATGTTCGACGACGTGAACTGGTCGCCCTCGAAATCGAGCGTGACGGTGAAAGGCAGTGCCGCGATAGGTTCGAAATCCCATCCATGTAACAACTCGACCCACAGGTCGATATGGCGATTGGCATGCGACCACACCGGGTTGCCCCCGTGCAGCGCGTGCGCACCGCCGCGCGTGCGTACCGCCTTGCCGTCACCGTACATTTACACGACTCCCAGCGTCTCGCGCACCGGTTGCGGCCACTTGGCCGGGTCCAGTCCGTGGTGCTTGAGCAGCGCCAGGACCAGCCGTTCGATTCCGAATCCCACGCAACCGGTGTGCGCCGTGCCGCCGTCGGCCAGGCCGATGTGCCACAGCGCGCCAAAATGATCCATGTGGTAGTTGAAGCTCATGCACGCGGTGGGCGGCGCGCCGTCGTTCACGGGGATCAGCAGTTCGAACTTGAGCTTCAGCTCGCGCTGGCTGTCCGCCACGATCTTCCCGCCGCGCCCGAAGAACGGGTCGTTGGCGACATCCACCTGCACCGGCAATTGCAGCGACTCGGCCAGCGCCTGCCCGCGTTCCATCCACAGCTGGCGGAACGCGACGATGCGCTCGGGCGATCCCAGGCACACGTATTCACGCTGGCGGAACAGCTGCATGCGCGTGGGCTCCAGCGAGGGCTCGTGCCGGTAGCAATACGACAGCACGTCGACCACCTTGCCGTGCGGCGGCAGCGGGCCGCGCCGTGCCACCACGGGATAGATCGGATAGCACGCGGCGGGCGTCAGCACCACGCCGGTGGGTTCCTGCTGGTCGGTCCAGTCCTGCTTGTCCTCGAGCCGCGCCAGCAGGCGCCGATGGCCGCGGTCGTCGCCGCAGAAGCTGTGGATCGTGCCGGCCAGGTTTGGAAAGCTCTTCAGGTATTCGCTGGTCTCGAAATCGTGCTGGCCCATGGCGGGCGGAAAGCGCAGGACTTCGGCCTGCTGGTCGGCGCCGATCCGCGTGATCGCGGCATTCAGCCCGTCGGCGATGCCTTCGAACACGGCGCTGCGGCCGTACAGGCCCTGCACTCCGGTGTCGATCAGCAGGCCCGCGGCCAGCAGTTTCTCCAGATATGTCGGCGACGCCGCGGCGGCCGATTCAGCCGCGCCGCCTCCCTGGGCCGCATCGGTCAATGCATGGGCGTCCATCGATGGCTCCTCAGGAACGGTCGGCCAGCAGCAGGTTGGCCGTATTGGTCTGGATGCGATCGTTGTTGATCATCAGCGGCGCGGACCACAGGTCGCGCAGATGCCGGCCCAGGCTGAACGGCGTGCCGTGCTTGTAGCCGGCCATGCCGCATACCAGCAGCGCCTGCTGCACCACCTCCAGCGCCATGGTCGACATCGCCGTCTTCAGGCCATTCATCTCGGCGGCCAGCGCGAAGGCGGCCGACACCGATGCGCCCGCGTGACGCGCGCGCTGATGCGCAAGCGCCAGATCGAGCCGACCTTCCATCATCTGCAGCATGCTGACCGCCTCGGCCACGCGCGTTGCCGAGGGCGGCAACTGACCGGGGCGCGCGCGCGCCTGGCCCTGGAAGAAGGTCTTGGCGCGCGACACCGCATCGCCAGCGATGCCAAGCCACAGCGCGCTCCACAGGATGTGCGACACCGGCGTCATGGTGGCGTCGGCAATCTCGCCGAACGGCACCGGCAGCACTTGCTCCACGGCGCCCGTCGCTTCGAGCCGGAAGCCGTTGCTGCAGGTGCCGCGCATGCCGAGCGTGTCCCATGTGTTCAAGCTCTGCAGCGTGTAATCGGGCTTCAGTGCGCACACCAGCACCTGATCCGACGGCGACGCATCGGCGTGGCGGCGTGCGGTAATCAGGATGCCGTCGGCATGCGCGCCGTACGAAATCGTCGGCGCCATCTTCAGCAGGTGAAAGCGCTCGCCCTCCACGTTGACCGCGCAACCGCTGCTGCGCAGCGCGCCGCCGATCGCTTCCTCCGAGGTGGCCGAAGCCAGCAGCAACTGCTCGCCCGCCACGCGCGACAGCAGTTGCTGGTGCCAGGCGCTGCCGCCGCCATGTTCGAGCAGGCACGCCACCTGGATCTGGTGCATCGCGTAGATCATGCCGGTGGATGCGCACATTTCGCCCAGCACCTTGCCGATGGCCGCCACCGTGGCCAGCGACGCGCCGCTGCCGCCCAGCGCGACGGGCACCATCGCGCCCAGCAGGCGCTGCTCGCGCAGCACTTCGAACGCCTCGTGCGGGAAGCGCGCTTCGCGATCGACCGCATCGGCAAAACGCTGCGCCACCGCACCGGCCTCGCGCGCGGCGTCGATCAGCGCATCGCCACCAACGGGTTCGGGATTGGCGTGCGCCAGGGCAACCTTGGCGGTGTTCATGCTGCCTCCTGCTGCTGCCGGATGACCTCGACGGCCGCCGCCAGCGAATCGACGCTGCGGAATAACTGCCGGGTCAGCATCTGATCTGGGATCTCGATATCGAAGGCGTTTTCGAGGGCAAGCATCACGTGCACGGTGGCCAGCGACGACAGGCCTGCGGCATAGAGATCATCGTTGTCGGCCAGCGAGGCCAGCGGCACGTCGAGCCGCGCCACTTCGGCGAGAATATTGCGGATGATTGCTTTCATTCGACCTCTCCGTTTGCGTTGACGGGCTCCATTCCAGGGCTTTTGCGCGCCGCGCTCGGTGCGATGTCGCACCAAGGCGGGCGGTGTTGCGTGGCGCGGACCGCGGCCTCAGAAAGCCGACGCGCCGGTCCAGCCGTGCAAGGCGGTGCGCACGATGATGCGAAGGTCGAGCAGGAACGACCAGTGCTGGATGTAATAGATATCGAACTCGATACGCTTGCGCATCTTCTCGATCGTGTCGGTCTGGCCGCGCAGGCCGTTGATCTGCGCCCAGCCCGTGATGCCTGGCTTGACGCGATGACGCAGCATGTAGCGGTCGATCAGTTCCTTGTAGAGCTCGTTGTGTTCCATCGCATGCGGGCGCGGCCCGACCACCGACATTTCGCCGCGCAGCACGTTCAGAAACTGCGGCAGCTCGTCCAGGCTGGTGCGGCGCAGGAAGGCGCCGATGCGCGTCACGCGGGGATCGCCGCGCGTGGCCTGCGTGACGCCCGTATCGGCATGCAGCCGCATGGTGCGGAACTTGTACACGTGGAACGGGTGCCCATCGATGCCCAGGCGCTGCTGGCGAAACAGCACCGGTCCGCGCGACGAACACTTGACCATCACGGCGATCGTCAGCAGCGCCGGGCTCAGGCCGATCAGCACCGCCGCGGCAAACACGCGGTCGAAGCTGGCCTTGAGCAACCCGGTGATGCCCGAGACCGGCGGCGCGTTCAGGTCGATCACGGGCAGCCCCATGAAATCGCTGAAGCGATGACCGAGCAGCTCCACTGACGACACGTCCGGCACCCAACGGATATCGATCAACTGATTGCCGAACTGCCGCACCACATCGGACAGATCGCGACACGCCGCCATCGGCAGCGTCAGCCAGATTTCGCTCACGCCCTGGCTGCGCACCAGCGCGTTGACCTCGGCCATCGTGCGCAAGGTGGTGACGCTGCCGGGAATCGACTGGCAATGCTCGTCGTAGACGCCCACCACGCGATAGCCCGCGGTGCGGATGCGCTGCACGCGCATGTACATTTCGCGCCCCAGCGGACCGAAGCCGAAGATCACCACGCGCTTAGCGTTGATGCCCTGTTCGCGCACGTTGCCAAGCATGCGGTACATGACGGCGCGCCACGTCAACAGCGCAAGCGTGGTGCTGATGAACCAGCCCATCGACCAGACCCGCGACACCGCGGCAATCTGATGAATCAGAAACGCGCCGAGCAGCCCCGCCACGAATACCGTCGCCCATGCCGAGCAGATGCGCAACGCCAGCACGGCCTGGCTGCGGCCGCGCCACGATTCGTAGACGCCAAACGCGGGAAACACCACCAGCGCGCCGATCGCGCACAGCATCGTGAGGAAGCCGTTGACCGGCGCGGCCTCGCGGATGCCGCCCGGAAAATAGAGCGCGCCCATGGCGATGCCGGCCGCGGCGATCAGCAATGCGTCGGAGAGTCTGTAGAGGAAGTGAAGCGCGCTATGCCGCTCGACGGCGACGTTCCAGTTCGATGCCATGACCGCCCCAATGCCCTTGCGGGCGACGTGTTTGAGGCATGGTTGCGCAGGGGTCCGGGAGCGTCTGTGGGCGGGCGCACACAGCCGCGGGCAAGGCTTTGCGCTATGTGGGGCGGCGCGCGCTGGTGGGCCGTAACTGGACGTCGGCGCGCCCGCCGTGCTGGCCGTGGTCGCGCGCGGTATCGTCGACGACACACGCGCGACAGGCCGGCAAGGCGGTCCATTCGCCGCGCTGGTAAGGACGCTCGCGCCCCGACAGGAACAGCGCCATCTCGGTCACCAGATTGTGCGTGACGCCGGTCAGGCCGCCTACGGGCAGCACGGGCATGCTGGCCAGCGCCGCCGTTGCCAGCAGCATCGTCAGCGGTCCGCGCGGCACGCCATGGCGCATGATGAACGGCAGGCTGACGCAGAAGCCGAGCAACAGGCCGCTGAGCACTTCGGACACCGAATGCGCATGCAGCGCAAGACGCGAGGCGCCCACCGCCAGCGCCATCAGCACGCCGGCCAGCGCGCCCAGCAGGCTCAGCCCCGGCCGGCTGGCCGGCATCGCCAGGTAGAGCAGCACCGGCAGGATCGATGCGGCCATCATCGAATGGCCCGAGAAGCCGGTGAAGTCGATCGCCTCGCTGCCGATGCCCCAGCCGATGTACGCAACCTTGGAGGCCAGCACCACTGCCGCCGTGACCGAGAACGCCACGAGCCAGTGGCGCGCCACGCGCGCCGCGCCATGCCAGCGCAGCCACACGTAGAGAAACACCGCGCACGGCAACAGGAACGCGGATTCGCCGAAGAAGGTGATCAACTGCCAACGGTGCATGTTGCGACGGCCATCAAGGGTGGGCGGCGGACAGCGTCGGCCGAGGGCAATGCGCCGACGTGGGAGCGGTCAGCGTAGCATGCGGCCCGCGCGATTGTGTCCCCCCGCGCACGGCATCCATCCCGAAGCATGAGGCCAATGCGGCCTGCCGCACGATGCGCGGCGCCCGCGCAATGACCGCGCATGCGCCTCAATGCTGGCCGCGCGGTTTTTTGGCATCGGCAAATGCAGGGATGAGATGCCGACATGGCATGCGTCTTCTGGTTGATACAGTCGCGCGTCGCGATTCGATATGGTCGAAGGGATGGTCGTTCATGCATGTGAGCGGCCATTTCAAAGCCCGCATGGTCCCCCGGTCGGCGGGCTTCTTTTTTTTCACGCCGATATGGCAAATGCGGCAAACCCGCTCTCGCAACGCCGATGCGCGATGCCGCTCATGCGCGGCGTTCGGGTTCAATGCCTCTACGCATCAAGGCAGGGATGGGTGCCTCAGCGCGACGACCATCCGCTGCGCTGCAGCCAGATGGCGCGCGGCCTCCTGCTGGCCGATCTCCTGCGCGGCCACCACGGCGGCGGCCTCGCTCACGAAGCGTCGCCCGTGCAGTTCGCCCCGATACAACAACGGCCCGCCGATGATGGCGAGCCGTATCTCATAACAACATGCCCATTTGTCCCGGCCCTCGCGCACGGCAAATCCGTGGACGACCAGAATATCGAGACTGCGTTCCATACGACCCCCTGCTCCCCGCGACGGCCGGCCTCGGCAAGGCGCCGGCTTCTGATCGCGAGCACAATCAGCATAGTCGTATCGGCGCCTGCGCGCCCTCATCCGATGGCAGTAGATCCATCCGGAGATATTCGCGGGGCGCGGGCAAACGGCGGCGGCGCGGTGTCCTGAGGATGCAGCTTGCGCAGCAGCGTCAGCGCGCTGCGCGGAAAGCATTGCCCGCCGGCCCACACCAGCGCGGCCGCGGCGCACACCAGTTCCACCGGCGCGGGCACGGCCAGGCAGCCGTTGGCGCCGAGCCGCGCAGCATGCGTCATCAGCTCGGCGTCCAGCGCATCGGACAACACCAGCCAGCGACGCGGCGCGAGCCGCGCGTGCACGCGGTCGAGCAGCGCGTGCGGATCCTGCACGCCGCTGGTGTCGACCAGCGCCAGCGCGACGGGCTGCGCGGGCAACGGCTCGGCCTGATCGGGATTGTCGACGGAATGGATCTGCACTGGCGCGGCGTCGTCACGCAGCCATTCGGGCCCGTGCCAGCGCACGGGTGTGGGGATGTCCTGTCCAGCCATGCGTCGCGCAAGGATGCGGCACATCATTTCATTGCTGGCGATCAGATAGGTCGTCATCGAAAAGCCATCCGCGCTTAAAACGCGTGTGTCCGCTTGAGGTGTGGTGCACCGGCGGTATTAGCCCTGGGTCGGGGGCATCGGATTCGAACTGGGAACGATGGCGATGAGGGATTCTTTTTTTGAAAGATGGCTGTCCCCGGCGCCGGACCTGCATAGAAAGTTAGCAAGCGCGGCCGGCCGCCGCCTCATGCTTTTGGCTGAGGGGCGGACCGGCGGAAGGAGGAGGCGAGCGGGCGGCTGCCAGCTGGGAGGTGGGCGATTCAGGCGGCCTCACATGCCTCCCGCGCCGACAGGTCCGACATCGACACGTGCGTGGATCGCACGGGAGCGGGGCCCGCCCAGTTCAGCGTGGCGCCGCGTTGCAGTGCGACGTACACGGCTTCGCCCTTGTTGCGCACATGCAGGCGCTGGTACAGCGTGCAGGCGTGGGTCTTGGCGGTGGCCACCGAGATATTGAGCAGGCGGCTGACCGTCTTGATCGGATAGCCGCGCGCCAGCAGCGCGAGCACTTCGTACTGGCGCTCGGTGATATTGAGCAGATGCGCGCCGGCGGCCGGCGTTTCCACGGCGGCCGGTGCGCTCGTCCTGGGCAGATCGACCGGCACCGTATGCAGCGGCACCACGATCGGCGCGGCAAGGTGGCGCGCCTCGGCCAACGCGGCACCCGCATCGTGCTGGCGCGAGGCCGGCACTTGCGACGGGAAGCATTCGCCGCCAGCCAGCACCAGTCGGATCGCCGCTTCGAGCGCATCCGAGGAACAGTTCTTGGCCAGCAGGCCGCGCACGCTCTCCGGCAGGCCGCTCGCGGGCAATGGCGCGGGCACCTGATCGGCCAGCACCAGCACGCGCTGCGGCTGCAGGCGGCGGCAGATATCGGCCAGCGCCGTCCAGCCGCGCTCGGCGTCCGCGGGCAGGCCGAAGATCAGCAGATCGGCATGATGCGTCCATGGATCGGGCTCGTGCGCACTGGCTGCGTCAAGTTCGACAAGATCGCCGGGGACGTGCGCCTGAGACAACAGATGGCGCAACCCAAGACGCAATAAAGGATGTGGCTCGAGCAGCAGAATGGTGGCCATGGCGCTCACTTCTTATTGGCGCAACGGCTGAACTCGCTTCAGGCGTTGCGCTGTTGGAGGCGCTCCGCTTATGGCGCGGCTACTCCCCCAATACGGTCCACAGAGCCTCCCGAGCCTCCCAGCGCTTTTTTGCGCGCCGTGCGTGCCCTCCCTCGGAGGATGTTCGACCGCCCCGTTTGCGTATGTAACGCGTTAGATACGTTTGAAGTCAGATCAAAATTAAATCTAATTCTGGTTTTGAGGATAGGAAGATCACCGTGTGAATGCAAGGGTATGGTGCAGTGCGGCGGGTTTTCCCTTGGTTGTATGGCAATGTCGGGGCAGATGTATGGCAAATGCCCGCCAGTACGCGAACGGGCGTTCGATTCACCACAAAGTGACCCCGAAATCGCTATGTTGCATAGCAACAAAAATGGAGTCGATCCGCTTTGCAAGCGGTCTGGGCAATGCTTCGGCACGGACCCGGATCGATCTGAAAAACTTCAATCGGGCTGGGCGCGCGCATCGGGCGGACGATGCGCGCGCTTGCCGTACCGGTTTAGAAGTTGTGCCGCATGCCCAGTGCAAAGGTCTGCGGATCCGCGCCGGCTTTGATGCCCAGTTCATTGATCGCGAAATCGTAGACCGCGTTGCGCTGGTTGTTGATGCGGCTGTAGAACGCAAACAGCGCGGTCCGCTTCGATAGCGGATAGTCGTACCCGACGGTGAATTGCGTGGCGCCAGTTTGCGCGCCGCTGCGGAAGAAGCCGATGGTGTCGGTGGAAGAGCCGGTGCCGTTGGCCGCGAACGCAAAACCCACGCGCACGCTGCCCGGCCCCAGCTGCTGCACCAGCGATGCGTAATAGCCGTTGCGCTGCAGGTCGCCCGTATCGGTGCGGTAATGCAGATGCTCGTAGAGCGCCGAGATGCGCGTGCCCGCAAACAGCTGGTAGGCCACGCCGAATTTCAGCGCGTCGTCGTTGCGCCCGGCCGCCTGGTAATGCTGATGGATTTCATAGGCGACGGTCGCATTGAGCGGCCCGCGGTCATAGACCAACGCCGCCGAATACAACGCGGGGTTGCGCGCCACCGTGGTCTTTTCCTCGGGCAGGCCCCAGCCCAGCCAGACGCTCACGCCGGCCAGCTGCGGCGAGCGGTATTGCACGATGTTCTTCTGGCGGCGATCGAACGAACTGGTGTCCTGCACGTTGTCCGAGCTGGACGTCGACCCATTGCCGATCAGCGCCATGTAGCCGGCCGTGGTCGGATAGTAGGGGTCGTAGGCCATCGTCGCTTCCGTGTACGGCGTGTGCCAGTGCCCCATGAACAGCAGCCCGTAATCGCCTTGCAGCCCGATGCGCGAGTTGCGCGTGGCGATGCCGCCCTGGCCGTTGTCGATCGACAGATTGCTTTCGATCTGCCACAGCGCCTTGAGGCTGCCGCCCAGTCCTTCCTCGCCGCGCAGGCCCCACACCGATCGATAGTTGGTCATGCGCGCCACGCCACCCAGGCGCGTGCCGTCGGTGGCGGTGTTGGCCGACGCATACTCGATGGCCGTGTTCAGGCGGCCATAGATCGTGACGGAACTTTGCGCGAAGGCGGCGGGCGCCGCGCAGCACGCGGGCAGTATCGCCAGCGGCATGGCCATGCGCAGGCGCGCGAGCACGTCACTGCGCCGCATCGTGCTTCTCGTCCTTTTTGGCGACCAGCGTCGGGCCCGGCGTACCGGTGATCTTCGGCACGCATTCCGAATGGAACCATGCGACCGTGACCGGCTCGCCGGCGATCATGCGCTTGATCGGCGGCACCACCTGTTCGCCGATCAGCATGCCCAGCAGACCGATCAGCGCCACCGCCGGCGGCGCGGGCGAACGAACCTGCATCAGCGCGTAGATGATGCCGACGAACACGCCGGCGCCGAGAGAAACAAGATAGATCTTCATGTTCGATACTCCTGAGACGTAAAACACTTTTGTCGCCGCGCGGCAGGCGCGACACACTTGCGGCAGCGCAGCTTCAGCTACGCCCGGCGGGAAATCCCACGCCAAGCAGATGACGCACGCGCGGGGGCTCGGTGGCGACGTGATAGCGCGCCACGTCGCGCTGCAGGTCGGCGTCGGCATTGGGCACGCGCCGGTGCTGGCGCAAGTGCTCGGCCCACGATTCCACCAGGAACCATTCGGTCAGCAATTCCGGATTGGCCGGATCCTCCATCACACCCCAGTTGAAGGCGCCATCGCGCAGGCGCTCTTCGGAAAGCTTGTGCACCGCGCGCAGGAACGCATCGCGATTGGCCGCGGGGATGCAGTACTCGATCAGGATCATTACGGGCCCGCGATCGTGCGCGATCTCGGCGGCCATTTCGGGTTCGGGCCAGTGGCCGGCCGGACCCAGGTCTTCCTCGCCACGCGGCAGGCGCAGGCGATTTAGCAGCAGCGCAGCGATCACCAGTCCAGCGGCGGCGATCAGCAGCGCATGCGGCGTGCCCATGGCCTGCGCGACAAAGCCCCACAACAGGCTGCCGCCGGCCAGCGCGCCGTTGAACACCATCTGGTACACCGCCAGCGCGCGGCCTCGCACCCAGTTGGGCAGGATGGCCTGCGCCGCACCGCCCAGCGTGGTCAGCGCCGTGATCCACGCCGCGCCCAACAGCAACAGCAGTGGTAATGCCAGCCACACCGGCGGCGCGATCGACAGCGCTGCCATCACGATCGCCGTGACGATGGCCGACAGCAACACCAGTCCATCGGCATCGAGCCTTTTCTGCAGCCGCGGCATGGTCAGCGCGCCGACGATCGCGCCCGCTCCCACTGCGCCCAGCAGCACGCCGTAGAGGCCGGCGCCGCCGTGCAGCAGTTGGCGCGCCACCAGCGGCAGCAGCGCCCATACGCTGCTGCCGAAGGCGAAATGCACGGCGGCGCGCGCCAGCACGACATGCAGCTTGCTATGGGCGCGCGTGAAGCGCAGCCCCGCGCGAAACGCGCTGAAGAAATGCTCGCGCAGCGGATCGGCCGCCTGCGCCGGGCGCTTCCACCACAACAGCGCGGCGATCACGAACAGATAGCTCACCAGATCGACGCCGTAGGTGACCGATGCACCGAACGCGGCAAGCAGCAGGCCGCCCGTGGCGGGACCGATGGCCCGCGCGATATTGACGCCGAGCGCGTTGAGCGCCACGGCCTGACGCAGGGTGTTGGCCGGCACCAGCTCGGGCACGATCGACTGCCACGTGGGGCCCATCATCGCCGCGCCGATCCCGCCCAGGAAAGCCAGGCCGATCAGGATCTCGATGGTCAGCCCCTGTTGCCACGCCAGCACCGCCAGCGTGCCGCTCACGCCGGCCAGCCCGATCTGGATCACGATCAGGAAGCGGCGGCGGTCCAGGATGTCCGACAGCACGCCGGCCGGGATCGCCAGCAGGAACACCGGCAGCGTGGCCGCGGCCTGGATCGTGGCGACTGCCGCGGGCGACGAGGACAGGTCCGTGGCGAGCCACGCGCTGGCCACATCGCGCATGAAGCTGCCGACGTTGCCAAGAATCGTCGCCACCCACAGCACCGCGAAGGTGGGCTGCGCAAGCGGCGCGAACGTGCCGACGGCGGGCTTGGCGCCAAGCGACGCGGGCTGCGTCATGGCCGGTTCCGCAGGTCATGCCAGGCCACCAGCAGGAAACCGCCGACCAGACCCAGGTGTTCGAAAAACGAGTTGGCCATCGTGAATGCAGCTTCCGGCGGCGCACTCCAGAAACGATTGGCCAGGAACGTGGCGCCCAACGTGAACACGGCCAGCGCCAGCGCGCCCAGCCAGCGATACACGCCGAACAGGATCATTGCCGAGGCCAGCAGTTCCAGCGCGATGGTCGCGGCGGCCAGCGGCATGGCAGGCGACAGGCCGAAGTGCTGCATCTCGGCCACCGCACCGGAAAAGTCGAACAGCTTGACGAGTCCGCCCTGCAGATAGGCCGCGCAGAGCAGCAGCAGCGCGATCCAGTGCAGCCAGCCCGGCAGGCGGTGCGAGGGCGTGCCGGCCGTGGCCAGCGGGGAAGAGGAAGAATGCATGGCGGATCTCCGGTATCGATGCACGGCGAGAATGGCTGGCGTGCGGCGCGAGGCGAGCCGCACGCCAGCCGTCACACGCTCAGAATGCCCAGCACGAACAGCCGAGCGCGCCCCAGAAGGTGCTTTCGTCCGAAGTCGGCGCGTTGGACGTCCACGCCTTGGCATGCGCGTGGCCATGGACGCCGCACGAGCTGGCGCAGCCGCACGCGGTGTTCAGCGCCAGCGCACGGGCCTGTGCGTCCGGGCGCGGCTGGTAGCGGCTGCCGTGGCGCGCGGGCGACCAGTCCGGCATCGCGGGCGGAATCTCGGGCGAGTGCTTGCCGAACTCGCTGTCGCCGTAGACCACCTTGCCGCCGAGCACGGTCATCACCGACGTGATGTCCTGGATGTCGTCGCCGGGCACGCTGAAGTAATCGGCCGACAGCACCGCCAGATCGGCCAGTTGTCCGGCCTTGATCTGGCCCTTCTTGCCCTCTTCGGACGAGAACCACGTATTGGCCTCGGTCCACAGGCGCAGCGCCGTTTCGCGATCGATCAGGTTGGCCTGCGGATACATCGACAAGCCACCCACGGTCTTGCCGGTGGTGAGCCAGTACAGCGACACCCACGGGTTGTACGAGGCGACGCGCGTGGCGTCAGTGCCCGCGCCCACCTTGACGCCCTTTTCCAGCATCTTCTTGATCGGCGGCGTGGCCTCGGCGGCCTTGGCGCCGTAGCGCTCGACGAAGTATTCGCCCTGGTACGCCATGCGGTGCTGCACCGCGATGCCGCCGCCCAGCGCGGCGATGCGGTCGATATTGCGATCGGAAATGGTTTCGGCGTGGTCGAAGAACCAGTTCAGGCCGTTGAACGGCACATCCTTGGCCACCTTCTCGTAGACATCGAGTGCGCGCGAAATCGTCTCGTCATAGGTGGCATGCAGGCGCCAGGGCCAGCGCTTTTCGGCCAGCAGGCGAATCACCGGTTCGAGATCGGATTCCATCGACGGCGGCATGTCGGGACGCTCGACGCGGAAGTCCTCGAAGTCGGCCGCGGTGTAGACCAGCATTTCGCCCGCGCCGTTGTGGCGATACAGGTCGTCGCCCTGGCCCGGCTTGACGGTGGAAGTCCAGGTCTTGAAGTCGGCCAGTTCTTCCTTGGGCTTCTGCGTGAACAGGTTGTAGGCCAGGCGCACCGTGAGCTGGCCGTCCTTGTGCAGCTCCTCGATGATGTTGTAGTCCTCGGGATAGTTCTGATAACCGCCGCCGGCATCGATCACGCCGGTCACGCCAAGGCGGTTCACCTCGCGCATGAAATGGCGCGTCGAATTCTTCTGATACTCGGGCGGCAGCTTCGGTCCCTTGGCCAGCGTCGCGTACAGGATCGTCGCGTTGGGCTTGGCCAGCAGCAGGCCGGTGGGATTACCCGTCTTGTCGCGGATGATCTCGCCGCCCGGCGGGTTCGGCGTGTCCTTGGTGTAGCCCACCGCGCGCAGCGCGGCGCCGTTCAGGATCGCGCGGTCGTACAGGTGCAGGATGAAGACGGGCGTATCGGGCGCCACGGCGTTCAGTTCCTCGATGGTCGGCAGGCGCTTCTCGGCGAACTGGTGCTCCGTGAAGCCGCCCACCACGCGCACCCATTGCGGCGCGGGCGTGCGCGCCACCTGATCCTTCAACATGCGCATCGCGTCGGCCAGCGAGCGCTCGCCGTCCCAGCGCAGCTCCATGTTGTAGTTCAGGCCGCCGCGGATGATGTGCATGTGGCTGTCGATCAGCCCGGGAATGGCGCGCCGGCCATTCAGGTCGATCACGCGCGTCGTGGGCGTCGCAAGCTTCATGACCTCGTCGCGCGTGCCCACGGTGATGAAGCGGCCATCCTGGATCGCCACGGCCTCGGCCTGAGGATTGGCGCGGTCCAGCGTGGCGAACTTGCCGTTGACGAGGATGAGGTCTGGAGTCGGGTTCGATGACATGGCGAAAAGCTCCGAAGAGGCGGCCGCGCCCAACGCGGCAGCCGAGGCGATAAATTGCCGGCGGGAAACTGACATGGGCGTGGCGCGGCTTAGGCGTTCAGGAAAGCCAGCAGGTCGGCGTTGACCTGATCGGCGTTGATGACACACATCCCGTACGATGCGCCGGGATATACCTTGAGCGTGGCGTTCTTCACGATTTTGGCGGACAGCCGGGCCGAGTTGTCGATCGGCACGATCTGGTCGTCGTCGCCATGCAGGATCAGCGTGGGCACCGTGATCTTCTTCAGGTCTTCGGTGTAGTCCACTTCCGAGAATTCCTTGATGCACAGGTACTGGCCCAGCACGCCACCGGCCATGCCCTGCAGCCAGAACGCGTCGATGGTGCCTTGGGAAGGCTTGGCGTTGGGGCGGTTGAAGCCGAAGAACGGCACGGCCAGATCCTTGTAGAACTGCGAGCGGTTCTCGGCAACGCCGCGGCGGATGTTGTCGAACACTTCGAGCGGCAGGCCATTCGGATAGGCGGCGCTCTTGGCCATGGTCGGCGGCACGGCGCCGATCAGCACGGCCTTGGCGACGCGCGCGGTGCCGTGCCGACCGATATAGCGCGCCACTTCGCCGCCGCCGGTGGAGTGGCCAACCAGCGTGGCGCCCCGGATGTCGAGCGCATCGAGCACGGCCGCCAGATCGTCGGCGTAGGTGTCCATGTTGTTGCCCGTGGCCGGCTGGTCCGAGCGGCCATGCCCGCGGCGATCGTGCGCGATCACGCGGAAGCCCTTCTGCACCAGGAACAGCATTTGCGCGTCCCAGGCGTCGGCGTCGAGCGGCCAGCCATGCGAGAACACCACCGGACGGCCCGAGCCCCAGTCCTTGTAGAAGATGCGCGTGCCGTCGCGGGTGGTCACGTAATGGCCTTGGCTGCCGTGGCGGCCCGCCGCAGCGCGATTTGCAGCAGTGGCGGCATCGGCCGCGGCCGGCGTAAGCGCGGCCATCGATGCCACCGATGCGGCAGCAGCGCCCAGCGTGCTGCCGACCAGCAGCTTGCGGCGCGAGGCGTCGAGTTGTTCGGATTGGGCTTGAGGGGCGGTATTCGACATGAGGCTCTCCGGCAAGAATTTATTCAGTTTGTTTGATATATCGATCCAGGCGGCGCTGGCTGGGCTGCTGCGGCTGCGTACGCTGTCGATGGACCGAACTTTAATGATCGGCATGAGGTTCTTGCCGCACCCATGCTGTACATTTCAATCAAAATTTTTCAACATTGCTGCATGCCCGGTCGCCGCTGTCGGGCAGTTGGCGTTTGATGGTGTCGTTCCAGCGTCGGCGCGGCCGTTCGGCGGCGAGCAGGGAAGCGGCAATCGCCCGCTGCCGGACCCCGGCGCGGGCGATGCGAGCGACGCCGCCCGCGCTGGATTCGACCAGGCCGGATCAGCGCGCTGCGACCGGGGCGATCGATTCGTGCGGGGTAGCCGTGCGCTGCGCGGCCTTGTGCACCATCGTGTAGGCATAGTCGACACCCATGCCGTAGGCGCCCGAGTGTTCCTTGACCAGCTTCATCACGGCGTCATACGTATCGCGATGGGCCCAGTCGCGCTGCCATTCCAGCAGCACCTGCTGCCACGTCACCGGCACCACGCCCGCCTGCACCATGCGTTGCATCGCGTAGTCGTGGGCTTCCTTGGACGTACCGCCCGACGCATCGGCCACCATGTAGATCTCGTAGTCGCCTTCGAGCATCGCGCACAGCGCAAACGTGGTGTTACACACCTCGGTCCACAGGCCGGCCACCACGACCTTCTTGCGACCGTTGGCGGCCAGCGCGTCGCGCACCTTCTGGTCGTCCCACGAATTCATCGACGTGCGCTCGAGCGTCTTGGCATTCGGGAAGACGTCGAGGATTTCGGGATAGGTGTAGCCAGAGAACGACTCGCTTTCGACCGTCGTGATGGTGGTCGGCACATTGAAGATCTTGGCGGCCTTGGCGAGGCCGACGACGTTGTTCTTCAACGCCTGACGATCCATCGACTGCACGCCGAAGGCCATCTGCGGCTGATGGTCGATGATGATCAGCTGGCTGTTTTGCGGGGTCAGCACTTCGAGCTTGGGATTGGACATGGTGAGGCTCCTGGGAACAGCGGTTGGGCGGGGGGCGGATCGCGCCTGAGCGCACCGGATCGCGGCGCGGCCCGCAGATGGGCGACGGCGACGGATGTCGTCGCCGGGACGCTTGCTGACGGCAGCACGCCGCGCAAGACGAAACCGGTCCGCGCTTGCAGGCGAAGGACAGGCATCGGTGTCGCGAACGGCGTGAGTCGACAGCGCTGTAGCGTAGTGGCGCGCCACGCGCTGCGCCATACGCTCAAGGTCTAAGTGCGCTACGACAAGTGCCGCATATTGACCGCCGCACACGGTCCTGCGGCTTGCGGCGAACATCGGCGGCCCGGGGTTTTACAAGAATTCACACGGGCGCGGCCATGCGGCGGCGGGTGCGCGGGGCGATGTGTGGCAGGGGATGTGTGGCAGGGGATGTGTGGCGGGGGATGCGGGAGGGGTGCAGCGGAGGATTGCGCGGAGGATTGCGCGGGGCTGACGTTGGGGATCGAGCGATCCTTGCGTGTAGACCGGCGCATTGCTGGCGCCGGGATTCGTAGGCGAAGGGGGCGGGTTGGGCCGGCGGTCAGCTCTCGAATTTGCAGAGGCCGAGTTCGACTGCCATCAGCACCATGTCGGCAAAGGTGCGCGCCTGCATCTTGCGCATGGCCTGGCCGCGATAGATCTTGACCGTGGCCATGCTGATGCCGAGCACATCGGCCACCTGCTTGTTCATCAGACCGCGCACCAGCAACTGCATGACTTCCTGCTCGCGCACGGTAAGCGCGGCAAAGCGGTCATGCAGCGCTTGCTCTTTCGACACGGTCCGGCGCCGCGCACGGTCGCGCTGCAAGGCTTCGTTCACTGCATCAAGCAGATCCTGGTCGCGGAACGGCTTGGCGATGAAATTGAGTGCGCCGGCTTTCATCGCGGCGGCCGTCATGCGCACATCGCCGTAGCCCGACAGGAAGATGATCGGCACATGGACGCCGGCACGCCCGAGGCGCGTCTGAAGGGCGAGCCCGTTGTCGCCGCGCAGTCGCACGTCGAGCACGATGCAGCTGGGCAGATCGGGGAGCCCGCGCGCCAGCAGGTCTTCGCCGGACTCGAACAACTCTACGGCAAGGCCGACCGAGCGAAACAGATTGGACAACGCGTTTTGCATGCCGGTGTCGTCGTCGACAACCAGCACCATTCCGTCCGACACGTCGTCCTGAAAACATGCACTGCCACCCACAGCTTCCACATCGCTCACTTTCTTGATCTGCATGTTCGCTCCTACGGCCCCGCCGCTGATCGTGTCCCCTGCGCGGCGGCGACCGGCAAGGTCGACCGCCTGGCAATCATCCAACTGCTCCCAGCGGCGATGGGCGCACGTTGCCTGCGCCAAGACGATGGTATCGGCTCGGTCAATACAGCGCTGTGAAAAGATATAAACGCGCGACTGCGTGGCGGGGACGTCGGACGCAGAGACTATCGCAAAGGTAGTCGAGGTTGTCGCTACGGTCGTCGCACCGCGCGCGGCAAATTCGTGGCGAAAATTGGGAAGCCATTTTCGGTGTTGATGATGCAGGTGGAGATCGTTTCGACTTATTCAGTAGATGAGTAATGATTTCGAACAGAATGCATCAAAAAGTCTTCCGACGAATGATCCGAAAAATGCGGTGTCCACGCGGCAGTGCCGCGGGTCCGAGCGTCCCATGGGCAAGGGGCGATATGGCGTATACGCCGTATACGTATACGCGTTGCGCGTCGGCGACCATTCGCCACCAGGCCGGAGAACAGGTGCCGAGTGCGCCGGAAAATTTGCGGAGCGTACTCAATGCTGCGTATAAATTTCCTTTTAAATCAATGCGCCAGAAAGACCGATACACATCGATGCATTTGCCCGGATTGGCGTGCCAATTTAGCCCTGATTGCGGATCGAAGCGACATCTGAGCGCACAGTGATGACGACGGCGGGGCCTGGAACTTCGACCCTCTCGAAAGTGGCGCGAATAATGTGGGCGCAGTCGGGACACTTGAAGGGATGAATGACGGGCAGGCTCAAAACGGCTTCAACATTCGTTTGCTTGATTGCCTGCGGTGCGGCGTGCCGTCGATCGCTTTGGTTGGTCGGCATTAGGTGGAGAGCAGTTGGGACGTGCGCTGGGCTGCGATGCAGGGACGGCTCCGGGGTTGCCTCGGAGCGACTAATTGGGGGCGGTGACGGGCCTGTGTGTCGCGCATGGATCGGTGAAAGGCAGTCAGCGGCGGCGACGGCGTGCCGGCTGAACGTCGGCGCGAATCCGGTACGGGCCATTCGGCGGCGTGACATCCGTTGGTTTTGGAGGGAAAGCGCATACGAGGGATTTGCGCGGTTTGAGATTTGCTCGGTCGACCAGCCCGGGTGAGGTCGGCTTTAAGTCTGGTCACAGGGATAGGAACAGCGCGGCAGGCACCCCGAGGGTTGGCGACGCAACTGGCGCGTAGGCGGTCATTGCATCGCGATCGGCCGCCGCACGGGGCCCCTTCGGCTTCGGCCCCAGTTCGCCCTTCTGTGGCCAATTTGCCCCCAAAGTCGCCCGGAGAGGCATTTGCCGGCGCGCGCGTCGGTGGTATGCTCCGCGTGCGGCACGATTACAAAATAATTTACATTGCATTTGGATATGCAGAACCGGCCGGTTGAGATCGAGCGACATTTTTTTCGGTTGTAATTCAGTCACTTACGTACAGGCGGCATGTGGCGCGGACGTTGCGCCAAACGGGCCTGCCGGGCGCCGCTTTTGATCGGGGTAGTCGCGTTGCGCGAGGCGCACGCCCTGGACTAAGTGATTTTCTAAGCACTTTATATCGATGGCCGACGAGCGCGATACCCTTGCCGCGACCAAGCTGACCCGGACGGAATTTGCCGTCGTGCGTGCCTATGCGCAGGGCATGCGCCCCGTCGATATCGCCAATCGCTACCTTGTCGATCCCGACGACGACGACGTGCTGACCGAGCATCAGGCGGTGCAGCGGATCCTGGCACTGCGCGACCGGCTGGTGCAGTTTGCGCTCCAGCACGATCGGCCCGACATCGCCGAGATGTTCGAGGCGCTTCGCGGGCGGTCCGACAGCGGCATCACCCGTCGGGTCGACGCGTTGTCGTCGATCGAACAACTCGGGCAGGGGCGCCCGCTGCCAACACATCAGGTGTCGCTGTGGTTCGGGCCGAATCTGGCGCGGCGTCTGGTCGCCGCCAACATTCGCACCATTGCCGACCTGGTGGCGCTGGCGAACCGACGGGGCACCAGTTGGTGGCGGCATGTGCCCCGCGTCGGGCAACAGTCGGCGGAGACGATTTTGCGTTGGCTGCGACAGCAACAGCCGCAGCTCGGCACGGAAGTGCGCCCGTATGTAGTTTCCCCGTCACAAATAGTGGATATTAAGCCACTTTATGCCGCCGCTTTATCGCCTTCCATGCGGCAGCCGCTGCCATTCGAGCTGATGCAGCCGCCGTCGGGCACGGCGGTATGGGAAGTAGAGTTGGCGGCTGATCTGGCGCTTGTGCAGGGGTGGCTGGGGCGCAGGCAATCCAGCCCGAATACCTGGAAAAGCTACCGCCGAGAGGCGGAGCGGCTGGTGCTGTGGACCACGCGGCAGCGACGATCGCTACAAAGTCTGACCGCCGACGATTTGCTCGCGTACCAGGCTTTCCTTGCCGATCCGCAACCTGCGGCGTTCTGGTGCGGGCCGTCGGGCGCGCGAGATCGCGAGCACTGGCGGCCTTTCGAAGGTCCGCTTCGATCCAGTTCCTGCGACGCAGCGTTGAGGGTCGTTCGCAGCCTGCTGCGGACGATTCGCGCCGAAGGTCCGGTCAGGCGAGGCCGGGCTGCACGGCGTTCTGGCGAGCCGGATGTCGGAGAATCGATCGCGGCGGTAGGCGCGGCAGGGGGCGCGTCGATGGGCGGAGAATCATCGGATTTGGCGCAAAGCGTACCCAATGCTGCGAGCGAATCGCAGGCTATCGAACGTTTTCTGATGTGGCTGGCCGACGATGGAAACGACGGCTCTCCTCGCCAGCGCGCCGCATTGGCGGCGGCGCTATTGGTAGCGCGTCATGGTGTTCGCATCGCCACGCTGCCGTTGCTGACGCTTGCGCATGTGGAAGCGGCGGATGATGGCTGGTGGTTAAGTCCAGCTGGCGAGCGTGCGTCGTCCGAAGAGGAGATCGCGCTGTCGGACGATGTCTGGACCGCGCTTTGCGCGCATTGGAAGGATCGCGGTGTCGCCTGGGATCGCCATGTCGCGCATTGGCGCGGCGATACCGCGTTGCTGGCGCCGGCGGAATTTCCCGACACGCGGCGGGGACGGGCCAAGCGCTTGCGCGCAACAGCCGGCTATGCGGCCAGCGGTCTGGATCAGTTGTTGCGCGCAAGCTGGCGGCGTTTCGCATCGCTGCACGCGGATGTGCCCAGCGCGTTCACCCCCGGCATGCTTAAGCGCGCTGGTGCTCCGTCGACCGGGTCGGCGCCGGGATAGGGCGCCGACGTCAGAGCTAGATCAGGGTCTTGTCGAGCCCAAAGCGCGACTTGAGAACTTCCACAAGATCTTCGCGTGCGTTGCGATCGGACAATTGCACGTCCAGCATCACGCGCCCCGAGTCCCACTCCTTGATCGTGCCAAGCAGCTGGCCCGATTCCGTTCGGATCTTGTATTGCCGGCTGATTTCCTTGACCTTGCGTGATTTGCCGTCCTGGGCCTGTTTGCGGATCGCTTCGACTTCGCGGCTGGAGAGCCCATCGTTCATGATCCGCGTGGCCAGATCACGGGTGCGGTCTTCGCCGGCGATCTTGCAGTACAACGTCAGTTCGTAGCCGGCAGCGATGCCGATGGCGCTCGGCCGTTCTCGCATCACCGCGATCACCGATTCCGGCAGTTTGAGCAGCGCGAGCGTCTTGTTGACCGTGCCCGCCGACATGCCCGTAAGTTCGCAAATGTCCTCTTCCTTGAGCACCTTGCCTTCGTCCAGCAGTTGGCGCCAGGCGATGGCGTTGTCGAGCGCCGACTGATCGGAGCGCTGTTCGTTCAGCAGGAACGACAGTCGGTAGAAATCGAGGTCGCTGAGATCGTCCTCGATAAAGCATTCCATATCGAGCTTGCCGGCCGAAGCCAAAGCGCGCTTGCGATAGTGCCCGTCGATCAGGATGTAGTGCCCCGGCCGCGTGGGATCCGGTGCCGCCAGACCCGGCGTCTTTTGGCCATGCGTGGCGATCGAAGCGGCTCGTTCCTGTACCACGGCGGGGTCGTAGATCCGGCGCGCATTGAACGGGTTGTCGTGCAGTTGCGTGAGCGGGATGCGGATCAACTGGCGGCCCTGCTCCGCCGCAGCGCCACTTTCAGCGCTGAAAGTGCCGACTGCCTGGCCGTTCCGCTGGTTCTGCAGCAGCCCGTTTGGATGTTCCGACAGCGCAGCTTCGGCGCGCGCAAAGCGGTCCAGGGCGTCGTTGCGGGTCTTTTCCGCGGCCATGCCGGCCAACATGCCAGCCTTCAGGCTTTTCAATTTCGTTGCCATTCGTATTACTCAATCAAGGACAGCACTTCATCCACCATCATGTCCACCTCCTGGATGGCCTCGCGCGCGCCCGGCACGCCGTGCACGGTGCAGCCGATGGCCTGGCATTCGCGGAACGCCGAGCGGGACCCAATCATCGAGTTCAGCAAGGGCACGTCGCCGTCGTCGCCCAGAATCTCGATCGCCTGACGCGCGATGGACACCCGTCGCTGAACCATATTGGCCATGACGCGGATCTGTAGCGTTTCGTTTTGCACCTGGGCGTGCTGCGCCAGCGTCTTGGCCGCGACCGCTGCCCAAAGGTCTGGCGGCGAGGGCACTACGGGAATAATCGCCAGATCGGAGATCAGCAGCGCACTGGACGGCGCGGCGGAGTGCACCGCGGGCGGGCAGTCGACCAGGATGTAATCGTAGTCGTTCACAAACTTGCGGACCTCGCGGTGCATGGCGCCTCCGGACGGCGCCAGCCCGATGACCGAAGCAGGAAACGGGCGGTCGTCGGTGGCCTGCGCAGCCCAGCGCGTAGCCGTGCCCTGTTCGTCCATATCGACCAGCATCGAGCGCGCGCCCCGCAGGCCAAGCGTGCCAGCCAGATGCATGCTGACGGTAGTCTTCCCGCAGCCGCCCTTCTGGTTGAAAACGGTGATGATTTTTGCTGCCACTACGGCCTCACTTTCAGCGCTGAAAGCGCGAATGATGATGTTCAGTTAAGGCGAAACTTTAGCCAAATCGACCGTGCGCTACAACTCATTTTTTAAAATTCAAATTGATGTAAAACATCGCCCTACGGAGCGCTGCCCAGTGCAGGAACGGCCAGATTCCAACGCGTGGACTATTGCGGGATTCTTCTTCTTGAAAAGCGGTAGAGAAAGCGCCTAAAGTAAGAGCAGTGCGCATTACGCCGCACATGACACCGCAACACAATGTGGTTATGATGCCCGCTACAGTCGAGTCAAGTCGTGTCAACCTCGTTGGCTTCCGTTCGGTATCTACGAGACTTCAGCGTGCTTGAACGGTTGTTTGCGTTGTGTAAACGAACTTGCTTCGAAAGGAAATTCTTATGGCAACCGGTACGGTCAAGTGGTTCAACGAGACCAAGGGTTTCGGCTTCATTACTCCGGATGATGGCGGTGCGGATCTGTTCGCCCACTTCTCCGAGATTCAGGGTTCGGGCTTCAAGACCCTGAAGGATGGTCAGCGCGTGACGTTCGAAGTGAAGCAGGGCCCGAAGGGTCTGCAAGCTTCGGCCATCAAGCCGGCCTGAAGCGAACCACCGATATCTCCGGGCTGTCTGCAGGCTGACTGACCGGTAGAGCGAAAAAGGCAAGCATCGTGCTTGCCTTTTTTGTTATCCGCCCACACTCGGCGCCGCCGCGGCGTCAGCCCAGCTTGCGCACGCTGGTACGGGACGGCTGCAGGATCAGCGCTTTCGAGGAATCGGCATCGACCTTGGCGCCCGGATAAACGACCAGCACGTCCTTGAGCGCCTTGCGGAACAGCGCGCGGAACTTGCGCTCGCTCTCGGTTTCGGTGCCGAACTGCATCTGCAGCGCTTCCCAGGGGATCTCGGTGCGGCGCTGGATCGTGAAGAAGCGGTAGGTCAGCCACGAATACACGTCCAGGGCGAAAGGCGACTGCTTGAGTGCCTTCAGCGCGCGCATATCCACAGGCACCGGCCGATTCACAAGCTCGTTGAAGAACGGCTCGGACAACACCACAAAGCTCTCGAACATCGAACCCTGGCCCGGCTGCATAGGGTCCCACCACGTCGAGAGCTGATCGGCCAGCAGATAGCCCACACGGTCGATCGAAAGCGGCTCGTGATTGGGCGCCTGGTTGGGCACTGGCGTCGATTTGTTCTGCACGATGGCAATCGTGGCCGAGAACAGACGGATCATCTGCTGGCGAACGAGCGTCATCGTCCCCCGCTTGCCGCCGGTGGCCATCGGAATGCCAAGGTTGTACATGAACTCGGACAAGGAATTGCCCAGCGAGATACGACGGTCCTCGACCGTTCCAGTGAACTCGCCGCGCTTTTTCTTGGCCATGATCTCCTTGCCGATCCAGGCCAGCATCAGACGCGGATAGGAGCCGTAGGGATAACCCAGCGATACCGTTTCGGATACCAGCTTCTGGCGCCCGTTCGACGCGCGTTCGGAACGCTGCTGCGTGAAGTAGCCAGGCTGAATCATCAACGAAATGTTTCCGCTGGTGCGCGTCCAGACCGGCGGCGCACCCTTGGGCGCGCGATAGGGCAGCGTCACCTGTACGCTTGCGCGGCTAAGGAAGCCGACTTCCCCGCTTTGCCAGGCGTCTTCCCGTTCCATCGCCTGGGCTTCGTCGAAGAGGCGCTGGAATTTCTCGGATGGGACGAGGACGTTCTCGTTGCCGGGAACGATGATGCGAGACGGCTCCGTGTCCCCTTCCGGGGCAGAGCGATCCTCCTCGATGGCCATAGAGCGTTTGATCGGCATATGCATGGGTTTCGGATTACCCGCCTTTTTACGCGATCACGTATACGTTGTCACGCAGAAACGGGTACGTATACGTGCTTTCGGCTATTTCTGCGCGGTTGTCAGCGCGTGCTTGCTGCCGACTTGCGTTCTGGCCCGCGCCGTGGCTGGCCGCCCGATGTCTTTTTCTTGCAAGCCGATTGTGTTGATGGCCGGTATTTCCGGCGATTGGCGAGATGGCTGCCATACGGTGGGCAACCCTGTGGGGTTGTCCACGGTTGGCGGCACATCCACTACAAGTAAACGATACCGATACGGGTTAACTACTCGTAAACCGTATACGGAGCGATCGCGCCATTGATTTGAAAGGACTTCTTACCCCTCGCCGTACCCGATTCTGCGCGCAAACGTACTCGTTTCTGCGACCGGCCGAACCTGAATCTGCGACAGACCGAACCCGTTTCAGCGACGGCGGCGAACCCTGATCTGCGGGGATAACTCACGGATTCCACAGGCTTTTCCACAGCCGGACGGGCTCCAGGCGTACCCGATTCTGCGCAGGGTAGCTCAAAGCGGCATCGATCACATGCCGTAAAGCCTTCACAGGCTTGCCGAAGGCCCCTTATCCACGCAGAAACAGGTACGGAGAAACCATTGGCAGCGGCTGCGCCGCGCCGATGCGTACCTATTTCTGCGTCACAAAGCCCCGAAACCGTACCCGCTTCTGCGGAAAATGGCTTGAACGCCCGAATCCCCCGTAAACGTACCCATTTCTGCGGCGTACCTGTTTCTGCGAAGTGTCCGGTACACCGCAGCGAACCTCGCGGCGTACCCAATTCTGCGCGCCCACAGGACAGCGGGATTCAGCCAGCCGTACCTGTTTCTGCGCCGCGTGTGCGGTCGTGGATGTCATGTCGAGATCGGCGCCCACGTATACGCGTGCGCCTGCCCTAAGCAAGCACCAACTTTCGACCCGCGCCTGGAAATCGGCTTCCAAATCCAGGCGTACCCAGTTCTGCGTGCGCTGGATGTATACCGATAGCTGAAAATTCCCGGGCCACTATTGGTCCGCTGCATAGCGTACCTATTTCTGCGCGCCAACCCGGTTAACTACCGTACCCGTTTCTGCGGCATGGTCGCGTGGCTCGCTACGTATACGTGCGCAGCGCGGCTTGCGTACTCGTTTCTGCGGGGATAACCGGTATGCCTAAATATCGCGCGGGATAAGTCGACTCGAGGGCGCTGGCCAATCTGCATTGGCAGGCAAAAACGGCTCGGGGCGTACCCATTTCTGCGGCCGCCTAAGTCACAGCAGATTGCTGCGCCGCCGCGGACGCGCCCCCAAGCGTACCTATTTCTGCGTGCCAAATCGGCTCCAGAGGCGTTGTCGCAGCGCCGCACGAAGGCGATGCGTACCCGTTTCTGCGTCGATTTGCGAGGCGCGGTTGGGGGGAGCCCGCAAACCGCATGGACATGAGCGGACGGCGGGAATGGCTGCGCGGGGAAATCCAGAAGAACGGGAACCGAAAAACGACAGGAAAGCGAAGGAAAAAAGCGTAGGAAAAAGCGGAGGGAAAACCCCGGGCGAAAGCGCTGGGATAAGCGGGGGGAAACGGAGCGGGAAAAGCGTAGGGAACGTCCCTCGGCGCGCCCCCACCTCCAACCAAACGAAAAAAAACCCGCCGGTGAGGGCGGGTTTTTGTAGCGTCGCGGCACGTCATGCAGACGTGCCGGGAGCCAGGTCTTTACACCGGCGAAATGTTCGCGGCTTGCAGACCCTTCGGGCCGTTCTTGACTTCGAACTGCACGCGCTGATTTTCTTGCAGCGACTTGAAGCCCTCAACGCGAACTTCCGAGAAGTGCGCGAACAGGTCATCACCGCCGGCGTCCGGCTTGATAAAGCCAAAGCCCTTGGCGTCGTTGAACCACTTTACGATACCGGTTTGCATGGTATTGCTTTCCAAATAAAAGAAAAAAGAAACCGATGGTGCATTCACCACCGTACTGCCAACTCAAGGAAAGGACACCATGGACAACCGAAGTACCAAGACGGTGGCTAACGAATGAACTGTTGCCTCGTCGCTTGAATCTGGCGGAGATTTATACGGGGGAATGCGATCCGAGTCAAGGCAGGGAATTCCCCCAACGTGGACTGGTCTGCGCATATCGCCTGTGGGATGATCCCGCCATCTTACGAAATGTCGGTGGGAGCGCAGCGGCATCCACTTGTCAGAAGACCGCCCGCACCGCCAACCACTGGAGACTCCAGCCATGACTTTGCCCGATCCGGCTCAACGCCCTGACGGCCCATCCGCGTCCGCCCGCCTGCACCCGGGCGCCAACCAAAACTTCGTCGAGCGGGTGTTCCGCTTGCGCGAGCACGACACCAATGTGCGCACGGAAATTCTTGCCGGCGTCACGACTTTCCTGACGATGGCCTACATCATCTTCGTCAATCCCAGCATCCTCGGCGATGCGGGTGTGCCGAAGGATGCCGTGTTCGTGGCCACCTGCCTGGCTGCCGCAATCGGCACGCTGATCATGGGCTTCTACGCGAACTATCCGATCGCCATGGCGCCCGGCATGGGGCTGAACGCCTACTTTGCCTATACCGTGGTCAAGGGAATGGGCCTGCCGTGGCAAGCCGCGCTGGGCGCGGTCTTCATCTCCGGCTGCCTGTTCCTGCTGGTCACGCTGTTCCGCGTGCGTGAAGCGATCGTCAAGGGCATTCCACAGGCGATTCGCGGCGCCATCACTGCGGGCATTGGACTGTTTCTGGCGATCATCGCATTGCACAGCGCCGGCATCATCGCGGGCAATCCGGTCACGCTGGTCACCATCGGAGACCTGCACCAGCCGCCCGCGGTGCTCGCCATCATCGGATTTTTCGCGATTGTCGCGCTGGACCGCCTCAAGGTGAAAGGCGCAATCCTGATCGGCATCCTGCTTACGACGATCCTGAGTTTCGTCTTCGCGGGCAATCAGTTCCACGGCGTCGTGTCGATGCCGCCCTCGATCTCCCCCACATTATTTAAGCTCGATATCTCGGCGGCGCTATCCATCGGCATCGTCAACGTGGTGCTGGTGTTCTTTCTTGTCGAACTGTTCGATGCCACGGGCACGCTGATGGGCGTGGCCAACCGCGCCGGGCTGCTCAAGGCCGGCAAGATGGATCGGCTGAACAAGGCGCTGATGGCCGACAGCACGGCCATCATGGCCGGGTCGCTGCTGGGCACATCATCGACCACCGCCTATATCGAAAGCGCATCGGGTGTGCAGGCCGGCGGCCGCACCGGCCTGACCGCCGTGACGGTCGCCGTGCTGTTCCTGGCCTGCCTGTTCATTGCGCCGCTGGCGGGAACGGTGCCGGCCTACGCCACGGCGCCGGCCTTGCTGTACGTGTCCTGCCTGATGCTGCGCGAACTGGTCGATATCGACTGGAATGACGTGACCGAAGTGGTGCCCGCGGTGCTGACCGCGCTGGGCATGCCGTTCACGTATTCGGTGGCCAACGGCGTGGCCTTCGGTTTCATTTCCTACGCGCTGCTGAAATTGCTGACGGGACGCGCGCGCGAAGTGCCGCTCATGGCGTGGATCATCGCGGTGGTGTTCCTGTTCAAGTTCTATTACCTGCCCGGTCACTGAGTGGTCGGCGGGGCGCGGCGCCGGTCGCTGACGAATCCGCTTCATGAAACAACCAGGGACGGCGTGGCATACCGTCCCTTTTTTCATGGGCCGGGCCGCTTCAAACATTCAAAATGAAAACGATGCCATTCGCCGCCGACGCCGATCTCGTGCGTACCCGATTCTGCGTATGAAACGCGACGACGAGAATCCAAGGCGTACCCGTTTCTGCGCAAAATGTAAGTACTCATTAACCTAGCGCTCCGGTCCCTGGGCGCTTTCCAAGTCTCATACAAAAGTATGAGACTTGGCTGAAAGCGAACATTCCGGGCTGGACAAAAGGGGTGAAATGCACTGAACTACAGGCGTGGCAAAATTTTGAGGGCGCGCACTAGCGCCCTTTGTTGACTCCGGGATAGCAGGGCGTTGCGCCGCTTCGACAACGCGCCGATCGACGGCCAGACCAGCCCGCGGAACGCAAAGGCGACGACAGAAAGCGACCCGCCAAAGAACAGACCGTCCTGCGCAAGGGCGGCTTCGCCACCACAAAACACAGAGCGCACGGAACGCACGTGCGCCGGACAATACAGCTCGAATCCAAAAGCAGAGACAGTGGTAATAGCGAACGTGTAGTGCCGGGGGATGTTGTTCAACGGGGAACAGATCATGACCGCAGGAGAAATCCGGCGTCCCGCCATCGGGCCCATCACAGAATCCGCCAATCAGTCGGGACATCGCGTCTTGGCCGCTTTGGGAGAAGCTGCCGCAGCCGTCGCGATACACGACGCGCAAGACGATTACGCCGTGACCGACGTAGTCAACGTGCTGGCCGAAGACACGGAAGTGTCGCCCCGCACGCGCGCCGCGGTGGAACGGCTGCTGCAACGCCATCGGCTGCAGGCCGAAGAACTGACGCGTCAGCGTGCGCTGTTGCAGGAATGGATCATCAGCCAGCTTACCTACAAGGCGCTCTACTACCAGTATTCCGGACAGAAGCCCGAGGCACCGAGCGTCGAGCTGATGCGCGAAAAAGACATGGTGCGTCGGCGCATCCGCGACGAGCTCTACGGCGGCCGCGAAGCACTTGCGGTGGTTGAACAACCGTCTCGCAGTCTGTCCAGATCGTGATCCACCAGACGTTGCGCGCGGGTCGGACCGCGCAGACAGCGGAACCCGAGCGGGCCCGGTGGCCCGCATCCGCATGTGCGGAGCCGGGCGCCGTTACCAACAAGAAGCCCAACGTCAGGGAGAACGTCATGGACCGATTGTGCAAGGCGCCCGCACGCTCCGCACAAATCGTGCTCGTGTCGCGCTATGAGGATTTTGGATTCAACGCCAGCCAGTTTGGATCGGGATGGGAGATCCGCCGCGTGCAACAGGTGCGAGACCTGGAACGCGTGGTGCGCGGCAGCGCCCCGATGGCCGGCATTCTCGACCTGCAGACGCCATACGGCGAGGCCGAACTGAATCAGCTAGAACAGGGCCTGCAGCATCTGCATGTGATGTGGGTGGCGATCACGTCGACGGCGATGCTCGAGGACGACCGCGTGCGCCGCCTGATCCGCGACTACTGCGTCGACTACGTGCGCACGCCGTTCTCGTTCGACGAACTGCTCTATACGCTCAAGCACGCGCATGGCATGGCAAGTCTGCACGGCGCGCGCCTGCCCGAGGCGCCCACCGCGCGCGGACCGATGATCGGCGAATGTGCGCTGATGCGCGCCATGTTCCGCTCGCTGGCCAAGGTCGCGCACAACGAGGCGCCCGTCTTTATCTCGGGCGAATCGGGCACCGGCAAGGAACTCGCGGCGCAGGCCATCCACGAGGCGTCGAGCCGCCGCAAGGGTCCGTTCGTGGCGATCAACTGCGGCGCCATTCCATCGCACCTGGTGCAGTCGGAACTGTTCGGTTACGAGAAAGGCGCGTTCACCGGCGCCAACCAGCGCAAGATCGGCTGGATCGAACAGGCGCAGGGCGGCACGCTGTTTCTCGATGAAATCGGCGACCTGCCGCTCGAAAGCCAGGTGGCGCTGTTGCGCTTCCTGCAGCAGGGCACCATCACGCGGCTGGGCGGTCATCAGTCCATTCCGCTGGACCTGCGCATTATCTCGGCGACGCACGTGGACCTGATCGCGGCGCAGGGCGATGGACGTTTTCGTCCCGACCTGTTTCACCGGCTCTGTGTGCTCACGCTGGCGATCCCGCCGCTGCGCGAGCGCGGCGAGGACATCCTGCTGCTGGCCAACGCCGTGCTGACCGAGCACGGCCACGAGGCGCACCGGCGCATCCGCGGATTCTCGGCGTGCGCGACGCAGGCGATGATGCAATACACGTGGCCGGGCAACGTGCGCGAGTTGATCAATCGCGTGCGGCGCGCCATCGTGATGACTGACAACCGCAAGATCACGGCCGAAGATCTCCAGTTGCATGGCGGCGTGGAAGTCCCGCGCAAGACGCTCGATGCAATCCGCGAAGAAGCGGAGCGCGAGGCGATTCGCACGGTGATGGCCAGTCATGGCTTCCATGTGGTGCCGGCCGCGCGCGAATTGAACGTGTCGCGCGTGACGCTGTACCGGTTGATGCACAAGCACAATATCCGCGTCGATCTGCAACCGGGCGCGCCCGCCGAATAGGTTGCGGCGGCGTTGCGGTCGCGTGCGGGAAGGATTTGTTTTGCAGCGGCCACGCCACGCATGCGCCCGGCGCAAGCCTGGCGGAAATCATGGGCCTCGATCAATGCGGCGCGGGGCCGGAATCAATGCGGCTGTCCGGGCGCAGTGTCGTGACGTCGATGGTGGCGACGCGCGCACCTCTCGCCCATGATCGGCTGGCATAAGGGCTGGCATCGAGCGCCAAGGGAGACCCGGCGACGTCCGCTCGCCGGATCCCCTTTGTCCCGTCGCCCGGACAGCGGCGGCAGGCTAGCGCGGCTTGGCCCGCGCAAGAAACCAGGAAACCAGAAACCCCTGGCCGGGCTTCAGGTCATGCCCACCTTGCCGCGCCTGCCGCGTGGCGTCGCGTTGTCCTCCTGCGGGAAATGTCCGGGCGTCAGATCGCGCGGATCGGACACACCGTCGCGTGCCTGCCGCCGTTCGGCCGGCGTCGGCGCAATCGGCGACTCGCTCTTGTCCGGACTGAACTGCAGATCGCCCCAGGCCCAGCCGAAGGCGCGCACATAGCTATCGTTGCTGACCGCGGCGTGGCTGTTGGGATTGGCCGCGTCGGGGCGGTCGAAATATGCGTAGTTGCCGGCCAGTGCCGGCGCGGCCGCGGTGGAGAGCACGGCCAGTGCGATGGCGGTGACGACTCTGGCGTACATGGGTGGCTCCCTCCCTTGCTGGAAAAAGGTGCCCGCCGGGGGACGGAGCACGTAAACCGGTTTAGGTGCGCGCCCGCGAAAAAGCAACGTGCGCGTGCCCGAAACCCTTGCCAACCCGCAAATAAAGTGCGCCCGGGATGTCTCGGCCGCTCAGCAGCCGGGATGACCGTTGCGCTGCCGGCTGGCCGACGCCATGAAGCCGCAGTTGGCCGTTGCGTAATACGTTGCGACAGGGCGTACGGGCTGCCGCGGAAACGGCAACAGCGGCGGCGAGAGCAAGTCCCTCACGGTGGAGGCGCGGCCCGCAAGTCGATGGGCGCGTCGGCGTGCCGTCATTCGCGCTGGTGGATGGCGCATGGCGTGTCTACTCCTGCGTGCAGTGCTTCTTGTTTTGTGGACTCGTGTTTCTCCCGCACGGATATAGAGCGACAAGCGTGCCAATCGACCGCAAACGGTTGTTTTACAAGGGATGCGGGCAAGTGTCGCGAGCCGGTTTGCGCGCAATGGGCCGACGGCGGCCGCAATCGGTTACGCCGCTGTAACGGCAAGCGGACGGCAGGGCGCGCGATGTGGCAAGCCGTGCCACCCCGGTCGCGCGATCTGTCTGCCTGATACCGCAGCATCGCGGGCCCAGGGTGGGAGCGGGGCCGACTATTCGCGCCCTAATGCAAACAGAGGTGTCTGTTTTGCGAAGCTTGCGGCGTGTCGGGGTGCCAAAACGATGTCGGCGTCCCAGGCCTGTCCCGATGCCGGCTCACTGGTGCATCTGGTTGCACGCCTGAAACCCGCTGACGTTCGCAGAAACGGGTACGCATACCTATGTCGGACTTCCTGCCGACAAGACAGATGGGCGAGGCGCTGGGCATCACGCGGATCGCCGTGGCGGCGCGGTCCCGTTCCGAATGAATGGCGCGCGCCTCGCGCATTACGCTCGTTACGACAGCTACGATCGCCGCGTGACCGGCGCGCCGACGTGTCCCCTGTCCCGCCCGAGGCTAGGGCCGTGCGGCGCCCTGGGAGGCAGAAGCGCCCGACGTCGGCGGTGCGGTCATCTGGCTCGAAATCGGCTTGGGGCCTGGGCCGGGCTGCTGGTTGCGCTCGCAACCGGCGATGGCCAGCAGGCATGTCATCGCGCTCAGCGTGAAGAGCGCGGACCATGCGGCGTTGCGCCGCGCGGGCAAGGTGACGATCACGGTAGCCTCCTGTTTCCGGCCGTGCGCCGCGCCAGGGCGTCCGACCCGGCATGTGCGTGTCCGGCATGGGTGTGTGAATTCACTGTAGCAGGTTGCGTGTGCGGCGCTGGGCGCGGCGACCTATGATGGACAACACACATCAGACTCTGCCTGACAGACGCTGCGAAACACGGCAGCCACGCTTTTATCGTGACAGATGCGACACTTGCGTTCCACGCGAGCCACCATCCAGGACGAACGGCATGCCCTCCGACCACGTGCACGAACCTTCCGATTCCACACCGCCGCGCCCGCAGCGCGGCCGCCTGCTGCCCGACCGGCATACCGGCACCCGCACCGTGCGCGTGGTGTCCGCCGCCGTGATGTCGTGGTTCGAGCATCGCGCCGCCAGCAAGGGCGCGGCCCTGTCGTTCTACATGCTGTTTTCGATGGCGCCGATCCTGGTGCTGGTGATCTCCATCGCCGGCCTGTTCTTCGGCGCCGAAGCGGCGCGCGGCGAGATCTTTGCCCAGCTCGAAGGGCTGGTCGGGACGCAGGGCGCGGCGGCGATCCAGGAAATCCTTGCCGCCACGCACCGCGCGGGCGGCAGCGGTATCGCGGCGATCATTGCCACCGGCATCCTGTTTGTCGGCGCCACGAGCGCCTTTGCCGAACTCAAGGGCAGCCTCGACGACATCTGGCAGGCGCCGCCGCCGGCGGGCGCGGGCTGGAAAAAACTACTGCGCGCGCGGCTGCTGTCGTTCAGCATCGTGCTGGCGCTGGCCTTCATGCTGCTGGTGTCGCTGATCGTCAACGCCGCGCTGGCGGTGATCAACCGCTTCTGGGGCCAGCTTTGGGCCGCCTCGTGGTTCGCGCCGATCGCGGACGTCATCTCCACGCTGTTCTCGTTCGCGGTCGTGACCGCGCTCTTCGCGGTGATTTTCAAGATGCTGCCGAACGCACGCATCGCCTGGCGCGACGTCACGATGGGCGCGGTCATCACCGCGTTGCTGTTCGCCGTCGGCAAGCGCCTGATCGGCCTGTATCTGGGCAACAGCGCCGTGGCGTCGTCGTACGGCGCGGCCGGTTCGGTCGTGGCGCTGATGCTGTGGGTGTATTACTCGGCGCAGATATTCTTCTTCGGCGCTGAGCTGACGCGCCAGTACGCGCTGCAATTCGGCAGCCTGCGCGGGCACGATCCCGCGCGCCAGAAAGCCGTCGATCCGGCGCATCCCCCGGCCGGGCCCGCGAACCGGTAAAATAGCGCCCCATTCGATCCCGGGACGTTTCCCGGGCCGCTTCCGCTTCCCGGCCCTTTCGTTGCGCCGCCTCATCTGGCTGGCGCCGCCGCACTGCCCGGGCTTGCCATTACCTGACTCCACAAGCCGTGAGTTCGCTCGTTTCCGAAATTGCGCGTCGGCGCACGTTTGCCATCATCTCCCACCCGGACGCGGGTAAGACCACGCTCACCGAAAAGCTGCTCTGGTTTGGCGGCGCCATCCAGGTGGCCGGCGAAGTGCGCGCCCGCAAGGCCGACCGCCACGCCACGTCCGACTGGATGGAACTGGAAAAGCAGCGCGGCATTTCCGTCACGTCGTCGGTGATGCAGTTCCCGTATCAGCCGCGCGCCGAGGCGCAGGAGAACATCGTCAACCTGCTCGACACGCCGGGGCACGAGGACTTTTCCGAAGACACGTACCGTACGCTGACGGCGGTCGATTCGGCCGTGATGGTGATCGACTCCGTCAATGGCGTGGAAGCGCAGACCATCAAGCTGCTCAATGTCTGCCGTCTGCGCGACACGCCGATTCTCACGTTCATCAACAAGCTCGACCGCGAAGGCCGTTCGCCCATCGAGCTGCTCGATGAAATCGAGGACGTGCTGAAGATCCAGTGCGCGCCGATGACCTGGCCGATCGGCATGGGCAAGGCGTTCCGCGGCGTGTATCACATGATCGACGATAAGGTGCAGTTGTTCGATCCGAAGGGCGAAAAGGGAACGTCCGCAATCCTGGACGGCCTGGACAACCCTGAGCTGGACCGCATTCTCGGCTCGCAGGCCGACGAACTGCGCATGGAAATCGAACTGGTGCGTGGCGCGTCGCACACGTTCGACAAGCAAGCATTCCTGTCGGGCAAGCAGACGCCCGTGTACTTCGGCTCAGCCATCAACAACTTCGGCGTGCAGTCGCTGCTCGATGCGCTGTGCGAGCTGTCGCCGCCGCCGCTGGCGCGCCGCACCGAATCGCGCACCGTGGAGCCGCAGGAGGCCAAGTTCACCGGATTCGTGTTTAAGATCCAGGCCAACATGGACCCGCGCCACCGCGACCGCATCGCGTTCGTGCGCGTCTGCTCGGGCCGTTTCGACCGTGGCATGAAACTGCTGCACGTGGCGCAGGGCAAGACCGTGGCGATCAACAACGCCATCACCTTCATGGCGCAGGACCGCAACACGACCGAAGAGGCCTACGCGGGCGACATCATCGGCGTGCCCAACCACGGCACGATCCGGCTGGGCGATGTGTTCACCGAAGGCGAGCCGTTGCGCTTCACGGGCATTCCGTCGTTCGCGCCCGAGTTTTTCCGTCGCGCGCGCCTGAACAACCCGCTCAAGGTCAAGCAGTTGCAGAAGGGTTTGCAGCAGCTGGCCGAGGAAGGCGCCACGCAGATGTTCCGCCCGTTGATGTCCAACGACCTCGTGCTCGGTGCGGTGGGCATGCTGCAGTTCGATGTGGTGGCGCACCGGCTCGAACACGAGTACGGCGTCGACGCGATCTTCGAATCGCATGAATGCGCGACCGCGCGCTGGCTCAAGGGCGATCCGGCCGAGATCGACAAGCTGATCGACAAGAACGGCCACAACGTCGCGCTCGACGGCGCGGGCGATCATGTCTACCTGGCGCCCAGCATGGTGAATCTGCGCCTGACGCAGGAGCGTTTTCCGAATATCCGCTTCCTGGAAACGCGCGAGATCGTCTGATCCGGTCCCGGCCGCAGCCGGAAACCGCATCGCCAAACGAAGCGGCCCGCAACAAGCGGGCCGTTTTTCATGGTGCCGATGGCGCGTCGGAGGCGCTCAATATGCCAGCGACGCCTGGATGTAGAAAGTGCGCGGCATGCCCACATACTTGCCGGAGTTGTTGTCGGTGGAGCGCGTGAAGTAGCGGCGGTCGAACACGTTCTTGACGCCCACCGCCAGCTTCAGATTCTGCGCCGTCTTGCCGAAGTCGTAGCCCAGCCGCAGGTTCATCAGCGCATAGCCGGGAATGTCACCCAGCGCGCCGTTGGCGGATTCCTGCGTTTGATACACGGTCGACGTGGCGGGATCGCCGGGCGAATGCTGCTTCGACTGCGCAAAACCATCGACGTTGAGTGTCCATCGGTTGCGCGCGTATCGCATGCCCAACGTGGCCGTGTGGCGCGAATAGAACGGCAGGTCGCGGCCGGCAAAATTGCCCTGCTGATAGTAGGCGTCGGTGAACGTGTAAGTGGCGTAGGCGCTCAGGCCGGCCAGCGTCTTCGACAGCTTGCCGAAGTCGTAGCGCAGCGCCGATTCGATGCCGCGGTGCGTGGTGGCGCCCAGGTTGGTCCACGCATCGGGTGCGCCGCCCGTGCCGCCGCGCAACTGCAGTTCGTCGTCGAAGTCGATGTTGAACAGCGTCAACTCGCCGCCAAACCCGTTGATGTCGTTGAAGTGCGTGCCGACCTCGTAGGTCTTGGCTTTTTCAGGCGTCAGTCCGTTGGTGGTGGACGCGATCTGGAAGTACTGCAGCGGGCCGAACGACACGCCGGCATTGGCAAAGGCCGTCCAGTTATCGTTAATGTGATACAGCACCGACAGCGACGGCAGCGGCTCGTTGGACGACACGTCGGTGCGCACGTTCGTAAAGCGGTCGGTCAGGTTCGAGCGGATGAACTCGTAGCGCAGGCCCGGCGTGATGGTCCAGTTGCCCCAGTTGATGGTGTCGTCGATATACACCGCGTTGGCCGTGGTGCCGCCCGTGCGCCATTGGTACACCGGCGCCGACAGATCGGGCGCGAACACCGTTCCCGGCGTGTAGTACGCGGTGCGCGTGGCCTTTTCATCGCTGGCTTCGCGCAGGTAGCGATAACCGATGCTGACTTCGTTGCTGACGCTGCCGGTGCGGAACAGCTGCGAATAGCGCGGCTCGAATGCGAACACATGGTAGTTGCGCGGCGCGGTGGTCAGTCGGCGCTGCGCGGCCGTAGCGCCCGTGCCCTGCTGTTCCAGCGTGCTGCCGCGGAAACTGTCGGTGTAGTACGTCAGCACTTCGAACTTGCGATTGGCGTCGTTGTGCGCGTACTTGACCGAGAAATCGCTGCGGCGGCCCGAGAAATCGTCATAGGGACGATCCGACTGGAACGGATTGGCCGCGTACTTCGCGCTGGTCAGTCCGCCCGGCATGCCGGCGTGCGCCTCGTAGTAATGAAACTGGGCCGAGATTGTATCGTTCGGCGTGATCTGGTACGCGCCCTTGAGCATCAGGTCGTCGATGTCGACGTAGTCATTGCTTTCGCGGAAGCCGTTGCCGTGCACGCCCGAATACAGGAAGGCCCCGCCCAGACCCTTGTCGTTGGTGCCGCCGATGAACGCGGTCGGATTGGCCTTGGCGTTGCCACCATGGCTGTAGATGTCGGTTTCGATCGACGCATCGGCCGCAAACGTCTTCGGAATCGCGCGCGAGACGAAGTTGATGATGCCGCCGACGTTCTGCGGGCCATAACGGACCGAACCGGCGCCGCGCACCACATCCACGGCATCGAGATTGCCCAGCGACAGCGGTGCCATCGACAACTGCGGCTGGCCGTACGGCGCCACGGCCAGCGGCACGCCGTCCATCAGGATCGTCGAGCGCGGCGAGAGGCGCGAGGTCAGCCCGCGCACGCCAACGTTCAGCGAAATATCGCTGCCGCCCGTGCCATTGCTTTCCTGTACCTGCACGCCCGGCACGCGGCGCAACACATCGCGCACGTTGTTCGCGCCGCTTTCGGTGAAGGTTTCGCGCTCGACGATGGTCCGTGCGCCCGGATGCTCGAGCACCTTTTCCTCGCTGGGCGCTTCCAGCCAGTTGCCAACCACGGTGACCGCGCTCAGCGAATTGCCGGCGGCAGCGGGGGCCGGCGCAGCGGGCTGGGCGGTCTGGGCTTGCGAGACAGGGGACAGGCAGAGCAGCGCGACGCCGGTCGCGCAGAAGGAAAGTCGAAATGCGGGCAGCACGGTGTAAATCCGGAAAGGCGGAAGGCAAAAAGAAGCGGCGAAGGCGACACCGATATCGGTGATGTCTGACGCACGTTTGCGGCTTTGCGCGCCGACGCGGTGCCTTGTGATGCGCCTGTCGTCCAGTCCGGAGTATAAATAAGAATGATTCGCAACTCCATTCTTGGGCGCGAATTTGTGTCGAGGCTGTGGTATTCATGCATCAATGTAGATACATGGCGCTGTCGGCGTATTGCCGGGGAGTCGGCTAGAATTCCTGACTTTGCCGTTGTACGCGGTTGCGTACATTGCCCGCCTTTGCGCGTCGCCAGACGCTTTCCAGTCTCATGTCATCTGCCCCCGCGCACCCGGCCAATGAGCCGGACACCGTTTTCCGCGATCCCGCTTTCCGGCATTTCTGGTTTGCCCGGCTCTGCACCACCATCGGCTACCAGATCTTCACAGTGGCCGTCGGCTGGCAGATGTACGACCTGACGCGCGATCCATTCATGCTCGGCATGGTCGGTCTGGTGCAGTTCCTGCCGTCGATCGTCTTGATGCTGATGTCGGGCCATGTGGCCGACCGTTTCGATCGTCGCATCATCGTGCGCACCTGCCAGATCGCGGAAGCGGCGATCGCGCTGTCGATGGCCGTGGCCAGCCTGTCGGGCTGGGTGACCAGCGAGCACATCTTTTTCTTCGTCGCCGCGATTGGCGGTTGCCGCGCCTTTGAAACGCCGACGCTGCAGGCGCTGCTGCCCAGCGTGGTCACGCCGCGCATGCTGCCGCGCGCGGTGGCGCTGTCGAGTTCGGCGGCGCAGACCGCCATCATCATCGGCCCCGCGCTGGGCGGCTTCGCGTATGTGGCCGGCCCGGGCGTGGTGTATGCGATCAGCGCCGCGCTGTTCGCCATCGCGGCGGCGCTGGTGTTTACGCTCAAGCTGCGCCAGGCCGCGCAACGGCTGACCGCGCCGGTCAGCGTCAAGACGCTGTTTGCCGGCTTTGCCTATATCCGCAGCCATCAGGTGTTGCTGGGCGCGGTGTCGCTCGATCTGTTCGCGGTGCTGCTCGGCGGCGCCACGGCGCTGTTGCCGATCTACGCGCGCGACATTCTGCATACCGGTCCGTGGGGCCTGGGGCTGCTGCGCTCGTCGCCGGCCATCGGCGCGCTGGTCACTGCGCTGTGGCTGGCGCGGCATCCGCTCAATCGCCGTGTCGGGCGCGTGATGTTCGGCGCGGTGGCGATCTTCGGCGTGGCCACGATGGTGTTCGGCGTGTCGACATGGCTGCCGCTGTCGATGGGCGCGCTGGTGATTCTGGGCGCCTCGGACATGATCAGCGTGGTCGTGCGTCAGACCCTGGTCCAGCTCGACACCCCCGACGACATGCGCGGCCGAGTGGGCGCCGTGAATTCGGTGTTTATCGGCGCCTCGAACCAGCTTGGCGAATTTGAATCGGGCGTCACGGCCGCGCTGCTGGGGCCCGTAGGCGCCGTGCTGCTGGGCGGCGCGGGCACGCTGCTGGTGGTGGCCGCATGGATGAAGCTGTTCCCGCAGCTGACCAATCGCGATCGGCTGCACGATCATCCGGCCGCGCCGCAGCCGTCAGAAAAGGCCGCCGCGGCGCATTGATGCTGCAGGGTGCGTAATCGGCCAGGGCGGTGCTGCCGCCCTTTTTTGCGGCCCAAGCGTACCCGTTTCTGCGTTGCCGCAAGCGGCCCGACGCGCGCCGGCAGCGGCCGAATTGCGCTAGAGTCGCAGCATGCCCATCGCCAGCCGGGCGCCTGCCCCCAGCGCCCCCAATGCTCCCAACGCCGCCGTAAACGTCTCGGCCGCCCCGCACGCCCGTGATGCGGTGGCGTCGGCCGATGGTCCGGCCAGCTCGCCGGCCGCGCAGCCGTTGCACGACAACGCAGTGTTTTCCGCGCTCACCCAGTCGCGTGCGTCGCTCGAACGCGCGTGTGTGCTCGGCGATGGCCTGGGACTCGCGCTCTGGCGCAATCGGCACGACGATACCGCCTACGCGCGTCCCGGCCACCACACGATGTCGATGTATCTCGAAGGCGGCCATGCCACCTATCGGCGCGACGCACCGGATCGCAAGGGCGCGCCGGACCGGCTCTGCGTGCTGCCTGCCGAGCACGAATCGTCATGGCATGTCGGTGGCGACCAGCGCTTTCTGCATCTGTATTTCCAGCCCGAGCATCTGGCCTGGCATTGCGTGCGCGTGCTCGATGCCGAACCGCGCGCACTGCAGTTGCAGGATCGGCTGTTTGCCGAGGATCCGATGTTGGCCGGCCTGTCGCGCCGGCTGGTGATGCTGGACTGGCAGGACATCGACAGCCGCATGATCGGCAACGCGCTTGCGCACGAGGCGGTCACGCATCTGCTGCTGACGCATGGCACGCGCAGGCCGTTGACTCAATGGCGCGGCGGCTTGTCCGGCGCGGTGCGGCGCCGCGTGGCGGACTGGATCGACGCGCATCCGGCGGCCAATCCCACGCTGGGCGAGCTGGCCGCGCTGGCTGATTTGTCCGAATTTCACTTCGCGCGGATGTTCCGCGTGTCCTTCGGCATGCCGCCGCACGCGTGGATCATGCGTGCGCGGCTGGAGCGGGCTCGCGCGCTGCTCGGCAATGCCCGTCTGTCTCTGCACGAAGTGGCGAGCCAGGCCGGGTTTGCTTCCACCAGCCACCTTGGCAACCGGTTTCGCGCCGCATTCGGCATCACGCCGGGGCAGTGGCGCGCGGCGGCAAATTCTTCTGCCGGGTTGTAAGGACTTCACACCGCCCACCGCAGGCCGCCGCATTGTGATGCGCGCAGCGCGCGCCGATCAGATTGGGCCGAGCCGTTATCGGGCAATGCGCCGCGCAGAAACGGGTACGCTTTGGGATTTCCCGGGCCGCTGGCTGGCACGCCCTTCGCAAGTCACGCCCGGTTTGCATCCCGTGGAGTCAACGCATGGACCTGAATTTCATCGATCACGCAAAGCTGGAGGCCACCTGGGCGTATCTGACCCAGTTCGCCATCAGCCAGGGGCTTAACTGCCTGGCCGCGCTGGCGATCCTGATCATCGGCTGGTGGTTGTCGGCGCGCGCCGCGCGCGGGCTGCGTCAGGCGCTGCAGCGCACCCATGTCGACGACACGCTGCGCCCGATGCTGGCCAGCATCGTGCAGTGGATCATCCGCGTGCTGACCGTTGTGCTGGTCCTGTCGCAGTTCGGCGTGCAGACCGCAAGCATCATCGCGATGCTCGGCGCGGCGGGCCTGGCTATCGGCCTCGCGCTGCAGGGCACGCTGCAGAACATCGCCGCCGGGATCATGCTGGTGCTGTTGCGGCCGTTTCGCGTAGGTCAGTACATCGACGCGCAAGGCGTGGCGGGCACCGTGCGCGAGACGGGGCTGTTCATGACGGAGTTGCAGACGTTCGACGGCGTCTGCCTGCGCGTGCCCAACGGCAAGATCTGGGGTAGCGCGATCATGAACTACAGCGAGAACCCGACGCGCCGCATGGACATGGAGGTCACGGTGACCTTCGACAGTCCGATCCAGGCCGGGCTCGACGCACTGGCGGCGATGCTCGACAGCGAGAAGCGCCTGCTTGCCGAGCCGCGGCGTGAAGTCATGGTGGTGCGCTACACGGATCGCGGGGTGACGCTGAACGCGCGCTACTGGACGTCCAACGACGACTTCTGGGCCGTGCAGTTCGCGCTGTTCGCGCGCCTGAAATCGACCGTCGAGAACGCCGGCTGCCGCATCGCCGTGCCGGTGCGGGACGTGCATATGCCTGCCATCGACGATGCCGATGCCGACCCCCGCGACGATGGTGATGGCGATGCCCGCGGCCGCGCCGACGGCTATCGCATCCGTTCGTCGGGGCCGGGCAGGCCAAACTGAGCGATATTTCGCAGGCGCCCTCGCGCATGAGGCGGCGCGTGGGCGCGAAGCGGAAAAAACGTGGGAGAAGGCCCATTTGGCGGCTCCGGGCAGCCGCCAAATGGGCGCAAACCGCGTCGCGCCGCGCACGCAGAAACGGGTACGCTTTCGGGCGCCGCGTAGCGCCTCGCCAGGCTCTTGCCGCAAATACTGTCGCGTCACCCTTCGTCGGCAAACAGTGAACACGCGCCCATTTCCGCCGTGCTCACGTGCGCCCGGAAGCCGCCGAACAGATCGCGTCCCACTCCGTGGCGATTGGCCGAAAGATCGGGAATATCGACCTGGCGCGCGGCCCACTGCGCCTCGTCGACCTTCACCGTCAGCACACCCGCCGGGGCGTCGACACGCACGATGTCACCCGTGCGGACGCGGCCGATCGCGCCACCGGACAGCGCCTCGGGACACACGTGAATCGCCGCCGGCACCTTGCCCGACGCGCCCGACATGCGCCCGTCCGTGACCAGCGCCACATGGAAGCCGCGATCCTGCAGCAACGTCAGCGTCGGCGTCAGCTTGTGCAGCTCCGGCATGCCGCACGCCGCCGGCCCCTGCCACGGCAGCACCGCGACGAAATCGCGCTCGAGTTCGCCGCGCTTGAACGCCGCCAGCACGTCGTCCTGATGCAGGAACACGATGGCCGGCGCTTCGACGATCTGGTTTTCCGGCTTCACGGCCGATGTCTTGATGACGCAGCGGCCGAGCTTGCCATCGAGCACCTTGATGCCGCCATCGGGCGCGAACGGGTTGTCGGCGGGTCGTACGATGGTGTCGTCGAGCGTTTGCGCGGGGCCGTCGGTCCATGTCAGCCGGCCTTCGCGCAGCGTCGGCTCGCGCGTGTAATCGCCCAGGCCGCGGCCCACGATCGTGTTCACGTCGTCATGCAGCAGGCCCAGCGACAGCAGGCCGCGGATCACCAGCGACAAGCCGCCCGCCGCCTGGAACTGGTTCACGTCGGCCTTGCCGTTCGGATACACGCGCGCCAGCAGCGGCACCACGGCGGACAGTTCGTCGAAATCGTCCCACGTCAGCTGGATGCCGGCCACGCGCGCCATTGCGATCAGGTGCAGCGTGTGATTGGTCGACCCGCCTGTCGCCACCAGCCCGACGATGCCGTTGACGAACGCGCGCTCGTCCAGCACCTCGGCAATCGGCATGTAGCGCTCGCCGCCGTGCACCAGGCGCAGCGCCTGACGGGCCGATTCGCGCGTCAGCGCCTCGCGCAGCGGCGTATTCGGGTTGATAAAGGCGGTGCCCGGCAGATGCAGGCCCATGATCTCCATGAGCATCTGATTCGAGTTGGCGGTGCCGTAGAAGGTGCAGGTGCCCGGGCCGTGATAGGACTTCGATTCGGCTTCGAGCAGACCCTGGCGATCGATCTTGCCCTCGGCGAACAGCTGGCGGATGTGGGCCTTTTCCTCGTTGCCCATACCGGTAGTCATCGGGCCGCCCGGCACGAACACGGCGGGCAGATGGCCGAACGACAGCGCGCCCATCACCAGCCCGGGCACGATCTTGTCGCACACGCCCAGACACAGCACGCCGTCGAACATCTGGTGCGACAGCGCCACCGCCGTGGACATGGCGATCACATCGCGCGAAAACAGCGACAGGTCCATGCCGTCCTGGCCTTGCGTCACGCCATCGCACATCGCCGGCGTGCCGCCCGCAAACTGCGCGGTGCCGCCGGCTTCCAGCGCCGCTTCCTTGAGCCATTTCGGAAAGGCTTCCAGCGGCTGGTGCGCGGACAGCATGTCGTTGTAGGCGGACACGATCGCCAGGTTGGGCCGCTCCTGCGCCTTGAGCCTAATCTTGGCGTTGTCGGGCATGGCGGCCACCGCGTGGGCCAGATTCGTGCAGGACAGGTTGCTGCGCTCCACCTTCTGCCCGGCCATGGCGCGGGTGCGATCGAGATAAGCCTGGCGGGTCGGGGCGCTGCGGGTCACGATGCGGGCCGTGACCCGTTCCAGAACGGGATGCGGGGGCATGGGGCTCTCCTGGAGTCGGGTGAGATGTTTTTGCGGGGCGTTGTCTTGCGAGGTGTCGTGTTCAGGGCGCTTGTGCAGCGTAGCCGAAAATCGCGCGCCGCACCGGCGCTGCGCTTGCCTGACGTTGGGATCACCCAATGCGGCGGATGTTCCGCGCAGCCTTCGTGCGGCGCGACGATCTCGCGACGTGTCACGCCGCTGTCACCCGCCGTAGCAACCCGTCTTGCATCCACGCAGAAACGGGTACGCTATTCCGCATGGCGGGATGGGCGCGTGCACAAGGCAAGGCGAGTGACGTAACATGGCCGGACACTTGGCTGGAACTTATACGCCGCCCGCCGGCACTCAGTAGTTGCCGGGGGGCGCCCCCCCATCCCCGCAAGGAGTCCAGGGTGAGCATGCCCGATTTCGACATGGTGCTGTTTGGCGGCACCGGTGACCTGGCGCGGCGCAAGCTGCTGCCGGCCCTTTTTGATGCGCACCGCTGCGGCGTACTGCATCCGTCGGCGCGGATCCTGGCCACCGGGAGCCACGCGCAGACCACCGAGCAATACAAGGCCTCGCTGGAAGATTCCGTGCGGCCGGGTCTGGAGCACGCGCCGCCTGACGCATGGGCATCGTTTCTCGAACGCATCTGCTACGTGCAGGCCGACGCGCGCCAGCCCGCGCACTTCGACGCGCTGGCCGAGAAAGTGCTGTCGCGCAAGCCCGAAGTCGTGGTCTGCTATCTGGCCACGGCGCCGCACATCTTCGTGCCGATTTGCGAACAACTGGGCCGCACCGGTCTGAACACGCCCAATGTGCGCGTGGTGCTGGAAAAACCGCTGGGCCACGATCTCGATTCCTCGGAGGCCATCAACGCCGCCGTCGCCCAGTTCTTCGCGGAAGACCAGATCTACCGGATCGATCACTATCTGGGCAAGGAGTCGGTGCAGAACCTGATGGCGATCCGCTTCGGCAACGCGCTGTTCGAGCCGCTGTGGCGGCGCGAATGGGTGCAGGACGTGCAGATCACCATCGCCGAGGAACTGGGCGTGGAAACGCGCGGCGATTTCTATGACCGCACCGGCGCGCTGCGCGACATGGTGCAGAACCACTTGCTGCAGCTGCTGTGCATGGTGGCGATGGAGCCGCCGGCCAGCCTCAGCGAAGACGCGATCCGCGACGAGAAGATCAAGATCCTCAAGGCGCTCAAACCGATCCAGCCACAGGACGTCGCCGAGAAAACCGTGCGCGGCCAATACCGCGCCGGGGCGATCGGCGGCAAGCCGGTGGTTGGCTATCTGGAAGAGCAGGGCATCGCGCCGGACAGCCGCACCGAAACCTTCGTGGCCGTCAAGGCGGAGATCGCCAACTGGCGCTGGGAAGGCGTGCCGTTCTACCTGCGCACCGGCAAGCGCATGCAGTCGCGCGTGGCCGAGATCGTGGTGCATTTCCGCGACGTGCCGCACGCAATCTTTCCCAAGCCGCTGGGTTTGTCGCCGCAGAACCGGCTGGTCATTCGCCTGCAGCCCGAGGAAAGCATCCGCCTGTATTTCCTGGTCAAGCAGCCGGGCGACACGCTGGAGCTGACGCCCACCTCGCTCGATCTGGACTTTGCCAACTCGTTCAAGAAGCGCCGCGCCGGCGCGTACGAACGCCTGCTGCTTGACGTGATTCGCGGCCGGCTTGGCCTGTTCGTGCGGCGCGATGAACAGGTGCAGGCGTGGCGCTGGGTCGAGCCGATCATCGACACCTGGGACCAGAGCACCGTACCGCCCAAGCCTTACACGGCCGGCACCTGGGGGCCCGCCGCGTCGTCCGCGCTGATGTCGCGCGACAACGCGCTGTGGCACGAGGAAGTCTGAGACGCGGGCACGGGGCCGGCCAATCGGCTATGCCGTCGCGCCCCGGCCCCTTCGCCACCGCCCGCTGCCTTCAGCACATCCCCCGCGCATCGAACACGTAACCCTTCAACCGCTTGTCCACCGCCAGGAGATCGCCATGCGCCAGTTCGAACATGCCACGCCGATGGATCAGGCCGAATCGCTGGCCATCTCGGTGGGCCACGCACTCGATCTCGTCATCAAGGCCAAGGGCTGGGCCGTGCTGGCCGTTTCCGGCGGGAAGTCGCCGCTGCCGATGTTCGAGCGGCTGCGCTATCGGCCGATTCGCTGGGACGCCGTGACCGTGACGCTGGTCGACGAACGCGCCGTGCCGCCCGACCATGCCGACAGCAATGGCGCGCTGGTACGCAACCATTTGCTGCGCGAAGGCGCGGGCGTGGCGGCATGGGTGCCGCTGATCCGTGACGAAGCGGAAGCCGCCGAGCCGCAACGCGCCGTCGCGCGGCTGAACGGCGCATTCCAGCAGCCCGATGTGGTGGTGCTGGGCATGGGCGAGGACGGGCACACCGCGTCGCTGTTTCCCGATGCCCCCGAATTGCAGGACGCGCTGTCCGACCCGACGCCCGCCTATGTCGTGACTCATCCCAGCGTGGCGCCGCATGCGCGCGTGACGCTCAACCTCGCGGCGCTGCTGGCCGCCGAGCGCATGTTCCTGGCCATTTCCGGCGAGAAGAAGGCCGAAGTCCTGGCGCGCGCGCTGCAGGCGCCCACGCCGTCGCTGCCCGTGAGCGTGGTGCTGGCGCGCCATCGCCGCGGCGTAGACATCTTTCGCACCTGAAGACCGATGACCCGCAACGCCTCTGCTTATCCCCGCCTGCTGGCCGATGTCGGCGGCACCAACGTCCGCTTTGCCCTGGAATCCGCGCCGATGCGCATCGGCGAAGTCACCGGCTACAAGGTGGCAGATTTTCCGTCGCTGGAAGCGGCGATGCGCCAGTACCTGCAGGCGCAGCGTGCCGACGCGGTGCGCCATGCGGCCATCGGGCTGGCCAATCCGGTGACCGGCGATCACGTCAAGCTGACCAATCACAACTGGGCCTTTTCGATCGAACAGATGCGTGAGTCGCTGGGACTGACCACGCTGGTGGCGATTAACGATTTCACCTCGCTGGCGCTGGCGTTGCCCTGGCTGCCGCCCGATGCGCTGGCGCTGGTGCGCGCGGGCACGGCCGTACCCACCGCGCCGCGCGCGCTGATTGGCCCGGGCACCGGGCTGGGCGTTTCGGGCCTGGTGCCGGCACCAGGCGGCGGCGCGGTCGCGCTGGCCGGCGAGGGCGGCCATATCGAGATCATGCCGGCCACCGACGACGAATGGATCGCCTGGCGCGCCGCGCATGCAGAGCTTGGACGCGTGTCCGCGGAGCGCCTGCTGTCGGGCGCGGGGCTGTCGCACATCCATGCTGCGCTGTCCGCAGAAATGGGTACGCCCCTGGCCGTACCGCTCGCGCCGGCGCAGGTGACCGAAGGCGCGGTGAAGCACGGCGATGCGCTGTGCCACCGCGCGTTCGACGTGTTCTGCGGCCTGCTGGGATCGGTCGCCGCGGATGTCGCACTGGTGCTGGGCGCGCGCGGCGGCGTGTATATCGGCGGCGGTATCGTGCCGCGCTTCGTCGATGCGTTCCGCGCGTCGCCGTTTTCCGGGCGCTTTGCGGAAAAGGGCCGCATGGGCGCGTATCTGGCCGATATTCCGGTCCACGTGATCACGGCCGAATTTCCCGCGCTGCCGGGCTTGGCGCGCGCGCTGGCCGACCGGCTCGAAGGCGACATGCGCCACGTCCATCCCTGAACGACGACATCATGCGTGTATTGCTGGTCGAAGACGACGCCATGATTGGCGAAAGCGTGAAGCTGGCGCTGCGCCAGGAAGGCTTTACCGTGGACTGGGTGACAGATGGCGACGCGGGGCTCGAAGCCGCGTCCGATCAGCACGGTCCGCGCGCCGACGGCGGCTATGACCTGGTGCTGTTGGATCTGGGTTTGCCGCGTCGCTCCGGGCTCGACGTCCTCAAGACGCTGCGCGCGCGCAACGTGCGCACGCCGGTGTTGATCGTCACCGCGCGCGACGCCGTGTCGGACCGCGTGGCCGGTCTCAACGCCGGCGCGGACGACTACGTGATCAAGCCGTTCGATCTGCAGGAATTGGTGGCGCGCATGCATGCAATGGTCCGCCGCGCCGAGGGCCGCGCGGAGCCCGTGCTGCGCTACGGCGATATCGTGCTCAACCCGGCCACGCGCGAGGCCACGCAGGGCGGCGCGCCGGTACGGCTGTCGGCGCGCGAATACGCGCTGCTGTCGGCGCTGATGGCCCGTCCTGGCAAGGTGTGGTCGGTGGCGCAGTTGCAGGAGCGGCTCTATGGCTGGGACGACGAGGTGGGCAGCAACACGGTGGAGGTCTATATCCACGCGCTGCGCCGCAAGTTCGGCGCGGCGCTGATCCGCAACATCCGCGGCGTCGGCTATCTGATTCCGCAGCGCGACGCCGCCGCCGAGGGCACGCAAGGGGCCGCCGACTGATGCGATCGATCCAACGTACGTTGCTCTGGTGGCTGGCGGCGGGCCTGGCGGCCGGCATCGCGGTGGCCACCGCGCTGATCTATGGCCAGGCGCGACAGGAAGCCAACGCGCTGTTCGACTACCAGATGAAGCAGGTGGCCGCCGCGCTGCCCAGCCAGTTTTCCGCGCCCGTGGCGCCGCAGTTCGACGCCGGCAGCGGCGCCGGTGCGGATCTGCTGCATGCCGATGAAGACGTGGTGATTCATATCTGGGATGGCTCGGGGCGCAGCCTATACCTGTCGCACTCGCATCCGGTGTTGCCGCCGCGCGCGGAGCTGGGCTTTTCCGATGCGCGCACTGAATCGGGCGAATGGCGCATCTACAGCGTGCAGCTGGGGCCGGCCGTCGTGCAGATCGCCCAGCCGATGAGCGCGCGCCGCACGCTGGCCGCGCACATGGCGCTGCGCACCGTGGCGCCGCTGCTGCTGTTGCTGCCGCTGCTGGGCTGGCTGGTGTGGCTGGCGGTGGGTCGCGGCTTGCGGCCATTGCGCGAGATCGCCACCGAAGTGCGGCTGCGCGACGCCAACACGCTGGCGCCGCTGGCCGTGCGCGACATGCCCGACGAGATCGCGCCGCTGTCCGATGCGCTCAATCAATTGCTGGCGCGACTGTCGCACGCCATCGACACGCAACGCGCTTTCGTGGCCGACGCCGCGCACGCGTTGCGCACGCCGTTGACGGCGCTGCAACTGCAGGCCCAACTGGTGGAACGCGCGGATAGCGCAGCGACGCGCCAGCAGGCCGTGGCGCAATTGCGGCAGGGACTCGAGCGCATTACGCATCTGGTGGCGCAGTTGCTGACGCTGGCGCGCCAGGAGCCCGGCGCCGCGCCGCCGCCGCACGAACCGGTGGACCTGCGCGCGCTGGCGGGCGATGTGGTGGCCCAGATGTCGCAGGCGGCGCTCGATCGCGACATCGACCTGGGACTGGAGGACACCGGCCCGGAACCCGTCACGGTGCGTGGTGACGCCGATGCGCTGCGCATCCTGCTGACAAATCTGATCGACAACGCGCTGGCCTATATTCCGCGCGGCGGCCGGATCGACGTGCAAGTAGCGCACACCGCTGACGGCGTGGAACTGGTGGTGGCCGACAACGGCCCGGGCATCCCGGCCGCCGAGCGTGCGCGCGTGTTCGACCGGTTTTATCGCGCGCCCGATGCGCCCACCGGCGGCAGCGGACTCGGGCTGGCCATCGTCGCCGAAGTGGCGCAGTCCCACGGCGCGCGCGTGGCGCTGGAAGACGCGGCGCCCGGGCTGCGCGTGCGGGTGGTCTTTCCGGCCGCGGCACAGGCGGATGCCTAGGCGCGGATTCGGGCGGATTCCCGCGGCGCTTTAGCGATTGTTAGTCGATCCCCAGCGAACAGCCTGGCGGGACAGCCGGACATGCCTAGAGCACCGGCGCCACCAGTGGGGCGCCGGTAAAGTGCCGGCGCGCGTTCTCGATGAACTGGTTCACCGACGCCAGCACTGCCTCCGGCGACCAGCCCGCCACATGCGGCGTGAGCACGACGTTAGGACAATCGAACAGTTCGACGGGTGGCGCCGGTTCGCTTTCGTAGACATCGAGGCCCGCGCCGCCCAACGCGCCCGCGCGCAGCGCATCGGCCAGCGCGGCCGTGTTGACCACGCTGCCGCGCGCGATATTCACCAGATAGCCGTGCGGCCCCAGCGCGCGCAGCACGGCGGTATCGACCATATGGCGCGTCTGCGCGCCGCCCGGCGTGGCCACGACGAGGTAGTCGGCCCATTCGGCCAGCGCCATCAAATCGGGGAAGTAGCGAAACGGCACGTCCGCGCGCGGCTTGCGGTTGTGATAGCCGATCTCCAGATCGAAGCCTTGCCCCCGCTGCGCGATGCGCCGACCAATCGTGCCCAGCCCGACGATGCCCAGGCGTTTGCCGGACACGTTGGGCGGCAGCGGGATCGTATTGCGCCAGACGCCGTCGCGCGTGGCGCGATCGAGCGTCGGCACGCGGCGTACCGTCGCCAGCAACAGCGCCATGGCGTGGTCCGCCACACAACTGTCATTGGTGCCGGCGCCATTGCCCACGGCGATGCCGCGCGCCTTGCAGGCGGCGATGTCGATGTTCTCGTAGCCCGCGCCAAGCGCGCACACCAGCTCCAGCTGCGGCATCGCATCGATTTCCGCGGCGGTGATGCCGGTGGTGCCGTTGGTCAGCACGGCGCGGAATTTCTTGCCATTCACGGCGATCTCGATGGCGCGGCCTTCGGGTCCGGGCGCATAGAAGACGTCGAAGTGGTGGGAGATAAGGACGATGTGATCCGGTTCGAGCTGAACCATGACGAGCAAGGCGGGCTTCATGATGTGACAGTACTGAGGCGAGGCAGGTTGGGAGGGTTTGCCGGCGGCCGACGCCACATTCTATGCCCGCCGCGCCATGCGCCGGGCAACGGCGTTGCATGTTCCGGGCGATTATCAAAGCCGGCGTCAGGGGCGTGACGCGCCGTCCCGGGCTGATTCGACAGCGCGTGCGGCGCACGCAGAAACGGGTACGCTCGATGACGCTCTGCGATTGCGGCGTGCTTCGTCGAGCGGACCGCGCGCGGAGTGCCGACGACCGGATCGCGGCCGGTCGCGCCCGGCTGCCGCGGCGTAAGGACAGGCGCCGCGCGGGATAGCCGGCTTTATTCCCAAACGGATGCGCCACCGCCGCGCAATCGGCACCCATTTGGAACGGCGGTGCGATGGCGCGCAATTCGAGATGGGTGAATGACGCAGAAATGGGTACGCTTGCAGCGTTGCGGCATGTCGTCGGCCGCAGAATTCGCGGCTTCCATGTTCGATCCCCTCAGGCCCATTTCATGTCGACTCTGACCCGTCAATCGCCCCGCTGGCTGCCCGCGCCCGATACATGGCAGTACCACTTGCTGCTTGGCGCGGCGGGCATGCTGGTGCTCGGTCCGCTCGGTTGCGTGGCGGCCGCGTACATGAATTTCTCGCTCGGGTTCTTTGTCGGCGGACAAGTTCTGGCCGGCATTCTTGGCTCGGCGGTCACCGCGGGCTACGGCGCGGCGGGTCGACACGGCGCCAACTACATCCAGACCGCCGCCGCGTCGGTGGCCGGCATGGGCGGCATGGTGGTGGTGATCCAGGCGATGGGTTGGATGGGCATGCCGGAGCCGCCGGTCTGGCAACTGGTCGGCTACATGCTCTGCATCGGCATGTACGGGGTTGGCGTGGGCATGCTGTACACGCCGCTGCTGGTCGATCGCATGCAGCTGACGTTTCCGTCCGGGCTGGCGGTGGCCAATATCCTGCGCGCGCTGACCGATCCGGTGCTGCTGCGCCGGGCGATTGCGCGGCTGGCTGGCGGTGTCGGACTGGGTGTACTGGCCGGCGTGGGCGCGACGCGCGTGGCCTGGCTGGGCGCCATCGACTTGTCGGCGTCGACGTTCGGCGCGGGCATGATCGTCGGCGCGCGCATCGGTATCGCGGCGCTGGTTGGCGGTTTGGTGGGCTGGGCGCTGACGCCGTGGTTTGTCTCGATTGGCTGGCTGTCGCCCGGCGATCCGTATCGCAAGATCACCTTCCTGTTTGCGCTCGGCATGATCATGGGGGCGGCCGCCATCGACGTGTCGCTACTACTGGCGCGCGCTTGGCGAGCGCGGCTGAGCACGGCCGCGCGCCCGGCTGGCATGCCGCAGCGCTGGATCGTCGCGTGGGTGGTGGTGTGGGGCGTCGCGGTGGTGGCGGCCGGCGTGGCATGGTTCGGCCAACCGGTCGGCTACCAGTCCATGGCCGTGGTGCTGGTGTTGATCTTCGCGCTGGTCAACGGCATCTCGGTCGGCATGGTCGACCAGAATCCGATTTCCTCCGCGTTTGTGCTGAGCGTGATCCTGATGGCCGCCGCGGGACTGCGCGCGCCGCAGATCGGATTGATCGCTGCGACGGTGCTGCTGGTGTCCACTGCCCAGGCCTGCGACATGCAGCAGGATCGCTCGACGGGCTGGCGTCTGGGCACGGACCGGATGGTGCAGTTCGGCTATCAGGCGATGGGCATCGTGGCCGGCGCGGTGCTGGCCGTGGCGCTCGCACGGCTGTTCATGGACGCCTATCCGGTGTTGCGACTGGACCAGACAGTGCTGCCCGCCGACCAGCAACCGGCGCGCTGGACATCCGCGATGACGTACAAGATCGTCGGCGCATTGCGCAGCATGACCGAGGATCGCCCGTACCAGCGGCTGGCCGTGTGGATCGGGCTGGCCATCGGACTGGTGACCGAAGTCCTGCGCAAGGCGATCCGCGCATCGGCGCGTTATCGACGGTTTGCCGCGCAGGGCCGCATCGGCAAGACGTGCGATTTCCTGCTCGATGCGGTACTGCTGCCTTCGCCGTATGCGTCGTCGTTTGGCGGCTTCGTCAATCTGGCGGCGTCGGGGTGGATGGCGGCGGGCGGCGTGGTGGCCAGCGTGGTCGAGTGGCGGTCCCGTGCGCTGGCCGATGGGCGCGCTCGCGGCGCTGATACGCGCGTTGACCAGCACGCGCTGCCCGACGACATGAGCACGACGTCGCTGGTGGGCGGCGGACTGATTGCCGGCGACGCGCTGGCGGCGCTCGGTTTTGGCATCGCGGGGCTGCTGGCGGTTGTGCGCTAGACCCGCGCGCGTTTCGCCCCGCCGCGGCGCACTCAAATCACGGGCATCGACGCGCTTGGCGGCTTGCGGGCCAGCAGCGCGGACAGCTTCTTCAGTGCCATCGACAACTGCGCGCGGTCGGCCGCGCCGCCCAGCGAAATGCGGATCGCGTTGGGCGGCGCCGCGCCTTCGTAGAACACGTCCGATGCGGTGACGCGCAGCGATTCGTCGCGCGCCGCGCGGCCGAATCCCGCCGACGACCAATAGCTCGGCAGCGCATGCCATACGTGAATGCCGGAGGGCGCCAGCGTACCCGCGCCACTCAGCCATTGCCGCGCGATCTGCTGCCGTGCGGCCGCCTCGGCGCGTATGCCAGCCAGCAGCCCTGCCGCCGATCCATCGCGAATCCATTGCGTGGCCAGCGCCGTTGCCACCGGCGCGGCCATCAGCGTAATCGCGCGCAACGCGCCCAGCATCGACGCCTGCATCTCGGCGTCCGGCGCCACCACATAGGCGGTGCGCAGCCCCGGACTCAGGCATTTGGACAATGTGGCGATGTAGAACGTCTGCGCCGGGGCGAGCGCGGCTAGCGGTGGCGGCGCGTCAGGGGTCAGCAGCCAGTACGGATCGTCTTCGACAATCGGCACGCCGTGGCGCGCGGCGACGCGCGCGATATCGCGCCGACGCGCTTCGGGCATGGTGTGCGTGGTTGGATTCTGCAGCGTTGGATTCAGGTAAATCATCTGCACGCCGCGCTCGCTGCATGCCGCGTCGAGCGCGTCGGGACGCATGCCGTCGCCGTCGACTTCGACAGTCACCACATGACGTCCCAGCTCTGCGGCGGCGGCGGGCACGCCGGGATAGATCAGCGGTTCTGCGGCGATGGAAGCGCCGGGCGCGGTGCGGCACAGCATCAGCGCCGCCAGTGCCGACTGCGCGCCGGGACTGGCCACCACGCGGTCGTGCGCCACATCGCCCAGCATCGGCGCCAGCCAGCTTGCGCCAGCCGCCCGGTCTGCCTGGGTGCCGCCGCCGAGCTGATAGGTCATCAGCAGGCTGGCGTCGGCGCGCAGCGTCACCTGCGTCAGGCCGCGACGCAGCATGTCGCCGAAATCGATGCCGTCCGGCGGAGGCGGCACGTTCATGCTCAGGTCCACCGCCGGGGCCAAATCGAACGACGGTGCGGCGATGAACGTGCCGAGCGATCCGCGCGGCTCCACCAGCCCGCGCCGCCGTGCCTCGGCCAGCGCGCGCGTGACGGTGGTCAGGTCGACGCCGAGCAGCGCCGCCAGTTCGCGCTGCGGCGGCAGCCGATCGCCTGGCGCCAGCCCGCCATCGGCCATCGCACGTTCCAGAAAGTCGGCGATCTGCATGTAGCGCGGCCCGCCCGCCTTGGCGAATTCGCCGATCCAGACGGGTCTCAAGCCGCCTGCGAGACTGCTTGTACGCACGGTTTCACTCTTTTTGTATGGATGTTGTCTTACCTTAGCATGCCGCGCAAACCAGGCAAATCCATACAAACACCGGTGCCTGCCGGTAGATGCCTGGGTCCTCAGACAAGGTGTTCGATATGCGTGAGCAACCTGCCGGCCAAAGTCGTGCGCGCCGGCGATTTCCCCTCTCCCCGCGGTCCGCGCGCGCGTGGCTGTACGCCGCCGCGCCGCTGATCCTGACCGGCTGCTCGTGGGATCTGCTGAACCCCAGCGGATCGATCGGCGTGCAGACGCGCAACCTGATCGTGCTGGCCACCGCGCTGATGCTGCTGGTGGTGATCCCGGTGATCATCCTGACGCTGGTGTTTGCGTGGCGCTATCGCGAGACCAACACGCGTGCCGAATACGCGCCGCGCTGGTCGCATTCCACGCGTATCGAAGTGGTGGTGTGGGGCATCCCGTGCGTGATCGTGGCGCTGCTCGGCATCATCATCTGGGACACCACGCACAAGCTCGATCCGTTCCGGCCAATCGAATCGACGGTGGCGCCGCTGGAAGTCGATGTAGTGGCGCTGGACTGGAAGTGGCTGTTTATCTATCCGCAATACGGCGTGGCGTCGCTGAACGAATTGCCGATTCCGGTGGGTACGCCGATCAACTTCCGCATCACCGCCGAATCGACCATGAACGCGCTGTTCATCCCGCGGCTGGGCAGCATGGTCTACGCGATGAGCGGCATGCAGACGCGGCTGCATCTGATTGCCGACCAGCCGGGCGTGTTCGACGGCCGCTCCGCCGCCTACAGCGGGGCCGGCTTTTCCGACATGCATTTCCGGACCATTGCCACCTCGCGCGCGGAATTCGATGCGTGGATCGCGCGCGCCCGCGCATCGGGCAACACGCTCGACGACGCGGCATACCGCCGCCTGGAACAGCCCAGCAGCAAGGACCCCGTCACGCTCTACGGCAAGGTGTCGCCACGGCTGTTCCAGGGCGTGGTCGATCAATACATGGCCAGCAACGGCGAGATCTGTCGTGCCGACAGCCCCGTGACCCTCGGCGCCATCGCGGGCGCCAACATACCGCCGCTGCCGGCATCGCAGCCACTGGAACGCTAATCATCATGTTCGGAAGACTTTCACTCGACGCCATCCCGCTGCACGAGCCCATCATCATGGGCACGCTGGCGATGGTGATGCTGGGCGGCGCCGCGCTGCTCGGCGCGATCACGTACTACGGCAAGTGGACCTATCTCTGGAAAGAGTGGATTTGCTCGGTCGACCACAAGCGCGTAGGCGTGATGTATATCGTCATGGCGCTGATCATGCTGCTGCGCGGTTTTGCCGACGCGATCATGATGCGCGCGCAGCAGGCCATCGCCGTGGGCGACGCAGCCGGCTATCTGCCTCCGCATCACTACGATCAGATCTTCACCGCGCATGGCGTGATCATGATCTTCTTCGTCGCCACGCCGTTCATCCTGGGTTTGATGAACGTGATCGTGCCGCTGCAGATCGGTGCGCGCGACGTGGCGTTCCCGTTCGTCAACTCGCTCAGTTTCTGGATGTCGGCAATGGGCGCGGTGCTGGTCATGCTGTCGATGTTCGTCGGCGACTTCGCCGCCACGGGCTGGGTCGCCTATCCGCCGCTGAGCGGCCTGGGATACAGCCCCACCGTGGGCGTCGACTACTACATCTGGGCGCTGCAGATATCGGGGCTGGGCACCACGCTGACCGGCATCAACTTCATCGTCACGATCCTGCGCATGCGCGCGCCGGGGCTGAATCTGATGAAGATGCCGGTGTTCACGTGGACGGCGCTGATCACCAATATCCTGATCGTGGCGATCTTTCCGGTGCTGACCGCCACGCTGGCGCTGCTGACCGCGGATCGCTATCTGGACATGCATTTCTTCACCAGCGAACTTGGCGGCAACGCCATGATGTACGTGAACCTGATCTGGATCTGGGGCCATCCGGAGGTCTACGTGCTGATCCTGCCGTGCTTCGGCGCGTTCTCGGAGATCATCGCCACGTTCTCGCGCAAGCCACTGTTCGGCTACACGTCGATGGTGTACGCGACGTCGTCGATCGGCGTGCTGTCGTTCTTCGTATGGCTGCACCACTTCTTCACGATGGGGTCCGGCGCCAGCGTCAATGCGTTCTTCGGCATCATGACGTCGATTATCTCGATCCCCACCGGCGTGAAGTTGTTCAACTGGCTGTTCACGATGTATCGCGGACGCATCCGCTTTCATTCGTCCACGCTGTGGACCATCGGCTTCATGGTCACGTTTGCCGTGGGCGGCATGACCGGCGTGCTGTTGGCAGTGCCCGGAGCCGATTTCGTGCTGCACAACAGCCTCTTCCTGATCGCCCACTTCCACAACGTGATCATCGGCGGTGTGGTGTTCGGTTGCCTGGCGGCAATGACGTTCTGGTTCCCGAAAGTGTTCGGTTTTACGCTGAACGAGTTCTGGGGAAAGGTAGCGTTCTGGTGCTGGCTGATCGGCTTCTATCTGGCCTTTATGCCGCTGTATGCGCTGGGCCTGCAGGGCATGACGCGCCGCATGAACCATTACAACAATCCGGAATGGCAGCCATACCTGATCGTGGCGCTGGTCGGCGCGGTGATCATCGGCTTTGGCATCCTGGCCATCCTCTGGCAGTTGTTTGTCAGCGTGCGCGACCGCAACCAGCATCGCGACCTGACTGGCGATCCGTGGGACGGCCGCAGCCTCGAATGGTCCACGGCATCGCCGGCGCCGTTCTACAACTTCGCGCAGGTGCCGCATATCACGTCGCTCGAACAGCATTGGGACGACAAGCAGTCGGGCCGCGCCTACGCGGTGCCCGCCCGCTATGAGGACATCCATATGCCGCGCAATACCTCGGCGGGTTTCCTGGTGTCCGTGTTCGGCCTGGCGTTCTGCTTCGGATTCGTCTGGCACATCTGGTGGCTGGCGGGCCTGGGGCTTGCCGCGATGATCATCACGTTCATCGCGCGCAGCTATGACCGCGACGTGGATTACTACGTGCCCGCCGCTGTCGTGGAGCGCATCGAGCATGCGCGCATGCAGCAACTGAAGAACGCCCACTGATCATGACGACGACTTTGAAACTGCGGACGGAACCGTCCACCGCGCCGCTGCACGACGACCACGGCGCGCACCGCGACGCCGTCGCGCATCCCGCCGATCACGCCGATCATGCGCACGTCGCGGCCAGCCAGACCACGCTGGGCTTCTGGCTGTATCTGATGAGCGACTGCCTGATCTTCGCGGTGCTGTTCGCCACCTTTGGCGTGCTCGCGCAGAACACGGCGGGCGGCCCCGGTGGCGCCGAGCTGTTCGACCTGCGCTTCGTGCTTGGCGAAACCATGCTGCTGCTGACCAGCAGCCTCACGTTCGGCGTGGCGATGCTCAAGCTGCAGGCGGGCAAGGACAATCGCTACGAAGTGATTCGCTGGATCGTGCTGACCTTCGCGCTGGGCGCGGCCTTTGTCGGCATGGAGATCTACGAATTCCGCGCGCTGCTCCATGAAGGCGCCGGGCCTAACCGCAGCGCGTATCTGTCGGCGTTCTTCATGCTGGTGGGCACGCACGGGCTGCATGTGAGCGCCGGATTGCTGTGGATCGTCGTGATGGTCAACCAGATCCAGGTGTTCGGGCTGGACGCCATCGTGCGCCGCCGCCTCGCGTGCCTGAGCCTGTTCTGGCATTTCCTCGATCTGGTCTGGATCTGCGTCTTTACGATCGTCTATCTGAGGGAGTTCCTGTGAGCACCACCCACCATACTTCCCATGACCATGCGCACGGCACGCTGCGCAGCCATCTGGTTGGCTATGCGCTGTCGCTGCTGCTGACCTTTGTCTCGTTCGGCGCCGTGATGGGCAAGGTACTTCCCGCGCGTGCGGGCCTGGCGCTGATCGTCGCGCTGTGCATCGCGCAATTGCTGGTGCAGCTGGTGTTCTTTCTGCACCTCGGCCCGCGCAAGGGCCAGCGCGGCAACACCGGCATCTTCCTGTGCACGGTGTTCCTGATCGCCATCGTCGTGGCGGGATCGCTCTGGGTCATGCACAACGCCAACCTGAACATGATGCCGATGCAGTCGGCGCCGGCCGGGGCGGGCGCCCGGCCCTGACAAGGGGCCGGAGCACGACGGCAGGCATCTGTATCCGGCCCTGGCTGGGACCCGGATTTGTCGGCAGGCCGCGCACCCCCGCGCGGGCCTGCTTTTTTTTGCGCGTCGCGCTTTCACGCTGACGGCGTGCCTTCCTTGAAACATGCCTTGAGTTGGGCACGCAGCTCTGGCGTGTCCTGATGGGCATGCACCTGAACCGCGTGCTGCACGGCCGCTTCGAGCAGCTCTTTTTCGCTATCGGCGCTCAGCGCCACCGTGCAATGTGTATCGCTCGGAAATTCGCGGCAATCGATATATTGGCGTGCCATGGCTGTCTCCCGGCGCGAGCGGATTGTCGCGCCCAAACCAGTATAGGGCGGCGTCTGCGGCTGCCGTAGCCGTGGCGTGGCGCGTACCACATGCGAATTCCGCTTGCGTGGGATGCGCGCGGGCTCTGCAAGCATCGATATTTCCGGCTACCCTGTCGCGTCTGCCTACGAACCCGGCACAACAGGAAAAAGTCATGCCCCAGTCACTCAAGATCGATTTCGTTTCGGATATCGCCTGCCCATGGTGCGCCATTGGTTTGTCGTCGCTGATGCAGGCGCTCGAGCGCACGCGCGACGTGGTGGAGGCCGAAGTGGTGATGCATCCGTTCGAGCTCAATCCGCAGATGGGCCCCGAGGGCGAGGCCATCGTCGATTACCTGGGCAAGAAGTATGGCCGCACGCCTGCGCAGATTGCAGAGACGCAGGCCATGATCCGCGAGCGTGGCGCCAGCGTGGGATTCACCTTCGGTCCGCGCGACTTTGTCTACAACACGTTCGACGCGCATCGCCTGTTGCAGTGGGCCGGCACGCAGGGCCGGCAGCTGCCGTTGAAGCAGGCGCTGCTGACGGCCTATCACGGCCAGGGCAAGGACCCGAGCAATCACGATATGCTGCTGGAAGCCGCGCAATCGGTGGGACTCGATGTGGCCGAAGCGCGCAACGTGCTGGACAGCGACGCCTTTGCCGACGAAGTGCGCGACGAAGAGCGCGAGTACCAGAGCATGGGGATCCAGTCGGTGCCGTCGGTGATTTTCAACAACCGCTACCTGGTAACCGGCGGCCAGCCGGTCGAGGCGTTCGAGCAGGCGATCCGCGATATCGCGAAGGAAGCGCAGGGCGCCTGAGCGGCGCGCGCTGGCGCGTCAGAAGTGATGGCGCATGCCGACCATCACGCCAACGCGCGTGCTGCGGCTGACGTCTGTCACCGGCGCGCCCGCCCAGTACTCGGTTTCGCGTCCGACCGTGCCGCCGCGCGCATGCACCACGTCCGCTTCCAGATACAGGCTGGTGCGCTTTGAAAACGCGTAGTCGGCCACGAATGCGACGCTGTCGGCGTTGCCGCCGCCCAGGTGCACGGGCGTGTCCTGGAACTGCGTGGTCACGTCGCCCGACTGCCGATACCGGTAGTACGCGCCGGACAGATGCAGCGCCGGCGTGAGCGGATAGCCGAGACCCACGAACGAGATGTTGTAGCGCGCGTCGCCAGCGGATTCGCGCCGGCCCATGTGGCCCAGGTAAGCGGTTGCCTTGCCGATCATGTACGAGCCGCCCACCGAATAGTTGCGCACCGTGCTGGCGCCGTCGTCGCTGCGGCGCTGGTCGTACGCCACGCCCAGCGCCAGCGCGCCCTGCTGATACTTCACGCCGCCGCCCAGCGTGGTGCCGTGACTCATGTTGCCGCGCTGTTCGCCGGCGCCGTAGTCGAGCTGTACGGAAAACGGCCCCACCGTACGTTGATAGACCACGCTGTTGTCGATGCGGTAGTCCTGGAAAAAGATGTCGCCGCCGATATAGAGCGGATCGGACCAGAAGTTGCCCCAGCCCTGATCGAGCGGATCGAACGCCCAGCCGATATTGTTCAGCGCGTTGTACTGGCGGCCGAAGGTCAGGCTGCCCCAGTTGCCGGACAGGCCCACCCACGCCTGACGGCCGAACAACGCGTTGTACGACGTGCGGCCGTCGTCGCTGCCGAAGCCGTTTTCAAGCTGGAAGATGGCGTGGTTGCCGCCGCCCAGATCTTCGTCGCCTTTCAGGCCGAAGCGGCTGCCCACCATGCCGCCGGACACCAGCGCAAGCTGGTCGTGATGGCGCGCATCAATGTTCGACGTATAGCGCACCGCCGTGCTGACGATGCCATACAGGGTCACGCCGGCGTCGGCGCGGGCGGCGCACGGCAATAGCGCGGCCGCAATCAGCCAAAGGCTGGCTGGTTTCTTCACAAATTGTCCTCCGGAATACGGATCCGCCCGACGCGCGACGGCGCCGGGAAGGGTCGGTTCAGGCTGCAAGTACCTGAGGGGTTCCAGTCCTGCGCAGAAGTTCTCGGGGCGAGACACGCAGGGCGTTATCCGGGATGCGCGCGGCAAGCGGCGCAGCGCCTGGATCGAGGGTCGAAGCTAGGCGGCGAATGCTGCCACACGGGCAGGCAAGCCAAAGGTGGGCGCAAGGCCCGGGTGCGTATCCGCCGGCGCCCACTTCGACAGTGGCGATGACCTAAGTGCCTGAGAAGGCAACTTTGCGGCCGTACCCGGCGCGGCGGAACGGCGCAGTTTACCGCATTCGCCGTCGGGCCCCTAAAAAGTGGATCAAACGGCGCAAATGAGCGATCAAGGGCTCGGCTGCCGTGTTCGACGTGCCGATCCGCACCGTCGAGACCTCGCCCGACGCCTTGCTTGCGCGATGGCCAACGACGCCGCCGTGGCCGTCCTGTACGGCCGCGGCCCGCGCGCACCAAGGAAGACCCGCGCCGCGCGTTTTCGCGATGAGTGGGCATACCACCTATAATTCGCGCCGAGGACGACCTCGCCCCCGTTGGGTTTTTTTCATGTCCGGGACGGCCCGGCTCTTGTTAAAGGGAGAGCCGTCATGGCTTGGATATTCCTGGTGGTTGCAGGTCTGCTCGAAATCGTATGGGCGTATGCGATGAAGCTGTCGGATGGCTTCACGAAATGGCAGTACAGCGCGGTCACGCTGGTGGCGATGATCGCCAGCTTCGCGCTGTTGTCGCTGTCGATGAAGACGCTGCCGCTTGGCACCGCCTATACGATCTGGACCGGCATCGGCGCGGTCGGCGCGTTTCTCGTCGGCCTGTTCATCCTGGGCGAGCCCGCCAGCCTGATGCGTATCGCTGCGGCCGTGCTGATCGTCAGCGGCCTGGTGATGATGAAGCTCTCGTCATAGCGCGCCGCTGGTCACTTCTCCTGCGGCGACGGCTCGGCGCAGCGCCCGCGTGATCCTGCCCGCGGGCGCCCGCCGCTATCAGCCCGTCAGATTTCCTTCGTCAGCGCCTTGAAGTCGATCCACTGGTCGAACTGTTCGTTGGTGAGGTGGCCCGAGTCGATCGCGGCCTCGCGCAGCGACAGGTTTTTCTTCACGGCGAGCTTGGCGATCTCGGCGGCCTTGTCGTAGCCGATATGCGGGTTGAGCGCGGTCACCGACATCAGCGAACGTTCCAGCAGTTCCTGAATGCGCGCGCGATCGGGTTCCACGCCTTCCACCATGTGTTCGGCAAAACTCGATGCGGCGTCGGCCAGCAGCGTCACCGACTGCAGCACGCTATAGATGATCACCGGCTTGTAGGCATTCAGTTCCAGCGTGCCAAGACTGTTGGCCAGCGTCACCGTGGTGTGGTTGCCGATCACGCGGCAGCAGACCATCGCCAGCGCTTCGGCCTGGGTTGGATTGACCTTGCCGGGCATGATCGACGAACCGGGCTCGTTGGCGGGCAATTGCAGTTCGGCAAAACCAGCGCGCGGGCCGGAGCCCAGCAGCATGAAATCGCGGGCGATCTTCAGGAACGACGACGCGGTGGTGTTCAATGCGCCGGACAGGTCCGCCAGCGCGTCGTGCGCCGCCTGTAGCGCATAGCGGTTGGGTGCAGGTTCGAACGGCAGCCCGGTGTAGGCGGCCAGCGCGCGGGCAAAGGCTGCGGCGAATCCGGGCGGCGCGTTCAGGCCGGTGCCCACCGCCGTGCCGCCCTGGGGCACCGCCATGGCGCGCAGCATCGCCTGCTGCAGACGCGACTGCGCGTCCGCCACCTGCGTCATGTAGCCGGAAAATTCCTGGCCCAGCGTCAGCGGCACGGCGTCCTGCAAATGGGTGCGCCCAACCTTGACGATATCCGCGAAGGCGTCGACCTTCCTGGCAAACGTCTGCTGCAGCTTTTCCAGCGATGGCAACAGCGTCTGCTGGATTGCGCGCGTGGCCGCGATGTGCATCGCCGTGGGGAAGCTGTCGTTGGACGACTGGCTGGCGTTGACGTGATCGTTGGGGTGCACGGGCTTCTTGCTACCCACCTCGCCGCCCAGCATCTGGATGGCGCGGTTCGAGATCACCTCGTTGAGATTCATGTTGGTCTGCGTGCCCGATCCGGTTTGCCAGACCGACAACGGAAACTCGCCCGGCCATTTACCCGCGATAACTTCTTCCGCGGCCTTTTCGATGGCATCGGCCACGTCGGGCTTGAGCACGCCGAGTTCGCGGTTGGCGCGCGCCGCGCACAGCTTGAGCACCGCGAACGCTTCGATCAGCGACGGCGGCATTTTCTCGCTGCCGATACGAAAATTCTGACGCGACCTTTCGGTCTGTGCCCCCCAGAGATGCTCGGCCGGGACGGCAACGTCTCCCAGGCTGTCTTTCTCGATGCGGGTGGCGGACGACTTCTCGGACATGGACGGACTCCTTCGACAAAGGGATCACTGCGGAATCACTGCGAAATCAGGGCAGACCCTAAGCATAGCCGTCCGGTGCCATAGGCGTCGCATGCGGGGCAATGTCCCTGCCGCCGACATGTGCATGCGCACGGACGGCGGCGGTTGCCCGGTTCAGCCGCGCTCCGGCGGCGCCGGGCGCGTGGGGAAGGCCGGAGTGCCCGGCCCGTTGGCGATCAGGCAGTCATTTTCAGGCACATTTCCATGCAGGCCGCGCAGGCCTTTGCGCATTCCTGGCAGTGCCAGTGATCGTAGCGCTCGCATTCTTCCTTGCACCATTTGCACACTTCGGCGCAGTCCTCGCAAACCAGCGGCGCGAATTCGCTATTGCGCAGCATGTACGACGCGGCAAGATTGGCGATGCCTGCGCAATCCATGTCCAGCGCGATGCAGCGCGCCATCTTCTTTGTGTCAGGTTCTTCCAGGCACGCGGCAGCGCACTTCAGGCAGGCCGCCGCCGCAGCGTTGCAGGCGGCGATGCAGTCGGCGTATCGGGAGAAGTTTTCCTGCACGTTGGGTCGAATCATCGGTGTCCTCCTTTGGGGGTGGGCGGGTCCGATCCCGTGGGACAAGACCCAAGGCAACCGTTATCCACAATAGCAGGCACATGGCGAACATGCCGGGCAACGGCGCGGCGCGGTCATGACGAGCGCGGCGGTCAGACTGTTCTACAATGGCCGCCTCTGCCTGGCGCGCGTTGGACCCCAGAGCGGCTGCACAGGCAGCAAAATGGCCGGATCCACGCAGTACCGCGCAAAACGCAGCAAGTTGGCCGAATCAAGCGGCACGAAAGGACAGAATCATGGGTGAGGCAAAACGACGGGGCACGCCGGAAGAGCGTGCGCAACAGGCGCAGGCACGGGTCGACGCGCTGCGTCCGGCACAACTGGTCTGCGGATCGTGCAAGACGGCTTTCACCAATTTCGATGCGATTCCAGCGCCGGGCCTGCGCGGCATCGACGCCGTGTTTGGCGGCCAGTGCCCTAACTGTGGCAATGACGTTGTGGTGTTCAAGGGCGAATCGAAGGCCGTCGCGGAAGCGATGCTGGCCTACGAGAGGATGATGGGCGAGAACGCCAAGCTCGGCTATCAATCGGCCGACGGCAGGCATGTGCCGTTCGACGAGGCGGCCCCGCAGGCGTCGGACGCGTCCGACCAGTCCACGCGTCACTGACCGCTCGCATCGCCACGCGGCGCGGCACGTTCGCGTAAGTGAACGCGGTCGCGCGCGTGATTTCGGCCCCGCTTTCAGCGCCGAAAGTCCCCCCACGGCCCATTCGATGGTCCGCGCGTCGGTCACGCGTCGACGTGCGCCAGCTCGGCCGGGCCCATCTCGTAACGACCGCGCCCGAGCGCCTTGGCGCGATACAGCAGCGTGTCGGCCATCCGCATCAGCGCCTCCTCGGTCATCGGTGCGCCGCGATACAGCGCCACGCCGATACTGACGTTGACATCGGCCAGCACGCCATCGAAATAGAAACGCCGGCTGACCGATTCCAGAATGGCTTCCGCAACGCGCTGCGCAGTGGCGGGCGAGCCGATATCGGCCAGGATCACCGCGAATTCGTCGCCGCCCAGGCGTGCCACATGGTCCGCCTCCCGCACGCAGCGGCGTAGCCGCAATGCAAATGCCTGTAGCAGCAAGTCGCCGGTGGCGTGGCCGTGACTATCGTTGACGGCTTTGAAGCGATCCATGTCCAGAAACAGCAGCGCCATCAGATGATTCTGATTGCGGCTGTCGGCCATCGCGCCTTGCAGATGCGCTTCGAAGGCGCTGCGGTTTTCCAGCTGCGTGAGGTGATCGGTGCGCGACATGCGTGACAGCCGCAACGTCTCCAGCTTGCGCTGCGTGATGTCCTGCACGTGGATGTGCACGCCGACGACCTGCTTGCCGTCCTCGCTCCATTCGGGTCGATAGCTGGTTTCCATCCAGTGATGATGCGGAAACAGGAATTCGCCTTCGAAGGTGACCACGCTGCCCGCCAACGCCTGCTGCAGATGCGGCCGCGCACGCTGGTATCGCTCCTCGCCCAGCAGTTCGCGCATCGACATGCCGCGGATCTGCTCGAGCGGCAGCCCGAATGCGCGCTCGTAGGCGACGTTGTTGAACACGTAGCGCTCGTCGTTGTCGACAAAGGCCAGCAGCGACGGCAGCGTATCGGTCACCGCGCGCAGACGGCGCTCGCTGCGGGCCAGTTGCTGGCCGCGCTGGCGCACGTCGCGCATCAGGCGGATGAAGGCGCGCGTGACGTCGCCGATTTCGTCGCGCTGCGGCCGTTTCGGCAGGTTCTCGAACGCGTCCTCGTCGCTGGCGCTGGCGCGCACCACCTGATGCAATCGCGACAGCGGCCACAGCAGACGGCGCACCGCCAGCCATATCAGCAGCGCCACTACGGCCAGCGCGATGCCGGACATCATCACGAAACGCTGCTGCATCTGCCGCAGCGGCGCGTAGGCTTCGCGCGCGGGCAACACCGCCACCAGTTCCCAGCCGGTAGTGGCCATCAGGCGGCGGGCGATCACGGGCCGTTTGGGCGTGAGAAATTCCAGCGTTGCCGCGCTGTCGTCCACGCCGCAGGTGTCGCCCGTGGCGCGCGCGGGCTGGTGAGCCTGTGCGGGATCGGGATGCTGCACGTACACGGGCGTGGCGCCGGCCGAAACCAGGCAATAGAAGCCCGTGATACCGAGCCGGCTGCGGCTCATTTCCACCAGGAAGTTGGAATTGGCCAGGTTCAGCCAGCCGCCTACCAGCCCGATGAATTCGCCCGACGCGGACATCACGGGCACCGCCACCACGGCGCCCATCGAGCCGTCGATGCGCGCGCGGATCGGTGCGGCCACCACCACGTTGCCCGTGCGGGCCACTTCGCGGAAATAGGTGCGGTCGCCCACGTCCACCGGCGTGCCGCCCATCGTCAGCACCGTGCCGTGGCGGTCAGTGACCATCACGGCGTCAAACGCGGCCGGCACCGGCACCGCGCGTCTCACGGTTTCGAGCAGGCGCGGGCGCAGTGCCTCGCGTTGGGCTTCGTCGCGCGTGGCGGCCGGCGACGCCAGCAGCTCGCGCAATTGCGGCGCCAGATGCTGCAGCATCACGATGCGGTCTTCCATGGCCGTGTCGAGTTGATCGGCCGACAGCTTGACGATGGAATCCTGCTGGTTCTGCAGCGCGTCCTGCAGGTCGTTGTGGGCGTAATAGAGCGACCCGATGACGATGCCGCCGCCGAGTACGGCGGCAAGCACCGTGGTGATCAGCGCAATGCGCGCCTTGAGCGATGGCAGTAACCGGGACATGAAAGCGAGGCGGATAGGGCGGGCGCAAGCGCACGTCGTATCGGTCGGCACTCCCGCGCAGCATGGCTACGCTATCACGGGTCGCGCGTTTGACACATCCCGGACAACACCGATGCGACGACAAAATCCGTGTCGAAGCAGCGGTGGCACAACGCTGCCGGCGGCGTCGCCGTCATGTGTGCGTGCCGGCACTGTCGGGCTGTAAAACGACGGGTTATAGTGCGCCCGTCACATGCGTCCCACGGCGAGGTCTCCGTCATCGGGGCGCGCTCATCCAGCCCTCGTTCATGAAATTGCCTTCGTTGTCCCCCGCCTTGCTGTCGCTGCTGGTTGCCGTGGGCGGCGCGTTGCTGACAGCGGGCGCGTGGCGTCAGGCGGACCGGCTGGAGCGCCAGGTGGCCGAAAAGAGCGTTGCGGCGCTGCTGGACCGCACCACCGACGCGCTGGCCGACCGGCTCAAGGAAAACGCGCGGCTGCTGCGCGGCGTGGCGGCGCTGATGGCCGCCAACCCCGGCACCACGCGCGCGCAATGGCGCAACTATCTCTATTCCGCCCAGCTTGACGACCTGCCCGCTGGCACGCAGTCGATCGGTTACGCGCCGCTCGTGCCGGCGTCGCGCCTGGCGGCGGTGACGGCGGCGGCGCACGCGGACGGCGTGACCGATTACGAGGTCTATCCGCCCGGCGCGCGTCCGGTCTATGCGCCGATCCTCTATGTCGAACCATCGAGCGGACGCAACACGCGCGCCGAAGGATTCGATCTGCTCAGCGATCCGGAGCGCCGCGCGGCGCTGGAATCGGCGCGCGACAGCGGCCTGCCGGTGCTGACGCACGGCCTGGCGCTGGTGCGCGAGGCGGAAGCCCAGACATACCAGCGCGGCGCGCTGCTTTACGTGCCGGTATTCCCGGCCGACGCACCGGTGGCAACAATCGACGAGCGCCGCCGCGTGCTGGCTGGTGTGGTCTACGTGTCGCTGCGGCTGGGCGACCTGATGCGCGCGGTGTCGGGCGACACGGCGGCGCAACTGGTGCTGACGCTCTACGACGGCGCGCAGGCCTCTGACGGCGCATTGCTGTCGGGCGAGAGCGCCGAGGCGGAACGGCGCGCCGACGGGCACAAGCCGATGATCGAAGCGCAGCGCCGTATCGATTTTGGCGGCCAGACGTGGACGCTGCACGCGGCCACGCGGCCCGCGTTCGAAACCGCGCACGCCGGCCGCTATGGCATGCGGGCGCTGGTGCTGGGCGGGCTGGCGACGTTGCTGATGGCATGGCTGGCATACCGGCTTGCGTGTGGCCGGCGCGATGCGCGGCGACAGGCCGGGCTGGCCCGCGATGCGGGCGGCGCACAGGCGGCGGGTTTGCGCGCCAGCCTGGAACGCGCCGAACAATCCGCGGCCGCCGCCAGCATGCGCTACGCGCGCCTGCTCGATCAGGCGCCGTTCTGCGTGATCACCTTCGACGCCGCCGGCATGATCACCGGTATCAATCGCGCTGGCCAGCGCATGCTGTGGTACGCCGAGGCCGAGTTGGTCGGCCGCATGCCGTATCCAAACCTGCACGACGAGGACGAGGTGGCCGCCCACGCGCGCGAGCTGTCGTACGAACTCGGCGATACCGTGGCCGCCGGCTTGCCCGCGCTGACCGCCAAACCGAAGCTCGGCGTGCCCGAGGATCGCGAGTGGACCTATCTGCGGCGCGGCGGATCGCGCCTGCCGGTGCATCTGACCCTGACCGCGATGACCGACGGCGGCGCGGAAAACGGCTTCCTGGCCATCGCGCACGACCTGACCGAGCGCCGGCGCGTCGACGAATACATCCGCCATCTTGCGCAGCACGACGCCCTGACCGGCCTGCCGAACCGCACGGAGCTGCACGCGCGCACCGGCGCGGTGCTGGCCGAGGCGCGTCGCCAGGGCGCGCGCGCGGCGCTGCTGCTGCTCGACCTCGATCACTTCAAGCACATCAACGAATCGCTTGGGCACCCGGTAGGTGACGACGTGCTGCGCACGATCGCCGACCGGATCCGCGGCGCGGTGCGACCGCGCGACGTGGTGGCCCGCATGGGCGGCGACGAGTTCGCGGTGGTGCTGGGCGGCCTGCGGCACGATAGCGAAGCCGAACTGGCGGCCGCCAAGATCCTCGCGCGCGTATCGGAGGATCTGCAAGTAGCGGGGCAGTCGCTGCGCGTGACGCCGTCGCTGGGCATGGCGATCTTTCCAGATGACGGCGATACGTTGACCGATCTGATGAAATCGGCCGATTCGGCGATGTATGCGGCCAAGCAGGGCGGGCGCGCGCAACTGCGCCGCTTTGCCAGCGAAATGGCCCAGGCGTCGCTGGCGCGCTTCACGATCGAGTCGCTGCTGCGCCGCGCGCTGGCCGAACAGGAATTCCGGCTGCGCTACCAGCCCATCGTCGATGTGGCCACGCTGCAAGTGATCGGCGTGGAAGCGCTGATCGCGTGGGAGACGCCCGAGCGCGGCCCGATGCAGCCGTCGGAATTCATTCCGATTGCCGAGCAGTCGGGGCTGATCGGCGCGCTGGGTGCGTGGACGCTGGCGCGCGCGTGCAGCGACATCCAGGCGCTGCGCCGCGAGCTTGGCCGCGATATCGACGTGGCGGTCAATATTTCTCCGTTGCAGCTGCGCGATGCCAGTTTCCCGGAGACCGTGGCGCGCTGCCTGAAGGCGGCGGAACTGCCCGCTGCCAGCCTGACCATCGAAGTCACGGAGGGCATCCTCGTCGATGGCGGCGAACAGACCGTGGAAACGTTCCGGCGCGTGCGCCAGCTAGGCGTGGGCGTGTCCATCGACGACTTCGGCACCGGCTATTCTGGACTGGGCTATCTCACGCGCCTGCCGATCAGCAAGCTCAAGATCGACAAATCGTTTGTCGACGATCTGGCCGTGCCGGGGCACGACCGCGCGGTGGCCGCCGCCATCATCGCGCTCGGTCATCAACTGCACCTGCAGGTCGTTGCCGAAGGCGTGGAGTCGAAGGCGCAGTTCGATTTCCTGCGTGGCGAGGGGTGCGATGCGGTGCAGGGCTATTTGTTCTGTCAGCCGGTCGGCCTTGATGCGTTGCGGCGGATCCTGATCGGCGGCAAGGGGTTTGCCGATGCGGCTTGATGGCTCTCTTAGCCGCACGCAGAAACGGGTACGCCACGCCTGACGGGACTGGCCGGCCACAAAAAGAAAACCCGGCTGACGCACACGCGTGCAGCCGGGTTCCCGCGAGCGGGGGCGCTCAAATATTTGTCAGCTGTTATGGATGGCGGTGTGTGGCGCGGCGCTGGACGCTGTCGCGCCGGAATGGTGGAGGCGGCGATAAAGTTCATCGATGCGCGAGCGGCTGGTCGCCAGTTCCTCGCGGCCCTGTTCGGTCAACTGGTACACCCGTCCGATGCCATCGCGCAGCACGCTTTCCAGATAGCCCTCCATCTGCAAGGCGCGCAGCAGCGGCCGCACGGTGCCGATGTCCACCTGGAATCCGTATTCGATGAGCATTTCTGCAAGCATGGCCACGGTGGCGGGCACCTCCATGGCGAATTGCATCACGTAGACGCGGGCTAGCAAGCCGAGGAACTGTCGTTTCATGAGGCTGGGAACGCAATACCGGGGCGGAAGGTTGACGCGGGAATGCAACGTGCGCGAAACGCCTCACCCCACAGCGCCGCACAATCGCTACGATACGTGTTTTTCCGACGATAGAAAAAAAGAAGCCGCCAGGGTTGCCTGGCGGCTTGTCGGGAATGCGTCGGAGGGGTCAATTAACTCTGGCGCAGACCAGATTTTAATAGAACTGAATACGGGATGTCACGCCCTGTGGTAAAGCCCCCTCCATCAGTAGGGTGCGGGTGAAAGCGAGTCGAAAGCGATCTTGCCGCGCCCGTGCAATTGACATGGCTTTTGCGCCATTTTGGGGCAAATATTCGTTGTTTTCGCGTCATATCGGATAGATCGTGCTGCGCCTAGGCATGTGTCCGAATCCAGCCAGCCATGCGCCGCTTTTACCGCTGTAATGTCGCAAGGCTCATGTGTTTGCCCCGCACGATTTGCTCGAAATGTGGCGCTTTTGTCGCCTCTGGGCAACGGTTCTACGCACTCTGCCGTCATCGCTAACTTCCCACCCCCATGAGACCTGCCGACCTGACTCGCCTGCTGTCGCTTTCCGCCATCTGGGGCGCCAGCTTCCTGTTTATCCGGATTGCTGCGCCCGTGCTAGGGCCGTTGCCCACAGCCTTCTTCCGTGTGCTGATTGGCGCGCTGACGCTGGCCGCGTGCCTGCCGATGATGGGGCTGAAGTGGAACATGCAAGGCAAATGGCGCCCGGTCATTGTGCTGGGCATCATCAACTCCGGCATTCCCTTTGTGATGTACTCGGTGGCGGCGCTGTGGCTGCCCGCCGGATATTCCGCCATCTTCAACGCCATGACGCCGTTGATGGGCGTGGTCATCGGATCGCTGTTCTTTGCAGAGAAACTCACGCGGGCCAAGGCTGCGGGCGTGCTGATAGGACTCGCCGGCGTTTTCGTGCTGACACGCACGGGCCCGGTGGTGTTTTCGCACGAGGTGATGCTTGGCGCGCTGGCCTGCCTGGTCGCCACCTCGTGTTACGGGCTGGCCGGATTTTTGACGCGACGCTGGATCACGGCGCGCGGCGGACTGGACAACCGCCTCGTGGCGGGCGGCAGCCTGGTGGGCGCCACGCTGTTTCTGCTGCCGTTCAGCGTCGCGGCGCTGCTGCGTGACAACACGCTGCCTGCAGCCGACCTCGGCGTATGGAGCGCGATGGTCGGCGTCGGCATGTTCTGTACCGCTATCGCCTATGTGCTGTATTTCCGTCTGATCGCGGATCTGGGGCCGGTCAAGTCGCTGACGGTCACCTTTCTGATTCCGCCGTTCGGCATCGTGTGGGGATGGATGTTCCTGGGAGAAACGCTGTCGTGGGCGCACGCCGCAGGGATGCTGCTGATCGGCGTGGCGGTCTGGCTCGTGCTGCGTCCCGCCGCCCCGGCCGCGGCGGCGGCAGTGGCCCGGTCATGACGCCGGGCGGGCAGCGGGATCGGTAGGTCCAAACTGGGGCGACATCAGCGGCGATAGTAGTCGTCATGGTGATGCCACGCGTGATATTCGCGGCGGTCGTACCAGCGGCGGCCGTCCCAATAACGATCTCCGTGCCAGCCGACGATTACGGCGGGCGGCGCCACATAAACCGGCGGCGCGGCGCGGTACACCACGGGCGGCGGGGGCGGCGGCGCAACATAGACGGGGCGGGGCGCCACGTAGACCGGCGCTGGGGCCACCACTACCGGCGCGACAGGCACGCCGAGATTCACATCGACATCGACGCGCGCCATGGCTGCGGTGGAAGCCGCCAGCGTGGCGACGCCGGCAAGAAACAGGGAAAGACGGAGTGGGCGCTTGGTCATGGTAGTCACCGTGGGCGAGATGCGATGACTTCACTCTACCCAAACGGCGTATTACCGATTTCGCGCCTTTGTAACGCGGACACGCGTTTATGTAAGAAACGTGCGCGTTAGTCGTGAACCACGCCAGCTGCGGTCTCGGCATCGGCCTGCTGGCAGGCGGGGCAGAGCCCGTACAGCACCAGCATGTGCTCGCGCAGTTCGAAATCGTTCTGCGCCGCCACCTGCCGCTGGCGTTGCTCGATGCTTTCGTCGCGGAATTCCTCGACCACGCCGCAGCCAACGCAGATCAGATGGTCATGGTGGCCGCCCTCGTTCAGTTCGAAAACCGCGTGGTCCGACTCGAAGCTGTGGCGCAACAGGATGTTGGCCTGCACCAGCTGATTCAGCACGCGATACACCGTCGACAGGCCTGCCTCGACATCGAGATCGAGCAGCACGCGATACACGTCTTCCGCGCTCAGGTGGCGGCGATGGCTGCTGCGGAACACTTCCAGCACGTGCATGCGCGGTGAGGTGGCCTTCAGACCCGCGCGCTTCAGTGGAACGGCTTTGGAATTCACGGTGGAAGTAGTCATGCGCAAGCTCGCGTCCGCTACGGGCACGCGGTTAATACTCCAATCGGTGGATCCGGCGCGACGCGCGCGGTATCGGCGCTCTGGGCCGGATCGCGCGTCCGCCGGCACATGGCGGAATCAGGCGGAAGCGCCCGGACCGGTCGAACCGCGCCGGCCCGGGCGGCGCACTGTTCTTCACAGTGCGCGGAATAAAAAGGTGGCCTGGCTTGTCGCTGGATGACGCGGGAAAACGGGGTCTGGATGTTTTCCCGATCTTCCTGCGACTGGCTACTACCAAACGCTCCGTGTCTCGGAGCGGTCCCCACAAAAGACGGTTTTCGATGATGTTGGTGAAGACTGACTTTCCATGCCAACAGCACCTGGTAATCGGTTCCTGTCCGGTTTCGGCGTTGCCGTGCGTCAGACAGTGAAGCCAGTGTAAATGGGAATTAATCTCATTTCAAGAGATTTTTTCACTGAGTCGAAAGGAGTGGCTTTGAGTACGAACACGAACACGAACCCCGTCGAGCCATCGGCACTGGTGCGGGACGACGTCGCCGCATGTGTCGATCGACTCGACTGGCCAGCGATCGAGGCAGAGCTCGATGCCTACGGCTGCGCTGCCCTCCCGGGCCTGGTCGATGCGACGACCTGCGACGCGCTGATCGCGCTCTACGCGCAAGACACCCTGTTCCGCGCCCGCATCGACATGCACCGCCATGGCTTTGGTCGAGGCGAGTACAAGTATTTCGCCTACCCGTTGCCCGATGTGGTCGGCCAGTTGCGCGACGCGCTATACCCGCATCTGGCGCCGGTCGCCAATCGCTGGCATGCCGCGATGGGGATCGAAAGCGACTATCCGCAGCGCCATGCGGATTACCTCGCGCGCTGCCATCGCGCCGGACAGCGTCGCCCGACGCCGCTGCTGCTGCGCTACGAGACCGGCGATTTCAACTGCCTGCATCAGGATCTGTACGGCGCGCATGTGTTTCCGTTGCAGGTGGCGGTCCTGTTATCCGATCCAGGCAAGGATTTCACTGGCGGGGAATTCGTGATGACCGAGCAGCGTCCGCGTATGCAGTCGCGGGCGGAAGTGGTGCCGCTGCGCAAAGGCGACGCGGTGGCGTTTGCGGTCAGCCAGCGGCCGGTGCAGGGCGGGCGGGGCGTGTATCGCGTCAACCTGCGGCACGGCGTGAGCCGCCTGCGCAGCGGCCAGCGCCACACGCTCGGCATCATCTTTCACGACGCCGCGTAGGGCGCCCGCCTAGGGTTCCGACAGCGCCGTCCCGTAAGGCCGCCGATCCTCCGCGCGCACTCGCACGGTCGTCGGACCTTCATGCATCTGGCCCACCACCGCTGCGTGCCCGAAGCCCTCGGCACGGAACACGCCCAGCACCGCGTCCACCGCATCGGGCGCGCAGGCCACCAGCAGCCCGCCGCTGGTTTGCGGATCGGTCAGCAGCGCCTGGTGCACGGGCGTGACGCCGGCGTCGAGCGCGACGTCGTGCCCATAGGCGGCCCAGTTGCGCCGTGATGCGCCGGTGACCGCGCCGTTTTCCGCCAGCGCCGACACGCCTGGCAGCAGCGGCACGCGCGCAATATCGACAGTCGCGCCCAGCTCGCTGCCGCGGCACAGTTCCAGCAGATGCCCAAGCAGGCCGAAGCCGGTTACGTCGGTCATCGCGTGCACGCCATCCATCTCCGCGAAGCGCTTGCCTGGCGTGTTGAGTCGCGTGGTGCTGTCGATCATCTGCCGGTAGCCGTAGTCATCCAGCAGATCCTTCTTGATGGCCGACGAATAGACGCCTACGCCGAGCGGCTTGCCGAGGATCAGCACGTCCCCTGCTTGGGCGTTGCGATTGCGCTTGATGTGGTCTGGATGGACCAGCCCCATCACCACCAGGCCGTAGATGGGCTCGACCGAATCGATCGAATGGCCGCCGGCTACGGGGATGCCGGCCTGCGCGCAAATCGATTCGCCGCCTTCGAGAATCCTGCCGATGGTGTGCGGCGACAGCATGTCTATCGGCATGCCGACCAGCGCCAGCGCCATGATCGGCGTGCCGCCCATGGCGTAGATATCCGAGATGGCGTTGGTGGCCGCGATACGGCCGAAATCGAAGGGATCGTCCACCACGGGCATGAAGAAATCCGTGGTGGCCACCAGCGCCTGCGTGTCGCTGAGCCGATAGACTGCGGCGTCGTCGCTGGTCTCGATGCCCACCAGCAATTCGGGCGGCGTGGGGAAATGGCGGGTGTTGCGCAGGATATCGCGCAGCACGTCGGGCGCGATCTTGCAGCCGCAGCCGCCGCCATGGGCCAGCGACGTCAGCCGCGCCTCGCCGCCGCGGCTTCCGGATTCGTGAGGGTCCAGCTGGGCGCCCCCAGCGCCGGACGCGCCGGTTCCGTCGGTATTCCAGTTGCCAGCCTGCACGGTCAGTTCCCTCATCAAGCCACCCTGCGCGAAGTGATACGATAGCCGAACGCCGCCGGATCCAGGCTGTCCAGCGTGCCGCCCGCCACCTTGCCGTTGGGATACATCAGGAACGGCAGGGGCGCCATGCCGCTGCCGGGCAGCCGCACATCGTGCCCGTGGTTGTAGGCGACCCAGTTGCCTTCCCACGCGCCGAACAACATGGCGCGCGCGGCGCGCACCTTGGCGTCCGTCATGGGCAGCCCGCCCGGCGCTTCCTCAAGCGCCACCTTGCGCACGTCGGCGGGATCGGCCGGAATCCAGCCCAGGCCGGCCGCATAGAACTCGGCGCGGCAGTGCTGCGCGCGCGAGATATCGCCCGATTTGCCAAGCGCGCGGAAGCCCAGCGAGGAATCGTCGACGCGCACGCCGTAGGCGTCGCGGGCCGGGATGCCGACCGCGCGCGTCAGCGCCACGAACAGCGCATTGATGTCGGCGCACTTGCCGTTCATGATGCCGCCGGTCTTCAGCATCGTCACCACGTCGCCGGTGCCGCAGCCGCGTACGCTGGCGTCGCGGCACGTGTGATCGACCACCCATTGGTAGATGGCCTGCGCGCGCGTCATGTCGTCGGTCATGCCCGCGGTGATCGCCCGCGCGGTGTCGCGCACGATGCCGTCGGTGGGCATCCAGCGCGTCGGCTGCAGATAGCGGCGCAGCGCGGCGGCGTTTTCGCGCGGCGCACGGCCCGGCTTGGCTGCGCCGAGATCGACATCGCGGTCGCGCAGCGCCACCGTGCTGGCCAGCCGCGCGGTCAAAGGCGCGCCATAGGTGGGCGTGGGCCATTCGACCACCACCATGTTCACGTCGAAGGCGGACGCGCGCACGGCGCGGGCGTTTGCGCCCGGGGCCTGCCAGTCGGTGGAAAGCGTGCGCTGATAGTCGCCAAGATGAGGCGCCGTGAGTGGCAGCCAGACCGTGGCGGGCGCGGATGACGCCGGCAGCATCACCTCTGTGGTCAGCTCGTAGGTGCGCCAGCCGTCGGTCGCGGAAATGGCCTCAGCCGAGGGGGTTGTGGAAAATGCCGGGGCAATGCCGCCCGCGCCAATGGAAACCGGGACCGCGGCGCCGAGCCGCAGAAACGCGCGTCTGTCCATGAAAGATCCTTGGATGAGTAGTTCGAGACTCGAAACATGCCCAACCGCTGCTCATGCATGGTAGGTCACGTGGCGCGCAACAGGAAAGGCTCGTTTGGAGGGGTACTGGCGCAGATGCCGGCCAAAGAGATGGCGGAAAGCAGCAGGAGTCGAACCTACCAGGGAACGTCTGGCGCCCCCAACCGGGTTTGAAGCCCGGCCGCATCACCGGATACGGATGCCTTCCTTGGATGACGGCGCCCGGTCCGTCGCAACTTCGCGCTGTTCCGATCCCCGTGCGCCGCCGGCCGTGCCGGGCGCATTGGAAGCGTCGGGGCTTTCGCCCGTTTCGGCGCTGGCCGGCTTGGATGATCCGGCGCTTGACGCGTGTGGCCGCCATTCGCTGTCCGGGCGCAGCATGCGAGCGTTGGCCACGCGGCGAGTGTATCCCGCGCGATCGAAGAATTCCAGAATCTGGATCGCGCGTTTGCGACCGAGGTCCACGGCATCGCGGAACACGGCCGCCTGCACATGGCGATGCATCGCCGCCAAATTGCCGAACCGCGTGGCCAGCGTCTCGATCGCATCGGCCGCATAGAACAGGTCGTGCACCACCTGATGCACCGCACCCTGCCGCGCCAGCTTTTGCAGCACGGCACGCACGTGCGCTTCCGGCGCGTTGAGCGCCACCGCGTGCTGGCGCACCCATGGCGGGTCGAAGCCGCCGGCGGCCACGCGCGGCAGCAGCGTGCCCGCGAGCGCGCGCTCGGCGTCGGTGAAGGCGATCTCGTGGCCGGGTAGGCGTAGCCAGCCGCCATGGCGTTCGATCGCGTGCTGCTGCAACAGCGTGTCGAGCAGCGCCGACCACAGCGCATCGGGAATCGGCGCACCAACAAAAGCCACGCGCCGCAGCGACCCGGCGCCGAGTCCCGGCTCGTCCGGCATGCGCGTATGAAACGCAGCCAGCGTGTCGATTGCCCTGGCGCGCAGCGCATCGAGATGGCGCGACAGGATCAGGCTGTCGCCGATGCGCAGCACATCGGCGGGCAACTGCCATTCGCCGGGCGTCAGACCCGTAAGCTGCACCAGCCGCGTTTGCGTGATGCCATGCGGGGCGTGCGCCAGCAGCGGCGACAGGCCGTCGCCACCGATCATGCGCTGGATGCCGCGCAGCCACCCCAGCCGCTGCGGCGTGCGGCGATGGCGCTCGGGCGCAATGTTGTCGAGCACCACGCCGCCGCCCACGGTTTGCGTGGCCTGCGTATTGCGCACGATGAAGCGGTCGCCCGCCAGCGCGACAACCGGCGCGGACAAGACCAGCTGCGCCAGCGCCGAACCGCCCGGCGCCAGCGATTCGGCGTCCAGCAGCACCACGTTGGCGGTGCGATGCGCCGCGCCAAGATGCACGTGCAGCGGCGTCCAATGGCCCACGCGGAACTCGCCCGGTGCCTGTGCATCGGCACGGTCCTTGTTCCGGCCGGCGTGGCTGCGCGCCGCGCCATCGGCATGCCAGCCCGGCGCCAGCGTCAGCTCGACGTCGAGCCGCGTGATCGGCGCCATCAGCGCGGCATCGACGATCCAGTCGCCGCGTCGCACGTCGTCCTTTTCGACGTTGGCGAGATTGAGCGCGCAGCGTTGCCCGGCAACGCCGATCGATGCGGGCCGTTGCTGGGCGTGAATGCTGCGCACGCGCACGGGCAGCCCGGCGGGCGCCACCCGCATCGAATCGCCCACGTTGACGCGGCCGTTGAAAACGGTGCCGGTGACCACCGTGCCGTGGCCGGCGAGCGTGAATACGCGATCGACCGCCAGCCGGAACAGGCCGCTGGCGCGATGGACCGGCAGGTCCTGGGCGGCGGCGTGCAGGAAGTCTCGCAGCTGCGTGATGCCCGGGTGCTGCGCATCGGTGGCATCGAGCGCGAACAATGGCGCGTCCGCATACGGGGTGGCCGCCAGCCACGCGGCAATTTCGCGGCGCACTGTGTCGCATCGCGCCGCGTCCACGCGATCTGTCTTAGTCAGGGCCACCACGGCGCGCGGCACGCCCAGCCGTTCGACGATGGCCAGATGCTCGCGCGTCTGCGGCATCACGCCATCGTCGGCGGCAATCACCAGCAAGGCCAGGTCGATGCCGCTGGCACCGGCGGCCATGGTATGGATCAGCCGCTCGTGTCCGGGCACATCGATATAGCCGAGCACATCGCCGTTCGGCAGCGGCGTATAGGCGTAACCGAGTTCGATCGAGATGCCGCGCGCTTTTTCTTCCTTGAGGCGATCGGTGTCGACGCCCGTGAGCGCGCGGACCAGCGTGGTCTTGCCGTGGTCGATATGCCCCGCGGTGCCGACGATCATGGACGCGCCGCCTCCGGCAGTTGCGGCCACTGCGCGACGAAATCCGCTTCGTCCGGTGCTTCCAGGCAGCGCAGGTCGAGCCACAACGCCTGCTCGTTGATCCGGCCGATCACGGGGCGCGGCTGCGCGCGCAACGCCGTTTCCAGCTGCTGCAGGCGGCGGCCGACGCCACGCTTGCCCGCGTTGCGCACACCGATCGCCAACCCGCAGCTTGGCAGTTGCCCGCCTGGCATGGCACCGCTGCCGATCTGGCTGACCATCGGCACCACCTGCACCTGCCAGGCATCCCCCAGCGCCGCGGCGATTGGCGGCAGCAGGCGCTGAGCCATGTCGGCGATCTCGGCGGCGGGGCGTGTCAGCAGCCGCAGTGTCGGCAGCGCCTGCGCCAGCGTGTCGGGGTCGCGATACAGCCGCAGCACGGGCTCCAGCGCGGCAAGGGTCAGCTTGCCCACGCGCAGCGCGCGCTTGAGCGGATTTTTCTTGATCTTCGCGATCAGATCCGCGCGCCCGACGATCAGCCCCGCCTGCGGGCCGCCGAGCAGCTTGTCGCCGCTGAAGGTCACCAGGTCGGCGCCGGCCTCGATGGTTTCGCGGACCGTGGTCTCGCGCGGCAGTCCCCAGCGCGTCATATCGCACAGCGTGCCGCTGCCCAGATCAACCACCACCGGAATGCCATGCGGGCGCGCAAGATGCACCACCTCCGCCACGTCGACGCTGCGCGTGAAGCCTGTGATCTCGTAGTTGCTGCAATGCACCTTCATCAGCAACGCGGTGCGCGCGCCGATGGCGTTGGCGTAGTCGTGTGGATGCGTGCGATTGGTGGTGCCGACTTCGACCAGCCTGACGCCTGCACGCTGCATGATGTCCGGGACGCGGAAGGCACCGCCGATCTCGACCAGTTCGCCGCGCGAAACGATGACCTCGCGTCGCGGCGCGAGCGTGTTCAGCATCAGCAGCACGGCCGCTGCGTTGTTGTTGACCACCGTGGCGGCTTCGGCACCCGTCAGCTCGCGCAGCAGATCGTCGATTAGATCGTCGCGGTCGCCGCGGCCACCGGAAGCGAGATCGAACTCGAGATTGGCCGGCGCGGTCATCGCGCGCATCACGGCCTGCACCGCGGCATCCGGCAGCAGCGCGCGGCCCAGATTGGTGTGCAACACGGTGCCGGTCAGATTGAACACGGCGCGCAGGCGCGGCTGGTGCGCGCGAAGCAGTCGGGCGGCGAGCGCATCGCGCAGCGCGGCGTCGCCGAGTACGTGGCGTGGCAGCGTCCCCCCGACAGCCTCGGCGCGCAGGGCGTCGAGCATCTGCCGCAGCGCGGCGGTGGTCGGCGCGCGGCCATAGCGATCGAGCAGCGGCTGCATCGTCGCATGGTTGAGCAGCCGATCGACGGACGGGATGTCGGCGGGCCGCGCCGGCATTGACACGCTATCGTTCATCGCGCGCGGTCCCGCCATCGTCGCCGGCCCGGGAGTCTTCGCCATCGCCGTCACCCTCATCGCTCTGGTCGCCCAGCCACAGCAGCGGATTGCCGTTGGCGCGCCCATAGCCCGCTTCACCCATCATCACGTCCAGCGCCAGCGTCGCCAGGTCGTCGGCCAAGGGTTCGACCATCTGGTCCTTTTCCATATAGCCGATCTTGCGGTAGCGATGGCACTGGTCGCAGGTTTCGGCCTTCAGCGCGTCCCCGTGACCTTCCACGCTGTAGTAGCTGATGCCTTCGGTCGATTCGCAATGGCTGCATTTGACGCGCACCATGTGCCATTCGGTGGCGCAGAGGCCGCAATGCAGATAGCGCAGACCCTGATAGCGCCCGCCGATGCGCACGATGCTGGCCACTGGCGGCACGCCGCAGACCGGGCAGACGGTTGGCACATCGAGCACCGGGATATCGCGCTCGCGCAGCGCGCTGGCCAGCACGGTGCGGTCGACTTGCAGCGCTGCCATCAGCAGCGGCGCGACCGTGGCGTCGATCGGCGCGTCGCCAAAACCCAGCAGCGCCTGCAACTGGGCGATGCGGGCATCGGCGGACATCGCGTGCAGAGCGGCCAGCGGCGCGGCGAGTGCACCTGCCGTGACGGCCAGCCGCTCGAACAGGGGCCCGGCGGAGTACAGCGCGTCGGTGTGCTGGGCATTCACGAGCGGCATGCAGTGTTCGCCGGCGCGCGCGATGTCGTCGGCGGACGGCGCGGGCACCTCGATGCGCTGCGCAACCTCGTGCTGTGCGTCCGCCACTGCGGCCATCAACAGCAGGTAGGGTTCAATCGGATTCGATGGCGCAAGCTGGCGCAGGCGTTGCGCCCGCGCGCCAAAGACTTCGTTGCGATCCGGCAGACGCACGCGCGCAATTGCAACGTGGTCGATCGACTCGATTTCTGACGGCTCGAGAATGCGCTGCACCATCGTATCGTCCTCTGGCGAGCGCCGCTGTCAGCTTGCTCGCCTATTTGTCGCCTGGCCGAAAGGTTTCCCGGAACCACGCACGATGATGCTTCCACGCCCAGCCCGGTGTCACCGTGCCGCGCGTCATCGCCTGTACCGACCCCTTGACCCAGACCGCTGCATAGATGTGCACAATGATGCCGCAAATCAGCGCGAAGGCGCAAACCGCATGCACCACAGCAGCAAGACGGATCGCCCAGATCGGGAACAATGCCGAGAAATACGCCCGCCACATCACGATGCCGCTCAACAGCAGCAGCACCAGGCAGAACACCATCACGAAGAACAGCAGCTTCTGTCCGGCGTTGTAGCGGCCCACATCGGGCAGGTTTTCCTCGTGGTTGGTCAGCACGTCCCTGCCGTGCCGCAGCCATTCGCGGTCGTTCCACGTGATCAGGTTGTGATGCCAGAATCGCAGCGCAAGAATCGTGAACGCCACGAACATCACCACGCCGATGAACGGGTGCAGGATCCGCGTCCATGTACCGCCGCCCAGCAGGGCGCTCATCCAGTACATCGACGGATGAAACAGCGCGAGGCCCGACAGCGCCATCAGGACGAATGTCAGCGCGACGATCCAGTGGTTGGTCCGTTCGCCGGCGCTGTAGCGGCGGATGGTTGCCTCGCGGCGCTTATCGATTCTCATCGCGGACCTCCTCTGGCGGCACGATTTCATCGGGGGTGCCGCGCGGCCTGGGGTTGTCGCGGCCCCAGCGCACGATTTCGTCTTCCGCCGCGGCTTCGTCCTCGGGGCCGGTTTCGTTCGGTCCCACGCGGATGTAGTGGAAGAATCCGGCCAGCGCCGCCAGCGCCATGCCCGCCACTGCCAGCGGCTTGGAGATGCCTTTCCACAGGCTCACCAGCGGACTGATATGCGGATCGTTGGGCAGGTTGTGATAGAGGCTGGGCTGGTCGGCATGATGCAGCACGTACATCACGTGCGTGCCGCCGACGCCGGCCGGATCGTACAGACCGGCCTTGTCGAAGCCGCGCGTCTTCAGGTCCTCGATGCGTTCCTCCGCGTGCGCGATCATGTCGGTCTTGGTGCCGAACACGATTGCGCCGGTCGGGCACGTCTTCACGCAGGCGGGCTCCTGGCCCACGGCCACGCGATCCGAGCACAGCGTGCACTTGTAGGCCTTGTGGTCCTGTTTCGAAATGCGCGGGATATTGAACGGACAACCGGCAACGCAGTAGCCGCAGCCGATGCAGTTTTCCTCGTGGAAATCGACGATGCCGTTGGCGTATTGCACGATTGCGCCCGGCGCCGGACACGCCTTCAGGCAGCCCGGATCTTCGCAGTGCATGCAGCCGTCCTTGCGGATCAGCCATTCGAGATTGCCGTTCGGATTCTCGTACTCGGTGAAACGCATCAGCGTCCACGTGTGTTCGTCCAGATCGGCGGGATTGTCATAGACGCCGACGTTGGTGCCCACCTCGCCGCGCAGGTCGTTCCATTCCATGCAGGCGGCCTGGCATGCCTTGCAGCCGATGCACTTGGTGGTGTCGATCAGCTTGGCCACGCTGCCGGTAACCGGCGCGCGCACGCTGGGCGACGGCGTGGTGGTGGCCGAGCGGCGCACGATATCGAGAGACTGTAGTGCCATCGTGTGTCCCCTATGCCTTTTCGACCTTCACCATGAACGACTTGAATTCGGGCGTCTGCGTGTTGCCGTCGCCCACGAATGGCGTGAGCGTGTTGGCCAGGTAGCCCGGCTTGGTCAGCCCCGTAAAGCCCCAATGCAGCGGAATGCCAACCATGTGCACCACCTTGCCGTCGATGTGGAAGGGCTTGATCCGCTTGGTGACCAGCGCCACGGCCTTGATGTAGCCGCGCGTAGACGTCACCTTGACGCGGTCGCCGGCCGCCACGCCCACCTGCTTGGCCAGGTCCTCGCCAATTTCCACGAACTGTTCCGGCTGCAGGATCGCGTTGATGCGCGCGTGCTTGGTCCAGTAGTGGAAATGCTCGGTCAGCCGGTAGGTGGTGGCGATGACCGGATACGCATCGGGCTTGCCAAATTGCTCCCAGTCCGGCTTGAACACGCGCGCGGCCGGATTGCTGACCGCGTTGGGCGCCTTATCGTTGAGAAGGTTGTAGCCGAGCGGATTCTCGAAGGGCTCGTAGTGCTCGGGGAACGGGCCTTCCACCAGGTTCTGGCGCGCAAAGAAGCGCGCCACGCCTTCAGGCTGCATGATGAACGGCCCCATGCCCTTGGCCGGATCCTCGTCGAGCTTGAAGTCGGGTGTGTCGAAGCCGGTCCAGCTCGATCCGTTCCAGCCGATCAGCTTGCGGTTTGGATTGAACGGCTTGCCATTCACATCGCACGATGCGCGGTTGTACAGCACGCGCCGGTTTGCCGGCCACGCCCAGGCCCAGTTCAGGGTCTGGCCGATGTTGGTCGGGTCCGAGTTGTCGCGCTTGGCCATCTGGTTGCCGGCCTGCGTCCACGACCCGCAGTAGATCCAGCAACCGCTCATCGTGCTGCCGTCGGCCTGCAGTTCACCAAAGCTGTTCAACTGCTCGCCGGCCTTGCGCACGATCTTGGTGGGATCCTTCGGATCGGCCAGATCGGTCAGCGCGCGGCCGGACAATTCCTTGGCCAGCTCGTCGGGCGTGGGCGAGTGCGGCACCGCGTACGGCCACCACAGGTTGACGATGGGATCCGGGAATTTGCCGCCGTCCTTCTGGTACATCTCGCGGATCTTCAGGAACAGCGCGGACATGATCTCGATGTCCGAGCGCGCCTCGCCGGGCGGATCGGCGCCCTGCCAGTGCCACTGCAGCCAGCGCGAGGAATTCACCAGCGAGCCGTTTTCCTCGGCAAAACAGGTGGTGGGAAGACGGAACACCTCGGTCTTGATCGATTTCGAATCGACGTCGTGCGTTTCGCCCGCGTTGCGCCAGAACTCGGAAGTCTCGGTGGCCAGCGGGTCCATGATCACCAGGAACTTCAGGTTGGACAGCCCCTTCTGCAGCTTGGCCTTGTTGGGCGCTGCCGCCAGCGGGTTGAAGCCCTGCGCGATGTACCCGTTCATGCGGCCTTCGTTCATCAGCTGGAAGACCTGCAGCAGGTCGTACGGCTTGTCCAGCTTGGGCAGGTAATCGAACGCCCAGTTGTTTTCGGCAGTGGCCGCCGGACCCCACCATGCCTTCATCAGGCTGACGTGGAACTTCGGCACGTTTTGCCAGTAGCTCAGCTGGTTTGGCCGTAGCGGTTTGAAGGCGCGCGCCTCGATGTACTTGTTGTAGTCCTGCTCCGATTCGGCGGGCAGCGTCAGGTAGCCGGGCAGCAGGTTCGACATCAGGCCGATGTCGGTCAGCCCCTGGATGTTCGAATGCCCGCGCAGCGCGTTCATGCCGCCGCCCGCGATGCCGATATTGCCCAGCAGCAGTTGCACCATGGCGCCGGTGCGGATCATCTGCGAGCCAACCGAATGTTGCGTCCAGCCCAGCGCATACATGATCGTCATGGCGCGGTCGGGCGCGGCCGTGCTGCCGAGCATCTCGCACACCTTCAGGAATTTGTCCTTCGGCGTGCCGCACACGCGCTCCACCATTTCTGGCGTATAGCGCGCGTAATGCGCTTTCATCAGATTGAATACGCAGCGCGGGTGCGCGAGCGTCGGATCGGTCTTTACGTAGCCGTCGTCGCCGCGTTCGTAATCCCAGCTTTCCTTGGCGTAGCTGCGCTTTTCCGCGTCGTAGCCGGAAAACAGGCCGTTCGCGAACTGGAAATCCTCGCGCACGATAAACGTGAAGTCCGTGTAGTTCTTCACGTATTCATGCTGGATCCGGTCGTTTTCGAGCAGCCAGCGGATCACGCCGCCCAGGAACACGATGTCGGTCCCCGTGCGGATCTGCACGTAATAGTCGGCCACGGACGCCGAGCGCGTGAAGCGCGGGTCAACCACGATCAGGCGCGCCTTGTTGTGCGCCTTGGCTTCGGTTACCCATTTGAAGCCGCACGGGTGCGCTTCGGCGGCGTTGCCGCCCATGATCAGTATTACATCCGCGTTCTTGATGTCGACCCAATGGTTCGTCATCGCTCCACGGCCAAACGTCGGGGCAAGACCTGCCACCGTCGGGCCATGTCAGACACGCGCCTGATTATCGAACCCCAACATGCCAAGACTGCGGACAGTCTTGTGCGTGATGTAACCCACCTCGTTGCTGCTGGCAGAGGCCGCCAGCATGCCCGTGGTCAGCCAGCGGTTGACCGTCTGGCCCTGATCGTTCTTCTCGACGAAGTTGGCATCGCGGTCCTGCTTCATCAGCTTGGCGATGCGGTTGATCGCGTCGTCCCAGCTGATGCGCTGCCATTTGTCCGATCCGGGCGCGCGGTACTCGGGATATTGCAGACGGCTCGGGCTGTGGATGAAATCGATCAGCCCCGCGCCCTTGGGGCACAACGTGCCGCGATTGACCGGGTGATCGGGGTCGCCCTCGATATGGATGATGCTGGCCTTGGCGTTCTTTGCCTTGTCGCCCAGGCTGTACATCAGCAGGCCACATGCCACCGAACAGTAGGGGCAGGTATTGCGGGTCTCGGTGGTGCGCGCCAGCTTGTAGGCACGCACTTCCGCCAGCGCGGCGTCGGGCGCGAACCCGACCAGCGCAAGGCTTGAACCCGCCAGCGACGCTCCCGTGAACTTCAGGAACTGTCGGCGGTTCATCGTAACCATGGGGAAACCTCCTAGTACCGGGCCGCCGCCCGGTCATGGATTTATCTGCAAAGACAGAGAACAGTATAGGCAATAGTGGCGTTTTCGCTATGTGCGCCCGCCGCGCGGCGGGCGCCTGTCACCAGAGCCAGCGCAGGCCGAGGTTGCCGCCGAGATTGTTGCGGTGCACACCATCAAGATTGGTGGTGTAGGCCACGGTCAGGTACAGGCTGCTGCTGCGATCGAGCCGGGCTGCCACGCCGGCGCCGAACTGTGCGGCCGTGCTGGCCAGCGACGCATCCACGGCGTCGGTCGATGCGAAGACGATCTGGTCCGTGCCGCCGAAACTGCGCAGCAGGTTGGCGCGCAGCCACGGCATCCACGTCACGCCGTTGCGCTGGAATTGCCGTTCCGCCCGCGCACCCACGCGCGCCAGCCAGCCGCTGGCGGTCTGGAAGCTGACCGGCGAGATGCCGTCGTCGATATCGTTCAGCGAGATGTGCTGCCAGATCAGTTGCGCCTGCGGCTCGATGGCGTAGCCGTTGCCGAGCCGCAGCGGCAGGCCGGCTTCGATCGACGTGGAGGCGGCGGTGCCATGCGTGCTTGAGCCCACGCCGCGCGCCGAGCGCGGGTTGGCGATCAACGTGCTGCCCTGCAGCACAGCGTCGGTGTACCAGCCGGTCGGGCCGACATGCGTCCAATAGCCACCCAGGCTGTATGCATCGACCGACAGCGTGCCGACGGTTGCCCCGCGGAAGCCCTGCGCGAAACCGTTGACGTCGCCCGATGCGCGCGCGAATCCCAGCATCAATCCGTAGTGATTGCGATGGCCGCTCGCCGTCGCGTCGGCATAGACGTCCTGCCCGATCTGCACGCCCGCCACGGTGCCGTCGAACGCTGCGTCGACACTGCCTTGCTGCCCCTGTTGCATCCGGCCGCCCCAGAGGCGCGCCCAACTGGCGGGCAAGCGCCCGCGTTCGTCGAGCAACGCCTGCTGGCCCTGGCGCTCATGGAAGGTGCCGATCTGGTCGAAGCCGATCTGCCGCACCACCGCCGGCGTGGCCGCGTACGGCGGCACCTCGGGGCGATAGAGCACCACCGGCCCGCTATCGGCCAGGTCCAGCGACGGCAGCGCCGGCGTGCCCGGCGCCGGCAATTCGGGCGTGCCGGGCGCCGCAGTTGGCGCGATTTCCGCGCCGGACGTAGGCACCAGCGACGATCGCAGATACCAACCGTTTTCCGACCCGGCAGAGGCGCCGCCATGGAACAGGTAGTAGATATAGGGGCCCGCGCTGATCGATCCGCCGCGCAATGCGAATGCAGTCGCGGTGGACGTGGTCCCGTTAGTGGCCAGCACCAGCGGGATGCCGTCCGCGGTGGTCAGCCCGCCCGCGCCACTCAGATTGACCAGCGAAATCAGGGTATTGCCGCCGATGGCGCCACCCGATACCACCAGGCGCGCCGCGGGCGCTCCATCGCTGCCGAGCACCGATTCCGTCTGCAGCACGCCGTTGGCGCCGGTGTAGTCCCCGACGATGGTCAACTGCCCGCCGCCGCTGCCGTCGCCCGGATGTAGCGCGCCCTGATTGGTCACGCTGCCGGTCAGCGTGCCGGTGCCGGCCAGCGTGGCGCCGGTGCGCACCTGCGCGGCGCCGCCGATCGCGCCGGCGAGGGTCAGAGTGCCACTCTGAATGTCGATCGTGTTGAACACGCCGCTGCCTGACCACGTCCACGCCGAACCCTGCATCTGCATCAGCGCAAAGCGGTTGAAGGCGTTGTCTGCGGTGCCGCTGCCTTGGAGCACCAGTTGCGTGGCGGCATTGCCGCCGCCGTCCGCCGCGCCGCGAATCGTCGAACCGGTCTGCAGGATCAGCGTGTTGGCGCCCGCGCCCATCGACACCGCGGTGCCGGCGTCGCTCTGCAGCAGCCCCGCGTTGATGACGGTGGTGGCGCCGTTGAGCGTGCGGATCGCTGCTGCTTGACGGCTCACGATCTGGCCGCCCGCCTGGTTTTCCACGGTCGCCGTGAAACTGCTGCCGGCCGTATTCGAGAACACCGCATCGGCGCCAGCCCCGCGCGTCTCGATGCTGCCGCTGTTGGTCATCCGGTCGCCGTTGCCCTGCAGATAGACGCCGAAACTCGATGTGCCGGTGGTCAGCAGGCTGCCCTGGTTGGTGGCCGTGCCGCTGCCGCCCAGGATCGACATCGCGCGTGCATTGCTGCCCGTGGTGCTGATCGATCCGCTATTGATCAGGCCGTTGCCGGTCTGTCCGGTGTTGGTCTGGCCCCATGCCGCGGTCATGCCGTAGGCGTTTGGACCGGCCGTGCGGATCACGCCCTGGTTGACCAGCGTGTTGTTGCTGCCGTTGGCGGCCATGGCGTCGTTGAACGCGCCCGTGGTGGCGATCACGCCCTGTGTCGCGTTGGTCAGCGTATTGCCGTTGCCGCGGCCCAGCAGCACGGCGCCGCGATTGCTACCGGAGGCCGCGCCGCCGCTCAGCGACAAACTGCCGCCGTTGCTGACGCTGCTGCCACTATCGACCCGCATCGCGACCGGATTGACAGCATTGACAAAACTGCCTGACGCACCGGGCGCAATATTGATCGACACATTGGTGGCACCCACATCGGCCCGTGCAGGCGCCGTGATGCTGCCCGTGCAATTGACTGACGTGCCAGAAGCCGGCGCGATGTTGTCGCATTCGGCCAGCGCCGCTGTCGGCATTGCCAGCAGCGTCATGGCAACGGCCATTGCGATCGGTCGGGCCTGCGGGGGCGCGCAGGCGCACGTCGATCTGGAATGCAAGGCGGGGGCACGCGTCGTCGGTCGCAAGCGTCGTCTCCGTGCTTTGCATGCCAACGAGCATAGTAAAAATTGCGCTGCTAGTCGCGGATCGCCTCGTCGCATACAGGCGAACGATTCCCTGCCGATGTTTGACCCAGTCAGTCGCGATACGGGCCGCAATCGACAGAAATAAGTGAAACCGCAGATATGTCAATTCCCTCGTCGGGGGGTTATTCGGCTTAAAAGGGTTGCGACACACTTCACGTCGCCTGGCACGGTCCGCGCGGGCCGTGCGAAATGCGCATCGATCGATAAAGACAGCCAGGGTCGGCTGTTCCGATCCAAAAAATCAACATAACGAGATAACAGGGATGAAATCGAGACTTCTTTTGACGGGTTTGACCGCTGCAGTGCTTTCCGCCTGCGGTGGCGGAGATGGCGCGCCGTCGGCAACGCCCACGGTTACCACCACGTCGATCAGCGGCACCGCGGCGGTTGGCGCGGCGCTGGAAAATGCCACCGTGCAGGCCAAGTGCGCATCGGGCAGCGGCAGCGCGACGACCGCCGCCGATGGCACATTCACGATCAATATCGCGAACGCCGTTCGCCCCTGCGTGCTGAGCGTGACCACGCCTGACAATACGGTGCTGCATTCCGTGGTGGAAGCCGGTAGCGGCACCACCGCCGTCGCCAACATCTCGCCCTTCACCGAACTGATCACGGCTGCGCTGGCACAGGGCAGCACCACCGCGTTCTTCAACCAGTTCGACGCCGCCGCGCAAGGCCGTCTGACGTCGGCAAACCTGTCTACCTCCAGCGAAACGGTGCGTCTGGCGCTGACCGGCGTCGTCGACCTGAACGGCTTCGACCCGCTCAAGGGCGCACTGGTGGCCGCCAACAACGGCAAGCCCGGCAACGCGCTCGATCAACTGCTCGATACGCTGGGCGCCCGCCTGAAATCGTCGAAGGCCACTGTGGACGACCTAGCCACGGCCATCGTCAGCAATGCCGGCAGCGCCGCGCTGGGAACGCTGCTGCAGAAAGCATCGGCCACCTGCGCGGGCCTGCGCACCGGCGAGTATTTCCTGGCAGGGCCTGGCACGGCAACGGCCACGTCGGTAACCATCGACGCCGACGCGCTGACGCTGACGCAGAAGTTTGCGGCCAACACGGTTTCGGCAACCGCTGTCGCATCGACCGTGCTTCTCACGCCGACCGACGAAAACTGCCGCTTCGCATTGAAGGACGTGCCCATCAGCGTGCTGGTGTCGAAGCTCGGCGTGAGCGTGCTGATGCAGACGCCGAACGACGTGCCGACCGGCTTCCCGATGTTCATGGTGCCTGTGCAGCAATTGCCGTTGTCCGATCTGGCCGGCGACTGGAACGCCGTGGCCGTAGCGTTGGGCAGCGGCTCGGCCCCCACGTCGCGCTCCACCTTCACGCTGGACGCCAACGGCAAGATGACGGCAGCCGCGTCCTGCAACGACGATAACGTCTGCACGCCGTGGGACGCAGCATCGCTGCCCTCCTTCGTCAAGCAGGCGGACGGATCCTTCCTGGCCAGCGGCGCGAACGGCAGCACGGTCGCCATCGCATTCAAGAGCACGGACGGGGTAGTGTCCGCCGTGGTCAGCGATCAGGGTTCCCTCATGGTTGCCAGCAAACAAGTCGTGCGCACGCTGCCGGCAGTGGGTAGCAAGAACGCGTATTGGGACTACGTCGCCTTCTCGGATGGAAGCGTCAATTTCTCGCGCGCGTCGACGGAGATCCTCAGCACGGATCCAGTCAACAACATCTACACCCGCAAGCGTATCGAAGACGGTCGTGTGGATGCCTGGAAGCTGAACGTGCCGGCAACCGGCTTGCGCTATCGCGCCAAGAGCAGCAGTGCCGACGAAGCGGTGCAACTGGCGCTGGGCAATACCGGCGTTGGCGTGAACCTCGGCCTGCACGTCAGCAAGCCATACTTCGACGTTTCGGTGAATCGTCCGTAAAATCCGGCGATCGCGGCGTGTAAGCCGTCGGACGTCTGGTTCCGTTGAAAACCCGCCTGCATAGGCGGGTTTTTTATTGCCGCGCGCAGGTGGATGCATCGCAGGCATTTATTGGCACGTGCTTCAAGGGCTTCGTGTCCTCTCATCATCAGCTCACGTTTGCACAGCGTGACGCCGATCTGGTCGAACCGTTTTTTTCATGTTCGCTCAGTGCTCGACAAGCATGCGGTAAAACTTGAGTGGTATCGTCGTCGTCCGGCTTTGGGCATTACTTTTAGTCAGTGTTTCCATAGGATTCGACTGATTTTGAACGTTGTTTAACTTTCGTCGTTGCGCGATGTATCGGCAATTCCCGGCTAAATGAAAACGTCGTAACGTGCAGCGCTCAGGCCACCCCGATTCCATCAGCCGGAGGTATTGAACTAGGTCACCCATTCCAACGGGGCCAGTTCAACGGATTCATGCGTCTCCAGTCGGGAACCCCTTGGGTATATCCCGCGGGCCGAAGCTAAGACAAATTGTTATCCGAAACATTCAAATGTCTACCGCCCGAGCTGCCCTCAACTTGAATCAACCAGCCCATGATCGTGGGGTGGTTCAATGCATTCGGAATTGCACTGAATTAAATTTCTTTTATTGATATTTAAATAAATATGGCGGCCATTAAGAAATTGTTTTTTATAATTCTACTGTTTTCAACGACATGCTCGCGCGCATCGGAATCGGATGGGCTGCATCGTTATTCAATTGGTTTCGTCGGTCCTAAATCGGTGATTGAGTATAAGGACGCAGCGTCAAGTAGAGATGGCGTCGATATGAGATTAATTACTGATAAATCGGATCTAGTGATGGTCGGGCATTATCCGCCAGAGGGAGCATCACCTCCGGCAATAGTAAGTGTATTTAAAGCCTGCGCTCCCGAGAAATTGTTCGTAATAGTTTCATGGAGTGCTGATATCCCAGCATTGAATACGGGAGGCAGTATTTATGAGGTATTTGCGTACGATCCGCAAATCATAAACATCAACGGCGTGAAGAGCCTACATTCAAACGATTCTCTGGCAAGGAAATTTGGTGTGGGGTTCGATGGCCTCCGGGAGGGAAGAAAGATGACTTACAAATACAAAAAGGCTGGTGTCGCAAAGCAGCAGTTAAATAAGTGGGGTTGCCGATAATCGGTCCCTTCACAATCAGGCGGCCGTCACGAAGCATCTCCGATGCCGCCTTGACCTGACCGGACAGCGCGGCTTGAGACAAACGTTCGACGTAAAGCTTCCGCAATTTATTTTGTGTAAGCACTAGATATTTCTTATATCGGAATGTCACGTATTTCCGTGTTCGTGATTTCAGTAATCAAAAGATAAATATCTGTAAATCATAAAAATATTATTTTAGATTTTATTCTGTTTCTGTTGTTTGCGCGACGCATTGGCTGTTCTCGCTTGTCGGATAGCGGCGTAAGGTTTTGACGCACGAGAATGT
>NZ_JBXALD010000011.1:0-268949 GCF_058799075.1 Cupriavidus sp. GW822-FHT06G04 | reverse complement strand
AGGAGCCCGGTGCGCGAATCGCGCACGCCGGGATCTGTGCGGGGGGTGCCCAGTAATGGGCATTCCTACCGCGACATAGCGCGGTGCGGGCATCAGGCCGCCATCAACCCGGCGGGGCGATCTGGTCCAGCCACTTCCAGCCAGCAAACCGATCGCCCGTATGTCGGAGGTGGGTGTAGCGCTGAAGGCTCGACCAACTGCGGTGGCCGGTGACCGCCGCGACGTGGGGGATGGTCAGTCCCATCTCAAATAGCCGGCTTGCGCCTTCGTGTCGTAGGTCGTGGAAACGCAGATCCTTGATTGTCAGGAACTGGCACGCGCGCGTGAAGGCAGCGCTAATGGCGTCTGGGTTCGCTCGGAAGATTCGCCCAGTCTTGTGCGGCTGCGCCTGGATGATTCGCATCGCCTCGGGTGGCAGATCGCACCATTGATCGTTGCCAATCTTCTGGCCCGGGTGCTTCATGTCGCGCACCAATATCCTGCTATGGACGACGTCCAGATCTTCGTAGGTGAGGAGGGTGATCTCCTCCTGCCGGCGCGTCGAAAAGATGGCAAATGCCGTGATGGCCTGCATGTCGTTGCTGTCAACGCGCTTTGCCCGGATTTCCCCGAAGTGCTTCATCAGCTTGTCGAGTTCCTCGAGGGTGGGCCGGCGATCCCGGCGCTTCGACTTGCCGACGGCGCCCAGCTTGCCCAGCACCTTGCGGGCGTCCGCCATCGCTTGCTCGTCAAGAGGGTATCCCCATGCGGGCCGCGCGATCGAGAACACCGAACTCAGGTGCGCCATATAGTTGCCCGCGGTCTGGGGCTGGACTTTGAGGCTACGCGCGAACGCGACGATGTCGGCGCTGCCGATCTGGGAACACCGCTTTTGCCCCAAATCCGAATCCGAAATGGCGCGTAGCACCTGTGCCTTGGTTTTGCCTATCGCTTTCGTTGACTCTTCCGTCACCTTCTTGATGACCTGGGCCAACGTCGGGTCTTCTTGCTTTGCCACATCCAGCGCGCCAGGCTGCGCCAGCTCCCGTTCGCGCTTTTCCAGCCAAGACGCCGCAGCCGGCCGGCGGTCGAAAGTCTTGGCTTCGGTGAACACCACGGCTCCGCCTTGCTTCAGGCGAATCTGCGCCGTGTACCCTATACTTCCGTCCTTTCGCACGCGTTGAGTGATCGTCCCCATATCCCCAGTGCTACACGCATTTTGATGGTGCTACATCGTAGCACTCAGGGGCAAAAAAGGGACGAAATATGCAGAATCAGCAGGAAATGGAACAGACCCGTAGCACCCCGCAATCCGAGTCCACAAGCGGCATGCAAGGAAATATCAGGCCCCGCCGGATTTCCGTGGCCCCCATGATGGACTGGACCGATCGCCATTGCCGCACCTTTCATCGCGCGCTAAGCCGCCACACGTGGCTTTACACGGAGATGGTAACGACCGGCGCGCTGTTGCATGGCGATGTGGCACGGCATCTGGATTTCAACGCCGCCGAGCATCCTGTCGCGCTGCAACTTGGGGGCAGCGAGCCGGCCGACCTTGCAAAGGCTGCCAAGTTGGGGGAGCAGTGGGGTTATAAGGAAATCAACCTGAACTGCGGATGTCCCTCGGAGAGGGTGCAACGCGGCGCGTTTGGCGCGTGTCTGATGGCGGAGCCGCAATTGGTGGCGGATTGCGTCAAGGCTATGCGGGATGTTGTTGATGTGCCGGTGACAGTGAAACATCGAATCGGCATCGACACGATTGAACATTATGGTTTCGTGCGCGATTTTGTGGGAACGGTAGCCGAGGCGGGTTCCGAAACATTTATCGTTCACGCCCGGAATGCGATTCTCAAAGGGCTGAGCCCGAAAGAAAATCGGGAGATACCGCCGCTGCGTTACGAAGTGGCCTACCAATTGAAACGCGAGTTCGCGCAGCTCGAAATACTGATCAATGGCGGCGTCGTGTCCCACGTCGAAATCGCCGAACATCTCCAACATGTGGACGGCGTGATGATTGGCCGGCAGGCTTATCACGATCCGTATTTTCTTGCGGAAATGGACCAGCGCTACTATGGCGCCACCACGCCCATTCCCACGCGCGGCGACGCGGAACTTACGATGCAGGCGTATATCGGTGAGATTGTGGAGAATGGGGGCTTTATGGGGGCCGCAACGCGCCATATGCTGGGCCTCCATCGCGGCGTTTTTGGTGGAAGAGGGTGGCGCAGGGTGCTTTCCGATTCGCGCCGAATGAATGCGGCACGCATTCGTACGGATGTCGACGCGTTGTTCGGAGAGGCGCGATCACATCTGCGTCCTGACATGCTGGAGGCGGCCTAGTGTGACGACGCTGAGGCGGGCGCGTCGAAGAAAGGCTCTAATTTCGAACGGTCATTCTGTGCATGGCGCGCGAAATGTATCGCATACCGGTGTCTGACCACGGTTCTGGCCGGAAACCCGCGCCGGCAAAGGGATTCCCCTAATTCGCCAGCGCTGCCTCATGTTCTTACACTGTGCCTGCCCTCGAATACAGGGCTTTCTTCAACTGATTATTGAGCCCGCCGTGTGCGGGCTTTTTTTTGCGTCTCGAAGATGCAACATCCACCGTGGGTTTGCACGGATGGCGACCGAGAAATGGCTGGACTACATTGAAAAGGCCTTCAGGGCATTGAGATCGCTAATTTAAGAGTCCGCTACGGCGGGCTCTTTTTTTTGTCGAGCAAGCGCTTCGATTGGTAAGTGACGAAAGAGTTCCGCCAAAAAAAGCAGGCGATACTCGTGAGAGTCGTCGCCTGTCGGGAATGTCGAGGGGGGTCAATGTCCCTCGCGAAAGAGTATCTAACAGCACCAAAAGAGGCAGAACCCTGCATTGGTAGGGCACGGGGCGGCATTTTTGGTGCAGCCCCCGTCGATACCGGCCATTGCCGCCTCACCTTACGGGCATCGGTGGGCGATTGAGGCTCTGCGTCGCGACCATACTAGGATGCCGGTCAATGTCGCGTCAGCCGACATAGGGGGGTGAATCGCACAGGCAAACTGTGCGGTTCCAGTGGGGGAGTAAATGCGGCAGGGCTTGCCAGTTGCGAAGCGCGGAACGCTCGGAAGCGAGTGGATCAGCGCGAAGGGTCGGCAGCGAGTCCTGGAGGTATCAAATGGAAACGGACGAGCCATTCGGTGAGGTGTTTGAAGACTACCGGGTGATCTGGGTAGCGGAGCAACTTCAGGACGGGAAATGGACCGCGCGTTATTGCTGGCATCCGGGAACCTCCATGGAATCTGGCAAGGCGTTGCAGCGCGACGTGCTGAACGGCAAATCGAAGCGTTTGCTCGGGCTGTTCCCGACCGAGGCCGACACGATCGCGGCGATCAAGGAAGCCATACTGCTGGAGGCGAAGTGGGTGGGAAGCCGGTGACGGGTCTCACATCTTTTTAAATTTTTTTGTGCGGGATACTAGCCATCCGCTCCAGATCCTTGTATAGTCTTGTTCTTCGCTGATCGACGTATCTGTCAGCGAAAAATCTCTACGGTGGCTGTAGCTCAGTTGGTAGAGTCCAGGATTGTGATTCCTGTCGTCGTGGGTTCGAGTCCCATCAGCCACCCCAAAAATTTCCTTGCAAAACAGCCGCTTACACAAGCGGCTGTTTTGCTTTCTGGATATCCATACGGCGGTGGGCCCCGGTCGCTTCCACTTTAGCCTGCTCACTCATCCCGCTTGTTGCAACTCTCGTAGCTTGGTTGGGACCTCGTCTCATCGATGATGTCCCAGCGCTTGGCGCCGGGCTGTTTGGCGCGCTTGCCGGTTCACATTGCCTTTTCCATTTGTCTCCCGGTAGTGCTGCAGCAGGCGGCCGCTCTGCCTGCGCCTAGCCACCGGTGAAGGGTTTGTCGTTCGCCCCGGCTGGGGCTCATCCGAGTTAAAAATATATATATCGGAATATCTTGTATTTTATAATTCGTGCTTTTAATAAGGAAAAAATAAATATCTGTAAATCATAAAAACATTATTTTAGATTTTATTCAGTTTCTGTTGTTTGCGCGACGCATCGGCTGTTCTCGCTTGTGGGATAGCGGCGTAAGGTTTTGACGCACGAGGATGTCGGCCTCGCGTCGCAAGCGACGGCCTGTTCGGAGAACGCGATCACGGCTGGTAAGGAGCAAGCAACAGTGATGGATGTGACGGATGAACTGAAATCATGGGGCGACGGGCTGCCAAGGTCCGTGACTGGACAGCAGCCCTATCACCTGAAGGTGCTCGGAGCGAATAGTGCCGCCGGCCTCTCCGTGGTGTCATTCGAAGCCACGGAGCGCCTGGGTGAGCCCTACAGCGTCAAGATCCGATTGACCCATCCGATGGATCTGGACCGGATGGAGTACGTGCGCCGCGATGCCACGTTCTCGATCGACCCCGGCGACGGCTCCGAGCCTCGGCAATTCTCCGGCTGCATCTTCCGCTTTTCAAAAACCCGTCAGACCCGCGACTTCTGCGCCTATGAAATGGAGTTGCGCCCGAAGGTCGCCTTGCTGACGGCGGCCGTATGTCTTGCTCTCTCACTGCAGGGATGCAACCGCCACCGACCCCTTACCTCCCAGGAACAAGCCATTGTGAAAGACTTGACTGCACACCTGACGCCACGCTGCGTGGGTCGCTATCTGATCGACATGCCGGCCGACGTCCATATCTTCCAGTCCATCAAGGTCGAGGGGGTACACATCAGCACCGAGCCCATGACGATCGATGCACACCGTCGGGCGATTCAAAATCGTAGCGATGAGCTGACGACTGCAAAGAGCTATTTCGGCTATCGGTTTCTGTATGCCGACCAGGAAGTCAAAGGGATTCCGGATTCTCGGTACTTCGTATCTTTGGGAAGTATTTACGAAGATCCGGACAGCATACGCATCATCGAAGCCTACAGATGGAACAGTGGGCATCAAATCAAAATGCAGGTCGCAGCGTCTTCGGCAAAGGATTCGCTGTACTTCAAGGATCAACCCTCTATCAGAGACGATCCTGACATGACCAATGTCTCCGAGCGTCTTAGCCAAGTCATCTCACTGCTATCGAGGGCCAGAGGGCGCTCCGATGATGAGATTCCAGGCGAGCCGGGAGTGTGTTTCCAAGGTGGATTCTTGCAGGGCAAGGCGCGTGATCGAGAGAATACCAGCACTATGTTTGTGTTGAACGGCCATGACGATGTCAGCTTCAACATCGATACGGATTCGGATATCCAAACTGAGGATTCACTATTGCAGCGAGGCGCACAGATCAGGACGGCGCTGAGTCGAAGCAGCGGGCGTACGCTACGGAATGGTTCCGTAGCCCTGAAGGACTTGCCAGCCGAAGAATGGTTGATGGCGGGGAAAACGGTGCTACGCATCCAGGGGTTCCATTTTTCCCTTGAAGCCAATAGCGTGATCGGCAGTCCGCTATCCCCGTTGATATCTCTGGATTTGGATGTGGGCGCGCCCAACAAACTGTTAAATCTGCATGAGCTGGATCGCGTTTCCCTAACCGAAGGCGAGTCCATCGCCCTCTGGGACAAGGTGACGCGCACTCTCCGGCCACGGCCCAACGCGTTCTGAGGGAGCCATCTCCAGTGTGCTCCCGCCGGGTATCGACTATCCATGACCCGGCGCGCTAATAGTCTCTATCCCACCTTCACCCCGCGCCGATTCGATCGGCGCGGGCCTTCACGTCTTCGACCTCGGGGCCTCAGACAGCAAGTGGTTTCGCCGGCAGATCGTCGAGTTCAAGCATGCGGCAGATTGCCGCCATATTGCCGACCATCGTGCGGCGCTGGGCGCCCTGGTAGACGCGGACGCCCTTGATCTGGCGGAACGGCACCGGTTTGACTGGGCGACGGGAAGCGACGGTGTTCGATTGCAGCATGGCAGCACCTCGTAATTTGCGACAGCAAGAGTCCGCGCCCGTCGTCCTGAGAGGACGGGGCGGCATGGGCAAAGCAAAGCGGGTGACCAGGGCAGAAGGTTGTACTGCCTGGTCCAGACTGGGAGCCTGGGTGTCTCGCTAAGGCTAGAATCCTGACGACCGGATCAGGCCAACAGCGATGCCTTCCAGTGAAAATTCGTCTCGTCCGGACTCCAGCACGATGTTTGCGAAGTCCGGGTTCTCGGCGATCAGTTCGATCGATTCGCCGCGTTTCTTCAGGCGTTTGACGGTGACATCCTCGCCGATGCGCGCCACCACGATCTTTCCGTTCGGTGCTTCGTTGGCTTTCTTTACGGCCAGCAGGTCGCCGTCTAGGATGCCTGCATCGCGCATGCTCAGGCCGCGCACGCGTAACAGATAATCGGGGCGCTCGTCGAACACCGAGGCATCCACCTGGTATTGGCGATCGATATGTTCGGCCGCCAGGATGGGGCTGCCTGCCGCGACGCGGCCAACCAGCGGCAGCGTCAATTGCAGCACGCCTGCCATCGGCAAGGAAAATTGGTCCGGCCGCTCGGAATCGCTGCGCGAAACCTTTAGCCGGATGCCCCGCGATGCACCGGGCGTTAACTCGATAACACCCTTGCGCGCAAGCGCTCGCAGGTGCTCCTCAGCCGAATTGGGAGAGGAGAAGCCGAATTCGGCGGCGATTTCAGCGCGCGTCGGCGGGAAGCCTGTACGCTGAATTGCATCGCGGATCAGATCGAAAATCTGCTGCTGCCGGGGTGTCAGGGTCGCCATGGTTCGCCGGTCTCGTGCCGAAGCACTGTATGTTTAAACAGTATGCTGTGATTTTATACAGTATCGAGTGAAGTGCAAGCACAATTTGCAGCGGGCTTGCAAAGCCGTGGGTGGCCGTTGCTGCGCGCGGGTTTGCCGCGGTTGGGGCGCGCGGGCGTGACGGATACAATCGCCGAGCTCCAACTTACTGATCAGACATGTCAGCTTCCTTGCCTCGAATCGTCATCCTCGCCACGGGCGGCACGATTGCCGGCTCGTCCGGAAACCCCGCCAGCAGCGCGCGCTACCAGGCGGCGACCGTGCCGGTATCGCAGCTCGTAGACGCTGTGCCCGCGCTCGCTGCCGTCGCGCGGATCGAGACCGAGCAAGTGGCGCAGATCGATAGCAAGGACCTGCGGTTCGACTTGTGGGAGCGCCTGGCTGCACGGTTGGCGTACTGGTCCACCAGCGAGGATGTCGACGGAATAGTGATCACGCACGGGACCGATACACTTGAAGAAACGGCGATGTTCCTGCACCTGACGCAGACGTGTCCGATTCCCATTGTCATGACGGCGGCCATGCGGCCGTCCACGTCGCTGTCGGCGGATGGGCCCTTGAACTTGCTCGATGCGGTGCGCGTGGCTGGCAGTACCGGGGCGCGAGGGAAGGGCGTGTTGGTGGTATTGAACCAGCAGATTCATGCGGCGCGCGATGTCGCCAAGATGCACACATCGGCGGTCGATGCGTTCGCCTCGCCGGCGGGCGGTCCGCTGGGATTCGTCCAGGACGCCTATATTCGATTCCATCGCGCACCAGCCGAGGGCCGGGTGCCGGTGCAGCGTCTGCCCGTACCGACTGACTGGCCGGAGGTGGAAATTGTGTCGAGCTATGCGCAACCCGGGCGCATTGCGATCGATGCACTGGTTGCCGCGGGTGTGCAGGGGCTTGTCGTCGCGGCGGCCGGCAATGGGTCGATCCACGAAACGCTGGCGGCGGCGCTGGCCGATGCGGCTGGCCAGGGCGTGGCGGTGGTGCGCAGCTCCCGCACCTGTGCCGGACACGTTGCTATTCCCGAGACGGTCCGCCCGGAAGTGGGCATGTTTGTATCAGCCACAGACCTGAATCCCTATAAGGCGCGCGTGTTGCTCCTGCTGCTGTTGGCGGCTGATCTGCATTTGGCGCGCGACCCGCAGCGGCTGCAGGCGCTGTTTGCCGCACACTGAAGCCAATCCGGTACGTATCCTTGCGGGTCATCCGGTTTTCGGGCTATACTCGCCGGCTATCCAACCTTGCCGCACCGGACTTGACGCCCGGGTGGCTCATCCATAAGGAGCGTCAATGCGTCATTACGAAATCGTATTTATCGTCCATCCGGACCAGAGCGAACAAGTTCCGGCGATGATCGAGCGCTACAAGCAGCTGGTCACGTCGCAAAACGGTCAGGTTCATCGCGTGGAAGACTGGGGCCGCCGTCAGATGGCCTACATGATCCAGAAGCTGGCCAAGGCTCACTACGTTTGCCTGAACATCGAATGCGGCAAGGACACGCTGGCTGAACTCGAACACGCGTTCAAGTTCAACGACGCCGTGCTGCGTCACCTGATCGTCCAGACCAAGAAGGCCGAAACCGCTCCTTCGCCGATGATGAAGGAAGTTCAGCGCGAAGAAGCCCGCAAGGCAGCGCAAACGACCACGGAAGGTCAGGCCGCCTAAGTGCGGACTGCTGTGTCGCGGTGAACCAGCTACGGCTGACCGCCACGCTCGCGGAGCGGGACACGCTGCGCTATACCCCTGCCGGAGTGCCCGTCGTCAACTGCTTTCTGCAGTACGCGGGCGAGGCAGTCGAGGCGGAAACGCCCCGGCAGGTGGAATTTGCGATCGTGGCCATGGGCATAGGCGCCATGGCTCAGCGGCTCGAGCGGTTCCCGCTTGGCGCGCTGCTCGACTGCGAGGGATTTCTGGCTCGCAAGCACCGCAACAGCAAGACACTGATCTTTCACATCACTCGATGTAAAGCATTCGAAAAGGATTGAATCATGGCATTCGTCAAACGTGACAACAAGAACAAGAAGCGCTTCCAGCAACAGAACCCGCTGTTCAAGCGTAAGCGTTTCTGCCGCTTCACGGTGGCTGGCGTCGAACAGATCGACTACAAGGATCTGGACACGCTGAAGGACTTCATCGGCGACAACGGCAAGATCACGCCGGCCCGTCTGACCGGTACCAAGGCGCACTATCAGCGTCAGCTGGATACGGCCATCAAGCGCGCCCGCTTCCTGGCGCTGATGCCGTACACCGACCTGCACAAGAACTGATAGCCCAGGACCGCAAGGAGAAATATACGATGCAAGTCATTCTGCTGGAAAAAGTCATCAACCTGGGCAACCTGGGCGATATCGTTCGCGTGAAGGACGGTTACGCACGTAACTTCCTGATCCCGACCAAGCGCGCTCGCCGTGCTACGCAAACCGCCATCGCCGAATTCGAAGTGAAGCGCGCTGAGCTGGAAAAGGCCGCCGCCGAGAAGCTGGCCGCTGCGCAAACCGAAGGCGAAAAGCTGAACGGCCTGACCGTCCAGATCACCCAGAAGTCGGGTGTGGACGGCCGTCTGTTCGGTTCGGTGACCAACGCCGACATCGCCGAAGCCCTGGATGGCCAAGGCTTCAAGGTCGAGAAGTCGCAAGTGCGCCTGCCGAACGGTCCGCTGAAGATGGTTGGCGATTACACCGTTGGCGTTTCGCTGCACACCGACGTGCTGGTCGACGTGACCGTGTCCGTTCTGGGCGAGCACGTCTAAGTTGTATTTTGCTTGCGATGTGCCGGCAAAGCGCTGGCACGTCCCATGCGCCGAAAGGCAGGAGCCATGCTCCTGCCTTTTTTGTTTGCGCGGCCTCTGGCGCCGCTATAATTGCCCCCCATGAACGCGCCCGCCGCAGACCCCCAACTAGATAGTCTCAAAGTCCCTCCTCACTCGATCGAGGCCGAGCAGTCGGTGCTCGGCGGGCTGTTGCTGGACAACGCCGCATGGGACAGGATTGCCGATTTCCTTTCCGAAGCGGATTTCTACCGTTTTGACCATCGCCTGATTTTCCAGAGCATTGCGCGCCTGATTTCGGCGACCAAGCCTGCGGACGTGATCACCGTCTATGAAATGCTTCAGGTAGCGGGCAAAGCCGAGGAGGTCGGCGGGCTTGCCTACCTGAATTCGCTGGCGCAAAACACGCCAAGCGCGGCGAATATCCGCCGTTACGCGGAGATCGTGCGCGAGCGGTCCGTGTTGCGAAAACTCGTCACGGTTGCCGACGACATTGCCTCGGCCGCCTTCGCGCCCAAGGGTCGCGAAGTGCGCGAACTGCTTGACGAAGCCGAATCGAAGGTTTTTGCCATCGCGGAAGAAGGATCGCGCGGCCAGAAGGGCTTCCAGGAGATTCAGCCGCTGCTGACGCAGGTGGTGGAGCGCATCGACGAGCTTTACCATCGCGACACATCCACGGATGTGACCGGTGTGCCAACCGGTTTCATCGACCTCGACCGGATGACCAGCGGCATGCAGGCCGGCGACCTGATCATTGTGGCCGGTCGCCCGTCGATGGGTAAGACCGCGTTTTCGCTGAACATCGGCGAGCATGTGGCGGTCGAGCAAGGCTTGCCGGTGGCCGTGTTCTCCATGGAAATGGCGGGCGTTCAGCTGGCCATGCGTATGCTTGGTTCGGTGGGCCGGCTCGATCAGCATCGGCTGCGTACTGGCCGCTTACTCGACGAGGACTGGCCGCGCCTGACGCATTCGATCCAGCGCATGAACGATGCGCAGCTATTCATCGACGAGACGCCCGCCCTGAACCCGATGGAGCTGCGTGCGCGCTCGCGCCGGCTGGCGCGCCAGTGCGGGCAGTTGGGCCTGATCATCATCGATTACCTGCAGCTGATGTCCGGTTCCGGTGGCGGCGAGAACCGCGCCACGGAGATTTCGGAAATCTCCCGGTCATTAAAGGGGTTGGCCAAGGAACTCAATTGTCCGGTTATCGCGCTGTCCCAGTTGAACCGGAGCCTCGAACAACGCCCCAACAAGCGGCCCGTGATGTCGGATTTGCGCGAATCGGGCGCTATCGAACAGGATGCCGACGTGATCCTGTTTATTTACCGCGACGAAGTCTACAACCCCGATTCGCAGGACAAGGGCACGGCCGAGATCATCATCGGCAAGCAGCGTAACGGCCCGATCGGCACGGTCCGTCTCACTTTCCTCGGTCAGTTCACGAAGTTCGACAACTTCAGCGGCGGTCCTGCGTTCTTCGACAACGACACCTGATATCCACGGGTTACACCGCTGGACGGTGCAACCCTGTAAAATATTGCGCTTTGATGACAGCCGCCCACGAGGCGGCTGTCGTGCAATTGCTCTGCCTCCCATTTGCAACACAACCGAGCGCTGCCGTGAGGCGCGCCACAAGGACATTTCATGTTCGGTCGATTCATGCCCACTGAGGGCAAGTTCTTCGAATACTTCAACCAGCACGCCGACTGCGCAGTGACCGCCGCTCACGAGCTCGAGGCGTTGGTCAACGATCTGCCCAACGCCGAGGCACACGCCCGCCGCGTGCAGGCAACGGAAAAGAAGGCAGACCGTGTCACGCACGATACGATCGATCTGCTCCACAAGACGTTCATCACGCCGCTCGATCGAGACGAGATCCACAAGCTCATCACCACCATGGATGACATTCTCGATCTGATGGAGGATGTTGCCGAGACGATCTCGCTGTACGACGTGACGCACCTCACCGACGAGGCGCGTCGCCTGGCCACCATCTGCGTGCAATGCTGCGATCAGGTCAAGATCGCGGTTGGACTGCTTGAAGACATGGGCAACGCCAGCACGATCCTGAAGACTGCGCAGCAAATCGACCAGCTTGAATCCGAAGCGGACCGCGTGATGCGCTCGGCCATGTCGAAGCTGTTCCGCGAGGAAACCGATGTCAAGCGCCTGATCAAGCTGAAGGCGATCTACGAGCAGCTCGAGTCCATTACCGACAAGTGCGAAGACGTAGCAAACATCATCGAAGGCATCGTCCTGGAAAACGCCTGAGGCTCACACTGCATGCATACAGTACAAATGAGCTTATGGGTGATCGGCCTGCTGGTCGTGCTCGCGTTGCTGTTCGATTTCATGAACGGTTTCCACGACGCCGCCAACTCGATCGCCACGGTGGTCTCCACCGGCGTCCTGAAACCGCATCATGCGGTCGCCATGGCGGCGATGTGCAATGTGGTGGCGATCTTTATCTTTCATCTGAAAGTTGCGGCCACGGTCGGCACCGGGACCATTGACGTCAATATCGTCGATCACTATGTGATCTTCGGCGCGTTGGTCGGGGCGATAGCCTGGAACGTCATTACGTGGTTCTACGGCATTCCGTCGTCGTCGTCGCACGCGCTGATCGGCGGTCTGGTGGGCGCCGCGGTGGCCAAGGCGGGCACCGGCGCGCTGGTGGGCCATGGCCTGCTGAAGACCGTTGCCTTTATCCTGATCTCCCCGCTGCTGGGCTTCATCCTCGGCTCGATCATGATGGTGATCGTGGGCTGGACGTTCTTTCGCACGCCGCCGTCGCGTGTGGACCGCTGGTTCCGTCGTCTGCAGCTGGTGTCGGCGTCGCTTTACAGCCTTGGGCATGGCGGCAACGATGCGCAGAAGACCATCGGCATCATCTGGATGCTGCTGATCGCGAGCGGCCATGTTGCGGTGGGCGGCGAGGCGCCGCCGATGTGGGTGATCGTTTCCTGCTATGTGGCAATCGGCATGGGCACGCTGTTCGGCGGCTGGCGGATCGTGCGCACAATGGGGCAGAAGATCACCAAGCTCAAGCCGGTAGGCGGCTTTTGCGCGGAGACCGGCGGAGCGATGACATTGTTCATCGCATCGGCATTGGGTGTTCCGGTGTCTACCACCCACACAATTACCGGCGCGATTGTCGGCGTCGGCTCGGCGCAAAAAATGTCCGCGGTGCGCTGGGGCGTGGCGGGGAACATCGTCTGGGCCTGGGTGCTGACGATTCCCGCGTCTGCATTCATGTCCGCCATTGCCTGGTGGATCGGCAAGCAAATCCTATAAATGCCAGTTCGCGATGTCAAAAAGCCAGGCGATTTTGCCTGGCTTTTTTATTGATTAGCGAACGCCGCGATGGGATCGTCGTCGGCCGGCGCTGCGGCGGTTGATGCCGGCGGAGCGAGAGGCGTCGCGGGCGCGATTGGCAGCGGTGCCGGGGACGTCGAAGGCGCAGGTGTCATGGGCAGGTTGCTGGCCGACACCACACGTCGTGCGCCGTTGTAGCGCGATGCCCAGTATGACTTGCTCATGTCTTCCAGGCGAACGGTGCCGCCCGTAGCTGGCGCATGGACAAACCGGTTCTGGCCAACATAGATGCCGACATGCGAATTGGAGCGGCCGGTGGTGTTGAAAAACACCAGATCGCCGGAAGCCACGTCGCTGCGCTCAAGGGATGTGCCGCGCTGGCCCATCTGCTCGGTCGTACGCGGCAGGTTGACGTTGGCGGCCCGCTGCACCACGTAGCGCACCAGGCCGCTGCAATCGAAGCCGGAATCGGGCGTGTTGCCGCCGTATCGGTAGGGCGTACCTACCAGGGACATCGCCTGGATCGAGATTTCCTCGAGTCCGGCGCTGGGATCCACCATCGGTTTGCCGGGCGCGCGCGGCGATGACGCCGAGTGGCGGGCAGGCGGGCCGCCGGCGCAAGCGGCGAGCAGAAGCGCCGCGGCGCACAGGGCCGCCAGCGCGATTCTTGGCACTGCATTCGGGTACGGATCGGGTGGTGAAAGCCGACGCTCTGGCATCCTTCTCATCAAAAGTTGCCGGGTCAGATTTCAGTCCGCAGAAATTCCAGCTGGCAAAAACTTCAGCTGGAGGAAAACGGGCTACCAGCGCGGGCTACCAGCGCAATTGCGCGTTGCGAGTGCCGGTGCTGATCTTGATGGACTTGGGCTGACCCTTGTAATTGGCCTCGATATTGTAGCTGCCTTCGGGCGCACGTATCAGGCAGCGGGGACCGGCCGCGCGGAAACTGGCAACAGTCTGGCCATCCATTGTTACTTTTACGTCAACATCGGCCAGGAATTCCCCGCTCGAGCCCTGCGTAAACAGAATGCCGAGGTTGAAATTCTTTTCCTGCTCGGCCAACTTCGCGCGCTCGTCTTCGGCAATGCCGCCGCACACATAGCTGATCGGCCCAGTGGTGCGAATCACCATTTCGTCGGCCGCCTTGGCCGGTTGCCATGCCGCGGCCAGCAGGGCGGTTGCCCCGATCAAAGCGCAAAGCACGATGCGTTTGCGCCGCGCGGTGCGCGCGCTGTGTGAAAACAACGTCCGGTTGTTCGACAAGTACCGGCTGAATGATTGCGGTCTATTCATCGACGCCTCCGTATCGACTCGAATCCCGCTCATCATAGCCGGGCTGGACGGCGCTGGCTGTCGGCGGAACGCCGACGCCGTGCGCCAGACCACACGATGCGATCCGGCCATCGACCGACCGCGAGGCGGCCAGTCGATGGCGTCGTCAGACTTACACCGCTATTGCCGTTGGTGCGATGGCTACAGCACGTCGGCGGCGTGATCGGCCAGGCGCGAGCGCTCGCCGCGCGCCAGCGTGACATGGCCGCTGTGGCTCCAGCCCTTGAAACGATCAACCACGTAGGTCAGCCCCGACGATCCTTCGGTGAGGTACGGTGTGTCGATCTGCGCGATGTTGCCCAGGCAGACGATCTTGGTACCGGGGCCGGCGCGCGTGACCAGCGTTTTCATCTGCTTCGGCGTCAGATTCTGGGCCTCGTCGATGATTACGAACTTGTTCACGAAGGTGCGGCCGCGCATGAAATTCATGCTCTTGACCTTGATGCGCGAGCGGATCAGTTCCTGCGTGGCCGCTCGGCCCCATTCTCCTGCGCTGTCATCGCTCTTCTGCAGCACTTCGAGGTTGTCGTCGAATGCGCCCATCCAGGGCTGCATTTTTTCTTCCTCGGTGCCGGGCAGGAAGCCGATGTCTTCGCCGACCGGCACGGTGGCGCGCGTGACGATGATCTCGTTGTACAGTTTCTGGTCCAGCACCTGTTCCAGGCCGGACGCCAGCGCCAGCAGCGTCTTGCCGGTCCCAGCCTGACCCAGCAACGTCACGAAATCGACATCCGGGCTCATCAGCAGGTTCAGCGCGAAGTTTTGCTCGCGATTGCGCGCCACTACGCTCCACACGTTGTTCTTGTTGTGGGTGTAGTCCTTCAGCGTCTGCAGCAGGGCAGTCTTGCCGTTGATTTCCTTGACTTGCGCATAGAGCGGCAGGCTGCCGTCCATCGGCTCCAGATAGACGAACTGGTTGACCAGGAACGACGGCACCAGCGGCCCGGTCAGGCGATAGAACATCGTGCCCGACTTCGGATCCTGCCAGCTTTCCACGCCCTTGCCATGCTTGGCCCAGAAATCGTTGGGCAGTTGCATCACGCCCGAGTAGAGCAGGTCCTTGTCTTCGAGGACCTGATCGTTAAAGTAGTCCTCGGCCGGCAGCCCCAGAGCGCGCGCCTTGATGCGCATGTTGATGTCTTTCGACACCAGCACCACCTGGCGTTCGGGGTATTGCTGCTGAAGCGCGCTGACCACACCCAGGATCTGATTGTCGGCCTTGCCCTGGGGCAGCCCTTCGGGCAGCTTGATGTCGTTCAGGCGGGTCTGAAAGAACAGCTTGCCTGCGGCGTCGCGGTTGCCAAGCGTGGCCAGCGGCAGTCCTTCGTCGAGCACGCCGTCGGTGCCGCCAACGAGCTGGTCGAGCGTGCGGCTGACCATGCGCGCGTTGCGCGCGACTTCGCTCATCCCTTTCTTGTGGTTGTCCAGTTCCTCGAGCGTCATCATCGGCAGATAGATGTCGTGCTCTTCGAAGCGGAACAGCGAGCTTGGATCGTGCATCAGCACGTTGGTGTCCAGTACGAACAGCTTGCTTGGGCCGGAGGCCTTGCGCGAGCGGCGCGTCGGGCCGGCGGACGGCTTGACCAGGCTGACCGAAGGCGATGCGGGCGCGGTGGTGGCCGGCGCGGGGGCGTCAGATGTCCGGGCGCGGGCCGGGCTGGCGGCGCGGCCTTGGGTAACCGGGGTCTCGGCTTCGCCGGTCTCGAGCAGCGCTGCACGCTCAAGCACCGGCACGGGTTTTTTACCCTGCGCGGCTTTGGCCTTGGGTAGTGTGACCGGGGCGAATTCGCTCGGGTCCAGCAGTTGGGCAGGCTTGGCGGGCATGGTAGGCAGCGGCATGCTTGGCTTTCCTTTCAGGGGACTAACGGGGGCGAAAAAGCTGGCGTACAAACCAACCAACGACAGAAAACCGGAAAACCGAAGGGGTCAGGCGTGAACAAACAAAAAAGCCGCCAGGCCTGTGGAACAGGTGTGGCGGCTTGCTTGCGGACCCGCGACGCGGCAGGTCCGCTACCAGCCCGGGGACTGAGGCTCCTGGGCCGGTACGAAACAGCAGCGTGGCAACTGGGATCGGAACGCATTGAGAGCCAATGTATCCGAACGTTTTCGGTTTGGCAATCGGTCAGATTCAGGTTGCTGCGACGCTGTTGTGGCTTCCTTGCGTCACCCGCGCGCGGCCGGGGCGATGCCTGCGCGCCGTCTTACATGCCCTTCACGATCTCCAGCACGTCGTCGACATGGTTGGGCACTTTGATGCCCCGCATTTCGTGGCGCAACACGCCCTTGGCGTCGATCACGAAGGTGCTGCGCTCAATCCCGCGCACTTCCTTGCCATACATCTTTTTCATCTTGATGACGTCGAAGATATTGCAGATCGCCTCGTCGACATCGGCGATCAGTTCGAAAGGCAATTCCAGTTTTGCCTTGAAGTTCTCATGCGACTTCAGGCTGTCGCGCGAAATGCCGTAGACCACGGCGCCGGCCTTTTCGAACGCGTCGTACTGATCGCGGAAATTCATCGCCTCCGTGGTGCATCCCGGTGTGTTGTCCTTCGGGTAGAAGTACAGCACCAGAGTCTTGCCGCGCTGTTCGGCAAGACGGAAATCCCCGCCGGTGGCGGGGGCGTGGAAGTCGGGGACGGCCTTGTTGAGACTGACGGTCATGCTGGGGGCTCTCCTTGGAAGGCGAAGCGTGATCGGTGGCGGCGGCTCGTTGCGTTCCGGACCTGCGCCATTGGCGGGTGCAGATTGGGGCAGTCGGCCGGACTTCAAGCGTGGCGCGCACTTAACCTGGGCGCAGGGCGTGACGATAACCCGGCGGTTGCGCCTCGCCAAGCGGCGCTCAGTCCTGCGCCGCGGGCTCCACCAGTAGCACCGCCGCGACCTTGCGGCCTTCGGCCATCAGGATATTGTAGGTACGGCACGCGGCCTGCAAGTCCATGGCGTCGACGCCGATGTGGCGCCGAGCCAGCGCCGCGGTCAGGCGCGGGTGCGGAAAGCGCAGCCGGGCGCCGGTGCCCAGCAGCACCACTTCCGGGTTTCTTTCCAGCAAGGCTTCGAAGTGGGCGGCGTCGAGGTCCTCGAAGCGGCTGGCTGGCCAGGGTTCGATGTCGCCTTCGGGCATCACGAGGACCGACTGGTTGTGGCGGACCGCGTTGATTTCGATGTATCCGGGACCATAGCCGGTCACGGTATTCAGGTTCAGGGGCTTATCGGCGTGGAGTTTCAAGACGGGGGCCTCATGCCGCGGGGATGGTCCGGTTGTCCGGCGTCGGGGGCCAGCAGGACGGGCGGCGGGTTGGTGGCAGGATCGTGCGCGCAAGCGCCCAAAAGGCTCGCTGCAATGCAAGAATCCATGCCGAAGTCTGTCATAATCCGATATCTTATAGCTTTTGCCCCCCGGTCTGCCACGCTCGCCGTTGCCTGGCGACACGCGCCGCCAGACACCCAGGACCATCCAGCAGAATTTCCAAGACCGCTGCCGCGGAGACCGGCAGCTTGCCCTGACCTTGCCAACATCGCCGTGAAACCCATCCAGAAATCGAACAAGCTCCAGAACGTTTGCTATGACATCCGCGGCCCGGTACTGGAAAAGGCCAAGCAGATGGAGGAGGAAGGGCACAAGATCATCAAGCTGAATATCGGCAACCTGGCCGTGTTCGGCTTCGACGCCCCGGAAGAAATCCAGCAGGACATGATGCGCAACCTGCCGAATTCGGCGGGCTATTCCGATTCCAAGGGCATCTTCGCCGCGCGCAAGGCGATCATGCACTACACCCAGGAAAAGAAGATCCAGGGCGTGGGGCTGGACGACATCTACGTGGGCAACGGCGCCTCCGAGCTGATCGTGATGTCGATGAATGCGCTGCTGAACGGCGGGGACGAAGTCCTGGTGCCGGCGCCCGATTATCCGCTGTGGACGGCCGCGGTGAGCTTGTCGGGCGGCACGCCGGTGCACTATGTCTGCGACGAGGCCAACGAGTGGATGCCGGACCTCGACGACATTCGCCGCAAGATCACGCCCAACACGCGCGCCATCGTCATCATCAATCCGAACAACCCCACCGGGGCGCTGTATTCGGACGACCTGCTCAAGGAGATCGTGGTCATCGCGCGCGAGCACGGCCTGATCATTTTCGCCGACGAGATCTACGACAAGGTCCTGTATGACGGTCACACCCATACGTCGATCGGATCGCTGTCCACCGATGTGCTGACGGTGACCTTCAACGGCCTGTCGAAGAACTACCGCTCGTGCGGCTATCGTGCAGGCTGGATGGTGGTCTCGGGCGACAAGCGGCCGGCGCAGGACTACATCGAAGGCCTGAACATGCTGTCGTCGATGCGGCTGTGCGCCAACGTGCCGGCGCAATGGGCGATCCAGACCGCGCTGGGCGGCTACCAGAGCATCAACGACCTGGTTGGCGAAGGCGGCCGGCTGCGCCGCCAGCGCGACCTGGCCCACGCGCTGATCACGCAGATCCCTGGCATCACCTGCGTCAAGCCAAAGGCCGCGCTGTACCTGTTCCCGAAACTCGACCTGTCGATGTATCCGATCCAGGACGATCAGGAATTCATCTACGAACTGCTGCAGGAATCGAAGGTGCTGCTGGTGCAGGGCACCGGCTTCAACTGGGGCGCGCCGGACCATTTCCGGATCGTGTTCCTGCCGCACGAAGAAGACCTGCGCGAGGCGGTCAGCCGCGTCGCGCGCTTCCTCGAAAGCTATCGCAAACGTCACGGCACGCGCTAAAGCCGGCCGAACGCCCCCATTTCCGTATCAAGCAAACCAGAGTCAGACGTCCATGAATCCCATCAAAGTCGGCCTTCTCGGCATCGGTACCGTCGGTAGCGGCACGTTCAACGTGCTCAAGCGCAATCAGGAAGAAATCCGTCGCCGCGCAGGCCGCGGCATCGAGATTGCGGTGGTGGCCGACCTGAACACCGAACGCGCCCGCGAACTGACCGGTGGCACGGTGGACGTGGTCAGCGATGCCAACGAAGTCGTCACGCGCCCGGATATCGATATCGTCGTCGAACTGATCGGCGGCTACGGCATCGCCCGCGAACTGGTGCTCAAGGCCATCGAAAACGGCAAGCATGTGGTCACCGCCAACAAGGCGCTGCTGGCCGTGCATGGCAACGAGATCTTCGAAGCGGCGCGCAGGAAGGGCGTGATCGTGGCGTTCGAGGCCGCGGTCGCTGGCGGCATCCCCATCATCAAGGCACTGCGCGAAGGCCTGACCGCCAATCGCATCCAGTGGATCGCCGGCATCATCAACGGCACCACCAATTTCATCCTGTCCGAAATGCGCGACAAGGGGCTCGATTTCGACGTCGTGCTCAAGGAAGCCCAGCAGCTTGGCTATGCCGAAGCCGATCCGACCTTCGATATCGAAGGGATCGACGCCGCGCACAAGGTGACGCTGATGAGCGCGATCGCGTTCGGCATGCCGGTGCAGTTCGACCGCGCTCACGTCGAAGGCATCACGCGACTGTCCGCCGTCGACATCAAGTACGCCGAGGAACTGGGCTACCGCATCAAGTTGCTGGGCATCACGCGCCGGCGCGAAGAAGGCGTGGAACTGCGCGTGCATCCCACGCTGGTGCCGGCGTCGCGCCTGATCGCCAATGTCGAAGGCGCGATGAACGCGGTGCTGGTGCAGGGCGACGCAGTGGGTGCGACGCTGTACTACGGCAAGGGCGCGGGTGCCGAGCCGACCGCGTCGGCCGTGATCGCCGATCTGGTCGATGTGACCCGCCTGCACACCGCCGATCCGAACCATCGCGTGCCACATCTGGCGTTCCAGCCCGACGAACTGTCGAGCGTGCCCGTGCTGCCGATCGACGAGGTCACCAGTTCGTATTACCTGCGCATGCGCGTGTCCGACGAAACCGGCGTGCTGGCAGAGATCACGCGCATCCTGGCCGAAGCGGGCATCAGCATCGATGCGATGCTGCAGAAGGAATCGCGCGAAGGCGAGCCGCAGACCGACATCATCATCCTTACGCACCTCACGCGCGAAAAGCACGTCAATGCCGCGATCCGCAGCATCGAGGGCCTGTCCACGGTGCTGTCCGCCGTCACGCGCCTGCGCATGGAAGAACTGAATTAAGACGCCCATGAACTACCAGTCGACGCGCGGCCACGATGTGCCGCAATCGTTTTCCGAAATCCTGCTCGGCGGCCTGGCGCCCGATGGCGGTCTTTACCTGCCCAAGCAATATCCGCAAGTCACGGCTGATGAACTCGAAGCCTGGCGCAAGCTGCCGTATGCCGATCTGGCCTTCGAAGTGCTGTCGCGCTTCTGCGACGACATCCCGGCCGACGACCTGCGCGCGCTGACGCGCAAGACGTACACCGCCGAGGTGTATTGCAATGCGCGCGCCGGCGACAACACCGCCGATATCACGCCGCTGCGCACGCTGGGCGAGGAAGGCGGCACGAAGCTGCAACTGCTGGGTCTGTCGAATGGTCCGACGCTGGCGTTCAAGGACATGGCGATGCAGTTGTTGGGCAACCTGTTCGAGTACGCGCTCAAGCGCGCCGGGCTCAAGCTCAATATCCTTGGTGCCACCTCGGGCGACACGGGCAGCGCCGCCGAATACGCGATGCGCGGCAAGGAAGGCATCCGCGTGTTCATGCTGAGCCCGCATCGCAAGATGAGCGCCTTCCAGACCGCGCAGATGTTCAGCCTGCAGGACCCGAACATCTTCAACATCGCGATCGAAGGCGTGTTCGACGATGCCCAGGACATCGTCAAGGCGGTGTCGAACGACCACGCGTTCAAGGCGCGGCAGCGCATCGGCACCGTCAACTCGATCAACTGGGCGCGCGTGGTGGCCCAGGTCGTGTACTACTTCAAGGGGTGGCTGCTGGCCACGGACGGCCCTGGCCAGAAGGTGTCGTTCTGCGTACCGTCGGGCAACTTCGGCAATGTCTGCGCCGGTCACATCGCGCGCATGATGGGCCTGCCGATCGACCGCCTCGTGGTGGCCACCAACGAGAACGATGTGCTCGACGAGTTCTTCCGCACCGGCACCTACCGCGTGCGGACGTCGGCGCAGACGTATCACACCTCGAGCCCGAGCATGGACATCTCGAAGGCATCCAACTTCGAGCGCTTTATCTTCGATCTGCTCGGTCAGGACGCCACCAAGCTGGCCGCGCTATTCCGCGATGTCGATGCCAAGGGCGGCTTCGATCTGGCCGGCAAGCCGGAATTCGATCGCATCCGCGAATTCGGCTTTGTCTCGGGGCGCAGCACGCATGACGACCGCGTGGCAACGATCCGCGACATCCACCAGCGTTACGGCGTGACGATCGACACCCACACCGCCGATGGCGTGAAGGTGGCGCGCGAACACCTGTCGGCTGGCGTGCCGATGGTGGTGCTGGAGACTGCGCTGCCGGCCAAGTTCGCCGACACGATCCGTGAAGCGCTGGGCCACGAGCCCGAGCGTCCCGCCGCATTCGACGGCATCGAGAAGCTGCCGCAGCGCTTCGAGGTCATGCCGGCGGACGCCGACAAGGTCAAGGCGTACATCGCGCAGCACACCGGACTGTAATAAGCGGTATTGCTGCTGCAGCCGACGTCTCCCGCGCCAACTCGCTACAATCGGGTTTGCCGGGCTCCGTTGCCACGGCCCCCAGCGTTTCGCGGGGGCCGTTTTGCTGTTGGGGCCAACCTGAATTCGAACATCCCATGACTCAGACCGCAGCGCGCCCCCCGATGCTGACGACGGCCCAGGCCCTGGAAGCCCTGTTGGCCGGCGCCACACCGATCACCGAGACCGAAACCGTCGATACGCTCGATGCCAACGGGCGCGTGCTGGCCGCCCCGGTGCGCAGTGCGCTGCGCGTGCCGCCGGCCGACAATACCGCGATGGACGGATACGCGATGCGTGCGGCTGATGTGCCGGCCGCGGGCGCGCGGTTGCCGGTGTCGCAGCGCATTCCCGCCGGCCACGTCGGCACCGAACTCGCGCCCGGTACCGCTGCGCGCATTTTTACCGGCGGTCTGATTCCGCCCGGCGCAGACGCCGTGGTCATGCAGGAACAATGCGAGGCCGATGGCGATGCCGTGGTGATCAATCACGTCCCGGCGTCGGGCGAGTGGATACGCCGCGCGGGCGAAGACATCGAAATCGACAGCGAGATTCTTTGCGCCGGCACGCGGTTGTCGCCGCAGGCGCTGGGGCTGGCCGCGTCCGTCGGGCAGGCCTCGCTCGACGTGGTGCGCCGCGTGCGTGTCGCGGTGTTCTTTACCGGCGACGAACTGGCGATGCCGGGCGAGCCGCTTAAGCCGGGCGCCATCTACAACTCGAACCGTTTCACATTGCGCGGCCTGCTGCAAAACCTGGGCTGCGAAGTGACCGATTTCGGCATCGTTCCCGATACGCTGGCCGCCACGCGCGACACGTTGCGCCGCGCCGCCGCCGGCAACGATTTGATCATTACGTCGGGCGGCGTGTCGGTCGGCGAGGAAGACCACATCCGGCCGGCAGTTACCGCGGAAGGACGCCTCGATCTTTGGCAGATTGCCATGAAGCCTGGCAAGCCGCTGGCATTCGGGCAGGTTGCGAACGGGTCTGGCAAGCCGACGTTCTTTATCGGTCTGCCGGGCAATCCGGTGTCCAGCTTTGTGACGTTCCTGCTGTTCGTGCGACCGTTCCTGTTGCGTCTGCAGGGCGTGGCCGACGTGACGCCGCGTCGTATCGCCGTGCGCGCCGATTTCGACCTGCCGCGCGGCGATCGCCGCAATGAATTCCTGCGCGCGCGCTTCAACGACGCGGGCGGACTCGATCTGTTCCCGAATCAGAGCTCGGGTGTGCTGACGTCGACGGTATGGGGCGACGGCCTGATCGACAATCCGCCCAACCAGCCGATCCGGCGCGGCGACACAGTGCAATTCATTCCCTTCGCCAGTTTGCTGGCCTGAACATGCAACTAGAACTTCGATATTTCGCGAGCGTGCGCGAGCAGGTCGGGCAGGGCGCCGAGCGTGCCGAAGTACCTGCCGACGTGCTTACCGTTGGCGACCTGCGCGCGTGGCTGCGGGCGCGCGGCGGCGTCTGGGCCGAAGCCCTTGCCGAGGGCCGCGCACTGCGCATGGCGGTGGACCACGCCGTGGCCCGCGCCGAGACACCGCTGGCCGACGGCTGCGAAGTGGCGTTTTTTCCGCCGGTAACCGGAGGCTGACATGACGGTGCGCGTGCAGCTTGCCGATTTCGATCTGGGCGCCGAAGTGGCCGCACTGCGCGCCGATAACCGCGGCGTGGGGGCGGTGGCCAGCTTTATCGGCACCGTGCGGGACGTCAGCGACGGCGCGCGCGTCAGCACGATGGAACTCGAACACTATCCCGGCATGACAGAGAAGGCGCTCGAAAAAATCGAGGCCGCGGCGCGCGCGCGCTGGCCGCTGCTGGGCGTGACGATCGTGCATCGGGTCGGATTGCTTGCGCCGCTCGACCAGATCGTGCTGGTGGCCGTCGCGTCCGCCCATCGTGGCAGCGCTTTTGCCGCGTGCGAGTTCATCATGGACTACCTGAAATCCGAGGCGCCGTTCTGGAAGAAGGAGGTCACACCCGATGGCGCCGCAAAGTGGGTCGACGCGCGCGTGTCCGACGATGCCGCGCTACGCCGCTGGGGTATCGAATCGTTCAACGCAGGGTCTTCCGAATCTGGCCAGGAACAATAACAAATGAGTCCGATGGGCTTTCTGGCGGTAGGCGTCGGCGCTGCCGTTGGCGCATGGTTGCGCTGGTTCTTCTCGGTACTGTGGAACGCGGCCAATCCGGCGCTGCCGTACGGCACGCTGGCTTCCAACCTGGTTGGCGGCTACCTGATCGGGCTGGCGGTGGCGTTTTTCCAGACGCATCCGTCGCTGCCGCCGGAATGGCGCCTGCTGGCCGTCACCGGATTTCTCGGCGGGCTAACCACCTTTTCCACGTTTTCGAGCGAAGTGGTCGCTAATCTGTTAGCTGGCGACTACCGCTGGGCGCTGGCGCACCTGATCATGCATCTCGGCGGCTCGCTGGTGCTGACGGCGCTGGGCCTCTACACCTATCGCGCGCTGTCCTAAAGCCGTCCGCGGCCGCCTTGGCCGCAGGGCACTGGGCCCGCTCCGGCGCGCGATCCGCGCTGCGCGACCTAGGTAACAATCCCGATACGCTGGCGCTCCTCCGGCGGCGGGAGACCGTCTACTATTGCTACGGAGTGCCCCGCGCGCCGCTCGACGCGCTTTCGCACGCTTTCCCGAAGTTCCCGCTTCCCCAGTTGCGCCAGTCGTTTGCCGGCCACCTCCCGCCAGCCCGGAGCGCCCTGGATACTCCAGGCGCCCCTTGCCATCCGTCCGGCAGTTGCAGTCCCTGTGTTACCCGCTTCGGTTCATAACAAGGAGACATCCCCATGCAGCCCCGTCATGTCCGCGCCTTCGTCAGCCGTTTATCCCCCACCCGACATCCCACTGCCGTTGCAGCGGCGGTCGCAATCCTGATCGTCGCCGGATGCGGCGGCGGCGGGTCCACCACGATTGTTAGTCCCGGCACCGGCGACACCAGCACGCCCGTCGCCGTGCCGGCCTTCGTAAAGGGCGCGGTCGGCGTGAAACACTACGATGGGGTGTCCGACGATCTTGCCACCGGCGGGCTGGGCAAGGATGGCCTGGCGGGCGTGGCGCCGGCATTCGCCGATCCCAATGCGCCGACGGCAGCCGAACTGCGCCGAAACGCGATCTACGCAAACTATCGCGCCATCGTCGACGTCTCCGCTGCGGGCGGCTACGGCACGCTCTACGGGCCCAATGTCGATGCACAAGGCAACGTGACGGCGGGGCAGGGCAAGGTGCCGGGGACGGAATACATCGCCTTTGCCGATGACGGCACTGGCCAGCAAAACGTGACGGTCCTGGCGCAGATCCCCGATTCGTTCGACCCAAAGAATCCCTGCATCATATCGGCCACATCGTCAGGATCGCGCGGCGTCTATGGCGGCATTGCGGTAGGCGAATGGGGCCTGAAGCGCGGCTGCGCCGTGGCCTATACGGACAAGGGCACCGGCGCCGCGCCGCACGATCTCGATTCCGACACAGTGCCATTGATCGACGGCACGCGCACTACGCGGCAGGCCGCCGGCAAGCTGGCCGCATTTGCGGCGCCCGCCGGGGCGACGTCGCTGGCCGATTTCGGCGCGGCATTTCCGCACCGGCTGGCATTCAAGCATGCCCACTCGAAACAGAATCCCGAGGCGAACTGGGGCTTGAACACGTTGCAGGCCATCGAATTCACACTCTTCGCGATCAACGACAAGTTCGGCGCGAAAAACGCCAGTGGCGTGGCGACCACCACATTCACGCGCGACAACGTGCTGGTGATCGCCTCTGCGATTTCCAACGGCGGCGGCGCGGCCATCGCCGCGGCCGAGCAGGACACCAACGGACTGATCGACGGCGTGGCGGTTGGCGAGCCCAACGTGGAAATGCCGCCGGGCGCGAATATCGTGGTGCGCCGGGGCGGCGCGACCGTGGCTGCGTCGGGCAAGCATCTCTACGACTACACGACCATCGCCAACCTGTACCAGCTGTGCGCCAGCCAGGTGCCGGCGCTCTCCAACGCACCGAAAATCGGCGCTTCGCTGCCGAGCCAGACGATCGACCGCTGCGCTTCGCTGGTGACCGCCAACAAGGTCGCCGGCGGCACTACGGCGGCGCAGGCAGGCGCAGCGCTGGCGCAGTTGCACGCCGCCGGTTGGGAGGTCGAGTCGGACGAGTTGCATACCTCGCTGTCGTTGCTGGAAGTAGCCAGTTCGATCTCCGTGACCTATGCCAACGCCTATGCGCGCGCCAGCGTCACCGATCGGCTATGCCATTACAGCTTTGCGTCGCCGGCGGCCACCACGCTGGTGCCCACCGCCATTCCGGCGATCTCGCTGGCTGGCTTGTTCTCCACCGGCAACGGCATTCCGCCCACCACTGGCGTCACGCTGATGAACGACGACTCGCCGGGCGGCGCGATGCGCGATTTCTTGTCGAAGTCGCCGTCCAACAGTGTGGCGGACGCCAATCTCGATGGGGCGCTGTGCCTGCGCAACCTCTTCGATACCGGCAATTCGGCGTTGATGACCGGAATTGGCCAGACCTACCGCAATGGCAACCTGCGCGGCAAGCCAACCGTGATCGTCCACGGCCGCAGCGACGGGCTGCTGCCGGTCAACCACACGTCGCGACCCTACCTCGGGCTGAATCGTCGGGTTGAAGGGCCAACGACCAAGCTGTCCTATATCGAGGTGACCAACGGCCAGCATTTCGATGGGTTTATCGACGCGGTACCGGGCTATGCCAAGCGGTATATCCCGATGCACGTCTACCTGAACCGCGCTTTGGACGCGGTCTATACCAACCTGAAGACCGGCACGGCGTTGCCGCCGTCCCAGGTGGTGCGGACCACGCCGCGGGGCGGCAACGATACCGATGTCGTCGGACCGCAAATTCTGCCGTCCAACGTGCCGCCGATCTCGCTCACGCCCGCAGCCGGGGACGTGATTCTGGTGACGGATACTTCGGTGGACGTGCCGAACTGACTTGGTGTCTCGAAGTGCACGGCCATGCATTTGCTGTCTGTACAACTTGCATGGCCGTTCCCTTGAAATGTCAACGCAAAGCCCTATCTTTCGGGAGTAACGTGTCCGGCTGGGCATTTGCGAAGTGGTGGCCGCGTCGCAGCCACTTCGCCTCCCCGCATGCGGACACACTTTCTAAAGAGAGAGGTCTCCCCAATGCGAATTGACAAACTCACCACCCGGTTCCAGGAAGCGCTGGCAGAAGCGCAATCGCTGGCCCTGGGCCACGATAACCAGTACATCGAACCCCAGCATCTGCTGCGCGCACTGCTGGCGCAGGACGACGGCGCGGCCCGCACGCTGCTGTCGCGCGCTGGCGTCAACGTGAACGGCCTGCAAACGGCGCTCGACGCGGCGATTCAGCGTCTGCCCCAGGTTCAGGGCACCAACGAGGTCCAGGTCGGACGCGATCTCAACAATCTGCTCAACGCCACCGAAAAGGAAGCGATCAAGCGCAATGACCAGTTCATTGCCAGCGAGCTGTTCCTGCTGGCCGTGGCTGACGACAAGAACGAAACGGGCCGTATCGCGCGCGAAAACGGTTTGTCGCGCAAGTCGCTGGAAGCGGCCATCACGGCCGTGCGCGGCGGCGACAGCGTGAATAGCGCCGACGCCGAATCGCAGCGCGAGGCGCTCAAGAAGTACACCGTGGACCTGACCGAGCGCGCCCGCGCCGGCAAGCTCGACCCCGTGATTGGCCGCGACGACGAAATCCGGCGCGCCATCCAGATCCTGCAGCGTCGCACCAAGAACAATCCCGTGCTGATCGGCGAGCCGGGCGTGGGCAAGACCGCCATCGTCGAAGGGCTGGCGCAACGCATCGTCAATGGCGAAGTGCCGGAAACGCTCAAGAACAAGCGCGTGCTGGTGCTCGACATGGCTGGCCTGCTGGCCGGCGCCAAGTATCGCGGCGAATTCGAGGAGCGCCTGAAGGCCGTGCTCAGCGATGTGGCCAAGGACGAAGGGCAGACCATTGTCTTCATCGACGAAATCCACACCATGGTCGGCGCCGGCAAGGCCGAAGGCGCGATCGATGCGGGCAACATGCTCAAGCCGGCGCTGGCGCGCGGCGAGCTGCACTGCATCGGCGCCACCACGCTGAACGAATACCGCAAGTACATCGAAAAGGACGCCGCGCTGGAACGCCGCTTCCAGAAGGTGCTGGTGGACGAGCCAAGCGTGGAGTCGACCATTGCCATCCTGCGCGGCCTGCAGGAAAAGTACGAACTGCACCACGGCGTGGAAATCACCGACCCGGCTATCGTCGCGGCGGCCGAGCTGTCGCATCGGTATATCACCGACCGGTTCCTGCCCGACAAGGCTATCGACCTGATCGACGAGGCAGCCGCGCGCATCAAGATGGAAATCGATTCGAAGCCTGAAGCGATGGACAAGCTCGAGCGCCGCACGATCCAGCTCAAGATCGAGCGCGAGGCGGTCAAGAAGGAAACCGACGAGGCTTCGCGCAAACGTCTGGAACTGATCGAACAGGAAATCACGCGCCTGGAAAAGGAATATGCGGACCTGGACGAGATCTGGCGCGCCGAGAAGGGCGCCGCGCAGGGCACGGCCGCGCTGAAGGAAGAGATCGAGAAGATCAAGCTGGAAATTTCGCGGCTGCAGCGCGAAGGCAAGCTCGACAAGGTGGCGGAGCTGCAATACGGCAAGCTGCCCGCGCTGGAAGGCAAGCTGCAGGCTGCCAACAAGGCCGAGGCCAGCGAGCAGAAGCAGCCCAACAAGCTGCTGCGCACGCAGGTGGGCGCCGAGGAAATCGCCGAGGTGGTGAGCCGCGCCACGGGTATCCCCGTGGCCAAGATGATGCAGGGCGAACGCGAGAAGCTGCTGAAGATGGAAGACCGCCTGCATCAGCGTGTGGTGGGCCAGGACGAAGCCGTGCGGCTGGTGTCCGATGCTATCCGCCGCTCGCGCGCGGGCCTGTCGGACGAGAACAAGCCCTATGGGTCGTTCCTGTTCCTGGGACCGACCGGCGTCGGCAAGACCGAGCTGTGCAAGGCACTGTCGGAATTTCTGTTCGATTCCGAGGAGCACCTGATCCGCATCGACATGAGCGAATTCATGGAGAAGCACAGCGTCAGCCGTCTGATCGGCGCGCCGCCGGGCTATGTCGGCTACGACGAAGGCGGCTACCTGACCGAGGCCGTGCGCCGCAAGCCGTACGCGGTGATCCTGCTCGACGAAGTCGAAAAGGCGCACCCGGATGTCTTCAACGTGCTGCTGCAGGTGCTTGACGACGGTCGCCTGACCGACGGCCAGGGCCGCACCGTGGACTTCAAGAACACGGTCATCGTGATGACGTCGAACCTCGGTTCGCACGTGATCCAGGCGATGTCGGGCGAGCCGCAGGAAGCGATCAAGGGAGCAGTCTGGCAGGAAGTGCGCACGCATTTCCGGCCCGAGTTCCTGAACCGGATCGACGAGGTGGTGGTGTTCCACGCGCTCGACCAGAAGAACATCGAGTCGATCGCGAAGATTCAGCTGCAGCGTCTGCAGGCGCGCCTGGCGCGGATGGACATGACGCTCGACATCAGCGAGAAGGCGCTCGAAAAGATCGCCAGCGCGGGTTACGACCCGGTGTTCGGCGCCCGTCCGCTGAAGCGCGCGATCCAGCAGCAGATCGAGAACCCGGTGGCAAAGGCCATCCTGGAAGGCAAGTTCGCGGCCAAGGATGTGGTGCCGGTGGACTACGTGGACGGCGAGTTCACGTTCGGACGCATCGTGCATTAACGCCGTACGCACCCGCGTCATGCAAGGGACCTCTTCGGAGGTCCTTTTTTTTCGTCACAATACGGGCTTGCGCGATTTCCCAACCGGAGCGATCTCATGGCTCAAGGCGAGCACAAGTATCACGTCAATGTGGAATGGACCGGCAACCGCGGCACCGGCACGTCCGGCTACCGCGCCTACGGCCGGGACCACACGATCCGCGCGGGCGGCAAACCGGACATCGCGGGCTCGTCGGATCCGGCGTTCCTTGGCGACGCTGCGCGCTGGAATCCCGAAGACCTGTTGGTGGCATCGGCGTCAGCCTGTCACAAGCTCTGGTATCTGCATCTCTGTTCGGACGCCGGTATCGCCGTGGTGGCTTATGTCGACGAAGCCGAAGGCACGATGCGGGACGGCCCGCAGGGCGGACAGTTCACGGAAATCGTGCTGCGCCCGCGCGTGACCATTCGGGCGGGCGATGACGCCGACCGCGCGGCGCAGCTTCATCACGTGGCGCACGAGAAGTGCTACATCGCGCGTTCGGTCAATTTTCCGATCCGCTGCGAAGCTGTAATCGAAGCGGCATCCGCGTGAATGTCTGATTGCCAACGCTGGCAAAACCCTATGTGCGCATAAGACGCTTGTCTTATGCCGCACATGTACTAGTCTGGACACATCGTTGACATATCCACGATCACCACCGTGACGATTCCCCGCAGTGTCCTGACCAACTCGTCCTAGCCTTTCGCACCGAGCCCCGCATCCCGCGCAGGATGCGCGGTGTTTCCCCATTCCGCCGCAGCCTTTTTCCGGACACTCACCGCCGGTGGATGGCGTTCGTCCTCACGAAGAAGAACACCTCGACAGGCGCCTGCCGCATTGCCCCGCGCCTGCCGTTCCAACGATCGATCGCAATCCGCGCCCCAGGCGCTTCTTGAAGCTGGAGGAATCATCGTGTTGCAAAAACGGAAGGCCCCCCTGGCCGTGGCGTGCGCTGTCGCGAGCGCGCTGCTGGTCATTTCCTGCGGCGGCAGCGACGACAACGGATCGACGCCCACCACGCCGACAACCCCGACGACCCCGCAGGCTGACAACAGTTGCCAAGTGCTGGCCAGTAACGGCAGCACCGTCGTGGTGGGTTCAAACCAGCCCGGCGATCCCGCGCTGCCCGAGCCCGCCACCGGCTATCGCACCGCGCTCAAGCCGGTCTACGCGAAGACCTACATGGTCTCGACGTCGAACGCCTATGCCAGCGCCGCCGGCTGTGCGGTGCTCCAGAAGGGCGGCAGTGCAGCCGATGCGGCCGTGGCCGTGCAGGCGGTGCTGGGTCTGACGGTGCCGGAAGCGACGGGCATGGGATCGGGCGGGTTCATGCTCTATTACGATGCGGCCGCCAAGACGATCCAGGCCTACGACGGGCGCGAAAGCGCGCCGGCCGCCGCCACGGAAAACTATCTGCGCTATGTCGACGACGCCACGGACACGAGCCTGCCAAAGCCCAACGCGCGCGCCAGCGGCCGGTCCATCGGCACCATTGGCGTGCCAAGGCTGATCGAACGCGTGCAGAAGGAACACGGCAAGCTGGCGTGGAAAGACCTGTTCGGCGATGCGATCTCGCTGTCCACCAACGGCTTCCCGATCGGCGGCCGGCTGGCCCAGGCCATCGCATCGAACGCGACGAATCTGAAGCGCGATCCCGAGGCGACGGCGTACTTCTTCAACGCCGACGGCACGCCCAAGGCGCTCGGCACGATCCTGAAGAATCCCGCCTATGCGAATACGCTGAGCGCGATGGCCGCGCAGGGCGCCGACGCACTCTACAAGGGCCCGATTGCCAACGACATCATCGCCAAGATCGGCTCGACCGTAGCTGCCGATGGGACACCGACCACCCCGGGCAAGACCACGCTGGCCGATCTGGCCGCGTATGAGGCCAAGCTGCGCACGCCGGTGTGCGTGACGTACCGCGCGTACTGGATCTGCGGCGCGCCGCCGCCGACTTCGGGCGGAATCACGGTGGCCGCGGCGATGCAGATTCTGGAGAACTTCGACATGGCGTCGCTCAAGCCGAATCCTGTCGATGGCGAAGGCGGCAAGCCGACGGTCCAGGGCGTGCATCGGGTCAGCGAAGCCGAGCGACTGGCTTACGCCGATCGCGACAAATACGTCGCGGACACCGATTTCGTGCCGTTGCCCGGCGGCACGTGGGACACCATGCTCAACAAGACCTATATGCAGTCGCGCGCCGCGCTGATCGACCCCGCGCATTCGATGGGAACGGCCACCGCCGGCAACCTCGGGCCGGTGCCGCTCGGCGTGTCGTCGCTGATCGAGCATGGCACCAACCACTACTCGATCGTCGATGCGCAGGGCAACGTGGTCAGCGCCACCACATCGGTCGAATCGAGCATGGGATCGTTCCATATGACCAATGGCTTCCTGCTGAACAATCAGCTCACCGATTTCAGTGCGGCGCCAACCGATACCAGCGGAAATCCGATTGCGAACCGCGTGCAGCCGGGCAAACGTCCGCGCAGTTCGATGGCGCCCACCATGGTGTTTCGCAAGGCTGCCGATGGATCGATGGGTGACTTCCTGATGGCCACGGGATCGCCGGGCGGCGGCACGATTCCGCAGTACGTGGTCAAGACGCTGGTCGGCGTGCTCGACTGGGGACTCGACGCGCAACAGGCCTCCGGGCTGGTCGATTTTGGCGCCAGCAACAATCCCACCACGACCATTGGCGGCGAGCATCCCAATATCGACATCAGCAACGGCGGCAACAACGATCCGCTGATCACCGGACTGAAGGCGCTCGGACACACCATCTCGACCAGCGCGCAGTCGAGCGGCGTCAATACGATCCTGCGCACCCAGACCGGTGGGGCGTCGGTGCTGCAAGGCGGTACCGACCCGCGGCGCGAGGGCGTCGTGCTCGGCAATACCTTTACGCCGTAAGCGCCGCATAGGCGTCACCAGCCAGCCGCAACGCCGCGCGGCTGGTTGCCAATCGCAACAGATTGCATGGGTTTGATTGGAATCGGTTGGTGATTGACTTGTGTCAACCTGTTGAGGCGTGCGGCTGGCTACTATCACATCCGTCATGGAGATGCGGGGGCGCTCTTCATGACTTGTCTACCCGTTTCCGGAATGGAAACTTGACCCGCAGCGCAACTCCGGCACTGCGGGTTTTTTCTTTTTGGCGTGACGTCATGCCTAGCCCGCTCGGGCGCAGGATTCCGGTCCAAATTCTGACGCCCCCTGGCCGACCCGCCTCGCCGTCTTCGGGCATGTCGATATTTCCGCGCGATCTTATGCGGAAAACGTGCTTGGATCGGCGAAACCATTCGTTCCGTTCAGATAGCCGCACCGGTAGCCTTTCTCCCTGACAAGAAGCCAAAGAAGCCCCGTTGCCTTGCGACGGGGACATTTCACGACATCTCTGACGGGAGCATCTGAACATGATTCGCAAGCTGGCCATCGGCCTCGCAGTACTGTCCGCCCTCGGCGCCGCCCAGACGGCCCTGGCCAATACCAGTCTGCTCAACGTGTCCTACGACCCCACGCGCGAGCTGTATGTCGACGTGAACAGCGCCTTCGCCAAGGCATACAAGGCGCAGGGCGGCGATACGGTGCAGATTCGCCAGTCGCACGGTGGATCGGGCAAGCAGGCGCGCTCGGTCATTGACGGACTCGACGCCGATGTGGTCACGCTGGCGCTGGGCTACGACATCGACGCCATCGCCGAAAAGGGGCTGATCAAGCCGGACTGGCAGAAGCGCCTGCCGCACAACGCCTCGCCGTACACATCGACCATCGTGTTCCTGGTGCGCAAGGGCAATCCCAAGCAGATCAAGGACTGGAACGATCTGATCAAGCCGGGCGTGCAGGTCATCACACCCAACCCCAAGACATCGGGCGGCGCGCGCTGGAACTATCTGGCCGCTTGGGGCTATGCGCTGCGCCAGCCGGGCGGCAACGAGGCCAAGGCCCGCGAGTTCGTCGGTGCGCTGCTCAAGAACGTGCCGGTGCTCGATTCCGGCGCGCGCGGCGCCACCACGACGTTCGTCGAGCGCGGGCTGGGCGATGTGCTGATTGCGTGGGAAAACGAGGCAATTCTGGCCATCAAGGAACTCGGTCCCGAGAAGTTCGATATCGTCGCGCCGTCGGTGTCGATCCTGGCCGAGCCGCCGGTGGCCGTGGTCGACAAGGTGGTCGACAAGAAGGGCACGCGCAAGGCCGCCGAAGCCTATCTGCAATTCCTCTACACCGACGAAGGCCAGGAAATCGCGGCCAAGAACTACTACCGTCCGATTTCGGAAAAGGTGGCCGCCAAGTACGCCGCCAACTTCCCCAAGGTGAAGCTGTTCACGATCGACGAGGTATTCGGCGGCTGGGCCAAGGCCCAGAAGGCGCACTTTGCCGATGGCGGTTCGTTCGACCAGGTCTACCAGCCCGGCAAGCGATGATCGCGACGCCGGGGCGGCCAGCGCTGCCCCGGCGCCCCTGAAGAAGGAGTCCGCCATGTCCGCTGCTCGCATCGTCCGCCTCGCAGTGTCTTGCATCGCCCCGGAGCGATGTCCCGCCTGATCTGAAGATTCCCCACGCATGACCCCTGCGATGCCGCGCGAAGGCGCCGGCAGGGCGTCGTGCCGCCACAGATTTCATCGCCATCGCCTTGCACGGACCCGACATGACCACTTCCAGAACCGGAACACTTGCCCGCCAACCTGCCTCGCTGCGCCGCCGCCTGATCCTCGGCGCACTCGTGATCGCCACCGGCGTGATCTACGGCCTCACCGCCTCGCCGGCCCGGGCCCAGTCGTCCAACACCAATCCAAAGCTGCTGCGCATCGGCTATCAGAAGTACGGCACGCTGACGCTGCTCAAGGCGCGCGGCACGCTGGAAAAGCGCCTCGCGTCGCAGGGCATCAGCGTGAAATGGACCGAATTCCCGGCCGGCCCGCAATTGCTCGAAGGGCTCAACGTCGGTGCCATCGATTTCGGCACGGTCGGCGAAGCGCCGCCGATCTTCGCGCAGGCCGCCGGCGCGCAACTGGCCTATATCGGCAATGAGCCGCCCGCGCCCACGTCCGAAGCGATCGTCGTGCCGAAGACGTCGACGCTGAAAAGCGTGACCGATCTGCGCGGCAAGCGCGTGGCGCTTAACAAGGGCTCGAATGTTCATTATCTGCTGGTGCGCCAGCTTGAAAAGGCCGGAGTGGCCTGGAGCGACATCCAGCCCGTGTACCTGCCGCCGGCCGACGCCCGCGCGGCATTCGAACGCGGCGCGGTGGACGCCTGGGTGATCTGGGATCCGTTCCTGGCCGCCGCCGAAAAGCAACTCGGCGCGCGCGTGCTGGCCGACGGCCGCGATGCGAGCGGCCGGAACGTCGTCAGCAATCATCAGTTCTATTTGGCCTCGCGCCCCTACGCGAATGCGCGGCCCGACGTGGTCGAGGCAATCCTTGATGAACTGGCGCAGTTGGGCCAGTGGGCCGAAAAGCATCCGCACGACGCCACGCAGTTCCTGGCCAAAGAGACCGGACTCGACACCAACGTGCTGGCGCTGGCCGTCTCGCGCTTTTCCTATGGCGCGAAGCCCGTCACGCCCGAGGTCCTCGCCGAACAGCAGCGTATCGCCGACGCGTTCGTGACGCTGAAGCTGATTCCCAAGCCGATCAAGGTGGCCGATGCCGCATGGACGCCGCCGGCACAGCAGGCGCGGCGCTGATCCACGCCATCGCCCATCCCGACCACAACAGGTAACAGGCACACGAGGCACGACATGCAAGTTTTCTGGTTTATCCCCACCCATGGTGACAGCCGCTACCTTGGCACGTCCGAAGGCGCGCGCGAGGTCAACTTCGACTATTTGAAGCAGATTGCCGTCGCGGCCGATACGCTCGGCTACGAGGGCGTGCTGATTCCCACTGGCCGCTCGTGCGAAGACCCGTGGGTGGCGGCGTCCGCGCTGGCCGCGGTGACGCGCCAGCTCAAGTTCCTGGTGGCAGTGCGTCCGGGGCTGATGACGCCGACGCTGGCCGCGCGCATGGCCGCGACGTTCGATCGCATTTCGGGCGGCCGCTTGCTGGTGAATCTGGTGACCGGCGGCGATGTCGCGGAACTGGAAGGCGACGGGCTATTTCTCGATCACGCGGCACGCTACGAGGCGTCTGCCGAATTCATCCGCATCTGGCGCGATGTGCTGGCGGCCAGCCACGATGGCGGCGAGATCAGCTTCGAGGGCAAGCATCTGCATGTGAAGGGCGCACGCGTGCTGTACCCGCCGGTGCAGCGGCCGCATCCGCCGGTCTACTTCGGCGGATCGTCGGACGCCGCGCACGATCTCGCCGCGCAACAGGTGGAGACGTATCTCACATGGGGCGAGCCGCCGGCGGATGTCGCGCGCAAGATCGCCGACGTACGCGCCCGTGCGGCGAAACACGGCCGCACGGTGCGCTTCGGCATCCGGCTGCACGTGATCGTGCGCGAGACCGAAGCCGCCGCGTGGGCCGCCGCGGACGAACTGATTAGCAGGCTCGACGACGAAACCGTGGCGCGCGCGCAGGCCGTATTCGCCAAGATGGATTCCGAAGGGCAGCGACGCATGGCCGCGCTGCATGCGGGCGGGGCCAAGCGCACGCGCGAGGCGCTGGAAATCAGTCCCAACCTGTGGGCCGGCGTGGGTCTGGTGCGCGGCGGTGCGGGCACGGCACTGGTCGGCGATCCGCACACCGTGGTCGCGCGCATGCAGGAATACGCGGACCTGGGCATCGACACATTCATCTTCTCGGGTTACCCGCATCTGGAGGAAGCGTACCGGTTTGCCGAACTGGTATTCCCGCTGCTGCCGCGCCAGTTGCGCGACAGACTGCCGGGGCAGGTGCTATCGGGCCCGTTTGGCGAAGTCATGGCCACCGGCATCGTGCCGCGCGCCTCGCAAAGCTGAGGCGGTGATCATGGCGAACCTGGAATCCGTGTCGCAACCGACATCGACATCGGCATCGGCATCGGCATCGGCATCGACATCGGCATCGACATCGACATCGACATCGACATCGACATCGACATCGACGCGTGGCCGCGGCGCGGCGCAGGCGGTCGCGCCGTGGATCGTGCCGGTGCTGCTGATCGTGGCTTGGCAGGGCGCATCGCAACTGGGATGGCTGTCCAGCCGGGTCCTGCCCGCGCCGCTGGCGGTGGTGGAAGCGGCGTGGGGTCTCGCTGCATCCGGCGAACTGTGGCGCCACGTCTGGGTCAGCACGTGGCGCGCGCTGATCGGACTGGCCGTCGGCGGCGGGCTGGGCCTGCTGCTCGGTCTGCTGACTGGCACGTTCCGCACTGCGGCCACACTGCTCGACAGCACGCTGCAGATGGTGCGCAACATCCCCACGCTGGCGCTGATTCCGCTGGTAATCCTGTGGTTCGGCATCGATGAGACGGCCAAGCTCTTTCTGGTGGCGCTGGGCGTGTTCTTCCCGGTGTACCTCAATACGTTCCACGGCATCCGCGCGGTGGATCCGGCGCTGGTGGAAATGGCGCGCAGCTACGGGCTGTCCGGATGGCGGCTGTATCGCGAAGTGATCCTGCCCGGCGCGTTGCCAAACATTCTGGTCGGCGTGCGTTTTTCGCTGGGGCTGATGTGGGTGATCCTGATCGTGGCGGAGACGATCTCCGCGCAATCGGGCATCGGCTACATGACGATGAACGCGCGCGAATTCCTGCAAACCGATGTGGTGCTGGTCGGCATCCTGCTCTATGCGCTGCTGGGCAAGCTGGCCGATGTGCTATCGCGCGCGCTGGAACGCTTCTGGCTGCGTTGGCATCCCGGCTATCAGGCCGCTTGAAACGAGCGAGGCATCCGGTAGCGGATAGCGGTACGTCATTCCACCCAGGTCACCGGTAGCGATCCGTTGCGAACCGAGGAGAGATTCATGCAGACACTTTATCCCGTGGAACAGGCCGCACTGGCCTGGCTCGAACACGATCTGGCCCGCCGCGAGGCAGCGCGTCCCGCAACGGCGCCGACGCCAGCCGAAGGCGGCGTGGCGCTGCGCGTGCAACAGGTGGTAAAGCACTACAACGGTCGCGCAGTGCTACATTGCGTCGACCTGCAGGTTCGGCCCGGCGAGTTCGTGGCCATTGTTGGGCGCAGTGGTTGCGGCAAGAGCACGCTGTTGCGCCTGGTGGCCGGGCTTGAAAATGCCGATGGCGGCGCCGTCACGCTCGATGATCGCAACGGCCGCGACTTGCAGGACAGTATCCGCGTGATGTTCCAGGATGCCCGGCTGCTGCCGTGGAAGCGCGTGCTGGACAACGTCGCGCTGGGCTTGCCGCGCGAGCGCCGCGCCGACGCGCAGGCCGTGCTGGCGCAGGTGGGGCTGGCCGAACGCGCCGCCGAATGGCCGGCGCGGCTTTCGGGTGGGCAGCGGCAACGCGTGGCGCTGGCCCGCGCGCTGGTGCACCACCCACGCTTGTTGCTGCTCGATGAGCCGCTTGGTGCGCTCGATGCGCTGACGCGCATCGAAATGCAGGCGCTGATCGAATCGCTGTGGCGCCGGCTCGGCTTCACTGCGCTGTTGGTCACCCACGATGTGTCGGAGGCGATCGCGCTGGCCGACCGCGTGGTGCTGATCGAAGACGGCCGCATCGCGCTCGATCAGCCCGTCGCGCTGGCCCGGCCACGCCAACGCGGCGACGCGGCGTTCGCCCGGCTGGAAGAAGCGGTGCTGCGTCGCGTGATGAAACTGTCGCCCGACGCCCCATCATCAACGAATCTTCATGCCGCGGTTGCCGCCTAGCTCCTATCATGAGCCATTGGCCGAACCGCGCGCGTAACGACATGGACCGAGCATGACCATTGCTACCGCACTCGAACGCTATCTTGAAACGCTGCCGCGCGAGCCGGTCCCCGGCCGCGAGCTTTGGCGCGATACGCGCGGACAGGTGCAGGGCCAGTACTTCAATTGCTCGCTGACCAGCGCGTTCGAGCCGCTGGTGACCTTGTCCGGCCGCGACGTCGTGGCGCACGAGGGGTCAATCCGTACCTATGCCGAGGACGGCGTCGGCCTGGCGGCGTGGAAACTGTTTGCGATGGCGGCGGACGACGCGTCGCTGGTGTCGCTGGACCGCCTGTCGCGGCTGGTGCACGCCATGAACTATTTCGCGGCGCACGGCGAGCACAAGCTCGTGCTCAATGTGCATAACCGGTTGCTGGCCGCGGTGGCCGACGATCACGGTGCGGCTTTCCGGCGCGCGCTGGAATCGCTGGGCCTGCCGATCGAGCGGTTCGTGATCCAGGTGCCCGCCAGTGCCAACGATGACCTGCCGCTATTGCTGCATGTGGTGGGCAACTATCGCCGCAACGGCTTTGCCGTGAGCCTGCAGGCGTCGGACCCGGCCGAAGCCGGTGCGCTGATGGCGCATGCGTTGCCCGACTGGCTCAAGCTCGACATGCGGCGCACCTGGACTGACCGCCAACTGGCCGGGCTGCGCGCCAGCGCGGACGGCGCGGGCGTGACGCTGATCGGCCGGCGCTTGCAGAACGACGAGGTCGTCGAGCGTCTGCAGAACGCCGGCATCGTACTTGGACAGGGCGAGGCCGTGGCTGGCGGACCGGTGTCGGCACGCGCCTTGCATGCTCATGATGTAGCTGGCAGCACCCCATAAGCACTGAACAACACGAGCGAGAGAAGGAGAACGTATGGTGGCATCGACACTATCGGGCGGCGGCGCGCGGCTGCAAGTGCCGCGCGGTCTGCAGATCCTCACCGTTCCAGGCTTGCACGGCAGCGGGCCGGCGCACTGGCAAAGCCGCTGGGAAGCGTTGTATCCGGACTGGCAGCGCATCGAGCAGCATGACTGGGGCCGGCCGAGCCTGCCGCTGTGGGCCGAGCGCGTATCCGAAGGCGTGTCCCGCGCGCAGCGCGTGGCATCGCGCGGCGCGGTGCTGGTGGCGCACAGCTTCGGATGCTTGGCAACATTGCGCCAGGCGTCGCTCGATCCGGTCGGCATTGCCGGCGCGTTGCTGGTGGCTCCCGCCGATCCCGACAAATTCGGCGTCGGCACGCTGCTGCCGACCTGGCGCCTGCCGTTTCCGACCATCGTGGTGGCCAGCACCAACGATCCATGGATGTCGCAGCGCACGGCATTCAGCTGGGGCACGCTGTGGGGCAGCGAACTGGTCGATGCCGGCCCGCGCGGCCATATCAACGCCGATTCGGACCTCGACGACTGGCCCGCGGGACAGGCGCTGCTCGCCACGTTGCTGCAGCGGATCGACTCCACGGGGCGCATTCTTAACATGGGTGACGGCTCAGACACCTGGGAAGCGTCCGCGGATGTCGTACAGCCGGCTCCTTATATCTAAAACGATTAAGAAAATTCGAAAAGATTCGTTCTGTTTATAAGGGCGCATCTTCAAAATTTGTCTCGTAGACCGGCGCCTTATGCGCCGCGATCATAAAGACGAGACGACATGCCTTCCACAATTTCCCTGGCGGACGCGCCCCCGCCCACGGTTCCCGCCGCGCAGTTGCGCCCGGCACCCGCCAGCCAGCGCTATACGGTGCTGCCGGGTTTCGGGCTGTCGCTGGGCTTCACGATCTTCTATCTGACGCTGATCGTCCTGATCCCGCTCTCGGCGACGTTCCTGAAGACGTTCACGATGACGTGGGATGCCTTCTGGACGACGGTATCGAATCCGCGCGTGGTGGCGTCGCTGGAACTGAGCTTCGGCGCGTCGCTGGTGGCGGCGATCATCAATACCGCGTTTGGCCTCGTCGTGGCGTGGGTGCTGGTGCGCTACCGGTTTTTCGGCAAGCGTTTTATCGATGCGCTGGTGGATCTGCCGTTTGCACTGCCTACCGCAGTGGCGGGCATCGCGCTGACCGCATTGTTTGCCGGCAATGGCTGGATCGGCCGCTGGCTCGAGCCGCTTGGCATCAAGGTGGCCTTCACGCCGTTGGGCGTGGTGGTGGCGCTGACCTTCATCGGCCTGCCGTTTGTGGTGCGCACTGTGCAGCCAGTGCTCGAAGACGTCGAGCGCGAACTCGAGGAGGCTGCCGCCAGCCTCGGCGCGACACGCCTGCAGACCTTTCGCCGCGTGATCCTGCCGGCCATCCTGCCAGCGCTGCTGACCGGATTCGCGCTGTCGTTCGCGCGGGCCACCGGCGAGTATGGATCGGTGGTCTTTATTTCCGGCAACATGCCGATGGTGTCGGAGATCGCGCCGCTGATGATCTATTCGAAGCTGGAGCAGTACGACTACGCCGGCGCCACTGCCGTGGCCGTGGTGATGCTGGTGATCTCGTTCGTGCTGCTGCTATTGATCAACCTGCTGCAGGCGTGGACGCGCCGCCATCAGAGCGGCGCCCGCGCCGCGGCGCTGCCTGACGGCAATCCGGAGGTGAACTGACATGGCCGGAGCCGTTTCCCGCCTGGGCGCATCGGGCGCCGCGCATCCGTACGGCGCCACGGGCGAATCCGCCTGGGTGCGCTACACGCTGATTACCGTTGCGGTGCTGTTTCTCGGGCTGTTCCTGTTCGTGCCGCTGGCGTCGGTCTTCTATGAAGCCTTGCGCAAGGGCGTGCAAACCTATTTCGATGCGCTGGTCGAGCCGGATGCGGTCGCGGCGATCCAGCTGACGCTGACCGTGGCGGCCATCGCGGTGCCGCTCAACCTGGTGTTCGGCGTGGCGGCGGCGTGGGCCATCGCCAAGTTCGATTTCCGCGGCAAGAATCTGCTGATCACGCTGATCGATTTGCCGTTCTCGGTGTCGCCGGTGATCTCGGGGCTGATCTATGTGCTGATGTTCGGCGCGCAGGGCTGGTTCGGCCCATGGCTGGAGGCGCACGACATCAAGATCATGTTCGCGGTGCCGGGCATCGTGCTGGCTACGGTGTTCGTGACCTTCCCGTTTGTCGCGCGCGAGCTGATTCCGCTGATGCAGTCGCAGGGCAGCGAGGAAGAGGAGGCCGCCATCGTGCTGGGCGCATCGGGCTGGCAGACCTTCTGGCACGTCACGGTGCCCAACATTCGCTGGGGCCTGCTGTATGGCGTGATTCTCTGCAATGCGCGGGCGATGGGCGAATTCGGCGCCGTGTCCGTGGTGTCGGGCCATATTCGCGGGCTGACCAACACGATGCCGCTGCATGTGGAAATTCTCTACAACGAATACAACTTCGCGGCCGCGTTTGCCGTGGCGTCATTGCTGACGCTGCTCGCGCTGGTCACGCTCGGTATCAAGACGCTGGTCGAAATCCGCGCCGGCAAGGAACACGCACAGGAAGGGCAGCCATCATGAGCATTCAGGTCAGGAACGTGCAGAAGCGCTTCGGCGATTTCGTGGCGCTCGACAACGTCTCGCTGGACTTCGCCGAGGGCGAACTGACGGCGCTGCTCGGGCCGTCGGGCTGCGGCAAGACCACGCTGCTGCGGATCATCGCCGGGCTGGAGCGCGCCGATGCGGGGCAGGTGGTGCTGGCCGGGCAGGATGCGTCGACCCAGCACGTGCGCCAGCGTAACGTCGGCTTCGTATTCCAGCACTACGCGCTGTTCAAGCACATGACGGTGTTCGAGAACGTGGCCTTCGGCCTGCGCGTGAAGCCGCGCGCCGAGCGCCCGTCGGAGGCCGTCATCCGCGCCAAGGTGAAGTCCCTGCTGGAACTGGTGCAGCTCGACTGGCTGGGCGACCGCTATCCGTCGCAGCTCTCCGGCGGCCAGCGCCAGCGCATTGCGCTGGCCCGCGCGCTGGCCGTGGAGCCGCGCGTGCTGTTGCTCGACGAACCGTTCGGCGCGCTCGACGCCAAAGTGCGCAAGGAACTGCGCCGCTGGCTGCGCCGCCTGCATGACGAACTGCACGTGACCAGCGTGTTCGTGACGCATGACCAGGAAGAGGCGCTCGAAGTGGCCGATCAGGTCGTGCTGATGAATCGCGGCAAGGTCGAGCAATTCGGCACGCCCGAAGCGGTCTACAACCATCCCGCCACACCATTCGTGTTCGGCTTCCTCGGCAACGTGAACCTGTTTCACGGCCGTCTGGAAGTGGGCGATACGGGCGGCCTTCTGCACACCGGCGAAGCCGTGCTGCCGGTGGTCGGCAGTGGACATGAGACCGCGGGCGATGCGGTGGCGTATGTGCGGCCGCACGATCTGGAAGTCGAACGCTATGCGCCGGGCACGGACGGCATCGCGGTGACATTGCGGCGCGCGCTGACGCTGGGCCCGGTGGCGCAACTGGAACTGGAGCGCGAAGACAACCAGGACGTGATCGAGGTGGCGTTGCCGCTCGAACGCTTCCGTCACCAGGGCTTTCGCGAGGGCGAACTGTTGGCGGTGCGGCCGCGCCAGTTGCGCGTCTTCAATCGCAGCCAGACTAACGCGGCACAACAAGGGACGGCCAAATGAATTTTCAGCAATTGCGATCGATCCGCGAGGCGGTGCGCCGCCAGTTCAACCTGACCGAAGTGGCCAACGCGCTGTACACATCGCAGCCGGGCGTGTCGCGCCAGATCCGCGAACTCGAAGAAGAACTGGGCGTGGAGATCTTCGAGCGCTATGGCAAGCGCCTGACGGGTCTGACCGAGCCGGGCCGCGAGATCGTGCGGATCGTCGAGCGTCTGCTTCTGGAGGCCGAGAATCTCCGGCAGGCCGGCGATGAATTCGCGGGCCGCCATACCGGCCGGCTGACGGTGGCCACCACGCATACCCAGGCGCGCTACGCGCTGCCCAAGGTGGTGCAGAGCTTCCGGCGCGAATATCCGCACGTCACGCTGGCGCTGCAGGAGGCATCGCCGTCGCATATCGTGGAACTGTTGCTGACCGGTCAGGCCGACATCGGCATCGCCACCGAAGCCGTGGCCAGCGAGGCCGGGCTGACGTCGTTCGAGGCCTACAGCTGGCAGCACGTGATCGTGGTCTCGCCCGAGCATCCGCTGACGCGCTTGCCCGAGCCCACGCTCGAAGACCTGTGCAATTTCCCGATCATTACGTACGACGCCGGCTTCACGGGTCGCCGCAAGATCGACGGCGCGTTTGCCGACGCGGGTTTGCAGCCCGAGATCGTGCTCACGGCGATGGACGCGGACGTGATCAAGACCTACGCCGAACTGGACCTCGGCGTCGGCATCATCGCCTCGATGGCCTATGACGAACGCAAGGACGCCGGGCTCGTGCGGATTCAGGCTGACCACCTGTTCGAACCGAATACGACCAGCGTGGCGGTGCGCCGTGGCGCCTACCTGCGCGGCTATGCGCACGCGTTCATCAACATGTTCGCCCCGCATCTGTCGCGCGACACGGTGTCGACCGCGCTGGCCGAGGCGTCGAGCCGGATCGCCGTGGCGGCCTGACGTCGCGGAATGGCGCCCGAAATTGTCTGAAACCGCGCGGTTCATACGCGCGTTTGCCGCGCGCGGATCTACCTGCCGGTAGGATCCGCCAACCGGTCGCGCCGCCAGTCGTCAGTTCGTCGCAAGCCGCTTTCCTCGCGCCGCCGTCAGGCGTACATTCCCTCTCATCGCAGCCGCCCCATCCGACCGAATGCATGGGGCGTTGCCTATGCTGCAGTGCATCACAGATTTGCACGCGGCTTGTGGAGCAGAAGGAGGGAGAGAACCATGCGCATGCCAGGCGCGGTGCCGTCGCGGCTCAACATTCTTGCGCGCGATCTGCTGTTCGTGGTCTGCATGAACACAGTCATTGCCGCCAGCCTCAACTATGGGTTCCGGACCGGCGGCTCGCTGGTGCAGAACTTCGTCTATAGCCAATTGATCGGGTTGTCGATCTGGGTGCTGATCGATGTGCCGCGCGTGCTGATCTGGTGGAACGACCGGCCGCGCCGTTGGCCGTTCATGTGCCTGGCAGTGGTGGCCGTGCCGATGGGCGTGGTGCTAGGCAGCTGGGCCACGCGCGAACTGCTGAACCTGCCCGAAAAATCGCCGGCCGCCACCGGCGATATGCTGCGCATGTGCCTGATCGTCGGCATGCTGGCATCGGCGAGCATGATCTACTTCTACTGGTCGCGCGAGAAGCTGGCCTATCTGGAACGCCAGGCCGCGCTGGACGCGCTGCAGCGCGAGGAAGCCGAAAAGCAGCTGGTGCGGGCGCAACTGATGGCGCTGCAGGCCCAGATCGAACCGCACTTCCTGTTCAATTCGCTGGCCAATCTCGATGGTCTGATCGCGACTGACCCGCGTGCCGCGCGCCAGTTGCTGCAACGGCTGATCGGCTTCCTGCGGATGTCGCTGTCGCACACGCGCGCGGAGCATTGCACGCTGGCGCAGGAATTCGAACTGCTGCGCAGCTATCTCGATATCCAGGGCATGCGATTCGGTTCCCGGCTCGATCACGCCGTGGAATTGCCGGCGGCGCTGGCCGACGCCGAGATCCCGCCGATGCTGATCCAGCCGATTGTCGAAAACGCGGTCACGCACGGCATCGAGCCCTGCATGCGCGGCGGCAAGATCCTGCTGTCCGCGCAGCAGACCGCCGACGGCAGCCTGCAGGTGATCATCGCCGACACCGGCGTGGGCTTCACGCAGGGCGCAAAAAGCGGCAAGGGTGGATCGGGTCTGGGCCTGACCCACGTGCGCGAACGCCTGGCGCGTATTTTCGGCGCCGCGGCCAGCATGCAGATGGAGGAAAACGTGCCGCGCGGCGTGGTGGTGCGCCTGACGCTGCCGTTGACGCGCAGCACCGATCCGACCGTCGCGCCGGCGCGGCCAGCGCAGGAGCCGCCGCGCGCGTCTGCGTCGCCCAACGTGACGCCGGCGATTTCGCGTCCGTGAGGCCGCGGTACCGGCGCATCGCCCAATTTCTTGAACCGCAGTCCCTGACATTCGCGCCCCCATGTCTCCGACCCTGCTGATCGCCGACGACGAGCTGCTGCTCGCGCGCGTGCTCGAATCCGAACTGAAATCGTTGTGGCCGGAAGCCACCATCGCCGCGGTGGTCCACGATGGCGTGGCCGCGCTGGAGGCCGCGCGCGCGCACCGGCCCGACGTCGCCTTTCTCGATATCCGCATGCCGGGCATGAGCGGCATGGACGTGGCGCGCGAACTGATCGAATTCGACAACCCGCCGCTCGTGGTGTTCGTCACCGCCTACGATCAGTTCGCGCTGGAGGCGTTCGAGCGCGCGGCGGTCGACTATGTGCTCAAGCCCGTACAGCACGAGCGACTGGAAGCCACCGTGGAACGCCTGAAAGCGCGCATCGTGCTGCGTCATGCCACACCCACCCATGACGGTCGCACCGATGACCATGCCGGCGACGCCGCACCGGAGATCGGCGCGATGGTCGACGCGGACAAGCTTGCGCAACTGCTGCAGCGGCTGGAATCGCTCGACAAGCCGGCTGTCGCGCGCGGCCAGTACTTGCGGTTTATCAAGGCGCTGGTCGGGCAGGAAGTGCGCATCATCCCGGTCGACGAGGTGATCTATCTCGAAGCCACCGACAAGTACGTGAACGTGGTGGCTTCCAGCGGCGATGCGCTGATCCGCACCAGCCTGCGCGAACTGACCCAGCAGCTCGATCCCGACCGTTTCTGGCAGATCCATCGCGGCACCGTGGTCAATATCGATTGCGTGGCCAGCGCGGTCAACCAGTCGCTGGGCCGCCTGTCTTTGAAGCTGCGCGACCGGCCCGAATCGCTGCCGGTGGCCAGACAGTACGCGCATCTGTTCAAGCAGATGTAGCGTGCCATGTGCGCGCCAGGCATGCGACGGCCGGTGGCGCGGAATTTCCTCTAACATGGCCGCTTTGTGCCACTCACGAACTGTCAGAGGAGTCATCGATGAAGCCCGTCACCACCGATCTGTGCGACGCCAATGAATCGCGCCTGGCCGACGGCACCTTGCGGGTGCTGTCGCCGGGGTTTCTCCACTTTGGCAAGCGCGTGGCGTTTGCCGGCCCGGCCGCCACGCTGAAGGTGCACGAGGACAACTCGCTGGTGCGCGCCGCGCTGGAGACGCCGGGACAGGGCAGGGTGCTGGTGGTCGATGGCGGCGGATCGATGCGCTGCGCGCTGGTCGGCGGCATGCTCGGCGAACTGGCCGAAAAGAACGGCTGGGCCGGCATCGTCGTGAACGGTTGCGTGCGCGACAGCGTTGAACTGAACGCCTGCGACGTCGGCATCCGCGCGCTCGGCGTGCATCCGCAAAAAAGCCAGAAGCGCAATATCGGCCAGCCCGATGTGGCGGTGCAGATGCCCGGCACGGTGGTGCGTCCCGGCAACTGGATCTACGCCGATGCCGACGGCGTGCTGGTCGCCGACCAGCAACTGGAGGCCTGATCGATGCCGCGCGTTTTCGTCTATGGCACGCTGCGCGCAGGCGAGGTCAACGATCTGAATCACGCCGCCGCGCGGCATGGCATTGCGCCGCCGACGCTGGTTGGCAGCGGCGCGATCGCGGGCCGGCTCTATGACTTCGGCAGCTATCCGGGTCTCGTGCTCGATCCATCGGCCGGGCCCGTGGCCGGCGACATCTACGACATTCCCGATGCATTGTTGCCGGTGCTGGACGAGATCGAGGAGGTCTATCCCGGGCAGGCCACGCTGTTCATCCGCGAATCCCGGCCGGTACTGTGCGATGGCGTCGCGCTCGATTGCCTGATGTACCCGGTGGCCGACGGCGCCGTGACCGGCCTGCCGCGCATCGATGGCGGCGACTGGGTCGCGTGGCGCCGCGCGCGCGATGCGGCGGCGGCCTGAGATTCGCCGTTTCAAACGCAGTCGCGCGGTATGCGGCGGCGTTAGCATGGGCGACGATGACATTCGATACTGTCAATGCCCGACGCCATGACTCTGCCGATTTCCTCGCGGCCATCGCCGCTCGCGTTTCATATCCAGACAGGCACCGTGCGGCTCGCCGCCTCGGCGTGGGGGGACCCAAGCCATCCCGTCGTGGTGCTGGTGCACGGCTATCCCGATAACAGCCACGTCTGGCACGGCGTGGCGCAGGCGCTGTCCGAGCGTTTTCATGTGATTGCCTACGACGTGCGCGGTGCGGGGGCCTCGGACGCGCCGCCTAACGTGTCCGACTATCGGCTTGAACGCCTGGCTGACGACTTCATCGCGGTGATCGACGCCGTTTCGCCCGATCGCGCCGTGCACCTGGTCGGGCATGACTGGGGATCGATCCAGGGCTGGGAATTCGTCACCGATCCGCGCCTGTATGGGCGCATCGCTTCGTTCACGTCGTGTTCGGGGCCGTGCCTCGATTACGCCGCGATCGCCTTGCGCGGCACCGGCCGGCGCTCGCTCCGGCAGTGGGGCGCCGCGCTGCGTCAGGCGCTGGCATCGTGGTACATCGTGTTCTTTCATCTGCCGAAACTGCCGGAATGGAACTGGAAGGTCTGGCTCGGCCGAAGCTGGCCGTTCTGGCTGCGCAAGACCGAAGGACTGCATGCGCCGGCCAATCCCACCCAGACTGCCGACGGTGTGAACGGGCTGCGGCTGTATCGTGCCAACTTTCGCGTCCGCCTGCGTGCGCCGCGCGACAGGCGCGCCCATGCGCCGGTGCAGATCATCGTGCCGCTGCGCGATCGCTATGTGCGGCCGGCCGTGACCGAGGGTTTCGGGCGGTGGGTCGCGCATCTGTGGCGTCGCGAAGTCGATGCGCATCATTGGTTGCCGCTGTCCCACCCGCAACGCATGGCCGCCATGATCGGCGAATTTGTCGACCATCTGGCCGGCGCGCCCGCATCGACCGACCTGCAGGCCGCGCGTGTGAATCCCGAGGCTGCTGAAATTTCATGATGCGGAAAGCTGTTTTGTTTCGCAAAAACATGTCGGTGCGCAGCACAAGCTCCGTTTCTCATGATGGAAGACTCCCTTCCACATCGTGGCATACGATCGGCAACTCATTGAAAGTAAAGAATAAAAAAACGAGGCCTTGACCACAGTTGGCGCTGTTGCGACGCGGGATCGTTCCCTACACTCTTATATAAGACACATGACTTGAGACGCTGGAACCACAGCGTCGCCTCGGTCTCCCCGGCAACGGGGCCGTGTCGCAAATTTCGAAGCGAATCCCTGGCATTGCTATCAGGAGAGTGAATATGACTACGCGCCAACAACAGATTGAAGCCCTGCAAAAGGATTGGGATACCAATCCGCGCTGGAAGGGTGTGAAGCGCAACTTCACCGCTGAAGACGTGGTCCGCCTGCGCGGTTCGGTGCAGGTCGAACATACGCTGGCCCGTCGCGGTGCGGAAAAGCTCTGGCACCTGCTGAACACCGAGCCGTTCGTCAACACGCTGGGCGCGCTGACCGGCAACCAGGCGCTGCAGCAGGTCAAGGCCGGACTCAAGGCGATCTATCTGTCGGGCTGGCAGGTCGCTGGCGACGCCAACCTGGCGGGCGAAATGTATCCGGATCAGTCGCTGTATCCGGCCAACTCAGTGCCGATGGTGGTCAAGCGCATCAACAACACGTTCCAGCGCGCCGACCAGATCCAATGGAGCGAAGGCACCGGCGACACCGATTTCTTCGCGCCGATCGTGGCCGATGCCGAGGCCGGCTTCGGCGGCGTGCTCAATGCATTCGAGCTGATGAAGTCGATGATCGAGGCGGGCGCCGCTGGCGTGCACTTCGAAGATCAACTGGCGTCGGTCAAGAAGTGCGGTCACATGGGCGGCAAGGTGCTGGTGCCCACGCGCGAAGCCGTGGCGAAGCTGACCGCCGCGCGGCTGGCCGCCGACGTGTCGGGCACGCCGACGCTGGTGATCGCCCGTACCGATGCCGAAGCGGCCGACCTGCTGACGTCGGACGTGGACGAGCGCGACCAGCCGTTCCTGACCGGCGAGCGCACCGTGGAAGGTTTCTACCGCACGCGGCCCGGCATCGATCAGTCGATTGCGCGCGCCGTGGCCTATGCGGAGGTGGCGGACCTGGTGTGGTGCGAGACCGGCAAGCCCGATCTGGAATTCGCCAAGCGCTTTGCCGAAGCGGTCCACGCCAAGTTCCCGGGCAAGATGCTGGCGTACAACTGCTCGCCGTCATTCAACTGGAAGAAGAATCTTGACGATGCGACGATCGCCAAGTTCCAGAAGGAATTGGGCGCGATGGGCTACAAGTTCCAGTTCATCACGCTGGCCGGTTTCCATTCGCTGAACTACTCGATGTTCAACCTGGCCTACGGCTATGCCCGCAACCAGATGAGCGCGTTCGTGGAATTGCAGGAAAACGAGTTCGCCGCGGCCGAGAAGGGCTTCACCGCCGTGAAGCATCAGCGCGAGGTGGGCACCGGTTACTTCGATGCGGTGACGCAGACCATCGAGGGCGGCCAGTCGTCGACGACCGCGCTCAAGGGCTCGACCGAAGACGAACAGTTCTTCGACAAGAAGGTGGCCTGAGCCATTCGGCCAGGCAACGCGAAAGGTAATTCGGGGACGGCGTGCGACCATCACGCCGTCAGTTTGGCACCGCGCCGCATGACCTGCGGCGCGGCTTTTTTGGCAGGGCGGCTGACTATCGATAGACGATAACGGGAATATCCGTATGCGTGAGTACTTTCTGGGTCTCGCTGCCGAGCAGCAGGCCGGACAGGCCGCGCCGGCCGTGCGAGGCCATGAAGATCACGTCGCAGCCATGACGCTCCGCCGCGTCGATGATGCCGAGATAGGGCACCGCGAAGGTGGTCATGTCCGCATCGAACGGCAGCCCGGCGGCGACCGCGGCGGTTTCGATCTCCTTCAGGTACAGCCTGGCCTGGTTCTCGATACGTTCCTTGAACGCCTGCGGAGCCTCGACCACGATTTCGCTGAAGGGCGTGTACGGATATTCCTCAAGGCAGACATAGGCAGTGACGCGGGCGTTGATCGCCTTTGCCAGTTCCAGGCCGCCATCGATGGCCTTCTTGGACAACTCAGAACCGTCGGTGGGTAGCAGGATGTGCTTGAACATACCGGACCTCCTTTCACGAGTGGGGCAGGCCAAGTCAGCGCCTGTCTGATTGATTGTAGTCAGTGTGAAGTGTCCGTCATTGCGAAATATCAAACCGATTGGTGGGCGAAGGAACTTTTGTCCGCCAATCGCGCGCATTGCGATTCAAGCAATCGGCGATGTCGCGTCGGCCGCGAATCTGGTCCGCGCAGTGGGTCCGCGCCACTGGCCAGCTTAGTCGGCACCGCTGGCCGGCGCCTGTTCGGCGCGTCGCCAGTAGGCCGGGTTGCCATAGGTGTTCTTGAGATGATCGATGAACAGACGAACGCGCAGCGGCAGATGCTTGCGCTGCGGGAATACCGCATGAATGCCGATCGGCGGCGCCTGGAATTCGTCCAGCACGGTGACCAGTCGGCCGCTGGCGATCTCATGGCCGACTTCCCACCAGGAGCGCCATGCCAGGCCGTGGCCTTGCAGGCACCAGGCGTGCAGCACCGCGCCGTCGGTGCATTCCATCGTGCCGCCAACCTTGACCGTGATGGCGCGGCCATCCTGCTGGAATACCCAGCCGCGCTGCACATTGGCGCTGGCGCCAAAGGCCAGGCAGTTGTGGCGCGACAGGTCGTCCGGCTGCTGCGGCGATCCGGAGCGCGCCAGGTATTCGGGCGACGCCACCACCACGCGCCGGTTTTCGGCCAGGCGGATCGACACCAGGCTCGAATCGGGCAGATCGCCGAGGCGAATCGCGCAATCGAAGCCTTCGTTGACCAGATCGACCACGCGATCGGAAAGGTCGAGCGTCAGCGTGACGTCGGGATGCGATTCGATAAACAGCGGCACCACCGGCGCCACATGCTTGCGGCCGAAACCGGCCGGCGCGGTCACGCGCAGGTGTCCGCTGGCCTTCACGCCGCCCGCGGAGACGCTTGCTTCGGCATTGTGCAGATCGTTCAGGATGCGCTGGCAGTCCTCCAGGAAGGCCGAGCCCTCAAAGGTCAGCGTGATCTTGCGCGTGGTGCGGACCAGCAACTTGACGCCCAGGCGCTCTTCCAGCGCGTCGATGCGCCGGCCGATGATGGCCGGCGCCACGCCCTCGGCAGCCGCCGCGGCGGAGAGGCTGCCACGTGATGCGACCGATACAAAAGTCTCCAGTTGCTTGAAATGGTCCACGAATGTTCGCTCGCTGATACACAGTCTTGATGAGGAAGGCCAAGATTAGTAGTGCAAAAGTAAAAGATCAAGTGACCGCACTTGGCTTTGCCGCACTGCAACGTGTCTCTAGAATTCGATGCATTCAATCGTGTACAGCCCCATTCAGTCCCTGGCGTTTATAGAGTCCATAGATGAACAAGATCCGCGCGGTCGTTTTCGATGCCTATGGCACGCTGTTCGACGTGTATTCCGTCACGGCGCGCGCGGAGCAATTGTTTCCGGGCAAGGGCGAAGCGCTGGCGCTGCTGTGGCGCGAACGCCAGATCGATTATTCGCGGCTGCGCTCGCTGGCCGCGCCGGACGGGGCGCGCTACAAGCCGTTCTGGGACATCACGATCGACGCGCTGCGTTATGCGGCGGACCGGCTGGCGCTGGACCTCGACGAAGCGTCGCAGGCTCACTTGCTCAAGGAATATGCGTGCCTGTCGGCGTTCCCCGAAAACCTCGCGGCGCTCAAGCGCCTGCGTCGTGCGAATCTGCCGCTGGGCATCCTGTCCAATGGCAATCCGGAGATGCTGGACATCGCGGTCAAGAGCGCAGGCATGCACGGGTTGTTCGACCATGTGCTGTCGGTCGATGCGGTGCGCCAGTACAAGACCGCGCCGGCCGCGTATGCGCTGGGACCGCAAGCGTTCCGGCTGCCGGTCGCCGAGATCCTGTTCGTCTCGTCGAACTGCTGGGATGCATGCGGCGCCACGTGGTTCGGCTACACCACTTTCTGGATCAATCGTGCCGGCCACCCGGCGGAGCGCCTCGACGTGGCGCCCACCGGCACCGGGCACGACATGAACGACCTGCTTGCTTTCGTTGCCGCCTCGGGCGCAACGGTCTGACAAGCGTGGTCATCCCCTCACACACCATCGCACATACAGGAGAAGACTGATGGCTATCACGCTGCCCGCGGGCATGAAGATTACCGGCGAGATCCTGCCGGCTTACGAAGACATCCTCACGCCGGAAGCCCTGGCCCTGGTCGACAAGCTGCACCGCGCCTTCGAGCCGCGTCGTCAGGAACTGCTGGCTGCGCGCGTGGCGCGCGCCAAGCGCCTGGACGCCGGCGAGATTCCCGATTTCCTGCCGGAAACCAAGGCCATTCGCGAAGGCGACTGGAAGGTGGCGCCGGTGCCCAAGGCGCTGGAATGCCGCCGCGTGGAAATCACCGGCCCGGTCGAAGCCAAGATGGTGATCAACGCCTTCAATTCGGGCGCTGACAGCTACATGACCGACTTCGAGGACTCGAACACCCCGAACTGGCACAACCAGATGCAGGGGCAGGTCAACCTGAAGGCGGCGGTGCGCCGCACGCTGACGCTGGACAGCAACGGCAAGCACTACAAGCTCAACGACAAGATCGCCACGCTGCAGGTGCGTCCGCGCGGCTGGCATCTCGACGAAAAGCATGTCACGATCGACGGCAAGCGCATTTCGGGCGGCATTTTCGACTTCGCGCTGTTCCTGTTCCATAACGCCAAGGAACAGATCGCCCGCGGCGCCGGCCCGTTCTTCTACCTGCCGAAGATGGAAAGCCATCTGGAAGCGCGCCTGTGGAACGACATCTTCGTGATGGCGCAGAACGAGATTGGCCTGCCGCAAGGCACGATCAAGGCGACCGTGCTGATCGAGACGATCCTCGCCGCGTTCGAAATGGAAGAAATCCTGTACGAACTGCGCGACCACAGCGCGGGCCTGAACGCCGGCCGCTGGGACTACATCTTCTCGTGCATCAAGAAGTTCAAGGTGGACAAGAACTTCTGCCTGGCCGACCGCGCCAAGGTGACGATGACCTCGCCGTTCATGCGCGCCTACGCGCTGCTGCTGTTGAAGACCTGCCACAAGCGCGGTGCTCCGGCCATCGGCGGCATGAGCGCGCTGATCCCGATCAAGAACGATCCGGAGAAGAACGCGATCGCCATGCAGGGCATCATCGGCGACAAGCGCCGCGACGCCACCGATGGCTATGACGGCGGCTGGGTGGCTCACCCGGGGCTGGTCGAGCCGGCGATGAAGGAATTCGTGGCCGTGCTGGGCGACAAGCCCAACCAGTTCGAGAAGCAACGCCCGGACGTCGAAGTCAAGGCGGCCGATCTGCTCGACTTCAAGCCCGAAGCGCCGATCACCGAAGCTGGCCTGCGCATGAACATCAACGTCGGCATCCACTACCTGGGCGCCTGGCTGGCCGGCAACGGCTGCGTGCCGATTCACAACCTGATGGAAGATGCGGCCACCGCCGAGATCTCGCGTTCGCAGGTCTGGCAATGGATCCGTTCGCCGAAGGGCAAGCTCGAAGACGGCCGCAAGGTGACCGCCGAGCTGGTGCGCGGCCTGATCCCGGAAGAACTGGCCAAGGTGAAGGAAGTGGTCGGTGGCGACACGAAGACCTACGATCGCGCCGCGCAGATTTTCGAGCAGATGTCGACTTCGGAAGACTTTGCCGAATTCCTGACGCTGCCGCTGTACGAGGAAGTCTGAGCGTCGCTCGTTGTTCCGGCGTCCGCCAGCAAAAAACCCCATGGCCAAAACCATGGGGTTTTTTGTTGATACCGATTCAGACCGGTCGCGAGCCCGGCGCGTCGTATCCGCCGGACTTCCATTCTATGAAGCACAAGCCATGGCCGAATGGATCGGACAGGCGGGCCTGGCGGCCCCATGGGAAATCCTGCGGCCAGTCTTCCAGTTCCGCGCCGGCGCCAAGCGCCTGTTCGATGGCGGGTTCGAGCGCCGCGACCACGAAGTCCAGGTGCACGGGCGTCCAATGCCGCGTGTAGTCGCGCCGCGTGTCGCTGCGCGTGGTGGCCAGCGAGCCGGCCGCCTTGGCCAGCAGATAGATCGGCGCGCATGCGCCATGCATCTCGGCCACCGTGCCGTCGAACAGCTTGCGGTGAAGCCGCAGCCCCAGCCCTGCCTCGTAAAAGCCGATGCCGCGTTCGAGGTCATCGACGTCGATGTTGATCAACAACTCCATGCCTGCCTCCTGAGCGTTCTCCGGCGCGCGCCCGCGGAGCCGCTCCTGACGGCTCCTGACGACTGGTGACGACTGGTGACGACTACTGACGCACTTGCACACACCGGGCCAGCATTCTGCGCGCCCGCTCCTGACATATTTTGTCAGCAGTGATGACGGACGCCGCGCCCATGTCGGCGACGCAGCCTCGCGCGGGAGGGCCCATAATATGCAAATTCACGATTGGGAGAGTCAAGTTGCGTTTCGAACACCTGGTGGAGATCAATGACCCAGGCAACCCGGCGCTGGAGCCGTTGTCGGCCGACCAGCTCTGGCAAGGCCTTGTATTGCGGGCGGAATCGCCGGAACTCTTCATGCTGGGCCTCGACAGCGCGGAAATTGTCGACCGCGGCGACGGCTGGATCGAACGGGTGTTGCATTTTGGCAAGGCCCATGTGCGCGATCGCGTGGTGTACGAGCCGCGACAGGCCGTGCGCTACGAATCGGCCGCCACGGCCGAGCACGCAGGCGGCACGCTCGAAATGATCATCGAGACGCCCGCGCCCGGCGCGTTGCTGGTGCGCTTTATCTATCAGACGACCATGCCGGCGGTCGATGCCAGCGGTGACGACCGCTATGCCGAGATCGTCAAGTCCGCATACCACGAGGCCGATCTCGACACCGTGCGCAAGATCCGTGAAATCGCGCTGACGGGCAGGCTAGGGTGACGCGGCCGTCCACTGCGCCGGCACGTACCGGCAGCGGGGATGCGGCAGGCAGGGCGGACAGAAGCGGCGGGCCGGACGAGCCTGACGACAAGCCCGGCAAGTCCGGTGACAAGCGCGGCGGCCCCACGCGCGCGACGCTGCGCGCCCGCTATGGCGACCGCCTGCGCTGGCTGATTCTGGTGACGCTGATGCTCGGGACGATGTCTTCGATCATGTCGTCGACGATCGTCAACGTGGCCGTTCCCGATCTGAGCCGCCATTTCCATCTGGGACAGGAACGCGCCCAGTGGGTCGCCGCCAGTTTCATGATTGCCATGACGCTGTCGATGCTGCTGACGCCATGGCTGCTCAACCGCTACGGGCTGCGACGCACGTTTATCGGCTCGTTGCTGTTACTGGGCCTGGGCGGCTTCGTCGGCGGATTTTCTCCGACCTTCGGCGTGATGCTGGCCATGCGCGTGGCAGAAGGCATCGCCGCCGGCATCATGCAGCCGTTGCCCAATATCTTCATCCTGCGCGTGTTCGAGGAGCGCGAGCAGGGCAAGGCGTTATCGCTGTTCGGCTTCGGCGTGGTGCTGGCGCCCGCCATCGGCCCCAGCGTGGGCGGCTTTCTGGTGGAAACCTTCGGCTGGCGCTCGATCTTTTTCGTCGTGGTGCCGTTGACGCTGATCGGCCTGTGGATGGGCCGGCGCTTCATGGCTGTGGATTCCGCGATGATGGGCGAGCGCAAGCCGCTGGACTGGCGTGGGCTGGCGCTGGTGGGCGTCGCCACGGTGAGTCTGCTCAACGGACTGGTCGCCATGCGCGAGAGCCTTGGCGAAGGGCTGGGCCTGGCCGCCTTCGGCGTGGCGATGCTGGTCGCCTTCGTTGCCTGGCAACTGCGCGCGGCCGATCCGCTGATGAACATGCGGCTTTACAGCTACCGACAGTTTGCCGCCGGCGCCGTGGTGGCATTCATCTACGGCGCGGGTTTGTTCGGATCCACCTACCTGCTGCCCGTTTACATGCAGACGGCGCTGTCTTATACGCCGTCGGCGGCCGGCATCGTGCTGATGCCCGCGGGCATCGCGCTCGCGCTCACGATTGCAGCGGCGGGGCGCCTGACCAGCCGGGTGCCGCCCCATCGACAGGTGTCGTTTGGCCTGGTACTGCTGGCCGGGTCATTCCTGCTGATGGCGACTGTGTCGACGGTCACGCCCTATCTTCTGCTGGTGCTTTACGCAATCGTTGGCCGCATCGGCCTGGGTTGCATCCTGCCGTCGCTGACGCTGGGTTCGATGCGCGGCGTGGATTTTTCTCTGATCGCGCAGGGGTCTAGCTGCATCAACTTCCTGCGGCAGCTTGGCGGGGCGATTGGCGTGGGGCTGGCTGGCGTGGGTTTGCAGTGGCGGCTGGCCGAACATGGGGCAGTGCTCGGCACGGGCGGTGATGCGGCGGCCCAGGCCGCGCGCATTCACGCATTCGACGAGACGTTCCTGGCGGTCGGTCTGGTGATTGCCACCGCGATTCTGGCCGCGTGGCGCATTCGCCCGCGGCCGGTTCCGGCGGCCTGAGGCTCAGCTGGCGCGACCTGCCAGCAGGTCGCCCACCAGCTCGATGTATTTCTGCTTGGCATCGTCCTGGCTGGTGCCCTTGAGCGCTTCCCACGCTTCGAACTTGTAGCGGCCGACGAAATCAGTCATGCCGGGCTTGTCGCCGTGCGCGTCGCCCTCGGCGCCTTGCTTGTACAGCGCGTAAAGGCGCAGCAGCGTCATGTTGTTGGGGCGCTCGGTCAGGGTCTTGACGTCAATTTGAGCCTGGTCGAATTGGGCCTGCAGGTCGCTCATGGTGTCTCCGGGGTGGCAGTTTGTCGATAACAGTTGCGGATGATATAGGGCGGCGCCGTCCGTATCGGACAAAAAAATCCGAAGAAGCTCTCGGTCGGCGGCGCGCTGGCCTTTGCCGCGCGAGGCGTTTGGCGCGCACGGCCATCGCCAGTACAGCTTTGCGCGTGAGAGCGGATACAATCGCTGCCATGTCCTGGATTCTTGCTGTCGAGACCTCCACAGAGTGGTGTTCCGTTGCACTCGGGCGTGCCGTTTCCGGCGGCGCCGTCGAGTGTTTTTTCCGTCATGAGCATACTGGTGCGCGCTCGTCGTCGCGCGTGCTGCCTGCCGCCGGCGAGGTGCTGGCCGAAGCCGGCATTCGTCTGGCCGATTGCGCCGCGATCGCGTTTGGCGCGGGCCCCGGATCTTTCACCGGCCTGCGCACGGCGTGCGGCGTGGCACAGGGTCTGGCCTTCGGCGCGGATCTCCCCGTCATTCCCGTCAATGTCTTGATGGCCTGCGCCGAAAGTGCGCGTACCGCCACGCCCGGTCTGCCGGCCGGCGCGTCGGTGCTGGTCGGACTCGATGCGCGCATGGACGAAGTCTATGCCGCGGCGTTCCGCTGGGACGAAGGCCGCGGCGATTGGTCGATGGAAGGGGCGATGCATGTCGGCGCGCCCGAGGCAATTGTTGCGCCCGCCGGGCCTTACTGGCTGGCCGGCAATGCGGCAGCCGTGTTCGGCGAGCGCCTGGCGGTAGCCGCGCAGGCGGCGCGGATTCTGCCGGACGCGTTGCCCGACGCCCGCGCGATGGTGTCGATCGGCGTGCGAGCGCTGGCGCGCGGCGAGACCATCGACGCGGCCCAGGCCATGCCGATCTACGTGCGCGATAAGGTCGCGCAGACTATCGTCGAGCGCGAAGCCGTCGCGGCGGCCAAGGCTGCAGCCGCCGCCACCGCAGCAAAGGCCATGGAAGCGGCCCCGGGCCGGGGAGATGCCGCGTGAGCGCCGCGCCGGAGCGATTCGCCAATACGCTGGCGTGGCCCGATGTGCCAGAGATGCCGACGCTGGCGCCAGGTTGGCAACTGCATCAGATGAGTGCGCTGGATCTGCAAGCGGTGGCCGAGATCGAACAGCGTGCGTACAGCCATCCGTGGACGCGCGGCAATTTCGAGAACTCGCTCAAGGCGGGGCACTTCGGCCTGACGCTGCGCGATCCGGCGGCGGTGCTGGTCGGGTACGTCATGCTGATGCCGGTGGTCGACGAAATGCACCTGCTCAATATCACGGTCGATCCGGTCTACCAGCGGCAAGGCTATGGGCGCCTGTTGCTGGCCGTGGCGCTGGCCACCTCGCATGCGCAGCATCTGCATACCATGCTGCTGGAAGTGCGCCCGTCGAACACCGGCGCGCTTGCGCTGTATGCCGAAGCTGGATTCGTCGAAATCGGCCGACGCAAGCACTACTATCCGGCCACTGCAACGGGACGCGAAGACGCCCTGGTGCTGCGGCGCGTCTGGTCGGATGCCCATGAGGGGGATCCGGTATGAATCGCCGCGTCATGTTTCTGGAAGCGCTGGGCATCACGACCGAGTGGCTGCCGCGCGGGCTTAACGACGCGCAAGCCGATTCGCATGCCGATGCCGCGTCCGATCCGGCGCACGGCGTTGCGCCGCAAGCGGGCACGACCAGCGCCACGCCAGCGCGTGATCTTGCCGCACCCGCCATGGTCGAACAGTCCGCGCCGGCACAGCCCGCCACGGCCCATGCCGCAGGCGATGTCAGGACAAATCCAGTCGCCGACGCGATGGTCGATGCCGATGCCGCAGCCGCGGCAGCTCACGTGGCCGATGTAGCGCGGATGGCCGAAGCGTTTGATGCGCCTCCGCCGCTTGATCCCGCGCGCGCTGTCGCGCCGGCGCCGCGTCAATCCTCGCCGGCGCAGCAATCGCGCGAGGCGTCCATTGCGCAGATGCCGTGGACGGAACTGGCGCAGAGCGTGGCCGGTTGCACCGCTTGCGGCCTGTGCGAAACGCGCACGAATACCGTGTTCGGCGTCGGCGATATGAATGCCGAATGGATGCTCGTCGGCGAGGCGCCCGGCGAGAACGAGGATCTCCAGGGCGAGCCGTTCGTCGGCCAGGCCGGCAAGCTGCTCGACAACATGCTGGCTTCACTCGGCATGGCGCGCGGGCGCAATGTCTACATCGCCAACGTGCTCAAGTGCCGGCCGCCTGGCAATCGCAATCCCGAACCGGACGAGGTAGCGCAATGCGAGCCATACCTGAAGCGGCAAATTGCGCTGATCAAGCCGAAGGTGATCGTGGTGCTGGGCCGGTTTGCCGCGCAATCGCTGTTACGGTCCACCACGCCGATCGGCAAGCTGCGCGGCGCGGTGCACCAGTACGAAGGCATTCCGGTCGTGGTGACCTATCACCCGGCCTATCTGCTGCGCACGACGACCGACAAGGCGCGCGCGTGGGAAGACCTCTGTCTGGCGCGCGAGGTACATGAACGTGCGGGAGCTCAAGCCTGATCCTGTCCAGATGGCGTGCCCCGGCGGGCCACCAGCCACCGCCGGCGTAGCGCCTGCCGACGCGCCGCCGCTTTGGCGCAGCGCCGCGTCCCAGCGCACGCGCGACCTGGCGTGGTGCTCGCTGTCGCCGCAGTTGCTTTCCAGTCTGCCTCCCGGCGTGCAGCACGACGACGTGCGGCTGGCGCGTCTGCCAGCCGGCGTCGCCAGCGACTGGACCTCGTGGCTGGCCCATGCCGATCCCGCGACGTTGCCCGAGACCATTGCGGAACTGAGCGGCCATCCCGACCCCACCGCCAGCCGCAGCCTGCGGCTGGGCCGCCATGCCGAACGGCTGCTGCATTTTGCGTTTACCCGGATGCCTGGCATCGAACTGCTGGCCGCCAATGTGCCGATCCGCCGCGCCAATGGCCACGGCGTGCAGACGCTGGGCGAACTGGACCTGATCTGGCGCGAGCCCGCTTCGCGCCAGATCGTGCACTGGGAAATGGCCGCGAAGTTCTACCTAATGGCCGATGCAGTGCCTGACCGGCGCGCGTTCGTCGGGCCGAATCTGGTCGATCGCCTGGGCGACAAGCTCGATCACATCCTCCATCGACAATTGCCGCTGGGCCGCACGGCCGAGGCGCGCGCAATGCTCGGGCACACCATCGACCGCAGCGAAATCTATCTGCTCGGCTGGCTGTTCTATCGCGACGGAGAGATCCCGGCCGGTCTCGATGCGCTGGGCATCGCGGCTGATCATCTGCACGGCTGGTGGTCGAACCTCGATGCCTGGATGGCGCGAGCAGCCGCTGCCGACGGCGCTGCGGTGCGGTGGTATCGGCTGCCGCGCGCGGACTGGCTGTCCGGCGCCCGGGTGGCGGAGTCGCAGACCGAATCGGCTGCATCGCTGCATGCGGCGTTGATACGCCGCTTCGCCGATCCCGAGCATGCGTGGCGGCGCGAATCGCCGGTGATGGTTTGCGAACTGGAGCCCGCCGACGAACCAGGCTTCTGGCAGGAGCGTTCGCGCGGATTTATCGTGCCGTTGGACTGGGAGGCGCGGGCGCGGCTGCGCACGCGCTGACGGGCCGGGACGGCGCCGCCATCAAGAGGGTGTGAGCAAGGGATAAGCGGCCAGCGCAGTGCGGCCGGTTGGCAATCGAGGCGGCACCGAGGCCGCCGGATGCCGCTGGCGGGCTAGTGGTGCTTGTCTTCGCCGATCATCGCCAGCGAGTTATGGATTTTGACGTTGTGCTTGTGCAGTCGCATGACCAGCGCCATGGTGACGCAGATGAACAGACCCAGCGCGACGATCACGAAGCCGATCGGAATGTTCAGCTTGATCATCAGTGCGTACAGGCACAGCATCAGCAGCACGGAAACATTCTCGTTGAAGTTTTGCACCGCAATCGAGTGGCCCGCCGACAGCAGCACGTGGCCCCGGTGTTGCAGCAGAGCGTTCATCGGCACCACGAAATAGCCCGACATCGCACCGACGATCATCAGGAACACATACGCGATGGCCATGTAGAGCGGCATGTGCATGCCCAGCACATCGAGCGTCACCGCGGGCATGGTGTCCTTGGTATAGAACGCCATCAGCATGACCGTGGCGCCCATCGCGACCCCGAATGGCAGCACGGACAGCGACTTGCGCAGCGGAATGCGCGCGGCGGCCATGATCGCGCCGACCGCCACGCCCACGGCCACCACGGCCTGCAGCAGTGCGCCTTGCGACAGATTCAGGCCCAGCGATTTTTCCGCCCACTTGAGGACGATGAACTGCAGCGTGGCGCCGACGCCCCAAAACAACGTGGTGACAGCCAGCGAGATCTGGCCCAGCTTGTCGCGCCACAGCGCGATGAAGCAGTCGCCGAATTCGGCAATCAGCTTGATCGGGTTCTTTTCCTGTTGCGGATAGCGGGCACCGGTATCGGGAATGAACAGGTTGAAGACCGAGGCGATGAAATAGAACAGCATGATCACCACCATCGCTGCTTCGGCCGGCGTGTTGATGCCCGTATCGATATAGGGCAGGTCGAAGCGCAGCAACAGCGACGAAATGTGCACGGAGATCAGCGCACCGCCAACCACCGTACCCAGGATGATCGACCCGACCGTCAGGCCTTCGATCCAGCCGTTGGCCATCACGAGTTTTTCGGGCGGCAGCAATTCGGTCAGGATGCCGTACTTGGCCGGCGAGTAGGCCGCCGCGCCGAAGCCCACGATGCCGTAGGCCAATAACGGGTGCAACCCGAACATCATGATGGCGCACCCGACGATCTTGATCGCATTGGTGATCAACATCACCTTGCCCTTGGGCATCGAATCGGCGAAGGCCCCCACAAATGCCGCAAGCACCACATACGACAGCACGAAGAACAGCTTGAGCAGCGGTGTCATCCACTGCGGGGAGTGCAACTCGGTCAGAAGGGCAATGGCCGCGATGAGCAGGGCATTGTCGGCCAGCGACGAGAAGAACTGCGCGGCCATGATCGTGTAGAAACCCTTCTTCATACTGTCGACTTTGTCTCCATCGCGGATGTCCGTGTGGACGGGCAAAAGCGCGCCGGCGGGCAGCGTCGCGGCTTGCAGGGAACCTGCTGCGCCGGCCTTGTCAAACTGGGGCTGCTGCGCAACTTTCGCGCGCCTTGCGGCTTGCCTCGCCGTCATTGACATATTGCTTCTCTTTTAAAACATGGCCGGAGCGTCCGGCTTTATATCACGAAACTGCGACGATTCAGCACACTGGCAAACGCGGATTGGACACAATGTCGCTCAATGGATTCCCGGAATCTTCGCTTTAATGTGGTCAAATATCGCCTGCGAGAAAGTCGCCCGGACGATGCCGGCCGCCGGTTGTCCCAGATGCCCGCTACCGCACAGTCCGTGCCATCTCAACGCTCAAATTCTGCGGGTTGCCGACCGGGTCTTCCCTGATCTGGTGCAGCGCCGGGCGATCTCCCGCCAGGCAATCCGCCCAAGTCGTCATATTTCATGCCCAGACCCATTCACGCCGTCATCCACCAGCCCGCGCTGGCCAACAACCTTGAGGTGGTGCGCCGCCACGCGCCAAACGCCCGCGTCTGGGCGGTAGTCAAGGCCAACGCCTATGGGCACGGCATTCGCCGCGCGTTCGCCGGCCTCAAGGCTACGGACGGTTTCGGCCTGCTAGACCTCAGCGAAGCCGTGCTGCTGCGCGAGCTGGGATGGCAGGGCCCGATCCTGCTGCTGGAAGGATTTTTCGATCCGCAGGACATCGCGGTGATCGAGCAATACCGGCTGACCACGGCCGTGCACTGCGAAGAGCAACTGCGCATGCTTGAGCAGGCCCGGCCGAAGGGGCCGCTTGCGATCCAGCTCAAGCTCAATACAGGCATGAACCGGCTTGGCTTCCGTCCGGCGCAATATCGCGCTGCCTGGGAACGGGCCCGCACCATGTCCTGTGTGGGCAGTATCGTCCACATGACGCATTTCTCGGATGCGGATAGCCCGCGCGGCATCGCGCATCAGATCGAGGCGTTCGACGCCGCCACCGCGAATCTGCCGGGCGAAGCCAGCTTGTCGAACTCGGCGGCCGTGCTGTGGCATCCCGGGGCGCATCGCAACTGGGTGCGCCCGGGCGTGATCCTATACGGCGGCTCGCCCACGGGCCTGAGCGCCGATATCGAGCACACCGGGCTGCAGCCGGCCATGTCGCTGCACAGCGAACTGATCGCCATCCAGGATCTGCAGCCCGGCGATACCGTCGGCTACGGCTCGATGTTCACGGCCGACCGCGCGATGCGAATCGGCGTGGTCGCGTGCGGCTATGCCGACGGCTATCCGCGTCACGCGCTGGGCTGGGGCGAGCGGCGCGCACCGGTGCTGGTCGATGGCGTGCGCACCGACCTCGTTGGTCGCGTGTCGATGGACATGATCTGTGTGGACCTGACGCCGTGCCCGAAGGCGAAGATCGGGTCGCCGGTCACGTTGTGGGGCCACGGCCTGCCGATCGACGACGTGGCCGCCGCGAGCGGCACGGTCGGCTACGAGCTGATGTGCGCATTGGCGCCGCGCGTGCCGACCACCGTCGCCACGCTGACCACGGCGGACGACGTCGCCCGCGCCTGATCCGCCTGATCCTCAAGCCGACCCGATCCCGCTCCCATTTCATGGCAAAAACCAAGACTGTCTTTACCTGCACCGAGTGCGGCGGCACCGCGCCGCGCTGGGCCGGCCAGTGTCCCCAGTGCAATGCCTGGAACACGCTGGTCGAAACGGTGGCCGATACGGGCTCGTCGGCCGCGCGCCGCTTCCAGCCGCTCGCGGCGTCCGCGGTGGTGCGCAAGCTGTCCGAGATCGAGGCGGCTGATGTGCCGCGTTTCTCTTCCGGCATCGACGAATTCGACCGCGTGCTCGGCGGCGGCCTGGTCTCGGGGGGGGTGGTGCTGATCGGCGGCGATCCCGGCATCGGCAAGTCGACGCTGTTGCTGCAGGCGCTGGCAAACCTGTCGGCCTCGCGGCGCGTGCTGTATGTCAGCGGCGAGGAATCCGGCGCGCAGATCGCGCTGCGCGCGCAGCGCCTGGGCGTGGAAGCCGCCACGCTCGGCTTGCTGCCCGAAATCCAGCTCGAAAAGATCCAGGCCGCATTGGAATCGGACAAGCCCGAAGTGGCGGTGATCGACTCGATCCAGACGCTCTATTCCGATGCGCTCACGTCCGCGCCGGGGTCGGTGGCGCAGGTGCGCGAATGCGCGGCCCAACTGACGCGCATTGCCAAGAGCAGCGGCATCACGATCATCCTGGTCGGCCATGTCACCAAGGAAGGCAGCCTGGCCGGTCCGCGCGTGCTCGAACATATCGTCGATACCGTGCTGTATTTCGAGGGCGACACGCACTCGTCGCACCGACTGATCCGGGCCTTCAAGAACCGCTTCGGCGCGGTCAACGAACTTGGCGTGTTTGCGATGACCGAGCGCGGGCTGCGCGGCATCAGCAACCCGTCGGCATTGTTTCTGTCGCAGCATGAAGACCAGGTGGCGGGCTCATGCGTGCTGGTAACGCAGGAGGGCACGCGGCCGTTGCTGGTGGAAGTGCAGGCGCTGGTCGACACGGCCAACGTGCCCAATCCGCGCCGGCTGGCCGTGGGGCTGGAACAGAACCGACTGGCGATGCTGCTGGCGGTGCTGCATCGCCACGCCGGCATCGCGTGTTTCGACCAGGATGTGTTTCTGAATGCTGTGGGGGGGGTCAAAATCACGGAGCCTGCGGCCGACCTGGCCGTGCTGTTGTCGATCCACTCGTCGCTGCGCAACAAGCCGCTGCCGCGCGGCCTCGTGGTGTTTGGCGAAGTCGGCCTCGCGGGCGAAATCCGCCCCAGCCCGCGCGGCCAGGAGCGCCTCAAGGAAGCCGCCAAGCTTGGCTTCACGATTGCCGTTATCCCGAAGGCCAACGCGCCCAAGCAGGCGATCGAAGGCCTGCAGGTGATCGCGGTGGATCGGCTCGAACACGCGATCGACCGCGTGCGCAATCTGGACTAGCGCCGACGCCGGCCTTTCGGACTTCGCGCGATGCGTCGCGCAGATTCAGAGGGTGCGGCAATCCGCCACGGCGACAGGTGTGGCGGATTGTTTCGACACTGCCATCGCCGCACGAAAAATCGGTAATAATTCGCGTCGATGCAATCCTTGCCCATGGACCCATGCAAGCCAATTCCCGTGCCTACTTCCTGCTGATCGCCGTCGCCTCGTTTGCGATGCTCGGCGCAGCGCTCTATATGCAGTATGTGGAGGGCCTGCAGCCGTGCCCGCTCTGCATCATGCAACGCTTCGCGTTCCTGGGTATCGGCATCTTCGCGCTGCTGGCGGCGATCGCGCAGAACACGCGCACGCTGTGGCAAGGGCTGGGCATGCTGTCCGGCGTGGCCGGCATTGCGGTGGCGGGCTACCACGTGTCGCTGCTGCTCAACCCCAAGGCGTCGTGCGGAATCGATCCGCTGGAAAACTGGGTTAACGCGCTGCCCACCGCCAAGCTGCTGCCGCAGGTGTTCTACGCGGACGGCCTGTGCACGGCGCCGCTGCCGCCGCTGTTTGGTCTGTCGATCCCGGCCTGGTCGCTGATCTGGCTCGTGATCCTGACCTTCACGCTCGCCATCGGCCTGATCCGGCGCGAGAAACACTATCGCTGAACCGCGCTGCAATAAAAAAATGGCTGACACTTCGATGTCAGCCATTTTGTTTTCAGCGCAGTCTCACGCAATCTGTTCGATCTGTTCCTGCAGTTCCAGCCATCGCTCTTCCAACTGATCGAGTTCGCTGGTGACTTCGCCCTGGCGCTTGAGCATTTCCATCAGCCGGGTCTTGTTGGCGTCTTCGTAGCTGGCCGAGTCGGCCATGAAGGCGTCGATTGCGGTCTTGTCGGCTTGCAGCGTCGCCATGCGCTTTTCCACCTTTTCCAGTTCGCGGGTCAGCGGCTTGCGTAGCACGGACAGCCGTTGGCGTTCGTCCGCCTCGGCGCGGCGCTGGTCCTTGCGGTTGACTGCCGGCGCCGACATATCGGCGGCGTGCGCGGCGGTGGCGGCGTTGCGCTTGGCGGCGGCCTGTTGCAGCAGCCAGTCGCGATAGTCGTCCAGGTCGCCGTCGAACGGACGGATGGTGCCGTCAGCCACCAGCATGAACTGGTCCGACGTGGCGCGCAGCAGATGCCGGTCGTGCGACACCAGGATCAGCGTGCCTTCGAACTGTGCCAGCGCCATGGTCAGTGCCTCGCGCGTGTCCAGGTCCAGGTGGTTGGTCGGCTCGTCCAGCAGCAGCAGATTCGGTTTTTGCCAGACGATCAGCGACAACGCCAGCCGGGCCTTTTCGCCGCCGGAGAACGGCTCGATCGGCGAAGTCGCCATATCGCCGCGGAAGTTGAAGCTGCCCAGGAAATCGCGCAGTTCCTGCTCGCGCACGTCCGGCGCCAGCCGTGCCAGATGCTGCAACGGCGAATCGTGATCGCGCAGTGTTTCCAGCTGGTGCTGGGCAAAGTAGCCGATGACCAGTCCTTTGCCGAGCCGCACGGTGCCGTTGAGCGGCGGCTGGGTGCCGGCCAGCGTTTTCACCAGCGTCGACTTGCCCTGGCCGTTGGCGCCCAGCAGACCGATGCGCTGCCCGTTCTGGATCGAGAGCGCAAGATTGTGCAGGATGGTGACGGGCGGATCGGCTTCGGCGTAGCCGCAGTCCACACCATCGAGCACCATCATCGGATTGGGCGCCGAATCGGGCTCGCGGAACTCGAACGCGAAGCCGGCCGCCACATGCACCGGCGCCAGCCGTTCCATTTTCTCCAGCGCCTTGACGCGGCTCTGCGCCTGGCGCGCCTTAGTGGCCTTGGCCTTGAAGCGCGTGATGAACGATTCCAGATGCGCGATTTCCTTCTGCTGGCGCGAATACGCGGCCTGCTGCTGGGCCATCTGTTGCAGCCGCATGGTTTCGAACTGCGTGTAGTTGCCGCCGTAGCGCTTCAGTTGCTGGTTTTCGATGTGCACAGTGACGTTGCAGATGGCATCGAGAAATTCGCGATCGTGAGAAATCATCACCAGCGTGCCTGGATAGCGCGCCAGCCAGTCTTCCAGCCAGACGATTGCATCGAGATCCAGGTGATTGGTCGGCTCGTCCAGCAGCAACAGATCGGATGGGCACATCAGCGCCTGCGCCAGGTTCAGGCGCATGCGCCAGCCGCCCGAAAACGATGCCACCGGCTGCGACACCTGCGGCAGCGTGAAGCCCAGGCCCAGCAGCAGCGCCTCGGCGCGAGCCGCAGCGGTGTAGCCGTCGGCATCGGCATAGGCCGCATGGGCTTCGCCTTCGGCCGAACCGTCGCCGCTGGCTTGCGCGGCGGCAATGCGGGCCTCGATCTCGCGCAGCCGCGTGTCGCCGTCGATCACATAGTCCACCGCGGTGCGGCCTACCGCCGGCGTCTCCTGCGCCACATGGGCGATGCGCCATTGCGCGGGCACGAACAGGTCGCCGCCATCCGGATGCAGTTCACCGCGCAGCATCGAAAACAACGTCGATTTGCCGCTGCCATTGGCGCCGACAAGGCCCACGCGCTCGCCGGGGTTGAGCGTCACGCTGGTGTGGTCGAACAGCACTTTGGTGCCGCGCTGGAGGACAAGCTGGTCGATTCGTATCACGGAGGAAGGCTTGAAGCTGGAAGACGCCGATTGTTCGGCAGGCCGGCATTGTAGCGCGCCGCTGGCGTGGCAAGGCCTTGCACGGCCCTGCGCCGAAGCCCGGCCCGGCCGGCATGTTCGCGTCCATGTCTTCAGGGATTTCCCCTAAATGGGCACTTTTCGGGTTCCAGGCACATGAATTGCGTGTAAATTTATTTACATAAATTGACGCACTGCGAAAGTGCCTTTTCATCGCCGTTTCCTGGAAATGGTGCCGAAGTGGTGCAACGCATTTTTCCGAACCCACGCTCCGAGCTGCCCCGCATGTCAAACGGCCAGTCGATTTCCGAACGCATTGCACGCGCCTTGCCCACGCTGACGCCGGCGCATCAGCGCATGGCGAACTACGTGCTGGACAACCTGTTCCGCGCGGCCACCATGCGGATCGACGAATTTGCCACGGCCGTCGATGTATCGGTGGCCACGGCCAATCGGTTTGCCAAGGCGCTCGGGTTCGACGGCTATCCGCAATTCCGCGCCGAACTGGTGCGCGGCTTCGAGGCGACGCTGGCGCCCGTGGAACGCCTGCGCGACGAACTGGCGCGTCCGACCACCGTGGCCGAAGTCTTTGCGGCGTCGCTGGACGAGGGCGCCCGCAATCTGGAATCGACGCGCCGCAGCCTCGACCCGGAATCGATCGAACGCGCGGTCGACGCGATCCTGAGCGCGCAGCGTGTGTACGTGATGGGCTTTGGCGCCAGCGGTTTTTTGGCGGGTCTGATGCAGCACGGACTGGAGATGCATTGCCATATGGTGACGTCGGTTTCCACCGTCGGCGGCGCCTCGCACGCGGCACGCCAGCTGTTCAAACTGACTGCGCAAGATCTGGTGGTGGTGATTGCCTTTCCGCGCTACGTTACCGATTCGTTGATGCTGGCACAGCGCGTGAAGGATCACGGCGGCCGGTTGCTGGCGTTGACCGATGGTCCGACGTCGCCGCTGGCACCGCTGGCCGATATCGCGCTGTACGCGAACGCGGGCAACCGGCTGTCTGCCAATTCCGATGCCACGGTGCTGGCGTTGATCGAAGCGCTGTGCGGCGCGGTGGCCTATCGCTCGGCGCGCTCGGTGAAGGCCGCCGCCGCAATGACCGAGTTCCTGCTGCCGTGGCTGTACGGCGCGCCCGGTGCGCGCGACGGCCGCGCGGCGCCGAAATCATCCGACTGAATCTGACTGAATCTGACTGAAGTAGAAGGATCTATGCCCCAAGCTGTTATCGCCATTCACGGCGGCGCCGGAACGATTACCCGTGCGGCCATGGACGCGCGGCGCGAGCGCGAATACACCGCCGCGCTGGAGCAGGTGCTGCAAAGCGGCCAGCGCGTGCTGGCCGAGGGCGGCAGCGCGCTCGACGCCGTGACCGAAGCCGTGCGCCTGCTCGAGGACTGCCCGCTGTTCAATGCCGGCAAGGGCGCGGTGCTGACGCACGCCGGCACCTATGAGCTCGATGCCGCGGTGATGGACGGGGCGACGCGCAACGCCGGTGCGGTGGCCTGCGTCAAGCGCCTGCGTAATCCGGTGCTGGCCGCGCGCGCGGTGCTGGAGCACAGCGAGCACGTGCTGTTTGCCGCCGAAGGCGCCGAAGCGTTTGCCCAGGCGCAGGGGCTGGAACTGGTGTCGCCCGACTACTACTTCACACAGGCGCGCCACGATCAATGGCAGCGCGCCCAGGCCGGCACTGGCATGGCGCTGCTCGATCACGACGCCGCCGCGCTGGCGGCCAAAGGCGCCGATCCGCTCGACGCCGACAAGAAGTTCGGCACGGTCGGCGCGGTCGCGTGCGATGCCAATGGCAATCTTGCCGCCGCGACATCGACGGGCGGCGTCACCAACAAGCAGGTGGGACGTGTTGGCGACACCCCGGTGATCGGCGCGGGCTGCTACGCCGACGACATCGCGGCGGTCTCGGCCACCGGCACCGGCGAGATGTTTATTCGCACCGTTGCGGCGTTCGACGTATCGGCGCAAATGCGCTACGCGGGTTTGTCGCTGGAGGAATCGGCGCGCCGCGTGGTGATGGAAAAACTCGTGGCGATCCATGGCCGTGGCGGGCTGATCGCTGTCGACCGGGACGGCAACGTCACGCTGCCGTTCAACACCGAAGGCATGTATCGCGGCGTGGCCCGCGTCGGCGAACCGGTCAACGTCTGGATTTACGGCTGATATGGCGACTACTGTTTCAAGGCAAGGCATCGTGCTGCCCCCCGAGCGGGTGGTGGCGGTAGACAATCTCACCGTGCGCTTCGCCACGTCTGAGCGCACGGTTGAAGCCGTACGCGACCTCTCGTTCCACGTCGATCGCGGCGAGACGCTCGCGGTGGTTGGCGAATCGGGATCGGGCAAGTCGGTCACGTCGCTGGCGTTGATGCGGCTGGTGGAGCATGGCGGCGGCAAGCTCGCCAGCGGCAGCATGCTGCTGCGCCGTCGCGGCGGCGAAGTGCTCGATCTGGCCAAGGCAGGCGAATCGACCTTGCGTACGGTGCGCGGTGCCGACATCGCGATGATCTTCCAGGAGCCGATGACATCGCTGAATCCGGTATTTCCGGTCGGCGAGCAGATCGCGGAATCGATCCGCCTGCATCAGGGCAAGAACAACGCGGCGGCGCGCGCCGAGGCGCTGCGCATGCTCGAATTGGTACGCATCCCCGAGGCACGCCGCGTGCTGGACCGCTATCCGCACCAGTTGTCCGGCGGCATGCGTCAGCGTGTGATGATTGCCATGGCGCTGTCGTGCAAGCCGGCGCTGTTGATCGCCGATGAACCGACCACCGCGCTGGATGTCACGATCCAGGCCGAAATCCTGCAGTTGATCCGCAACCTGCAGGCCGAAATGGATATGGGCGTGGTCTTCATTACGCACGACATGGGCGTGGTGGCCGAGGTAGCCGATCGCGTGCTGGTGATGTATCGCGGCGAGAAAGTCGAGGAGGGCACCTCCGACGACGTGTTCCACGCGCCGGCCCACCCCTATACGCGCGCGCTGCTGTCGGCCGTGCCCAAGCTGGGCGCAATGTCGGGCACCGATCTGCCGGCGCGCTTTCCGCTGGTGCAAATGCGTGACGGCGCGGCGCCGGTCGTGGAGCTGCCGCAGGACACCGTGCCGGCGGGCGCCGAACCGATCCTGCGCGTGCGCGATCTGGTGACGCGATTCGATGTGCCGGGCGGCCTGTTCGGCAAGGTCACGCGTCGCGTACATGCGGTGGAGCGGGTCAGCTTCGATCTCTATCCCGGCGAGACGCTTGCGCTGGTGGGCGAATCGGGCTGCGGCAAATCGACCACGGGCCGCTCGCTGCTGCGTCTGGTCGACGCGCAAAGCGGCACCATCGAGTTCGCCGGTCAGAACATCAGCAAGATGCAGGGCCCGGCGCTGCAGGCGCTGCGCCGCAATATCCAGTTCATCTTCCAGGACCCGTTCGCATCGCTCGATCCGCGCGTGCCGGTCGGTTATTCGATCATGGAGCCGTTGCTGGTGCACAAGGTGGCCAGCGGCAAGGACGCCGAGGCGCGCGTCGCATGGCTGCTCGAAAAAGTCGGCCTTACCGCCGCGCATGCCTCGCGCTATCCGCACGAGTTCTCCGGCGGCCAGCGCCAGCGCATCTGCATTGCGCGCGCGCTCGCGCTGAATCCGAAGGTGGTGGTGGCCGACGAATCGGTGTCCGCGCTCGACGTGTCGATCCAGGCGCAGATTGTCAACCTGATGCTCGATCTGCAGCGCGAACTCGGCGTGGCATTCCTGTTCATCTCGCACGACATGGCGGTGGTGGAGCGCGTCAGCCATCGCGTGGCGGTGATGTACCTGGGCCAAATCGTCGAGATCGGCCCGCGCCGCGCGATCTTCGAGAATCCGCAGCACCCGTACACCCGCAAGCTGATGTCGGCGGTGCCGATCGCCGATCCGGCGCGCCGCCATCTGAAGCGCGAACCGTTGTCCGATGAAATCCCGAGCCCGATCCGCGCGGTCGGCGACGAGCCCGTGGTGCAGCCGCTGGTGGCCGTCGCGGGCAGCGGTGCGCATGGCCATTACGTGGCGCGGCACGCCGTCGGCGGCGCCTACTGATCGATCCGTTTTTGTACCGAAGTACTGAAGTCCCTGTATTCCCTGAGAGGAGAAGAGATGTCCAAGGTTTCTTTCCGGCTGATGGCCGGTGCTGCCGCAGTAGGCGCCGTCGGCATGCTGGCCGCCGCGCCGGCGTTTGCCGCCAAGGATGCGGTGATGGCGGTGTATTCCACCTTCACCACGCTTGATCCGTACGACGCCAACGATACGCTGTCGCAAGCGGCGACCAAGTCGTTCTATCAAGGCCTGTTCGGCTTCGACAAGGATCTGAAGCTGGTCAACGTGCTGGCCGAGAGCTATGAAGTGAGCAAGGACGGTCTGGTCTACACGTTCAAGCTCAAGAAGAACATCAAGTTCCACGACGGCACCACCTTCGATGCCACGGCCGTCAAGGCCAACTTCGACCGCGTGACCGATCCCGCCAACAAGCTCAAGCGCTACACGCTGTTCAACCGCGTGGCCAAGACCGAGGTGGTGGACCCGTACACCGCCCGCGTGACGCTCAAGGAGCCGTTCTCGCCGTTCATCAACGTGCTGGCCCACCCGTCGGCCGTGATGATCAGCCCCACGGCGCTCAAGAAGTACGGCAAGGAAATCGCGTTCCATCCGGTCGGCACCGGCCCGTTCGAGTTCGTCGAGTGGAAGCAGACCGACTACCTGAAGGGCAAGAAATTTGCCGGCTACTGGAAGACCGGCTATCCGAAGATCGACACCATCACGTGGAAGCCGGTGGTCGACAACAACACGCGTTCGGCCGTGATGCAGACCGGCGAAGCGGACTTCGCTTTCAGCATTCCGTTCGAGCAGGCCGCCGTGCTCAAGGCGAGCCCGAAGGTCGACATGATCGACTCGCCTTCGATCATCCAGCGCTACCTGTCGTTCAACACGATGGTCAAGCCGTTCAACGACCCGAAGGTGCGTCAGGCGATCAACTATGCGATCAACAAGGAAGCGCTGACCAAGGTGGCGTTCGCCGGTCATGCGGTGCCGGCCGAAGGCGTGGTGCCGCCGGGCGTCGACTACGCCGAAAAGCTCGGCCCGTGGCCGTACAACCCGGCCAAGGCGCGCGAGCTGCTCAAGGAAGCCGGTTATCCGAACGGGTTCGAGACCACGCTGTGGTCGGCCTATAACCACACCACCGCGCAGAAGGTGATCCAGTTCGTGCAGCAGCAGCTGCAGCAGGTTGGCATCAAGGCGCAGGTGCAGGCGCTCGAAGCCGGCCAGCGCGTGGAGCGCGTGGAAAGCGTGCAGAAGCCCGAGGACGCCGGCGTGCGCATGTATTACGTCGGCTGGTCGTCGTCGACCGGTGAATCGGACTGGGCGCTTCGTCCGCTGCTGGCGTCGGAATCGATGCCGCCCAAGCTGCTGAACACGGCCTACTACAAGAACGATCAGGTCGACGCCGACATCGCCGGCGCGCTGCGCACCACCGATCGCGGCGAAAAGGCCAAGCTCTACAAGGACGCGCAGGAACGCATCTGGAAGGATGCGCCGTGGGCCTTCCTGGTGACCGAGAAGATCCTGTACGCGCGTTCGAAGCGCCTCACCGGCGCCTATGTGATGCCGGACGGCTCGTTCAACTTCGACGAGATCGACATCAAGCAGTAAGCGTGTGTCGCATGCCGCGCTGCGCAAACAAGGCGCGACGCGGTGCCGCTGCCACGGCCGCGCAGGCCGTGGTGGCAACTAGCACTCAGGCAGTGCCATAACAAGCTGTTCAACGATGCGGTAAGCCGTGAGGCCGCCTGCCCGTGTACGCGGGGTGAAAGGGTGGGCGGCCGCCGGTCTCAATTTCTGGTTTTCTGGTGTCAGGATGCTGAATTACTTCCTCAAACGATTTCTGGGCGTAATACCGACGATGCTGATCGTGGCAGTGTTGGTGTTTCTGTTCGTCCATCTGCTGCCTGGCGATCCGGCGCGGCTGGCCGCGGGCCCGGAAGCCGATTCGGCCACTGTCGAGCTGGTGCGCAAGGACCTTGGGCTCGATCTGCCGATGCACGAGCAGTTCGTGCGCTATTTCTCGAACGCGCTGCGGGGGGATTTCGGCATATCGCTGCGCAGCAAGCGCCCGGTTTCCGACGAGATCGGCGAGCGCTTCCTGCCTACGCTCTACCTGACGATTACCTCGATGGTGTGGGCCGTGGTATTCGGCATGGCGGTCGGCATCAGTTCGGCCGTGTGGCGCAACCAATGGCCCGACCGCCTGGGCATGACGCTGGCCGTGTCGGGCATTTCGTTTCCCGCCTTCGCGCTGGGCATGCTGCTGATGGAAGTGTTTTCGGTGCAACTGGGCTGGCTGCCGTCGATCGGCGCCGATAGCTGGAAGCACTACATCCTGCCGTCGCTGACGCTTGGCGCGGCGGTGGCCGCGGTGATGGCGCGTTTCACGCGCGCGTCGTTCATCGAAGTCCTGCAGGAGGATTTCGTGCGCACCGCGCGCGCCAAAGGCGTGCGCGAAACCGTGGTGGTGATCAAGCACACGCTGCGCAACGCGATGATTCCCGTGGTCACGATGATGGGCCTGCAGTTCGGCTTTCTGCTGGGCGGCTCGATCCTGGTCGAGAAAGTGTTCAACTGGCCCGGCCTGGGCCGGCTGCTGGTGGACGCCGTGGAAATGCGCGACTACCCCGTCATCCAGGCCGAAGTGCTGCTGTTTTCGCTCGAATTCATTCTGATCAACCTGGTCGTGGACATGCTCTACACGGTGATCAACCCAACCATCCGCTACAAGTAAGGAGGCCGACATGTCCGAGCTTTCCACGTCTGCCGCCGTTGCATCGAACCCGGTCCCCGAAGCGGTGCGCACCCCCTGGACCGAATTCTGGCGCAAGTTCCGCAAGCAGCATCTGGCGCTGGGCGCCGGCGCGTTCGTGCTGGTGCTAGTGGTCATCGCGATCCTCGCGCCGTATATCGCGCCGTACGATGCGGAGAATTTTTTCGACTACGACGCGCTGAACGCCGGGCCGTCGATGGCGCACTGGATGGGCGTCGATTCGCTGGGCCGCGACATCTTCAGCCGCATTCTCGCCGGCACGCGCATTTCGCTGGCCGCCGGCTTTTTCTCGGTCATTATCGGCGCCATCATCGGCACCGTGATGGGCCTGCTGGCCGGCTACTACGAAGGCTGGTGGGACCGCATCGTCACGCGCGTCTGCGACGTGCTGTTCGCGTTTCCCGGCATTCTGCTGGCGATCGCCATCGTGGCGATTCTCGGCAACGGCATGGTCAACGTGATCTTTGCCGTAGCGGTGTTCAGCATTCCCGCGTTTGCGCGGCTGGTGCGCGGCAACACGCTGATGCTCAAGCGCCTGACCTATGTGGAAGCGGCACGCAGCATCGGCGCGTCCGACTGGACGATCCTGATGCGGCATATCCTGCCAGGTACGGTGTCGTCGATCGTTGTGTATTTCTCGATGCGGATCGGCACGTCGATCATCACTGCGGCAGGGCTGTCGTTCCTCGGTCTGGGCGCGCAGCCGCCCACGCCCGAGTGGGGCGCGATGCTCAACGAGGCGCGCGCCGACATGGTCACCGCGCCGCACGTGGCGATCTTCCCCAGCCTGGCGATCTTCCTGACGGTACTCGCGTTCAATTTGCTCGGCGATGGCCTGCGCGACGCGCTGGACCCGAAGATCGACCGCCGCTGATCCATGCCTGACACGTCCCATGCGCGCATCGCGCCGCCTGCACCGTTTGTCGGCAGTCTGCCTGCCGGCGCGCGCGATGCGATCACCGATGTGCCCGGCGTCACGGTGGGCCATTGCACGCTTGCCGAAGGCGCCTGCCAGACCGGCGTCACGGTGATCCGCCCGCACCCGGGCAATGTCTATGTCGACAAGACGCCCGCCGCCGCCGCCGTGATCAACGGCTTCGGCAAGAGTATCGGGCTGGTGCAGGTCGAAGAACTTGGCGTGCTCGAGACGCCGATCGCGCTTACCAATACCTTTTCGGTGGGCGCTGTCGCGCAGGCACAGATCCGCGCTGCGATTGCCGACAATCCCGACATCGGCCGTGCATGGCCCACCGTCAATCCGCTGGTGTTCGAATGCAACGACGGTTATCTGAACGATATCCAGGCCATGGCGGTGCAAGCCCAGCACTATGACGCCGCACTGGGCGCCGCGGCAGCGCAGTTCGCGCAGGGCGCGGTCGGTGCCGGACGCGGCATGTCGTCGTTCGGTGTCAAAGGCGGCATTGGCAGTGCGTCGCGTGTCGCCGGCGGCCATACCGTCGGCGCGCTGGTGCTGGCCAATTTCGGCACGCCGGAATCGCTGGTGTTTGCCGGCCGGCCGTTGGGCGATGCGCTCGCCGCGCGCCTGCAGCAGGAAAAATCGCCCGAGAAGGGCTCGATCATCATGATCGTGGCCACCGACGCGCCGCTCGATGCGCGGCAACTGCGTCGCCTGGCGATGCGCGCCGGCGCCGGCCTGGCACGGACCGGGTCGGTCTACGGGCATGGCTCGGGCGATATCGCGCTGGCCTTCTCGACGGCCTATACCGTTCCGCATCGCGCCGAAACGCCGATGCCCGCTGTGGCGATGGTGCATGAAGCGCGGATCGATCCGCTGTTCCGTGCCGTGGCCGACTGCGTCGAACAAGCCATCGTCAGTGCGCTGTGGCACGCCGAAACCGTCCATGGCCGCGATGGCCATTTCCGCCGCGCGCTGCGCGAGACGTTGCAAGACCTGATCGCATGAAAATTCTGATTTCCGCCGATATCGAAGGCGTGGCCGGCGTATTCCACACCGAACAGACGCGCGCCGGCAACGGCGAATATGAACGCGCCCGCGCATGGATGACCGCCGAGGCCAACGCGGCCGTGCAGGGCGCGTTCGCGGGCGGCGCCACGGCCGTGCTGGTCAACGATTCGCATGGCGGCTTTCGCAACCTGCTGCCCGACCAGATCGATCCGCGCGCGCAGCTGGTGCTGGGCAAGCCGCGCTACCTGAGCATGATGGCCGGCGTCGAGCAGGACTGTGACGGCGTGTTCATGATCGGCTACCACAGCCGTGCGCAGAGCCGCGGCGTGCTGGCGCATACGATCAACAGCAGCGCCTTCGCGCGGGTCTGGTTCAATGGGCTCGAATTGGGCGAGGCGGGCATCTACGCGGCGCTGGCCGGCGAGTTCGATGTGCCGGTGCTGATGGCCAGCGGCGACGACGTCTTCATCGCCGAGACCCAGCCGCTGATGCCCTGGGTGCGCTTCGTGCAGACCAAGACGGCGGGCGGGCAGGGCAGTGGCACCACGCTGTCGCCAGGGGCCGCGCGCGAGGCGATTGCCGCCGCCGCGCAGGCCGTGACGCGCGAGGCGATCGCTCATCCGCAGGCGCGCTGCCTGGAGCTGGCCGGACCGGTGACGTGCCGATTGCAGACGCAGACCACCGCGCATGCCGACCTGTTCTGCCAATGGCCCACCTTCGAACGTGTGGACGGCGTCACGCTGTCGTTTGTCGCGCCCAGCGTGCAGGCCGCCGTGCGGATGCTGAACTGCTGCTCGGCGATGTCTTTCATGCTCAAGTGATCGGCGTGGCGCCTGCGCGGAAATGCGCGGAGCCGAAGGGATTCGCCCAGATCGGTGCTGCAAGATAACGGCGCGCAGATCCGTGCGGGAAAACGGCAAGATGACCAAACAGTGGGACAATACCGGCCGTTTTCCCATTTGCCACGCCGATGACTTCACCCATGCACGGGAGCTGGATTCCCGTTCGCAAGGACTTTGCCGATCCGTCGACTACACGCTGCCATGCGCGCAGTGCCAAGGGTGGGCGGCATCATGGCTTTCCCGAAGGCCACGCATGGATCCTGCGCGGGCCGGACGGCCACGAGTATCCGTTCGGCCTGGAATGCGCGCGGGCCGCGCTGGCGGCGCCGGGCATGCTCGACCAGATTCCCGACTATACCGAGCGCGACGCCATCCATCGCCTCGACGCCGCGCTCGCGCCGCTGCCGCGCCGCAAGCCGACCGCCGCGGAACTGGAACTGGAGCGTCGCAACGCGGCTACGCGCTATGTCGTGCTGCGCATGGAAAAGGTCGCATCGGTGCCGCGCGTGCAGCCGACGGTGCGCTTTGCCGCGCTCGACGACCTCTACCAGCAGATCGCCGCTGGGCGTCCGTTGACGCAGGCACAAGCGCAGCGCGTGCTGGCGATCGAACGCAGTCCCGCCACGCCGCCCAAGCTCAAGAGCGTCAACCTGCTCGATGTCTACACCGCGCACGTCAAGCTCGAGTGGCTGATTGCCGCATCGAACCGCGTGGATCGCATACGTTTTCTGCGCAGCCTGCATGACTGGCTGGCCAGACATCTGGTGTTATCCGCCGCGCAGATCGAAGCGGCTGGCATCGTCATGCATCCGCATGCATTCCGTTCCGCATGGCCTGACGAAGACGGCGCGGCCGAACGTTTCTAGCGCCGTCTGGCAGTCCGGGGGCGAATGGCGTTACATTGACGGCATCCCCACTCGGCCCCGGTCCAACGTCCCGCCATGGCTGCCAGTCCGAAGGTTCGTTCCGCGCGGTATTTCGCCCGCAGCTATGCCGAAGCGCGGCAAAAATTTCTCGATGCCGCGCACGCGTGCGGCGCTTCCCTGACCGAGTTTCCGCATCCCACCGAGACCGGCCGCGATGGCGAAACGCTGGCGATGGATGTCGCATGGCTTGGCGATGCGCAGGCGCAGCGAGTGGTGCTGGTGACATCGGGCACGCACGGCGCCGAGGGGTTTTGCGGATCCGGCGCGCAGGTGGCGATGCTCGACGACACCGCGCTGCATGCGGACTGCCGGCGCGCTGGCGTGGCGCTGATGCTGGTGCACGCGGTCAATCCCTATGGTTTCTCGCATCTGCGGCGCGTCAACGAGGACAACGTCGACCTGAACCGCAACTTCATGGATTTCGATCGGCCGCTGCCGCTCAATCCGGCCTATGCGGAAGTGGCGCCGCTGTTGCTGCCATCGCAATGGCCGCCGTCGTGCGACGAGCACACTGCGCTGATGACGGCCGTGGCGCGCAAAGGCATGCCGTGGTATCAGGCCGCGGTCAGCGCCGGGCAATATCAGGATCCGCACGGCATGTTCTTCGGCGGGCAGAAGGCCACGTGGAGCAACTACACGCTGCGCCGCGTGCTGGCGCGCTTCGGCGCGGGCCGCAGCGCGTTGCGCTGGATCGACGTACATACCGGGCTGGGTCCTTGGGGCTACGGCGAGCCAATCTACATGGGCCCGGACGACAACGCGCATCTGGCGCGCGCCCGTACGATCTGGGGCGCCAGCGTGACCTCGATCTATGACGGCTCGTCGTCATCGGCCAATCTGACCGGACTGGCGTGGCTGGCCGTGCCGCAGACGTTGCCGTCGATCGACTACGCCGGCATCGCGCTCGAATTCGGCACGCTGCCGCTGTCGGAAGTACTCGATGCATTGCGCGGCGACCACTGGCTACATGTGCATCCCGAGGCCGACGAGAATCAGTGCTCGCTGATCAAGGACGCGGTGTGGCGGGCGTTCTATGGCGACGCCGACGATTGGCGCGAAGGCGTGGTGACGCAGGTGACCGATGCCGTGCGCAAGGCGCTGACGTCATAGCGGCGATGTGGTTCAGGCGCCTGTGATTCGGCCATTGATGGGCGCGCTGCGCTCGACTCACGCATCCGCGCCGCTTTCCTCGATCAACCATTGGCGGAAGGCGCGCGCCGCCGCCGGCTCGGCACGGTCGCGCGGCCACACGGCGTAATAGCCGCCGCCCAGCGACGCGCTGGCGTCGCACGCGCGCACCAGCAGTCCGGCCGCCACGCAGCGGTCGATCATGTGTTCCCACCCCAGTACGATGCCCTGGCCTTCGATGGCCATCTGCACCAGCACCGGATAGGTATTGGCCACGAGTTCGCGCTCGAAGCGCGTTTCACGCAGGCCGTTTCGTGCAAACCATGCAGGCCACGACATCCAGATGCGCTGGGCGTCTTCCAGTACCAGCAGCGACTCCCTGGGCAGGTCGGCGACGGCGAGCCGCCTGCCGGCCAGGTAGGACGGCGCACAGACCGGATACACCTCTTCGTCGTACAGGCGGCGCGCGGCCATGCCGCTCGGCGCGCCTTCGCGCAGGTAATACAGGCCGATATCGAAATCGGTGTCCGACAGCGACGCCAGACTGTCGTTGACCACCAGCCGCACATGGAAATCGGGATGCCGCGCGCGAAACGCGGCCAGCCGCGGCGTTAGCCACAGCACGGCGACGCCCGACGAACAGGCCACGGTCAATTCGACCTGGCCCTTGCGCTTCATGACGTCCTCGGTGGCTTGCGCACAACTGACCAGCAGGCGTTGCACCTGCTCGGCGTATTGCTGGCCGCTGACGGTCAGCCGCAACGCGCGCGGTTCGCGGATAAACAGTTTCTTGCCGAGAAAGCGCTCGAGCTGCGCCACCTGGCGACTGATCGCGCTTTGCGTGAGATGGAGTTCGGCGGCGGCGCGCGTGAAGCTGCCGTGCCGCATCGCCGATTCGAAGGCGACCAGGCAGGCAAGCGGCGGGAGTGGGGAAATGCGCATGGGGCAGGCGTCATCAATGGCGAGGTTGCTGCCAATGATAGACGCAAGCCCCATGCCATCGGGGCGCGACGGCTTCTAAGGTGTGCCCGCGAAGCGCGCTCCAGCGCGCACTACGCGGTGCGCCGTCCGTTATGCATTGTGGATCTTGCCGGCCTGCATGACCAGCTCGATGCGCGATGCGGGGCCGGCCAGCACGCCGATGTCCGCAAGCGGATCGCCGTCGACCACCAGCACATCGGCCAGCGCACCGGCCTGGATTGCGCCGAGTTCGCCTTCGCGCTGCAGGATCTGCGCCGCGATCGAGGTGGCCGAACGCAGCGCTTCGGCATTGCCGAGCAGCGCCGCGCGGATCAGGAATTCCTCGGACTGGTACTGGTGCATTTCGCCGAGCAGGTCGGAGCCGAAGCCCATCGGCACGCCGGCCTCGGCGTAGATCGCCAGCGAATCGCGGCCAGCCTGGCGCACGGTTTCGATCTTGGCCACAGAATCGGCCGGCAGGCCCAGGCGTGCGCCGTCACGCGCGAGCGCGTCGTAGGTGATCAGCGTGGGCACGACGAACGCGCCATGCTCGCGCATCACGCGCGCCGCGGCGGCGTCCACGAGATTGCCGTGTTCGATGGTGCGCACGCCGCAGCGAACGGCGCGCGTGATGGCGCGGCCGGTGTAAGCGTGGGCCATCACGTAGGTCTGCGCAGCCTCGGCTTCGGCCACGATGGCGCGGATTTCGTCTTCGCTGTACTGCGTGTTGCCGATCGGATCGGTCGGCGATGCCACGCCGCCGGACGCCATGATCTTGATCTGCGTGGCGCCTTTCTGGATTTCCTCGCGCACCGCCAGACGCACCGCGTCGACGCCGTCGACCACGCGGGCAATCGCGCCGGCACGGAACGCGCACGAACACGGCTCCAGCGTGTCGGAACGCGGGCGGAAATCGCCATGGCCGCCAGTCTGCGACAGCGCCTTGCCCGACGGGAAGATGCGCGGGCCAGGAATCAGTCCGGTGGCAACGGCCTGCGACAGGCCCCAATCGGCGCCGCCCGCATCGCGCACGGTGGTGAAGCCGCGTTCGAGCATGCCGCGCATGATTGGCATGGCGCGGAACGCCACCAGCACGTTGGGCTGTACGGCGTTGATGCCCAGGTTGGCGAGCGATGCCAGCACATGGACGTGCAGGTCGATCAGCCCGGGCATCACGGTCTTGCCGCTCACGTCGATCACCTTGGCGTGCGGCGCGTTGATTGCAGCGGCGGATACCTCGACGATGCGCTCGCCGTCGATCAGCACATCATGGCGCGCCAGCAGTGCGCCGCGTACGGGGTCCAGGACGTTGCCGCCCTTGAGCAGGATCTGGGTCATGCGGATTTACTTCTTGTTGAGGTAGGCGGGCTCGCGCACCAGGCGCGTGCCGCAGAAACTGATGGCCGCGGCGATCATCACGTAGATGGCCGGCGCCATGGTGCTGCCGGTGCTGGCAATCAGCCATGTGATGAAGAACGACGCGAAGCCGCCGAAGATCGTCACGGCCAGGTTGTAGGCCACGGAAAGGCCCGTCGACAGCACCTTGGCCGGGAACAGCTCGGCAAACGCGGCCAGGATCGGGCCGGTGTACGCGGCGATCAGCACGCCGAACACCAGTTGGAACACGAGCAGCGACACGAGGCCCGGCGTGTGGTTGATGTACGCGAACATCGGCCACGCCAGCACGAAGATCAGCGCGGCGGCGCCGGACAGCAGCCCGCGCCGGCCGATGCGGTCGGCCAGCATGCCAACCAGGGGTGCAAACACCATGATCGCCAGTCCGCCTGCCATGCCGGCAATAAAGCCCGTCGATTGCGGCACCTTGAGCACCTTCACGGCATACGTCGGCATGTAGAACAGCAGCACGTAGGTGCAGACCGTCCACAGGATCACCATCGAGAAGCTTGCCGCGGTCTGGCGCGGGTAGTCGCGCAGTACTTCGGTCAGCGGGGAATCGGTCTTGTCGGTGGTGGCCTGGAACGTCGGCGTTTCATCGAGGTTGTGGCGGATATAGAAGCCGACCGGCCCGATGATCATGCCGATCAGGAACGGCAGCCGCCAGCCCCAGCTGTTGAGCGCTTCCGGGCTCAGCGACGCGGTGACGAAGGTGCCGACGGCGGCGCCGAGCAGCACCGCCACGCCGATGCTGGCCTGGATCCAGCTCGAATAGTAGGCGCGCTGGTGTTCCGGAGCGTATTCGGTCAGGAAGGCCGTGGCGCCGCCCATTTCGCCGCCGGCGGAAAAGCCCTGCATCAGCCGTGCGAGGACGATCAGCAGCGGTGCGAACAGGCCGATCTGGTCGTAGGTCGGCGCGATGCCGATCAGCGTGGTGCCGGCCGCCATCAGCAGGATGGTCAGCGACAGCGCCGCCTTGCGGCCGACGCGGTCGGCGTAGACGCCGAGGATGATGCCGCCCACGGGCCGCATGAAAAATCCCACGCCGAACGTGGCCACGGCCAGCAGCAGCGAAGACAGTTCATTGCCGGTGGGAAAGAACAGCTTGGCGATGATCACGGCAAAGAAGCTGTACACCGTGAAGTCGAACCATTCGAGACCGTTGCCGATCACCGTGGCGATGATGGCGCGGCGGCGTTGGCTGGCCCCGATGTGGGGCCCCGTGCCGGTATAGATGGGGGCGCTGGCTTGCATGTCTCTCCTTTCCTCCTGAACGCCGCTGCGGCGCGCCCGCGCTTGTGGGGGCTGGCCGTTGGGCTTGCCCGATCTTAGGGGCGGCGTCGTGACACCGGAAACGAATTCTGCGCATGCCGCCATGACGCCAGCGCATACCAGCCGCGCGCCGGCCGGAGAGCATCAGATCTCAATCGCCGTTTTGCACGGTAAAACGGAATGGGTTCTCGGGTTCGGCAAAGCGCAGCCGCAGCGGCGGCCGATCCGCGGCGACAAACCTGTTCCGGAACGTGTAGTACGAAATCAACAGCCCGGTGCGGGCCTCGCCCTCGGTATCGATGACGTAGGTGTTCTTCGGAAACAGCAGCTCGCCGGCCTCGCTTGCGATCACGGCGCGGCACGATGACAGCAGGCTCGGCAGATGCAGCAGCCGCGGCCGCCCGCGAATGCCCAGCGGGTCAAGCAGCAGGTAGATCTGCGCGTGGCGATTCGCTTCGCCGGAGCCGTCGCTGTGACCGGTCACGCATAGCATCGGAGGTCGATTGCCGTTGGCGTCCGAGGCAAACACGGTGGCACTTGCTGGATAGATTTTCGAGAATTGCTCGCGTCGGAATGTCGTGGCGCGCCGGAAGCGGAAATCCCTGCCGTTGACGACGATGCGGTCCTCGCCGATCTCGATCTTCAGGCGCTGGCCGTAAAACGAGGTTTGCGCATCCACGTACATGCCCGGCCGATCGGCATAGGAGTAGAGCGTGTTGTCCGAAGTGGTCAGCGGCGTGTCGAACACGGCGCCCGGCAGGGCGGCGTAGAAGGCGTCGTAGTCGTCATAGACGGGTTCGGCGGCGAGGGCTCTGGCAGGCAGCACCGGGACAAGGCCGGCGAGGAGGGCGATGAAGAGGCCGGCGATCCAGCCGGGAAGGAAAGTGGCCTGCAAGGCAGAGATCGGGGCCGCCAGTCTTGAAGGGAATGTCATCGGTGCGCGCACGGTCATCCAAGGATCCGCGATTATGCTGCCGGCGATTCGCGCATGCGCCGTTTATGCCGTCTGGTTGATGCGGGTCAGGGCGCCTGTGACGCCATATGCGCATAGCGCTTCGAGTTGCGTAGCCACGGTATCGACAAATTCGCGCGACTGGCCCAGATCGCCAAACACCGGCGCGAAGCCGGCGATGATGCGCACGCGCGCCCGCTCGCGCGCATGTGCATCGAACAGCTTTTCGGTGTCGCGTGCCGCCTGCGCCATGGCGGCAGCCAGCGGCTGAGCCAGTGGGTCTTCGATCGGGAACGCGTTGCCAGCTTCGTCGTAACCGCGCAGGAAATGCAGCCAGGCGGACACGCCCAGCGCCAGGCGCGGAAACGGCAACCCGGCCGCGATGCGCTCGCGGATCGGCGCAAGCAGGCGCTGCGGAATTTTCTGTGAACCGTCCATGGCGATCTGCCGCGTGCGATGCCCGAGCGCAGGGTTGGTGAAACGCGGCAGCAGGCTGGCGCGATATGCGTCGACGTCGAGCCCGGGCAACGGCGGCAAGGTGGGCTGTGTTTCGCGCGCCATGGTGTCGGAGATGAACGTGCGCACGGCCGGTTGTGCGATCACGCGGTCGGTGGTGGGCCAGCCCGCCAGCACGCCCATGTACGCCATCATCGACTGGCTGCCGTTGACCAGGCGATGCTTGAGAACTTCGAACGGCTTGGCGTCGGCGACGAACTGCGCGCCGCCTGCTTCCCAATCGGGTCGGCCCGCTGCGAAGCGCTCCTCGATGACCCATTGGAAGAACGGTTCACCGACCACGGGCCATGCGTCGTAGCGCCCCAGCGCGCCCGATACGCGCGCGATATCGTCGGCCGTCGTCTTCGGCACGATGCGGTCGACCATCGAATTGGGAAACGTGCAGCGCGCCGCAACCCAATCGCGCAGTGCGGGATCAATCTCGGCGCAGAACGCCAGCAGCACGCCGCGCAGCGTGTCGCCGTTGCTGGCAAGGTTGTCGCACGATAGCAGCGTCACCGGGCCAAGGCCGCGTTCCATGCGGCGCTGCAGGCCGCGCGCCAGGTAGCCGATCGCCGTAACCGGATGCGCGGAGCCGGACAGGTCTTCGACGATGCCGCGATCCTCGCGGTTCAGCGCGCCCGTGGCGGGATCGTGACAATAGCCCTTCTCGGTGACAGTAAGGCTGACGATGCGCGTATCGCGATGGGCGATGCGGTCGAGCACCACCTCGGGGTCTTCTTCGGCGACCAGCACATCGATCAATGCGCCAATCACGCGCAACTGCTCGGTATCGGCGCTGCGCAGCGACAGTGTATAGAGACCGTCCTGCGCCTTGAGCGCGTCGCGCGTATCGGGCCGACGCAGCGATACGCCAACGATGCCCCACTGCAATCCGCGCTCACCGGCGGCCTCGATGGCGGTCTCGGTGATCTCGGCCTGGTGGCCGCGATGAAACGCGCCCACGCCCAGATGCACGATGCCTGCGCGCAGTTGCTCGCGCGGATAGGCTGGCCGTCGCACCGCGGCGGGCAGCGCGCCGAGCCGGTCCGGATGCAGCCGTGGCAATTGCGTGATATCGCTCATGGTCCTCTCCTACCAGTGCCACAACGTGCCGTCGTGCGCGAGCCGGTTCACGGGCAGATACGCACGCTGGTAAGGGTACTTCGCGGCCAGCGTTTCGTCGATCTCCACGCCGTGGCCCGGCGTATCGCCTGGCGCCAGCATGCCGTCGGCGAACGTGTAGGCGTGCGGGAAGACCGCGTCGGTTTCCTCGGTATGGCGCATGTATTCCTGGATGCCGAAGTTGGGCACCCAGATATCGAAATGCAGCGCCGCACCCATGCACACCGGCGACAGGTCGGTGGCGCCATGGCAGCCGGTGCGTACCTGATGCATCGCCGCGAAGTCGGCAATGCGCCGCAAATGCGTGATGCCGCCCGCGTGCACGACCGTGGCACGGATGTAGTCGATCAGTTGCTCCTCGATCAACGTCTTGCAATCCCAGACGCTGTTGAAGATCTCGCCCACGGCCAGCGGCGTGACCGTGTGCTGGCGGATGAGGCGGAACGCGCGCTGGTCCTCGGCCGGCGTGGCGTCCTCCATCCAGAACAGGCGATACGGTTCCAGCGACTTGCCGAGCCGCGCCGCCTCGATCGGCGTGAGGCGATGGTGCACGTCGTGCAGCAGGTGGATGTCCGGGCCGACCGCTTCGCGCACCGCCTCGAACAGCCGCGGGGTGTGTTCCAGATAGCGCTCGGTGCTCCAGTCGTGTTCGGACGGCAGGTCGGCGTCGGCCGGCTCGTAGAACAAGCGGTCACGCGATACGCCGTAGACCTTGTTGAGTCCCGGCACGCCCGATTGCGCGCGGATCGCCTTGTAGCCCATTTCCTTGTAGCGCAGCACTTCGTCGACGGTGTGCGCGATGTCGCTGCCGTTGGCGTGGCCATAGACCATCACGCCGGTCCGGCTCTTGCCGCCCAGCAACTGGTACAGCGGCAGATTGGCGGCCTTGGCCTTGATGTCCCACAGCGCGGTATCCACCGCCGCAATCGCGCTCATCGTCACCGGGCCGCGCCGCCAGTACGCGCCACGGTACAGGTATTGCCAGATGTCTTCGGACTGGTGCGGATCGCGGCCGATCAGGCACGGAATCACGTGGTCCTGCAGATAGCTGACCACCGCCAGTTCGCGGCCGTTGAGCGTGGCGTCGCCAATGCCCGTCAGTCCTTCATCGGTTTCGATCTTGAGCGTGACGAAGTTGCGGCCCGGGCTACACACAATGACGCGCGCCTTGGTGATCTTCATGCAGGTCTCCGGATAGGGAAAGACGTAACCGTTACATCACCGCGCCCAGCGTCCAGGGCACGAATTCGTTCTGGCCGTAACCGTGGATTTCGCTGCGGGTCTTGCGGCCCGACGCGGTATCGAGCATCAGCCGGAAAATCTCGGCGCCTTTCTCGGCGATGGTCGACGCGCCGTCGATGATGTCGCCGCAATTGATGTCGATGTCCTCGCCCTGCCGCTGCCACAGCGCGTTGTTGGTGGACAGCTTCAACGATGGCGACGGCGCGCAGCCATAGGCCGATCCGCGCCCCGTGGTGAAGCAGATCAGGTTGGCTCCGCCCGCCACCTGGCCGGTTGCCGACACCGGGTCGTAGCCGGGCGTATCCATGAACACCAGCCCATGCGCGCGGACCGGTTCGGCGAACTCGTAGACGTCGACCAGATTCGTCGTCCCGCTCTTGGCCACCGCGCCAAGCGATTTTTCGAGGATCGTGGTCAGGCCGCCGGCCTTGTTGCCGGCCGATGGGTTGTTGTCCATGCTGCCAGCATTGCGCGCGGTGTATTGCTCCCACCAGCGGATGCGCGCGATCAGGCGTGCGGCCACGTCGGGCGATACGGCGCGGCGCGTGAGCAGATGTTCGGCGCCGTAGATCTCGGGCGTCTCCGACAGGATCGCCGTTCCGCCCTGCGCCACCAGCAGGTCCACCGCCGCGCCCAGCGCGGGATTGGCCGTGATGCCCGAATAGCCGTCCGACCCGCCGCATTGCAGCCCGACCACGAGATGGCTGGCCGAAACCGGCTGGCGGGTGACGCGGTTGGCGTCGTCAAGCAGCGCCTGCACGATGCCGATGCCGCGCGCCACGGTCTTTGCGGTGCCGCCCGTGTCCTGGATATTAAAGCTATGGAAGCGCGTGCCGGCAGCCAGCGCCGCCATGCCCGGTTCGTCGAGCAGCGCGTCGATCTGGTTGGTCTCGCAGCCGAGTCCCACCACCAGCACGGCGGCAAAATTGGCATGGCGCGCATAGCCGGCCAGCGTGCGGCGCAGCACGCGCAGGTTTTCGCCATCGCTGTCGGTGGCGCAGCCCGCGCCGTGCGTGAGCGCCACCACGCCGTCGATGTTGGGAAACGCTTCGAGCGCCTCGGGGTGGATGTCGCGCCGGAAGTGATCGGCGATTGCACGTGCTACGGTGGCCGAGCAATTTACCGATGTCAGGATGCCGATGTAGTTGCGCGTGGCGATGCGGCCGTCGGCGCGCACGATGCCGTCGAACGTGGCGGCATCGCTGGCGGCGGGCGTCGCGTGGACGTCGCTGCCGGCCGCGTAGTCGCGCGCGAAATCGCCCATCGCCAAATTATGCGTATGGACGTGCTGGCCCGGTACGATGGCCTGGCGCGCAAAGCCGATGATCTGGTTGTAGCGGCGCACCGGCGCGCCCGCTGCGATGGCACGCACGGCCACCTTGTGACCGGGCGGCACCATGCCGGCCACGGTGATGCCTTCCTCGGGCAATACGGTGCCGGGCAGTAACTGCCGGCAGGCGATGACGATATCATCGGCGGGATGGATCCGGATCGCGGCGGGTGCGGCTGACATGCGCCACTCCTGTTTGGGGCCTGCGTTGTTCTGGGCCTGTGTTGTAGGGCCGCTCAGTTGGACCAGCCGCCGTCGATGATCTGCGCGGTGCCGGTGGTGAAGGCCGATTCGTCGGATGCCAGGTACACGGCCAGCGCGGCGATTTCGGCAGCGGTGCCAATGCGTCCCATCGGCTGGCGCGCGATGAAATCGGCTTCCACTTGCGCCAGCGTCTTGCCGCTGGCGGCCGCCTGATTGCTGATGCGCTGGCGCAGCGAAGGCGATTCGACGGTGCCCGGGCAGATGGCATTGCAGCGGATGCCGCGCGTGATGAAATCCGCGGCCACCGCCTTAGTCATGCCGATCACGGCGGCTTTGGTCGCGCCGTACACGAAGCGGTTGGGCGCGCCCTTGATGCTGCCCGCCACCGACGCCATGTTGATGATCGATCCGCCGCCGGCGTCGAGCATCGCCGGCAAAAACGCGCGCATCATGCGATACATCGCGCGCACGTTCAGGTTCATCGAGAAGTCGAAAGCCTCGGCATCGCACTCGAGGATCGTGCCGTGATGCACGAACCCCGCGCCGTTGAACAGCACGTCGATGCGGCCCGTTTCGCGCGCGGAGGCGTCGACAGCGGCGCCGTCGGTCACATCGAGCCGCAGCGTGCGGCAGCCCGGCAGCGCGGCCAGTCCGGCCAGGGTTTCGGCGTTGATATCGGCAGCGATGACCTGTGCGCCCTCGCGCAGGAATGCCTCGGCCGTGGCGCGGCCGATGCCTTGTCCGGCGGCCGTGACCAGCGCCGTCTTGCCGGCGAGTCGATTCGACATGGATAGCTCCTTGATAAGCGTAAGCGGTTCAGGAAACGCTCGCGCGCGCCTTGGCGCGGCGCTCGATTTCGGGCCAGTCCCACGCGATGCCAAGTCCCGGCGCATCGGGCGGCCGGGCGTGGCCATCGATGATTGCCACGCGGCTGTGCGCGATCGCGTCGAGTTGCGGGATGTATTCGAGCCACGCCGCGTTGGGCACGGCCGCGCACAGCGACACATGCAGTTCCATCAGGAAATGCGGGCAGATCGGGACGTTGCACGCCTCGGCCAGATGCGCCACCTTGAGCCACGGCGTGATACCGCCGATGCGCGCCACATCGGCCTGCACGATCGAGCACGCGCCGAGGCGCAGGTAATCGGCAAACTGGCCGATCGAATACAGCGACTCGCCCACGGCGATCGGCAGATGCGTGGACGCAGCCAGCCGCACATGGCCGGCCAGATCGTCGGCGGGCAGCGGCTCTTCGAACCAGCCCAGCCCAAGCCCGGAAAAATGCGCGGCGCGTCGCACCGCTTCGGACGCGGTGAAGCATTGATTGGCGTCGATCATCAGCGCGAAATGCGCACCGGCCGCCTCGCGCACCGCGTGGAGCCGCTCGATGTCGTCGGCCAGTTGCGGCTTGCCTACTTTGATCTTCGCGCCGAGAAATCCGGCTTCGCGCGCGGCCAGCGTCTGTTCCACCAGCGCCCGCTGCGACAGATGCAGCCAGCCGCCCTCGGTCGAGTAGACCGGCACGCGCGACTGGGCGCCGCCCGCGGCCAGCCACAGCGGCTGGTTGTCGCGGCGGCAGCGCCAGTCCCACAGCGCCGTATCGATGGCGGCCAGCGCCAGGCTGGTGATGACGCCCACCGAGGTGGCGTGCGTGCTGAACAGCAGGTCGCGCCAGATGGACTCGATAGGTGCCGGATCGCGGCCGATCAGCTGCGGCGCGAGATGGTCGCGCAGCAGCGCCATGACCGACGAACCGCCGGTGCCGATCGTGTAGCTGTAGCCGATACCTTCGCTGCCGTCCGCGCAGCGGATGCGCACCAGCGGCGTTTCCTGCGTGGCGAACGACTGGATGGCATCGGAGCGCGCCACCGGCGGGGTCAGATCCACCTGGATCAGATCGACATGAGTGATCGTTGTCATTTGCTGCCCACCAGGCCGGGCAGCCACAGCGTGATGGCCGGCACGTAGGTGATGGCGATCAGCGTCAAGAACAGCGGCACGAGCCAGGGCAGGATCGCCATGGTGGTGCGCTCCACCGACAGCCGGGCCACGCGCGCCAGCACGAACAGCACCATGCCCAGCGGCGGATGCAGCAGGCCGATCATCAGGTTCAGCGTCATGATGAGCCCGAAGTGGATCGGGTCGATGCCGAGCTTGAGCACGATCGGCAGCAGGATCGGTACAAGGATGGTAATGGCCGCCGTGGTGTCGATGAAGCAGCCGACGATCAGGATCAGCACATTGGCCAGCAGCAGGAACACCCATTTGTTGTGCGTGAAACCGAGGATCGTGTCGGTCAGCGCCTGCGCGGCCTGGCTGGTCGTCAGCAGCCACGCGAAGATCGACGCAGCCGTGACGATGAACAGCACCGACGCAGTGGTCTCGATGGTGTCCAGCGTGGCGCGCGCCAGCGCGCGCATCGTCATCGACCGGTAGCGCACCAGGCCAAGGAACAGCGCCCATATCACGGCGGCGACGGCCGCCTCGGTGGGCGTGAACCAGCCGAGCGTCATGCCGCCGATCAGGATCACCGGCGCCATCAGCGCCATCACGGCCGAGAAATCGAAATACCAGTCGAGCGCCAGCAGCACCACCAGCGCGATCATCGCGGCCGTATTGGTCGATACGCCGGCCGACACGGCCAGCCAGATCGCCAGCGGGAACGCCAGCACCACGACGATTTCCATCGAGGCGGCGCGGAGCAGCTTCCACGAAAACGCGGTGTCGCCGCCCCAGCCGCGCCGGTGCGCGATCCACGCCACCGTCGCCATCATGAACAGCGTCAGCACCAGCCCCGGAACGATGCCAGCCAGGAATAGCGATCCGATCGAGACGTTGGCCATCATCCCGTAGATCACGAACGGCAGCGATGGCGGAATGATCGGGCCGAGCGTGGCCGATGCGGCGGTCACGCCCACCGCGAATTCGGTTTCGTAGCCGTGGTCCTTCATCGCCTTGATCTCGATCGTGCCCAGCCCCGCCGCGTCGGCGATGGCCGTGCCGCTCATGCCGGAAAAGATCACCGAGCCGATGATGTTGACGTGGCCGAGCCCGCCGCGCATCCAGCCGACCAGCGCCACGGCAAAGTTGTAGATGCGCCCGGTGATGCCGGCCACGTTCATCAGGTTGCCGGCGAGGATGAAGAACGGCACGGCCAGCAGCGGAAAGCTCTCGACGCCGGCGATCATGCGCTGGGCCAGGATGACGTCGGGCGCCGTGCCGCTGGCCCAGATATAGAGCAGCGACGCCAGCGCCATCGACATCGCGACCGGCATGCCCACCAGCATCAACAGCAGAAACGATGCAATCAGGATCCACATTGCCGCTGCTCCTCAGTTGTCCAGCGCATCGAACGCCGCGGGGCGTTCCAGGATCGAATATCCGTTACGCCAGTTCTGCCACGTCACCTGCAGCGAGCGCGCGGTCATCAGCACGAAGCCGGCCAGAGCAAGCCAGTAGACGTAGCTCTTGTTCCACGCGACGGTGGTCATCGGCTCGTCGCCGACGATGCCGATGAAGCGCCAGACCAGATACACCGCATAGCCGAGGAAAGCCGTGCGCACGACGTCGACCAGCGTCGACAGCGCGCGCGCCGGGCGGTGCGGCAGGTAGCGATACAGCAGGTCCACCTGGATATGGCGGCTCTTGCGCACGCACATCGATGCGCCGATAAACACCACGCCGATCAGGCAGTAGGTGGCCAGTTCCTCGGTCCACGCCAGCGAATCGTTCATCACGTAGCGCGTGAAGAACTGCAGGAAGACCAGCAGTGTCATCAGCCAGAACAAGCCGAAGTTGAACCAGTCCTCGGCAGCGTAGCCAGACAGGTCCACCGGTTGCGCATCGGCCTCTTCGAAACTCTGGACGATTTCCTCGACCGAGGACATGTGCGGCGCGCCTTCGGACGGCGGCTGGGCGGGCGCATTGCCGTCCATGGCTTGGGATCGCATTTGCATCGCATCGGCTCCGTTCTGCTGAAGGGCAGGGCAGTGCTGCGGGACAGGGCCCGGGGAAGGGCGAAGTGGCCTGGCGCGCGACTAGCGCACCGCCTGGATCTTTTCCCAATCGGCCTGGCGATATCCCTGCGATTCGAAGCTCACGTTCTTGAGCACGGCGTCGCGATATTCGGGCACGCTGACCGGAGTGACCGTGAGGCCTTTCTGCTTGAACACGGCGACCAGTTCCTTTTCGCGCGCTTCCACGTCGGCGCTCGCGCGGGCGGCGGCTTCCTGCGCCACCTCGCCGAACATCTTGCGCTCCGGTTCCGACAGCCGCTTCCACAGCGATCCGGAAATCACCGTGTTGAGGTGATCGACGATATGGCCGGTCAGCACGATGTACTTCTGCACTTCATAGAACTTCTTTGCCTCGATGGTCGTCAGCGGGTTTTCCTGCGCTTCGACCGTACCGTTCTGCAGGGCCAGATAGACCTCCGCAAACGCAATCGGCGATGTGTTGACGCCACACGCGCGCGGCATCGCCAGATAGGCGGGCACATCGGGCACGCGCATCTTCAGGCCCTTCATTTCCGCGCAATGCGAGAACGGCTTGTTCGAGGTGGACTGGCGTGTGCCGTAGTACGTGGTCGCCACGATATGGTTGCCGGTTTTCTGTTCGTAGCCAGTGGTCAGTTCCCGGTAGATGTCGCTCTTCGTATAGGCCAGCAGATGCGCCGGATCGCGGAACGTGTACGGGTAGTACGTCACGCCGATACGCGGAAACGATTTGGCCGCGAAACTCGAGCCGGAGATGATGATGTCCACCGTGCCCATCGCCAGGCCCTGGTTGATATCGTTTTCCTTGCCGAGCTGCGACGCGGGGAAGACATCGATCTGATATTTGCCGTTGCTGCGCTTTTTGATTTCATCGGCGGCCCATACCGACCACTTGTGGAACGGCTCCGAGGTCTCGTACACGTGCGCCCACTTGAGTTTGATCGGCGCCTGTTGCGCCAGGACGGGCGTGCAGAACGCAGTGGCGGCGAGCAGCACGCCCGCACCGAGCATGCACGAGAACTGCCGGCGGATTCGCATCATGGGTTGTCTCCTGTTTTTGGTTGAAGCCGCCGGCCCTTGTTGGTATGGCGTTGTCGGTCGGGCCGGTCGGTTGCGAGGCGCTCGCCTCAGCCAGTCAACTGCACCTTGGTACTGCGGGATTTGTCGGCCGCCAGATGGAAGGCGTCCACGGCCTGCGCCAGCGGCAGTTGTGCCGACAGCAGCGGGCGTACATCGAGCCGCCGGCTGGTCAGATAGCGCACCGACCAGTCGAACTCGCGGCCAAAACGGAAGGCGCCGACGTAGTCGAGTTCGCGCGCCATGATGTCGTTGGCCGGAAAACGCAGGCCTTCGGCCGGCAGCGTGCCGACCTGGACGATGCGCCCGCCGCGGCGCGTGGCAGCCAGGCAGGTGCCAAGCGCGGCCGCGCTGCCCGCGGCTTCGAGGCTGACGTCGGCAATATCGCGCAGTGCGTTGGGACTGACCTGCGATGTCTGGATGGTTTCGTCGGCGCCGACCGCGCGTGCCACATCGAGCGGACGCTGGGCGATATCGCACACCACGATGCGCGCCGCGCCTGCGAGGCGCGCCGCCATCACCGTCAGGCTGCCGATAGTGCCGCCGCCGGTTACGAGCACGGTCTTGCCGAGTAGTTCGCCCGCGCGATTGACGCCATGCAGCGCCACCGACAATGGTTCCGCGAAGGCAAGCTCGCCCAGCGAGATGTCGGCGTCCACAGGCGTGAGCTGTTGCTCGTGCATCAGGAAGTGCTGGCGGAACATGCCCTGCACATGCGGATAGATGCTGGCGCTGCCCAGGAAGCGCATGTTGCGGCAAAGGTTGTCGCGCCCGGTGCGGCAGTAATCGCATTGGCCGCATGCGTGCGACGGATTGATGGCGACCTTGACGCCGGGCGCGACGCGCGTCACGGCGCCACCCACGGCTTCGACAATGCCCGACGCCTCATGCCCTGGCGTCAGCGGCTCCTTGATCACAAATGCGCCCACCTTGCCGTGGAAGTAGTAATGCAGGTCCGATCCGCAAATACCGGCGGCGCCCAGGCGAACCAGCACCTCGTGCGGGCCGGGCGCGACGGGGACGACATCGCTGAAGCGCAGGTCTTCGCTGGCGTGGATATGGCAGGTCAGGGACATCACGATTCCTCGCTGAGCGTGTTGGCGCCGACATCGGCCTTCGCGGATTTCCTGCGCCGCTGGCGTGCCGGAGACGTCGGGCCGGCTGGCGCTGATGGCGCGGGTTGCGTCGCGCCGTCGGCATGGCCGGGCCACGCGGCGTAGAAACGGTTGTGCGATTGTTCGAGGTGATCGCACATTGCGGCGCGCGCCGCGTCCGGCGAGCCCGACGCGATTGCGGCGATCACGGCGCGATGCTCGGCGATGGCGGCGGACCAGCTTTCCGCGTTCTCGAAATGGCTGCCGAACTGCGCGAACAGCGGGTTGTGCCGTTCGTCGAACAGCTCGGCTACCAGCCGCGACAGCACGGCGTTCTCGGAAACTTCCGTGATGCGCAGGTGGAACAGGCGATCGCCGCGCACGGGAATATTGCCCCCGGCGGCCTCTTCTTCCATCATGGCCACCGATGCGGCCAGCGCATCGAGCAGCGCGGGCGTGCACTGGCGCGCGGCGTTAGCGGCCATTTCGCCCTCGATGGTCTGGCGCGCGCGGATGACATCCAAAGGCGGCTCGGCCACCACGCTGCCGGCGGGCGTGGCGAGCGGCGCGGGGTCCGCGGCGCAGGCGTAGATGCCGGAGCCCATCCGCACTTCGACCAGCCCTTCCACTTCCAGCGCGATCAACGCCTCGCGCACCGATGGGCGTGACACACCAAGTTGCGCCGCCAGGTCGCGCTCGGGCGGCAGGCGCGACCCCACCGGAAACTCGCCGCCTTCGATCAGCCGTCGCAACTGGTCGGCAATCTGGCGGTACAGGCGACGCGGTTCGATCTGCTGAAGCGGCATGGGGTTTCCCGGGCGAGCAGCGGACAAATGGTCAAGCGGTCTGACCAATTTCTAGGAAACTTTCAGCATGGCCGCAAGAAGAAGATGTGCCGCGCCGCAGCACGGTCGCGGAAATTGCTACACACGATACTGGCCGAATCTGCGTGCGCCAGCATTCGGGAACGGGCACGCGGACTTGCGCCGATTTCACCGCGGTGGCCCAAGTACCTGAATCGATTGGCAAAAAACGTCATTGTTCGGACGATTTCCGCATATCTGACAATGCGGGCCCCGCAATTGCTACTAAGCTTGGTTGGGGCTGTCCGGTTCGCGGGCAGTCTGCCGTGTTCCATCTGTGAGGAGATCACGATGAAAACGAAGACGTTAATACCCGCCGTCATGGTCGCCGCCGGTCTGCTGACCATGCCGTTCGCGCAGGCGCAGCAGCAACAGCCGATGCAGGGCCAGATGCAACCGATGCCGGGCCAGAACCAGCCGTCGGGCCCGACCCCGATGCCGTCGCCCGGACAGGCTGGCGCGATGCCACCGTCGGCCACGCCGATGCCGCCGGCACGTGGCGGCACCCCGCCACGCGGCATGGCGCCATCGCGCCCCGGATCGATGCAGCAGGGCATGGAGCCCGGTATGCAGCAAGGGATGCAATCCGGCAGCAGCGGCAGCATGCCGATGGGCGCGCAATCGCCGTATACGCCGCAGAAATGGAGCAAGGGGCAAAAGCTGCCCACCGAGTTCCGTGACCGGCAATACGTGATCGACAAGTACAAGGACTACAACCTGCCCGCGCCGAAGAAGGGTTATCACTGGGTGGGGGTTGGCGCCGACTACTACCAGGTGTCGTCCAACGGCACGATCTACTCGGTCGGCCCTGGCGGCATGTGACGCGCCATTGCGCGCGCCTTGCCAAACGAAAACGCGCCATGATCACTCATGGCGCGTTTTATTGGGCGACCGGATGTTTCGCCTGCGCCGGCGCGCGCAGGGGGCGATCCGCTCCGCTCAGTCGGGCAATGCGTCGTACGTGACCAGGAACACCTGATCGTCGCCGGCACTGACCGACAGCCACACGATATCGAGCTCCGGGAACGCAGCCTGCACGTTGGCGTGTTCATTGCCGATTTCCACCACCAGCACGCCGCCCGGATTCAGGCGCTTTTTCGCCCCGGCAACGATACGGCGGACGATGTCCATGCCGTCGTCACCGCCAGCCAGCGCGATGCGCGGCTCGGCCAGGTATTCGGCCGGCAGGTCGCGCATCGACTGCTCGTTCACATAGGGCGGATTGGTCAGGATCACGTCGTACGTGGCGCCCGACGGCAGCGGCGCGTAGAGATCGCCCTGATAGAGCGCGATGCGATCCTCCATCTTGTAGTCGGCCACATTGCGGCGCGCCACGGCGAGCGCATCGGACGAGATATCGACGGCATCGACATGCGCATTGGGCCAGACGTGCGCGGCGATGATCGGCAAGCAGCCAGACCCCGTGCACAGCTCCAGTACCGGGCCAATCTCCTCGACGTCGCCAAGCCACGGCTGCAGACCGTCCTGCAGCAATTCGCCGATAAAGCTGCGTGGCACGATCACGCGGGAATCGACGTAGAAGCGCAAGCCGTGCATGAACGCTTCATGCGTGATGTAGGCGGCCGGCACGCGTTCGGTGACGCGACGGTCGATCACCTTCAGCACCGCATCGATTTCTTCGGGCAGCAGTCGTGCATCGAGAAACGGATCGAGCGTATCGAGCGGCAGGCTCAACGTATGCAGCACCAGATAGGCCGCTTCGTCGTAGGCGTTGGCGCTGCCATGGCCAAACGACAGCTTGGCGGCAGTAAAGCGCGACACCGCCAGGCGCAGCAGGTCGCGGACGGTTTGCAGAGGGGATGGGGTAGGCATGGCGGGTGTCGCTCCAGCGATCAGGCGATCAGGCGTTCGAGCACGCCACGATAGACATTCTTCAGCGGCTCGATAAAGCGCACTTCCACGTGTTCGTCGATCTTGTGGATGCTGGCGTTGGGCGGGCCGAACTCGATCACCTGCGGGCAGATCCTGGCGATGAAACGGCCGTCGGACGTGCCGCCCGTGGTCGACAGCTCGGTGGTGACGCCGGTTTCCGCCGCGATGGCAGCGGCCATCGCTTCGGAGAGATCGCCGCGCGGCGTCAGGAACGGTTCTCCGCCGAGCGTCCAGTCCAGCGTGTACTGCAGGCCGTGCTGGTCGAGAATCGCATGCACGCGTGACTTCAGGCCGTCGGGCGTGCTGGCCGTCGAGAAGCGGAAATTGAAATCGATCGTGACGTGGCCCGGAATCACGTTGGTGGCGCCGGTACCGGCGTGGATGTTCGACATCTGCCAGGTGGTCGGCGGGAAATACTCGTTGCCCTGGTCCCAGGTTTCGTTCACGAGCGCGGTCAGCGCGGGCGCGGCCAGATGGATCGGGTTGCGCGCCAGGTGCGGGTAGGCAATGTGGCCTTGCACGCCCTGGATCGTCAGCTTGCCCGACAGCGAGCCGCGCCGGCCGTTCTTGACCATGTCGCCCAGCGTGTCGACCGACGTGGGCTCGCCCACCACGCAGTAGTCGAGGCGTTCTCCGCGCGCCTGCAGCGCCTCCACCACCTTCACCGTGCCGTCATGCGCAGGACCTTCCTCGTCGCTGGTGATCAGGAAAGCGATCGAGCCGGCGTGGTCGGGATGGCTGGCGATGAACTCCTCGCACGCCACCACGAAGCCGGCAATCGACGTCTTCATGTCGGCGGCGCCGCGGCCGTAGAGCTTGCCGTCGCGGTGCGTCGGCTCGAACGGATCGGACGACCATTGCTCGATTGGGCCGGTGGGCACCACGTCGGTGTGTCCGGCGAACGCCAGCAGCTTGCCGGCGGCGCCTTGCGTGCCGCGCTTGACCGCCCAAAGGTTGGTCACACGGAAGCTGTCAGGGCCACTGACGATGTTTTCGCAGGTAAAGCCAAGCGCGGACAGGCGCGCCTGCAGCACGGCCTGGCAGCCTTCGTCGGCGGGGGTGACCGAGCGGCGGCGCATCAGGTCTTCGGTCAGGGCAAGGGTCGGATTCATGGGGCAGGGTGGAGCAAGAAACGTCAGAACAGCGCGGCGTAGGCGTCGGCGGAGAACCCGACGCTGACCTGGCCGTCGCGGTCCAGCACGGGGCGCTTGATCAGCGAAGGGCTGGCCTGCATCAGTGCGATCGCGCCGGCCTCGCTTTCGGCCTTTGCCTTGTCGGCATCGGACAGCGCGCGATAGGTGGTGCCCTTCTTGTTGAGCAGCGTGGCCAGCGGTACGTGCCTGAGCCACGCGCGAAGCATCTTTTCGTCGACGCCTTGCTTCTTGAAATCGTGGAACGTGAATGCCACGCCGTTCGCATCCAGCCACGTGCGGGCCTTCTTGACGGTGTCGCAATTGGGAATGCCGTAAAGCAGGACGGTCATGATGGTGGTGCGGGTCGGCGGCCTGGCGAGGGGCCGGGTTAGCGGAAAAGCAGGTTGAGGGCGATCACCAGTCCGCCCAGGCCGAGCGCCACGCCAGCCATGGCCACGGCGGTCATCAGCCGCAGGCGCCGGTCCAGGCGCGCGGCCTCGCGGCGCAGCGCCTCGATCGTGATGGCATGCTGTTCGGCCAGCATCTTGACCGACTCGGCCTGCTGCACGGCCGCCGCCTCCAGCTCCGCGATGCGGACGGCCGGGTCGCGCGGCTCCGTTGCGTCAGGCTGCGCGCCATCGTCCCGGCGCTTGCCTTTCTTGAGCTTCTCGATGGTCTTGTTGGCCTGTTCGAGAATGGTCGGCAGCAGGGAGAGCACGGTACTGACAGTGGCGGGATCGAGGGCCATGAGTCGCTTGCGAAGGGATGGCATCGGCGGGACTTCCAGCCGCCGGGGATGGCCCGGCGGCGATTGCGTCAACCGGCTGGCGGGATCAGTCGCCGCGCAGCAGGTCGTTCAGGCTGGTCTTGGCGCGGGTTTGCGCGTCGACCTTCTTCACGATCACGGCGCAGTACAGGCTGTACTTGCCATCCTTGGACGGCAGGTTGCCCGCCACCACCACCGAGCCAGCCGGCACGCGGCCATAGTGGATCTCGCCGGTTTCGCGGTCGTAGATCTTGGTCGACTGGCCCAGGTACACGCCCATCGAGATCACCGAGTTTTCTTCGATGATCACGCCTTCCACCACCTCCGAACGCGCGCCGATGAAGCAGTTGTCCTCGATGATGACCGGGTTGGCCTGCAGCGGCTCCAGCACGCCGCCGATGCCGACGCCGCCGGACAGGTGCACGTTCTTGCCGATCTGCGCGCACGAACCGACCGTGGCCCAGGTGTCGACCATGGTGCCTTCATCGACATAGGCGCCGATGTTCACGTACGACGGCATCAGCACCGCATTGCGCGCGATGAACGAACCGCGGCGCGCCACGGCGGGCGGCACCACGCGGAAGCCCGCGCGTGCAAAGTCTTCCTGGCTCCAGTTGGCAAACTTGGTCGGCACCTTGTCGTAGAACTGGGCGAAACCGCCGGCGCTCATTGGCGCGTTGTCTTCCAGGCGGAACGACAGCAGCACGGCCTTCTTGACCCACTGGTTGACGATCCAGTCGGCGCCTTGCTTCTCGGCCACGCGCAGCGTGCCGGCATCCAGCTGCGAAATCACGTTGGCGACCGCTTCGCGGATATCGTTCGGGGCGGACTTCGGCGACAGGCTGGTGCGGTCTTCCCAGGCCTGGTCGATCAGGGCTTGCAGAGCTTGCGTCATGGCGAGTTTCTCAGTGTTGATTTGTGTAGGAGATGCGGCGTCGGGACATGCGCCCCGGCGCCTGGGCGTTCAGTAAAGCAATCGGTGCGCGGGCCGGGTCAGCCAAGCGATTTGCAGAATTCGACAATCCGGCGCGCGCCTTCCAGGCATTCGTCGGGCGTGGCCACCAGCGCCATGCGTACGCGCTGTGTGCCGGGATTCACGCCGTGCGCGTCGCGTGCCAGGTAGCTGCCCGGCAGCACCGCGACGTTCTGTTCGGCCAGCAGCCGCACCGCGAACTCGGTGTCGCTCAGGCCGGTGCGCGAGACGTCGGCCCAGAGATAGAAGGCGGCATCGGGCATTTGCACGTCGAGCACTTCGGCGAGCATCGGCGTGACCTGGGCGAACTTGCGCACGTACGCCGCGCGGTTTTCGCGCACATGCGCCTCGTCGTTCCACGCCGCCACACTGGCCGCCTGCACCGCGGGATTGAGCGCCGCGCCGTGATAGGTACGGTATAGCAGGAATTTCTTGAGGATTGCCGCGTCGCCGGCGACAAAGCCGGAGCGCAGGCCCGGCACGTTCGAGCGCTTGGACAGGCTCGAGAACATCACCAGCCGCTCGAACCCGCGGCCCAGACGGTGGGCGGCTTCGAGCGCGCCCAGCGGCGGCGTGGCCTCGTCGAAATAGATTTCCGAATAGCACTCGTCGGAGGCGATCACGAAACCATAGCGGTCCGACAGCTCGAACAGTTGCTTCCAGTCTTCGAGCGACAGCACTGCGCCGGTCGGATTGCCCGGCGAGCACACATAGAGCAATTGCACGTTGGGCCAGACATCGGCGCCGATCTGGTCGAACGCCGGCGCGAAATTGCGCGCCGGATCGCTGTTGGCGAACACCGGGCGCGCGCCGGCCAGCAGGGCCGCGCCTTCGTAGATCTGGTAGAACGGATTGGGGCAAAGCACCAGCGGATCGGGCTTGCTGGCGTCGATCACGGTCTGGGCGAACGCGAACAGCGCTTCGCGCGAGCCGCTGACCGGCAGTACCTCGGTGGCCGCATCGACTTTCGGCAGGCGATAGCGGCGCTCCAGCCAGCCCGCGATGGTCTGGCGCAGCGCATCGGTGCCGGCGGTGGCCGGATACACGGCCAGGCCCGACAGCGACGCGGTCATGGCGTCCTTGATGAACTGGGGTGTCGGATGCTTGGGCTCGCCGATGCCAAAGCTGATGGCAGGCTTGTCGGCGGGTTTCACGTCGGCCACCAGCACGCGCAGTTTCTCGAAGGGATAGGTCTGGAGCAGGTCGAGGCGCGGATTCACGGTGGCTGGCGGCGGGGCGGTTGAAACGCAGCATTATAAAGGAATGCCGCGTATCGCCCCTACCTGCGGAATCCGCGCAAAAAGGCACGCCCCGGGCGGGGCGCGGCGGATGTCAATACAACATCACGCGCGACACCATGGCGACGATCGGCCGCCGTACAAAACTTTCGAATCGGGCGTGCAGGTGCAGCGGCCGCAGCAGCATCTTGACCGTCATTTCGAGCGGAAGATGGCGGCGCACCACGGCGCTGCAGCGCGAATTGAGCGCGCGGACCTCGTGCTCGGATACGTCCTCGCGGTCCTGCTCGATGCGCAGCACGTTGCGCAACGCAATCTCGGCGTCTTCGTTCTTGATTTCCAGCAGGCGCCGCGCCAGCGCCGCCAGCACCCGCGTGCGCCCCAGCCGCTCGCGGTCGGCAAGCGCATTGAAATGGCGGAAGAAATGCTTGTAGTGGCGGACTTCGTCATTGGCGATGCGGCGCGTCAGGTCGCGCAGCACCGGCTCGTCGGTGGCCTGCTCGAGTGCGCGGTAATACGTCGCGGTGCCGGTTTCCACCACGCAGCGCGCCGCCATTTCCAACGCCTGCGAGCGCTCGAAATTGTCGATCGAACAGGTCTTGCTGTATTCCTCGAAGAAGCGCTGGTAGCCGCGCTCCCAATTGAATTCGGGCCAGACGTGCGCGACGTAGTGGCGCAGGGCGCGTCCGTGCTGCAGTTCCTCGCTTTCCCAATGGTCGGACAGCCATTCGGCGGCGTCGGGCACATCGGCGTAGTACTGGGCGAGATTGCCTGCGTAGGTGTCGGAGCCGCTTTCGATGAACGACGCCGCGGTCAGCAGGTAGAACAGGGTGCGATCGTCCCGCACCTTGGCGATATCGATGGACGAGTAGTCGATGTCCGAAATCGACCACGGGAGATCAGCGGAAACTGGCGCCGATGATGGTGCGGTCATGCTGGGTCCTCCAGGCTGCTGTACCGATTGCAATCAGGCTTCAGACTGGCCGCTCGGGTTGGCGGACAGTGTTTGTCGAGGCCGAGCGGCGGGGAGAGCGCTTCCCGTAGAGGGCCTCCGGGATCACGCAGGCATTTGCAGAGACTAGCACTAACCCTAGGAAGTTTCCGTTGGATTTAGTGCGATGACGTTTTCATGAAACAGTTTTACGGACTAGAAAATACTTGCAGCAACTCATGCAAGTTGCGAATGTAAAAAGGTTTTTCGTAGCGCCAGGCAGCGTGTTCATGATGCGCGCAACGGTCGAGAAAGCGTCCGGAGGGGCGATTGGCGATGGTATGATTACCGCCAATCTCACGGGCTCCGGGAGTGATTTGCGGCGCTGGCGTCACGTCCGGCCGCGGACTCTGGCATCGGCCCGGCCTTTCCATTTCTCGTATCGCCCAAACCACACGACAACCGTGCGACTGTCCTCGATCAAGCTGGCGGGCTTCAAGTCCTTCGTCGATCCCACCAATTTTCAAGTGCCCGGCCAATTGGTCGGCATCGTAGGTCCCAACGGCTGCGGTAAATCCAACATTATCGATGCGGTGCGTTGGGTGCTTGGTGAGTCACGCGCGTCTGAGTTGCGTGGCGAATCCATGCAGGATGTGATTTTCAACGGCTCCACCGCGCGCAAGCCCGCGGGGCGCGCCAGCGTGGAGCTGGTGTTCGACAACGCCGAAGGCCGCGCGGCCGGCCAGTGGAGCCAGTACGCCGAAGTGGCCGTCAAGCGCGTGCTCACGCGCGACGGCACGTCCTCGTACTACATCAACAATCAGGCCGTGCGACGCAAGGACATCCAGGACATCTTCCTGGGCACGGGCCTTGGGCCACGCGCCTACGCGATCATCGGGCAGGGCATGATCTCGCGGATCATCGAGGCCAAGCCCGACGACATGCGGATCTTCCTCGAAGAAGCCGCCGGCGTGTCGAAGTACAAGGAACGCCGCCGCGAAACCGAAAATCGCCTCGGTGACACGCGCGAAAACCTGACCCGCGTGGAAGACATCCTGCGCGAACTGGGCAACAACCTCGAAAAGCTCGAAGGCCAGGCCGAAGTGGCGCAGCGCTTCAAGCAGTTGCAAGCCGAAGGCGAAGAAAAGCAGCACCTGCTGTGGCTGTTGCGCAAGCGCGAGGCGCAGGCCGAGCAGGAACGCCATGCACGCGCCATCGAGCAGGCCCAGATCGACCTCGAAGCCCAGACCGCGCAGCTGCGCCATGTCGAAGCGGAGCTCGAAACGATGCGCGCGGCGCACTACGCGGCGTCCGATGGCATGCACGCGGCGCAGGGCGCGCTGTACGAGGCCAACGCCGAAGTCAGCAAGCTCGAGGCCGAAATCCGCTACGTGGTGGAGTCGCGCAACCGTCTGCAGGCACAGATCGCGGCCCTGAGCGCGCAGCGCGAACAGTGGCAGGGCAAGGCCGACCAGGCCAGCGAAGAGCTGGCGCAGGCCGAGGAAAACCTGGCGCTGGCCGAGGCCCGCACCATCGAGGCGCAGGAAACCGTCGCACAGAAGAGCGATGAGCTGCCGACGCTGGAAGCGCAGTGGCGCGATGCGCAGACCATGCTCAACGACCAGCGTGGCGGCATCATGCAGGCCGAGCAGGCGCTCAAGCTGGAAGCCGCGCAGCAACGCAACGCCAATCAGCTGCTGCAGCAGCTGGAGCAGCGCAAGGAACGTCTGCAGGGCGAGGAAAAGAGCCTGGACCGCCCGGACGAAGTGCGCCTGGAAGAATTGCGCGTCGACCTGGCCGAGCAGGAGGCCATGCTCGAGGAAGCGCAGGCCGTGCTGATGGATTGCGAGGAAGCGGTGCCGCGCCTGGACGCCGAGCGCCGCGCCGCGCAGGAGCGCGTGCAGAGCGAAGCCGGTGCGATCGCGGCGCTGGACGCACGCCTCGCCGCGCTGCGTCAGCTTCAGGAAAACGTGCAGACCGATGGCAAGGTGCAGCCGTGGCTCGAGCGCCATGGTCTGGCAGAACTGCCGCGGCTCTGGAAAAAGGTACACATCGAACCGGGCTGGGAAAACGCGCTCGAATCGGTGCTGCGCGAAAAACTCGCCGCGCTGGAAGTTTCCAACCTGGACTGGGTCAAGGCGTTCCTGTCGGATGCGCCGCCGGCCAAGCTCGCGTTCTACACGCCGCCGGCCGCCGCGCGTCCGGTGGAGACCCCGGCGGGCTTGCGTCCGCTGATGTCGCTGCTGCAGATCACCGAGCCCGGCATCCGCGCCGTCATGCAGGATTGGCTGGCCGATGTCTACACGGCCACCGACATGGCGCAGGCGCTGGCCGCGCGCCAGTCGCTGCCCGAAGGCGCGCAGTTCGTGGTCGCCGATGGCCATCTGATCGGCCGCAATGCGATCCAGATCTATGCCGCCGATTCCGAGCAGGCCGGCATGCTGGCGCGCGAGCAGGAGATCGAGAACCTGCAGAAGCAGTCGCGCGCGCAGAATCTGCTGGCCGATGAGGCCAAGTCGGCATCGGTGCGCGCCGAAGCGGCGTACACGCATGCGGCCACGGCGCTGATCGATGCGCGTGCGCGCGCCGAACAGGCTACGCGCCGCGTGCATGCGCTGCAGATGGATGTGCTCAAGCTGTCGCAGGCGATGGAGCGTTTTTCCGCGCGCAGCGGACAGATCCGCGAGGAACTGGCCGAAATCGATGCGCAGATCGATGAGCAGCGCGCCATCCGCGCCGAGTCCGAGGCCGCGTTCGAGCAGCACGACGCGCAACTGGCCGAGCTGCAGGCGTCGCATGAAGACCAGCAGATGGCCTTCGATGCGATGGATGCCAAGCTGGCCGGCGCCCGTCAGCAATTGCGCGATCTGGAGCGCGCCGCGCAGGAAGCGCTGTTTGCCGAGCGCAACCTGGCCGGACGCATCGACGAATTGCGCCGCAATATCCAGATGGCCGGCGATCAGAGCGAACGCATCGCGGAATCGCTCGAAAACGCGCGCGCGGAACTCGAGACCATCAACGAGCAGACCGCCAATACCGGGCTGCAGGAAGCGCTCGAGATCCGCGCCGAAAAGGAGCAGAAGCTGTCCGCCGCGCGCATCGAACTCGATGCGCTGTCGGCGCAACTGCGCCAGTTCGATGAACAGCGGCTGGCCGCCGAGCGCAGCCTGCAGCCGCTGCGCGACCGCATCACCGAATGCCAGCTCAAGGAACAGGCGGCGCGCCTGAACCAGGAGCAATTCACCGAGCAACTGGCCACGGCCGAAGTGGACGAGGCCGCGCTGGCCGAAAAACTGACGGCGGACCTCAAGCCGTCGTACCTGCAGGGCGAAGTCACGCGCCTGAACAACGCCATCAACGCCTTGGGACCGGTCAACATGGCCGCGCTGGACGAACTCGCCGCCGCGCGCGAGCGCAAGACTTTCCTCGACGCGCAGTCGGCCGACCTGACGGACGCCATCAACACGCTGGAAGACGCCATCGCCAAGATCGACCAGGAAACGCGCGCGCTGCTGCAAGGCACGTTCGATCAGGTCAATCATCACTTTGGCGAGTTGTTCCCGTCGCTGTTCGGCGGCGGGCAGGCGCGCCTAATCATGACTGGCGAGGAAATTCTCGACGCCGGCGTGCAGGTCATGGCGCAGCCGCCGGGCAAGAAGAATTCGACGATCCACCTGCTGTCCGGCGGCGAAAAGGCGCTGACGGCAATTGCACTGGTGTTTGCGATGTTCCAGCTCAATCCGGCGCCGTTCTGCTTGCTCGACGAGGTCGATGCGCCGCTGGACGACGCCAATACCGAGCGCTACGCCAATATGGTGGCGCGCATGTCGGACAAGACCCAGTTCGTATTTATTTCCCATAACAAGATTGCGATGGAGATGGCCCATCAACTGATTGGCGTGACGATGCAGGAACAGGGTGTTTCGCGCATCGTGGCGGTGGACATGGATGCAGCCGTATCGATGGCGGAGGCCGCTTAAGATGGAACTGCAAAACGCACTGATCATCGCGGGGGTTGTATTGCTGCTGTTGCTGGTGGCCTATAACCGCTGGCAGATTCACAAGGCGCGCCGCGTGCGCCCGCTGATGCCCGAGGATGACCTGCCGCCGATGCGCGAGCCGGTGGTCGGCAAGACCACGCAGCCCGAGACGCAGGCGAGGCTCAAGGAAGCGCCGCCCGAACACGTATCGCGCCGCGAGCCCACGCTGGGTCAGGCCGGCAAGGGTATGCAGCCGGAACGCGACGATCCGGCCGATGTCGCCACGGCGACCGTGGCCGCGCACGCCGCCGCTGGTTCGGCCGATGCCGACGAGATCGTGGCCGACGAGGTGGCGGTAGCCGCCGGGCACGCCGAAGCCGGTGCAGCCGCGCAAGCGGATGCGCATGCGGACACACGTCAGGACGCCCATTCCGAGGCCCATTCGGAAACTCACGCGGACAGCCGCGCCGAAGCGCACGCGCAGGCCAGCGGACAGCCAAGCGCCAAGGCCGAGCCCGCGGTGCCGGACGGCCAGCCCACGCCCGCCTTGATCGATCCGCTGATCGACTGCATCGTGCCGATGCATCTCGAACGCAAGGCCTCGGGGGACCGGATCCTGCCGTTGACGGGCCGCCTGCGCCGCGCCGGAACCAAGCAGGTGCACATCGAAGGCCTGCGCGCGGAAACCAACGCCTGGGAAGCCGTGACGGCCGGCCATCAATACGAAGACCTGCAAGTGGCGGTGCAACTGGCCAATCGCAGCGGTCCGCTCAACGCGCTGGAATTCTCCGAGTTCGTCAACGCCGTGGAGGCGCTCGCCGAATCGCTCGATGCGTCGGCCGATCTGCCCGACATGACCGAAACCGTGGCCAACGCGCGCGAGCTGGACGGCTTTGCCGCAGGGGCCGATGTGCAGCTTGGCGTCAATGTCATCTCGGACGGCGCGCCGTGGTCCGCCGCCTATGTGCAGACCGTGGCCACGCAGGACGGCCTCGTGCTGTCGCGCGACGGCACGCGTTTCATCCGCTACGAACCCGATGCCGACGGCGTGCAGAAGCCGCTGTTTACGCTGCAGTTCGGCGACACCAATTTCCTGCGCGATGACCTGACGCTCAACGCGGGCCGCCAGATCACGCTGTTGCTGGACGTGCCGCAGGCGCCGCAGGAAATCAAGCCGTTCAAGACGGTTTGCGAATACGGCTACAGCCTCGCGCAACGCATGGGCGCGCAACTGGTCGACGACAATATGCGTCCGCTCACCGAGGCGTCGTTCGTGGCGATCTTCACCCAGCTCGAAAAACTCTACGACAAGCTGGAAGCCCGTGGCATGCCAGCCGGATCCCCGGTGGCCGTTCGCCTGTTCAGCCTGTAGCAGGAGTCCGTCCCATGACTGCCAAGACCCCAGGCGCGCCGGCTCCGGCCGTGGCGCCCGCCGGCGCTTTGCCCGCCGATGCGACGCCGGCGCAGCGCGTGCAATGGCTGCGCGCCGAAATCGAGCGCCATAGCCATCAGTATTACGTGCTCGATGCGCCGACGATTCCCGATGCCGAATACGACGCGATGTTCAGCGAGCTGCAGGCGCTGGAGACCGAACACCCCGATCTGCTGACCGACGATTCACCCACGCAACGGGTCGGTGGGGCGCCGTTGTCGGCATTCGACACCGTGCGTCACCGTGTGCCGATGCTGTCGCTGAACAACGGCTTCGAAGACGAGGACGTAATCAATTTCGACAGGCGCTGTGCGCAGGGGCTGGGCCGCGCGCCCGCCGCCGCAGCACCCGCGGACGATCTGTTCGGCGCGGCCGATGCCGCCGACAACGCGGTCGAGTATTCGTGCGAACTGAAGTTCGACGGCCTGGCGATGTCGTTGCGCTACGAGGACGGCAAGCTGGTGCAGGCCGCGACGCGTGGCGATGGCGAGACCGGCGAGGACGTGACCGCCAATGTGCGCACGATCAAGGCCATTCCGCTGAAGCTGCGCGGCAAGGCGCCAGCGGTGCTGGAAGTCCGCGGCGAAGTGTTCATGTATCGCGCCGAATTCGACAAGCTCAACGCGCGCCAGGCCGAGGCGGACGAGAAAACGTTCGTCAACCCACGCAATGCTGCGGCGGGCAGTCTGCGCCAGCTCGATCCGCGCATCACGGCCAAGCGTCCGCTGTCGTTCTTTGCCTATGGGCTCGGTGAACTGCAGGGCGCCGACCGGCCGCCGACGCACAGCGTAATGCTCGACGGGTTTGCCGCAATGGGTCTGCCCGTTTGCGACGAGCGCCGCGTGGTGCGGGGCGCGCAAGGATTGTTGTCGTTTTACCGCGATATCGGTCAGCGGCGCGATCAGTTGCCCTACGACATCGACGGCGTGGTCTACAAGGTCAACGCGATTCCCGAGCAGGAGCAACTGGGCTTTGTCTCGCGCGCGCCGCGGTTTGCGCTGGCGCACAAGTTTCCAGCCCAGGAAATGACCACCACAGTCGAGGATATCGAGGTGCAGGTGGGCCGCACCGGCGCAATCACGCCGGTCGCGCGGCTGGCGCCGGTGTTTGTCGGCGGCGTGACGGTGACCAACGCCACGCTGCACAACGAAGACGAAATCCGCCGCAAGGACGTGCATATCGGCGATACCGTCATCGTGCGCCGCGCGGGCGATGTGATCCCCGAAGTTGTGGCGGTGGTGCTGGAGCGGCGTCCCGCCGACGCGCGGGCGTTTGTCATGCCCACGGCGTGCCCGGTATGCGGATCTCATGTCGAAAAGCTCGAAGGCGAGGCCGTGGCGCGCTGCACGGGCGGACTGATCTGCGCGGCGCAACGCAAGCAGGCGCTGCTGCATTTTGCGCAGCGCCGCGCCATGGATATCGAAGGCCTGGGCGACAAGGTGGTGGAACAACTGGTTGACCAGGGCATCGTGCGCACGCCGGCCGACCTATACAAACTCGGCGTGGCCAAGCTGGCGGCGCTCGATCGTATGGCCGACAAGTCGGCCGCCAACCTCGTGCAGGCGATCGACGCTTCGCGCGAAACCACGCTGAATCGCTTTATTTTTGCGCTCGGCATCCGACACGTGGGCGAAGCCACGGCAAAGGATCTGGCCAAGCATTTCGGCAAGCTCGACAACCTGCTGGCCGCCGACGAAGCCGCCTTGCTGGAAGTCAACGATGTGGGGCCCGTGGTGGCGCAGTCGATCGCGAACTTCCTGGCCGAGGCCCACAACGTCGAGGTGATCGAACAGCTGCGCGCCGCCGGCGTACACTGGCCGGAATCCGAGCCCGCCGCGCGCGTGCCGCTGCCATTGGCGGGCAAGACAATCGTCCTGACCGGCACCTTGCCGACGATGTCGCGCGAGGACGCCAAGGAAAGGCTCGAAGCGGCCGGCGCTAAGGTGGCCGGATCGGTCTCGAAGAAAACCGACTATGTCGTGGCGGGCGCCGAGGCCGGCAGCAAGCTCGAGCGGGCGCAGGCGCTTGGCGTGCCGGTACTCGACGAGGACGGCATGTTGAAACTGCTGGCCGATTCCGCTGCAGTGCAAACCGGAGACGCGCAATGATTCGCGAGATTCTCAAGATGGGCGATCCGCGGCTGTTGCAGAAGGCGCGGCCCGTGACGCACTTCAATACGCCCGAGTTGCGGGTGCTGATCGACGACATGTTCGACACGATGGAACATGCCAACGGCGCCGGGCTTGCCGCGCCGCAGATCGGCGTGGACCTGCAGGTGGTGATTTTCGGCTTCGACCGTAATCCGCGTTATCCGGACGCGCCCACCGTGCCGAAGACGGTACTGATCAACCCGGTGCTCGAACCGCTGTCCGACGACATGGAGGAGGGCTGGGAAGGGTGCCTGTCGGTGCCCGGCATGCGCGGCGTAGTGCCGCGTCATGTCAGCCTGCGCTATTCGGGATTCGACCTGTTGGGCAATCCGATCGACCGCGTGGCCGAGGGGTTCCACGCGCGCGTGGTACAGCACGAGTGCGACCATTTGATCGGCGTGCTGTATCCGATGCGGATCCAGGACTTCACGCGCTTTGGCTTTACGGAAGTGCTGTTCCCGGAGTTGCCGGCCAACTACGACGACTGAGCCGGGGCGGCGGCGCAGCGCGCCTGCACCGGTTGGCCGTGGCGCGTGTGATAAACCAGCGCCGCGGCCACCAGGATCGTCATCACGCACAGTTCCGCGCCCAGGCTGGCCAACGTGGCGTCGAGATAGCCGCCGCCATGATGGAGCGACTGGGCGAATACCGAGCCCAACAGCGCGGAGCCCAATCCCAGCGCAGCCTGCTGCACCGTTGCCAGTGCGGCACTGCCCGCACCGGCGTGTTCGGGCGGAATATCCGCCAGACCGATGCGGTAGAAGCAGCCCACCACCATCGCATTGCCCACGCCAATCAGCATGGTCGGCGCCGCCAGGTTCAGCAGGTCCGGATGCGGCCAGACATGGCGCAGCGTCCAGGCCAGCGCCGCCATACCGGCCATCTGGATCAGGCAACCGCACACCAGCACGCGCGTGCGGCCCAGCCAATTCACGATGCGCGGACTCTGCAAGGCGGTGACCGAAAACGCCAAGCCCAGCGGAATGAACGCGTTGCCAGCCATGGTCGGCGTCATGCCGCCGCCGCCCTGCAACGCCAGCGCCAGAACGAACATGAAACCGCTCCAGCACGCATAGAACAGGATCGCCACGATAAAGCCGAAGCGCACGCTCGGCAGCCGTACCAGCGAAGGCGGCAGCAGGGGGTGGGCGCCGCGCCGCTCCTGGCGCAGTTCAACGCGCCACAGCCATAGCGTAAGCGGTGCGGCGGACATCAGCACCGCCAGCAACGGCCACGACCAGTGGAACATCGGCCCCATCGAAATGGGCAGCAGAATCGCCAGGATGATGATGGCCAGCAGCGTGGTACCGGGCACGTCGACGCCGGCTGCATTGTCGCGGCGCGTTTCCGGAATCACGCGCGGCGAAAGCGCGAGAATCGCCGCGCAGACGGGCAGGTTGATCAGGAAGGCGTTGCGCCAGCCGAGCCCGCCAATGTCGGCGTCGACCAGGAAACCGCCCAGCACCTGCCCGATGATGAACGCGATGCCGCCCACCGACGCAAACAGAGCAAGCGCACGCGCGTGCGACGCACCACGCAGGCCGACGTGGATCGTCGCCAGGATTTGTGGCACCAACAGCGCGGCCGCCGCGCCTTGCAGCAGCCGCGCACCGAGCAGCATCGGCATCGATCCGGCCACGCCGCATAGCAGCGAGGCGATGCCAAACAGCAGCACTCCCAGATTGAAGATCCGGCGCCTGCCGAAGTTGTCGCCAAGCCGCCCGCCCATCGCCAGACAGACGGCGAAGGCCACGCCATAGACGGCCACCAGCAGTTCCAGCTCGGTCGCACTGGCATGCAGGCCGTGCTCGATGGGATGCAGTGCGACGTTGACGATGGAGAAATCGATCTGCGGCAACAGTTGTCCGGCCAGCAGCACGTAGAGACCGCCGGGGCCAAGCGTCGGCGTGGCGGTAGTCGATGCTGGCGTGGCAGCCGGCGTTGCAGTGGAAACGGTAGCGGGTGGGGTGCGCATGGAGGACCTCGACAAAGCTTGAGGTCCGGAGTATGGTCACCCATCCAGACTGGTACAAGAGTCCAGTTAGACTGGTATAAAAAGTGTCAGGCTATGCAGGAGTGAAGCATCGTGAACGCCCGCCAGGACCCTTCATCGTTATTGGATTCGGATCTCGACTCACACGAGGCCATTGCGGCGACGGGCCGTGAGGCTGAACTTGGCGCGTTCCTGCGCGCACGCCGCGAAAGCCTCGATCCGGCGCGGCTTGGCTTGTCGCGGATCGGACGCCGCCGCACGCCGGGCTTGCGGCGAGAGGAAGTGGCAGCGATGGCTGACATCGGCATCACCTGGTACACCAAGCTCGAACAGGGTCGCCCCATTCGCGTTTCGCCAAAGGTGCTGAACGCGGTGGCGGCGGCGCTGCAGTGCTCGGCATCGGAAACCGATCATCTGTTCACGCTGGCTGGTCTGCAACGTCCGTCGGCCCTGGCGGGCACGGCTGCTTGCGAAACTGTATCGATCACCGTGCAGCGTCTGCTCGACCAGCTCGATCCGATTCCGGCGCTGGTGCAGAACGCGCGATTCGACATCGTGGCGCACAACGACGCGTATTGCCGGCTGCTGGGCGTCGATATTCCGCGCCTGCCGCCCGAAGACCGCAATTGCATTTACCTGGCGCTGACGCACCCGGGCTGGCGCAGCGCGGTGATCGATTGGGAAGGCATGATCTGCCATATGGTCGCGCTGTATCGCGCGGCGATGGCCGAGCACGTGCAGGATCCGCTGTGGGAGGCACAGCTTACGCGCTACATGGCGGCGTCGGACCGTTTTCGCGGCTTATGGCAGCGCTATCAGGTGCGGGGCATTCAGAACCACGTAAAAGGCTTTACGCATCCCGCGACTGGGCCGTTCAACCTGACCCAGACGAATTTCTGGACCGCGCCGCGTAATGGAGCACGGCTGCTGGTCTATGTGCCGGCCGACGAGCACGCCGAGGCGGCGTTGCGCAAGCTGCCGGCGCTGCGCGACATCGCACAGCCGGCCTGAGCATTCGAAGCGTCGCGCCGTGCGCCGCGGGCGGCGGTGCACGGCGGTCGGCAAGGCGTCAGAATTTTTCGAACGCGCCCAGGAAGCGCCATTGGCCCGGCGGCAGATCGCCCAGCACGATGCGGCCCATGCGCACACGCTTCAAGCCGACTACCTTCAGTCCCACCTGTTCGCACATGCGGCGGATTTGGCGTTTGCGTCCTTCGCGCAGCACAAAACGCAGCTGTTCCTCGTTCTGCCAGCTCACCTTGGCCGGCTTTAACGGCACGCCATCGAGCGACAGGCCAAAACGCAGCCGTTCGAGCAGGTCCTCAGGAAATACTGCGCTGATATTGCGCTCGACCGGGCCCTGCGGCGATTCCCACACGACGCGCACCAAGTATTCCTTTTCGACATTGGAATCGTCGCCGATCAGGGCGCGCGCGATGCGGCCGTCCTGCGTCAGCACGAGCAGGCCCGTGGAGTCGATATCGAGCCGGCCTGCCGGGGCCAGATTCTTGCGCTGCCACGGCGCAAAGCGCTTGCGCGTGGGATCGTTTTCCCACTGGTTTTCAGGCGCGAACAGCACGGCGGCGGGCTCGTAGCCGTCCTCGGCCTGGCCCGACACGTAGCCGATCGGCTTGTTCAGCAGCACGGTCACGCGCTCGCCTTGTTCCGAACGCGCTTCCTGCAGGATTTCGATTTCCGCATCGGGGCGCACGCGCGTGCCGAGCTCGGTGATCGGCTTGCCATCGACGAGCACCCAGCCGCGCGGAATCCACTCGTCGGCTTCGCGCCGCGAGCACAGGCCCATTTCGGACATGCGCTTGGAAAGACGGACGAGACCGTCGTCGCGCGGCTCTGCTGGCGCCTGCGCAGCGGCGGGACGCGGCGCCGGGCGATCGTCGCGCTCGGTGCGCACCGGGCGGGCGCGGTCTGCGGTGTCGCTGAAGCGACGCGCCGGCGCAGCACCACGGCGCGGGCCGTTGTCATCGCGACGCGGACGGTCGGTCTGGTTCTGGTCGTCGAAGCGACGCGGACGTTCGGCGCGATTGTCATCGCCGTAACGACGCGGGCGATCGGTTGCGCCTTCGTTTCCGGCGAAGCGGCGCGGCCGGTCGGCCTGGTTCTGGTCGTCGAAGCGACGCGGACGCTCGGCGCGGTTGTCATCGCCGTAACGGCGCGGGCGATCAGTGGCGCCTTCGTTGCCGGCGAAGCGACGCGGCCGGTCGGTCTGGTTCTGGTCGTCGAAGCGACGCGGACGTTCGGCGCGATTGTCATCGCCGTAACGGCGCGGGCGATCGGTTGCGCCTTCGTTGCCTGCGAATCGGCGCGGACGCTCCGCGTGATTGTCATCGCCGTAACGACGCGGGCGATCGGTTGCGCCTTCGCTGCCTGCGAAGCGGCGCGGACGGTCGGTTGCGCCTTCGTTGCCTGCGAATCGGCGCGGCCGGTCGGACTGGTTCTGGTCGTCGAAGCGACGCGGACGTTCGGCGCGATTGTCATCGCCGTAGCGGCGCGGACGATCGGTTGCGCCTTCGTTGCCGGCAAATCGGCGCGGCCGGTCGGCCTGATTCTGGTCGTCGAAGCGGCGCGGACGTTCGGCGCGATTGTCATCGCCGTAACGACGCGGGCGATCGGTTGCGCCTTCGTTGCCTGCGAAGCGGCGTGGACGGTCGGTCTGATTCTGGTCGTCGAAGCGACGCGGACGTTCGGCGCGATTTTCATCGCTGTAACGACGTGGCGCGCGTTCCCCTTCGGCCGGACGTGGGCGCGCTGGGCGGGCCTGGCGTTCCGGGCGCGGCGCGCCTTCCGCGGGCTTGCGCTTTTCCTTTTCGGATGCGCGCTCCTTGGCTTGCTTGATGCCCGTGACCACGTCCTGGACGCGCTTGCGGTTCAAGTCCGATACGCGTACAGGCCGCTTCGCCTTGCGCGGTGCGTCGGAGGGGGAGGTGGTCTTGATGCCCAGCGTCTTGCGGCCGGGAGGGGTGCTATCGGTCATATCGTTCCAAGCGCTCATGCGCTGGCCATCGGAAGAGTCAGATGGCCAGCGCGTCGAGCAAATCCTGTTCAAGCTGAATCTGCAATCGGTTGTCGGCGGTCAGGCGCGAGCCGTCGACCAGGAACACGTCTTCCACGCGTTCACCGAGCGTATTAATGCGCGCCGAATGCACGGACACGCGATGTTTGGCCAGCACCCGCGCGATGGCGTAGAGCAGGCCGGTGCGGTCGTTGGCGGACACCGACAGCAGGTAATACTGGCCGCGTTCGTCGGGACGCAAATCGACGCGCGGCTTGATGGGGAAGCTGCGCGACTGGCGCGACAGCCGGCCCTGGGTGGGGTCGGGCAGTGGGCTTTCCTGGCGCACGTGCTGGGCCAGTTCGTGCTCGACCAGCGCGAGGATGTCGCGATAGTCGCCGTCCAGGCCGGGATCGGTGATCTGGAAGGTGTCGAGCGCGTAACCATCGCGCGTGGTCTCGATCTTGGCGTCCTGGATCGAAAAGGCCTTGCGTTCGAAATATCCGCAGATCCGCGCGAACAGGTCGGGCTGGTCCTTGACGTAGACCACGACTTGCAGCCCTTCGCCGGCCGGCGAGATGCGCGCCTTGACCACCGGCTCGACCGCATCGACCTGGTTGAAAAGGTGCCGCGTCAGCCAGGCGATGTCGCGCGCATCGTGGCGCATGAAGAACGACATGTCGAGCTTGTTCCACAGCGGCTTGGCCAGTTCGGGATCGAACGCCTTCAGGCGCAACTGCGCGATCGTGTCATCGCGCTTCTGCGCCCACAACGAATGCGGATCGAGCTGCGCGCCGCCCAGCACGCGCAGCGTGATGCGGTACAGGTCTTCCAGCAGTTTGCCTTTCCACGCATTCCAGACCTTCGGGCTGGTGCCGCGGATATCGGCGACCGTGAGCAGGTACAAGGCCGTCAGGTAGCGTTCGTTGCCGACCACCTGCGCAAACGCCTTGACCACCTCGGGATCGGTCATGTCCTGCTTTTGCGCCACGTGGCTCATCGTCAGATGATTTTCCACCAGCCACGCGATGAGGTCGGTGTCCTGGCGCGAAATGCCATGCTGCTTGCAGAAGCGCCGAGCATCGACGGTGCCGAGCTTGGAGTGATCGCCGCCGCGGCCCTTGGCGATGTCATGGAACAGCGCCGCCACCCAGAGTACCCACGGTCGGTCGAAGCTGGCCATCAACTGGCTGCAGAACGGAAATTCGTGCGTGTGCTCGACGATGGCAAAGCGGCGCATGTTGCGCACCACCATCAGGATGTGCTGATCCACGGTGTAGACGTGGAACAGATCATGCTGCATCTGGCCGACGATGCGGCGGAAGTTGATCAGATAGCGGCCCAGCACGCTGGTCTGGTTCATCAGGCGCAGCGCATGCGTGATGCCTTGCGGTTCCTGCACGATGGCCAGAAAAAGCTTGCGGTTGACCGGGTCGTTGCGCCAACTGGCGTCCATCACGGTGCGCGCGTTGTACAGCCCGCGCAGCGTGCGCGGCGACAGCCCCTTCACGCCCGGCGTGCGCTCGTACAGCAGGAACGTTTCCAGGATCGCGTGCGGATTCTGTTCGTACAGATCGTCGCTGGTGATTTCCAGCATGCCCTGGCGTTCGACGAAGCGTTCGTTGATGACGCGCGTCACCTTCGATTCGCTCGGGAACAGCATCGCCTCGATGTTCAGCAGCAGCACGCTGTTGAGCTGCGTCACCGCCTTGGCGGCCCAGTAATAGCGCCGCATCAACTGTTCGCTGGCGCGCTTGTGCGTGGTCTGACGATAGCCGAACGCTTCGGCCAGCGCAGTCTGCAAGTCGAACACGAGCACGTCCTGGCGCCGCCCGGCCAGCAGGTGCAGGCGCGCGCGGATCGTGCGCAACAGACGTTCGTTGCGCGCCAGTTCCTGCGATTCGCGCTCGGTCAGCAGGCCGCGCTCGAAAAGCTCTTTCCAGCTGTCGCCGAGGCCCGCTGCCTTGGTCATCCACAGGATGACCTGGAGATCGCGCAATCCGCCCGGGCTTTCCTTGCAGTTCGGTTCCAGCGCGTAGGGCGTGTCCTGATACTTGGCGTGGCGCTGCCGCAGTTCCAACAGCTTGGCCTGGAAGAAATCGGCGGCGTCCATATCGGCCAGGTAGCGCGTCTGCATGGCCTGGAACAGCGGCTTGTTGCCGGTCAGCAGCCGGGCTTCGAGCAAGGACGTGCGGATGGTGATGTCCGCCGCCGACTCGCGGATGCAGTCGTCGACCGTACGCACCGACGAGCCGATTTCCAGGCCCAGATCCCAGCACAGGCCGATGAAGCGCTCGAGCCGGGCGGCCGTGTCGGCGTCAGGCTCGGCTTGCAGCAACAGCAGCACGTCAACGTCGGAATACGGGAACAGCTCGCCGCGGCCATAGCCACCCACGGCCACCAGCGCGGCGCTGGCCGGCAATTCCAGGCTCGTCCACGCTTCCACCAGTGCGGCGTCGACGGCGCGGCGCAGCCTGGTCACCAGCGGCGTGACCTGATTGGTGACGTCGAAATCAGCGAACAGGGCCTGCTTGTCGGCCTTGAGCTTGTCGCGAATGCGCTGGCAGAGCAGCAATTCCGGCGTGGTGTCCATGGGGTAGGCGGGCAAGTTCGTGGGCACGGCTGGAAGAAGAAAGGGCGCCTTGGTGGGCGCCCTGGCGTGGATGCGGGATCAGGCCGCGACAGTGTCTGTGATAAAGGCCGGCGGCACGGGCGAGCCCGCCGACAGCGTGAGCACCTCGTAGCCGGTTTCGGTCACCAGCACCGTGTGTTCCCACTGCGCCGACAGGCTGCGGTCGCGCGTTTTTACCGTCCATTGGTCCGGCATCGTGCGGATGTCGCGCTTGCCGGCGTTGATCATCGGCTCGACCGTGAAGATCATGCCGGTCTTGATTTCCATGCCGGTGTTGGGACGGCCATAGTGCAGGATCTGCGGATCGGAATGGAATACCTTGCCGATGCCGTGGCCGCAGTACTCGCGCACCACACTGTAGCCCGCGCCTTCCGCGTGAACCTGGATGGCATGCCCGATATCGCCCAGGCGCGCGCCGTTGCGCACCTGCTGGATACCCTTCCACATGCATTCATAGGTGATCTGCGACAGGCGCTTGGCCAGGATCGAGGCTTCGCCGACCACGAACATGCGGCTGGTGTCGCCGTAGTAGCCTTCCTTGGTGATTACCGTGATGTCCAGGTTCACCACGTCGCCGCTCTTGAGCACGCGGTCGCCGGGGATGCCGTGGCAGATCACGTCGTTGACGGAAGTGCAGATGGCGCCCGGGAAGGGCGGGTATCCGGGCGGCGCGTAGTTCAGCGGCGCCGGCACGGTGCCCTGTACGTCACGCATATAGGCGTGGCAGAGCTTGTCGAGTTCGCCGGTGGTGACACCGGGCTTCACGTGGGGCGTGATGTAGTCGAGGACTTCGGAGGCAAGGCGGCAAGCCACGCGCATTTGGGCGATGTCTTCGGCGGTGTTGATATGGATACTCATGCTGCGTTGCCTGGAAATGTGATGGCGCAGCCACACGCTGTGCCGAAATCTGTTCGCAAAGCGGGATTATCTCACCTTCGTGACGAGAAAGCAGGGAAATACGGGGATTCGTCGATTGACTAAAGCTCGCAGGGGGTTCTTCGGGTTGCAAGCAGGGCTTGAGCAGACCATGGCTTTGTTGCTACAATCGTGGGCTTGCTTGGTGGCGGTCCCGAATTGATTGGGCAGTTCGCCGGCAAATGTTGTTGATTGGTCGTTTTTTGTAAATCGCTGGTCCGCCCATCCGGGGTGTTCCTTTTCAGGAATGTCGGGGCGGACTTCAGACACAACCCTATTGGAGTCCCTCACATGTCCGTGACTATGCGCGAAATGCTGGAAGCCGGTTGCCACTTTGGCCACCAAACCCGCTTCTGGAACCCGAAGATGGCCCCTTACATCTTCGGTCATCGCAACAAGATCCACATTATCAACCTCGAAAAGACCCTGCCGATGTTCCAGGACGCGCTGAAGTACGTGCGTCAACTGGCTGCAAACCGCGGCACCGTGCTTTTCGTGGGCACCAAGCGTCAATCGCGCGAAATCCTGGCTGAAGAAGCTGGCCGCGCCGGCATGCCTTACGTCGACGCCCGCTGGCTCGGCGGCATGCTGACGAACTTCAAGACCGTCAAGATCTCGATCAAGCGCCTGAAGGACATGGAAGCCGCCAAGGAAGCCGGCGCGCTGGAAACCATGAGCAAGAAGGAAGCGCTGATGTTCGAGCGCGAAATGGACAAGCTGCAAAAGTCCATCGGCGGCATCAAGGACATGGGCGGCGTTCCGGACGCCATCTTCGTGGTTGACGTCGGCTACCACAAGATTGCCGTGACCGAAGCCAACAAGCTGGGCATTCCCGTGATCGGCGTGGTCGATACGAACCACACCCCGGAAGGCATCGACTACGTGATCCCGGGCAACGACGACTCGAGCAAGGCTGTGGCCCTGTACGTGCGCGGCGTGGCTGACGCCATCCTGGAAGGCCGTGCCAACGCGGTGCAGGAAGTGGTGGAAGCCGTGCGCGGCGACGACGAATTCGTCGAAGTTCAGGAAGGCTGATTGCCCGCCTGCGCCTGAGGCCGGGGCACACCGGCCACGGGCGCTCGCCTTGCGGCATCCAAGAAAGGGGGCACTTCTGGCGCCCCCTTTTTGCAAACAGATTCAGTGTCATCCGTGGCGGATAAGCTTTGCCGCGGATGAGGCCAACCACACAAGGAGTGACAAATGGCGGCAATTACCGCAAGCATGGTTGCAGAACTGCGCGCGAAGACCGACGCGCCGATGATGGAATGCAAGAAGGCCCTGACCGAAGCCGATGGCGATCTGGGCAAGGCTGAAGAGCTGCTGCGCGTCAAGCTGGGCAACAAGGCCAGCAAGGCCGCTTCGCGCGTGACCGCCGAAGGCATTGTCGTCACCTACATCGACGGCACCACCGGCGCGCTGGTCGAGCTGAACTGCGAAACCGACTTCGTTTCGAAGAACGACGACTTCCTGGGCTTCGGCGCCAAGGTTGCCGAACTGGTCGCCAAGCAGGCTCCGGCCGACGTGGCCGCGCTGTCGGCGCTGGAAATGGACGGTTCGACTGTCGATGCAGTGCGTTCGGCGCTGATCGGCAAGATCGGCGAAAACATGACGATCCGCCGCTTCGTGCGTTATGCCAATGGCGGCAAGCTGGCGTCGTACCTGCACGGCACCCGCATCGGCGTGATGGTCGAGTTCGAAGGCGATGACGTGGCCGCCAAGGATGTGGCGATGCACGTCGCCGCCATGAAGCCGGTGTCGCTGTCGTCGGACCAGGTGCCGGCCGAGCTGATCGCCAAGGAGCGCAGCATCGCCGAGCAAAAGGCTGCCGAATCGGGCAAGCCGGCCGAGATCGCCGCCAAGATGGTGGAAGGTTCGGTTCAGAAGTATCTGAAGGAAGTGTCGCTGCTGAACCAGCCGTTCGTGAAGAACGACAAGCAGACCGTCGAGCAGATGCTCAAGGCCGCCAACACCGTCGTGAAGGGCTTCACGCTGTACGTGGTGGGTGAAGGCATCGAGAAGAAGCAGGACGACTTCGCCGCCGAAGTGGCCGCCCAAGTGGCAGCCGCCCAGAAGGCCTGATGTCCGGGTGGCGGGCCAGTTTGCCGAGGAGCACTGATCCCGCCACCGTATAATGCCGAGGGGCGCCGCGAGGTGCCCCTCTGCACAAGTACGGCACGCGCCTGGCGCGATGTCAGTCAGTTTTCGCAGTCACCGGCAGTTTGCGGGATTTTAGTCGCGCGATACCTGCAGATGACGGCGAAAACCGGCTAATCAGCTGTCAAGCATTCCATATTCATGCGCGGCCGGTGCGCAGATGCTTCGTGCCGCCCGCGCCCATCCATCCGTTCAAACGAACGATCAAGAACCAGCCCGAGGGTGAACATGCCAGCCTACAAGCGCGTCCTTCTGAAACTGTCCGGTGAAGCCCTGATGGGTGACGATGCCTTCGGCATCAACCGGGCCACTATCGAAGGCATGGTCAATGACATTGCCGAAATCGTGAAGCTGGGCGTCCAGGTTGCCGTCGTGATCGGCGGCGGCAATATTTTCCGCGGCGTGGCCGGCGGTGCGGCCGGCATGGACCGCGCCACTGCCGATTACATGGGCATGCTGGCCACCATGATGAACGCGCTGGCGCTGCAGGATGCCATGCGTCACGCCAACATCGAGGGCCGCGTCCAGTCCGCGCTGCGCATGGACCAGGTGGTGGAGCCGTACATCCGTCCTCGCGCCATCCGTCAACTGGAAGAGGGCAAGGTGGTGATCTTTGCGGCCGGCACCGGCAATCCGTTCTTCACGACCGATACGGCCGCCGCGCTGCGCGGCTCGGAAATCGGCGCCGAAATCGTCCTCAAGGCCACCAAGGTGGACGGCGTCTACACGGCCGATCCCAAGAAAGACCCCAGCGCAACGCGCTACACCACGATTTCCTTCGACGAAGCCATTTCGCGCAACCTTCAGGTCATGGACGCCACCGCGTTCGCGCTGTGCCGCGACCAGAAGCTGCCGATCAAGGTGTTTTCGATCGTCAAGCCCGGCGCGCTCAAGCGCGTGATCCTGGGTGAGGACGAAGGTACGCTGGTGCACGTTTAAGTGCTTTTGGCCGCGGCAGAATGAAGATTCTGTCCGGCCTGAGGGTAGAATGTTCCATTTTCGATCCCGCCCGGCGGGATCCTGTCAGGCAGTTTTCCGGAGGTAAACATGACCGTCGCCGACACAAAGAAGAGCGCCGAGCAGAAGATGCAGAAGTCGATCGAAGCCTTCAGGGCCGATCTGGCGAAAATCCGTACCGGCCGTGCGCACACCGGCTTGCTCGACCATGTGCAAGTGGATTATTACGGTTCGCCCGTGCCGATCAGCCAGGTGGCCAACGTTGGCCTGGGCGATGCGCGCACGATCACCGTGCAGCCGTGGGAAAAGAAGATGGTGCAGGCCGTGGAAAAGGCCATCCGTGATGCGGACCTGGGTCTGAATCCCGCCACCATGGGCGACGTGATCCGCGTGCCGATGCCGGCGCTGACCGAAGAGCGCCGCAAGGAACTGATCAAGGTGGTCAAGAGCGAGGCGGAAGGTGCGAAGGTCGCCGTCCGCAACCTGCGTCGCGACGCCAACGAACAGTTCAAGAAGCTGGTCAAGGACAAGACCATTTCCGAGGACGACGAGCGTCGCGGTGTCGATGACGTTCAGAAGCTGACGGACAAATACGTGGCCGAGATCGACAGGCTGGTCGGCGAGAAAGAGAAGGAGATCATGACGGTGTAAGGCCGTCCCGGCGGCTTGCCGCCGGGTTGCCCGATACCGTCCGCACATCCATGCAGCACATCAGTTCGACGCTCGGCGTTCCAGATACCACTTATGTGCCCAGACACGTCGCCATCATCATGGATGGCAACGGTCGCTGGGCGACGCAGCGTCACTTGCCGCGCGTGGCCGGTCATACGCGCGGCCTCGACACAGTGCGCGAGATCGTGCAGGCATGCGCCGCGCGCGGCGTGCAGTATTTGACGTTATTTGCGTTCAGTTCCGAAAACTGGCGCCGCCCGGTGGACGAAGTGTCCTTTCTGATGCGGCTGTTCATGACCGCGTTGCGTCGCGAAGTGGTCAAGATGCACGCAAATAACATCCGCTTGCGAGTGGTGGGCGATCTCAGCCGCTTCAGCCCGCGCATCCAGCAACTGATCAAGGATGCGGAGGCCCGCACCGCGGCCAACACGGGTCTGACCGTGACCATCGCCGCCAATTACGGCGGGCGTTGGGATCTGCTGCAGGCCATGCGCAAGATGCTGGCCCGGTCGCCCATGCTCGACAGCGAGTCGATCGACGAATCGGTGCTGGCGCCGCACCTGGCGATGGCCTATGCACCGGAGCCAGACCTGTTCATTCGCACCGGTGGCGAGCAGCGCATCAGCAATTTCCTGCTCTGGCAGCTCGCCTATACCGAGTTGTATTTCACGGAGACGTTCTGGCCAGATTTCGACGCTGCCGAACTGGACAAGGCGTTTGCGTCGTACCGTCAGCGCGAACGCCGCTTTGGACGGACCAGCGCGCAACTGGTGGCTCCCGGCCTGTCCGGAACGGCCTGAGCCATCGTCGCCGTACCCTTCACACCATCACGGGACCCGCAGCCGCATGCTACTTACCCGCGTCATCACCGCCGTATGCCTGTTGCTGTTGATCCTGCCCATTCTGTTTCTGGCGCCGCCCACGGCGCTTGCCGTGCTGGTGGCAGTCATCGTGTTGCTGGCCGGCTGGGAATTCGGGCGCCTGATCAAGCTGCCGCATCCATGGCCCTACGTCTATGCGGTGCTTTGCCTGCTGGCGATGATCGGCTGGCATCTGGCTCCCGCCGGCGATGCCATCAACTGGCTGCTTGAACTGTCGCTGGTGGCGTGGGGTGTGGCAGTCATGCTGCTGGCGCGCGGCGTGCGCCAGCCGACGCCCGCTTTCACGGTGCTGGGCGCTGTGCTCGGCCTCATCATGCTCCCCGCGTTCGGCCATGCCGTCATGGCGTTGCGCGTGGCCGGCATCGGCGTGCTGCTGACGGCCGCCGTGCTGGTCTGGGCGGCTGATATCGGCGCATATTTCGTTGGCAAGGCGATCGGCCGCCGCAAGCTGGCGCCGACCATCAGCCCGGGCAAATCATGGGAAGGCGCGATTGGCGGCTGGCTGCTGGCAACGTCGCTCGCTCTGGGGCTTGCCGCCACTCATGCGTTTGCACCGACCTGGTATTCGCTCATGGCGGACCACGGGGGACTGCTCTTCCTGGTTGCGCTCACCACCCTGCTGGTGGCTGCCAGCGTTGTTGGCGACCTGTTCGAATCGCTGCTCAAGCGGCAGGCCGGCATGAAGGACAGCAGCCGGCTGCTGCCCGGTCATGGCGGGGTTCTGGATCGCATCGACGCGCTGATTCCGGTATTTCCCCTGGCCGCATTGCTGCTGGCCTGGGTCTGATCACAACTGAATTCATCTGGTTCTATGCAACGTATTACGATCCTGGGCGCCACGGGCTCCATCGGCGAAAGCACGCTCGACGTCGTTCGGCGCCACCCGGACCGCTATACCGTGCACGCGCTCAGCGCGCACCGGCAGGTTGAAAAGCTGGCCGCCGCTTGCGTCGAGTTCCGGCCTGCCCGCGCCGTGGTCGGATCGGCCGATGCCGCGGCCGACCTCGCGTCCAGACTGCGCTCCGCTGGCCTCGACACGCAAGTCGAATACGGCCCCGAGGCGCTCGAATCGATTGCCGCGGATCCGCAAACCGATGCCGTGATGGCCGCCATCGTCGGCGCCGCCGGCCTGCGTTCCTCGCTGGCCGCCGCGCGCGCGGGCAAACGGGTGCTGCTGGCCAACAAGGAATCGTTGGTGATGTCGGGGGGCATCTTCATGGATGCGGTGCGTGAACATGGTGCGACCCTGCTGCCCATCGACAGCGAACACAACGCGATTTTCCAGTGCTTGCCGACCTCCGACCCGCGTTACGGTGCCGGCGTGTCGAAAGTGCTGCTGACCGCGTCCGGAGGGCCTTTCCGCACGCGCGACCCGTCCACGCTGCACGACATCACGCCCGATCAGGCGTGCGCGCATCCCAAGTGGGTGATGGGGCGCAAGATTTCGGTCGATTCGGCCACCATGATGAACAAAGGGCTGGAAGTGATTGAGGCCCACTGGTTGTTCGGCGCGCCGGCCGACCGCATCGAGGTGCTGATCCATCCGCAGAGCATCGTCCATTCCATGGTTGCCTATGCGGACGGTTCGGTGTTGGCGCAATTGGGTAACCCGGATATGCGTACGCCGATCGCGTATGGCATGGCGTACCCTGAACGCATCGATTCGGGCGTGACCCCGCTGGATCTCACGGTGGCCGGCGGTCTTCATTTTGAGATTCCTGACCTTGAACGATTCCCGTGTCTCGGATTAGCCTTTGATGCACTGCGCGCAGGCGGTCTGGCGCCGGCGGTGCTGAACGCGGCCAACGAGATCGCAGTGGATGCTTTTCTGGCGGGACGGATTCGTTTCACCGATATCGCGCGCGTGGTGGCCGATGTACTGGAGGAGCCCGTGCAAGGCTCGGCAGATTCGCTCGAAGGCGTCCTGGCGGCAGATGGCGAAGCACGCCGCTCCGCGCAGGCCATGCTGCAACAATTGGCTGGCCGTTGACCGCTGTGCGGCGCGGCCGGATCTGGAAAGGGTGAATTGCCATGCAAACCGTTATCGCGTTCGTCGTCGCCCTCTGCATCCTGATCTTCGTGCACGAGATGGGGCACTACCTGGCCGCGCGCGCGTGCGGCGTCAAAGTGCTCCGCTTTTCGATCGGTTTTGGCCGGCCCCTGGCGCGCTGGGTCAGCAAGGGGCGTGACCGCACGGAATGGACGCTGGCCGCGATTCCGCTCGGCGGCTACGTCAAAATGCTCGACGAGCGCGAGCGGGACCCCGAAACCGATCCGCCCATCGACGCCGCTGAGCTGCCACGCGCGTTCAACCGGCAACCGGTCGGCAAGCGTTTTGCGATCGTGGCGGCCGGCCCGCTGGCGAATTTCGCGCTGGCCATCGCGCTGTATATGGTGTTGTTCGCCGGTGGGGTGCGGGAGCCCGTGCCCGAGCTTGCCGCGCCGGCGGCGGGCACCGTGGCTGCGCAAGGCGGCGTGCGCGACGGCGACACCGTGCTGTCCCTGGCAGCCAATGGCCAGGAAGAAGCCGTGCGGTCCTGGAATGACCTGCGCATGGCGATTTTTTCGCGCGGGTTCGGCGATACCAGCGCCACCTTGCGCGTGCGCGGCAGCGATGGCGGAGAGCGCGATGTCGCTCTGGGCCGCCTGCCGGACACGGGAAGCAATCCGGAGATCGATCCGCTCGCCACGCTGGGCCTGGCGCTCAAGGGCGGCCCGGTCACCATTACCGAAATCGTGCCCGATTCCGCGGCCCAGCGGGCCGGGCTGAAAGCCGGCGATACGATCGTCGCCTGGCAGGGCCAGCCCTTGACACAAGCCGGTGACCTGATTCGCGGCGTGCGCGCCCGGCCGGGCCAGGACGTCGTACTGGGCATCGAGCGCGCCGGGCAACGGTTGAACGTCACAGTCAAGCTGGACGCCTCCGCCGGCGGCAAGCCTGACCAGAGCGGCGCGCCGGCAGCCACGGTGGGCAAGCTCGGCGCCGCGCTGAATCAGGCCGTGCGGACCGAGATCGTGCGATATCCGCTGGTACAGGCACTGGCGCGCGCGACGGACCAAGTCTGGAGCACCAGCGTCCTGTCGTTGAAACTGCTCGGCAAGATGCTGGTGGGGCAGGCGTCCCTGCAGAATCTCAGCGGTCCGCTGACCGTCGCCGACTACGCTGGACGCGCCGCCCATATGGGCTGGCAGCCTTTCATCAGCTTTCTTGCGCTGGTCAGTGTCAGCCTCGGTGTACTGAATTTGTTACCCATTCCGGTGCTGGATGGGGGGCATTTGCTGTATTATTGCGTGGAATTTTTGACTGGCAGGCCTGTACCAGACCACTGGCAAGCGATGCTGCAGAAGGTCGGCATCGCGTGCATCTTGCTCCTGACTTCACTCGCTTTGTTCAATGACGTCAGCCGACTGTTTCTTGCGCGCGGCTAGTTTCGCGCAGCCAGAAGCGTAAGTCGGCCGGGGGCAGTCGTATTCCGATGGGCATGTATCCATCGGAGCAGATCGGTACTGCCGGCATTATCAGGCGTAGCTGCAAATGGCATTGGAGCCATTACCCTGCATGAAATCGATGAGGAAGAGGGGATCGACTTTGATCAGAAATAAGCGCATCTCGCTGGGCTTGCTGACGAGTGCCATTATCGCGGCGTGGAGCCCGGCGGGCTGGGCCGCGGATCCGTTTGTGGTCAAGGACATTCGCGTTGAAGGCCTGCAGCGCGTGGAACCGGGTACCGTGTTCGGTTATCTCCCGGTTCGCGTCGGCGAAACCTTCACCGACGACAAGGGCGCCGACGCGATTCGCGCCCTCTACAATACCGGCTTCTTCAAGGACGTGCAGATCCGCGCCGAGGACGGCGTGCTGGTGGTGCAGGTGGAGGAACGCCCGGGCATCTCGCAGCTCGAGTTCGTCGGCATCAAGGAATTCGACAAGGACACGCTGCGCCGTTCCCTGCGGGCCGTCGGCGTGGCCGAGGCGCGTTACTACGACAAGGCGCTGATCGACAAGGCCGAGCAAGAGCTGAAGCGCCAGTATGTGGCGCGCGGCTACTATGCCGCCGAAGTGCAGACCACGGTGACGCCGGTCGACCGCAATCGCGTCTCGGTCGTCTTCAATGTGGAAGAGGGCCCGGTCGCCAAGATCCGCCAGATCAATATCGTCGGCAACAAGGCTTTCAAGGAAAGCACGCTGCGCGACGAAATGCAGCTGTCCACGCCCAACTGGCTGTCCTGGTACACCAAGAACGATCTTTACTCGAAGCAGAAGCTCACGGCCGACCTGGAAGCGCTGCGTTCGTACTACCTCAATCGCGGTTATCTGGAATTCCAGATCGAGTCGACTCAAGTCTCGATCACGCCGGACAAGAAGGATATCTACCTGACGTTGAATATCAACGAAGGCGAGCAGTTCAAGGTATCCGACATCCGTCTGGCGGGCGAACTGCTGGGCAAGCAGGAGGAAATGGAGAAACTGCTGCAGTTGAAGAAGGGCGATATTTTCTCGTCCGAGAAACTCACTGCCAGCACGAAATCGATCACCGACCTGCTTGGCACCTACGGCTACGCTTTCACGACGATCAACCCGCAGCCGCAAATCGACAAGGAAAAGCGCGAGGTTGCGCTAACGCTGATGGTCGATCCGGGACGCCGCGTGTATGTGCGCCGCGTAAACGTGGTCGGCAACAGCAAGACGCGCGACGAGGTGGTGCGTCGGGAAATGCGCCAGATGGAAAGCTCCTGGTTCGATAGCGAGAAGCTCACGCAATCGCAGGCGCGTATCAATCGTACCGGCTATTTCACCGACACCAACATTACGACCGAGGACGTGCCCGGCGCGCCCGATCAGGTCGACGTGAACGTGAACGTTACCGAAAAGCCGACCGGCCAGATCAGCTTGGGTCTCGGTTTTTCGTCGACCGACAAGCTCGTGCTGCAGGCGGGTCTGCGTCAGGACAACGTGTTCGGTTCGGGTACGAGCCTGGGCCTCGATGTCAACACGGCCAAGTCGTTCCGTACTATTGCGCTGACCCAGTACGATCCGTATTTCACCGTGGATGGCATTAGCCGTTCGACGGATATCTACTACCGTACGTCGCGCCCGTTGTATTACACCGGCGACGAGGACTACAAGATCGTTTCGGCCGGCGGCGGCTTCAAGTTTGGTGTGCCGTTCTCTGAAAACGACACGGTGTTCTTCGGCATCGGTTACGAGCGTACGCAGGTGTACACCTCGACCAATACGCCGAGCCAGTACACGGCGTGGCTGCAGAAGGTGGGCAAGGCCAGCGGCGATCCGATCAACAACTTCCCGTTCACGATCGGCTGGGCGCGTGACCGTCGCGACAGCGCACTGATCCCGACCAAGGGCCCCTACACCCAGGCCAACCTGGAAATCGGCGTGCCCGGCGGCGATACGCAGTACTATCGCGCCAGCTTCCAGCAGCAGTATTTCTATCCGCTCTCGAAAGCCTTCACGCTGGCGTTCAACGGCGAAGTGGCCTACGGTCATGGCTACGGCAACACGCCGTTCCCGGTGTTCAAGTACTTCTACGCCGGCGGTATCGGGTCGGTGCGCGGTTACCAGACCAGCACGCTGGGACCGAAGGACCAGAATGGCAACCCGGTGGGCGGTGCCTCGAAGATGATCGGTAACGTGGAATTCGTGTTCCCGCTGCCGGGCTCGGGTGTCGATCGCACGCTGCGCCTCTTTACATTCTTCGATTTCGGTAACGTCTATCAGGAAGGTGCGCCGCTTTCGTTCAGCGATTTGAAGTACTCGACTGGTTTCGGTATGTCGTGGCTGTCGCCAATCGGCCCGCTCAAGGTCAGCATGGGTTTCCCGCTGAAGAAGGACGAGAACGACAAGGTTCAACGCTTCCAGTTCCAGATCGGTACCGCGTTCTGATCCCCAAAAAGGATTTGTTTGATGAAACTCCATACTCCATTGATGAAATCCCTGAGCGCGGCCGCGCTGGCCGCTGCGGCCTTTTGCGTGGCAGCCCCGGCGATGGCGCAGGAGGCTCGTATTGCCGCGGTGAACTCGGAACGTATTCTGCGTGACTCGCAGCCCGCCAAGGCGGCGCAGGTCAAGCTTGAGCAGGAGTTTTCCAAGCGTGACCGCGAGTTGCAGGACATGGCGCAGAAGATCAAGGCCATGGCGGACAAGCTGGACAAGGACACTGCCGTACTGGCGGATTCCGATCGGCAGCGCCGTCAGCGCGAGGTGGCCGATCTCGACCGCGAATTCCAGCGCAAGCAGCGCGAATTCCGCGAGGACCTGAACCAGCGCCGCAACGAAGAACTGGCGCAGGTTCTGGAACGCGCCAACCGCGTGATCCGCCAACTGGCCGAGCAGCGCAAGTACGACCTGATTGTGCAGGAAGCCGTTTATGTGAACCCTCGCATCGACATCACGGACGACGTGATGAAGGCGCTCAATAGCGGCTCGGGCAAGTAAGCGGCGACGCACTGGTCTCTCGCTTACGTTTTTCAAGGAAGTACTGCCATGAAGACACCCACACTGGGTCAGCTCGCCACCGAGAACGGCGCGCAGGTTGTGGGTGATCCCGACCTGGCTGTGAGCGGCCTGGCGCCGCTCGACCAGGCTGGTCCAGGCGATCTTTCGTTTCTTTCGAATCCCCTGTACCTGACACAGGCGCTGGCATCGAAGGCCGGCGCCATTATCGTGTCGCCTTCGGATCTCGACCGCATTCGTGCCGAAGGGACGTCCGACGGCCGCAACTGGCTGATCGCGCGTAATCCGTACGTGTGTTTCGCGCGTGTCGCGCAGCGTTTCGATCGTGAGGCGAATACCGACCCGCGTGTGGGCATCGACCCGCGCGCCAGCGTAGCCGCCGATGCATCGGTGCCCGCATCCTGCTTTGTCGGCCCCAATGTCGTCATTGAAGCCGGCGCCAAGCTGGGCGAACGTGTGCGGATTCTGGCAAATGCCTTTATCGGCGCAGGCGCGGAGATCGGCGAAGATACGCTCATCTACGCAAACGTTTCTGTCTATCATCGTTGCGTGGTCGGTGCGCGCAACATCCTGCACAGCGGGGCGGTGATCGGTGCGGACGGCTTTGGTTTTGCGCCCGATATCGGTCCGACTGGAGTCGAGTACGTCAAGATCCCGCAGGTCGGCCGGGCCGTGCTGGGCAACGACGTGGAAATCGGGGCGAACACCTGCGTGGACCGTGGGGCGATGGCAGACACCGTGATCGAGGACGGGTGCAAGATCGATAACCAGGTGCAGATTGCGCACAACGTGCATGTCGGCGCGCATACGGTCATCGCGGGTACGGCGGCAGTTTCGGGCAGCACGAAGATCGGCAAGTTCTGTGTGATCGGGGGCGCCGCCAATTTTTCCGGCCATTTGAATATCGCCGACCGAACCACGGTTTCGGGCGGCACGTCGATTACCAAATCGATTACAAAGCCCGGTGGGCATTTCACAAGCGTCTTTCCATTCACGTCTCACGGCGAATGGGAGCGCAATGCCGCCATCGTGCGCGGCTTGTCGAAGTTACGCGAGCGAGTCGTTCAACTGGAGCGTCGGCTACGCGGCGCATCCACCGGGGCCAATAGCAAACAAGACGAAGAGAAATCATCATGACAGCCTCCGACATCGACATCCGCAAGATCCTTAAGCTGCTACCGCATCGGTATCCGATCCTGCTGGTTGACCGCGTGCTGGAATTTGAACCGCAGAAGCGGATCAAGACCCTGAAGAACGTGACGATCAACGAGCCGTACTTCATGGGGCATTTTCCGGAACAACCGGTAATGCCCGGCGTCATGATTCTGGAAGCGCTGGCCCAGTCGGCAGGACTGCTGACGTTCGGTGCCGACATGGAGCGCAAGGAAGGCGCGCTGTATTACTTCGTCGGTATCGACGGCGCGCGTTTCAAGCGTGTCGTTTATCCCGGCGATCAGCTGCATTTGAACGTGACCGTCGAGCGCTATATTCGCGGCATCTGGAAATTCAAGGCCAGCGCCACCGTGGACGGCGAGGTGGCGTGCGAAGCCGAACTGATGTGCACGGTCAAGCAAGCCGAAGCCTGATGCGCTGCATCGAGCAGAACCGAGACACCACAGGACACGACGTATGACGCAAATCCATCCCACCGCACTGGTCGATCCGAAGGCTGAACTCGCTTCCGATGTGGAAGTCGGTCCGTTTTCGATCGTCGGCCCCAATGTGCGGATTGGCAGCGGCACGCGAATCGGCTCGCACTCCACGATCGAAGGCCACACCACGATTGGGGAAGGGAACCGCATCGGCCCGTACGCGTCGGTGGGCGGCGTTCCGCAGGACATGAAATACGCCAACGAGCCCACCCGACTCGAGATTGGCGATCGCAATACGATCCGGGAATTCACGACCATTCATACCGGCACGGTCCAGGACCGCGGCGTCACCAGCCTGGGCCATGACAACTGGATCATGGCCTACGTGCATATTGCGCACGACTGCCGCGTGGGAAATCACACGGTCTTTTCGAGCAATGCGCAGATTGCCGGTCACGTCGAGGTTGGCGACTGGGCGATCCTTGGTGGCATGAGCGGCGTGCATCAGTTTGTGCGGATCGGTGCGCACGCCATGCTGGGCGGCGCGTCGGCGCTGGTCCAGGACGTGCCGCCGTTCGTGATCGCGGCGAGCGACAAGAGCGGTAACAAGGCCACGCCCCATGGCATCAATGTCGAAGGTCTGCGTCGGCGCGGTTTCGATGCGGCGCAGATCGCCGCGCTGCGGCAGGCTTACAAGCTGCTGTACAAATCGGATTTGAGCTTCGACGATGCGCGCCAGGAAATTTCGGCGCTGCTGGGCCAGTCGGACGCCGTCACCGCTGCGCCGCTGCAGTCGTTCGTGGAATTTCTGTCCGCGACGCAGCGCGGCATCGTTCGCTGATCCGCGCCGGACATGATTGACGCCGCCGTCCAGGCCGCGCTTCCCGCGGAAGTGGAAGCCAACGTGAACAAACGCGGCAAGATTGCCATGGTGGCCGGCGAGGCCTCCGGCGATCTGCTGGCTTCGCTACTTTTGGAAGGGCTGCACGCGCGACTCGGCGACTCGGTGGAGTTCGCCGGCATTGGCGGACGTCGCATGCAGGCGCAGGGCTTTGTCTCGCATTGGCCGATGGAAACGCTGTCGGTCAATGGTTATGTCGAAGTGCTCGGGTCGCTGCGCGAAATTCTTGCCACGCGCCGCGCGATTCGCGAGCAATTGCTGGCGCAGCCGCCATTGTGTTTCATCGGTGTCGACGCGCCCGATTTCAATTTCGGGCTGGAAGTGCCGCTGCGGCGCGCGGGGATCCCGGTCGTGCATTTTGTCAGCCCTTCGATTTGGGCTTGGCGGGCCGGTCGTATTCGCACCATTGCGCGCGCCGTCGACCATATTCTTTGTCTGTTTCCGTTTGAGCCGGAAATCTATGCCAAGGCTGGAATTCCGGCTACTTATGTCGGTCATCCGCTGGCTGACGTAATTCCAATGGTGCCCGACGTGGCCGGCGCCCGTGCAAAACTGGGATTGCCGGAAGGCAAGCGAATCGTCGCGGTATTACCCGGTAGCCGCCAGTCCGAAGTCCGCAATCTTGGCGCCACGTTTTTCGATGCCATGGCGCGCATGCAGCGCATGGACGGCAATCTGGCATTCGTGTTGCCCGCTGCCAATGCTGCATTGCGCGAAATCGTGCAAGAGCTGCACGCGCGCTATCCCGAGATCGCGCTGACGATTGTGGATGGACAGTCGCACCTGGCGATGGAATCTTCGGATGTCGTGCTGCTCGCAAGCGGCACCGCAACGCTGGAAGCCGCGCTGTACAAAAAGCCCATGGTCATTTCGTACAAGGTGCCCTGGCTGACTGCGCAGATCATGAAGCGGCAGGGTTACCTTCCTTACGTCGGACTGCCTAATATCCTTTCAGGGCGTTTTGTCGTCCCGGAGCTGTTGCAGGATGACGCAACGCCGGAGGCACTGGCGCGCGAAACGCTTTTGCAACTGAATGACGAAGGGAATATCGCCTTTCTGCGCGAACATTTCACCGCGATGCATGAAACGCTGAAACGGGACACCGCTAATCTGGCTGCGGGCGTGGTCGTCGATCTAATGCGTGCCCGGGGAGTGCGCTGATGCCGCGTGCAAAATCCGATGAATCGCCACAAATGGGGTTGGAACTGACGCAGACGGTCGCCGTCATTCAACACCTGTGCGGCGTGGACGAAGCGGGGCGCGGACCGCTTGCCGGTCCCGTTTATGCGGCAGCGGTCGTATTGAATCCCAAACGGCAGATTCGCGGTCTGGCCGATTCGAAAATCCTGACGGCGGCCAAGCGCGAGAGCCTGTTCGAGCGGATTTGCGAACATGCGCTCGGGTGGCATATTGCCTTCGCCACGGTTGAGGAAATCGATTCGATCAATATTCTTCACGCCTCGATGCTGGCCATGCAGCGCGCGGTGCAGGGCCTTGCCGCCAGCGGTGTTATTCCCGATCTGGTACAGGTGGATGGCAATCGCTGCCCGCAAGTGGCATATCCGGTCGAGGCAATTGTCAAAGGCGACGCCAAGGTGCGGGCGATTTCCGCGGCATCGATCCTGGCCAAGGTGGCGCGGGACCGTAATCTGCTCGCGCTGCACGAGGAATATCCGCAGTACGGATTCGATTCCCATTTTGGATATCCCACGCCGCAGCATTTTGCCGCGCTCGAGGAGCACGGCGCGACCCCGCATCACCGCCGCTCGTTTGCACCGGTGCGCATGGCGCTCGAAAGGGAACGCCTGTCGGGCATTCCGCAAGAAGCGCCGCCTTTTTGAGCACGTCCTTGAAGCACGTCACGTCGCGCGATAACGCGCTATTCAAGCATCTGAAGGCCCTGACGGGCTCCACGCATCAACGCCGCAAGGCGGGGCAGTCTGTGCTCGACGGCGTGCATCTTGCGCAGGCCTACATCACGGCGCTGGGCCAGCCGGTGAGCTGTATCGTTGGCGAACGTCACTATGATCATGCCGAGGTGCGCCCGCTGCTGGACCGGATCGATCCGGACAAGGTGGTCGTACTGGCCGATGCCCTGTTCGCGCAGATCAGCCCCGTCGCCAATGGTGTGGAGCTGATGCTTGTCATCGATACGCCCAGCGGGCACCTGCCGGCAACGATCGACACGGATTGCATCATCCTTGATGGCGTTCAGGATGCGGGCAACGTCGGGTCGATTTTGCGCAGCGCGGCCGCGGCTGGGATACCGCACGCATTCCTGACCACGGGCTGCGCTTTCGCCTGGTCTGTCAAGACGCTGCGCGCTGGCATGGGTGCAAATTTCCATTTGAACATCGTCGAGCACTGCACGCTGGACATGCTGGAAAGCCGCCTGCGCGTGCCGCTTCTGGCCACGTCGTCACATGCCGACGCAGCTGTCTTCGATACCGACCTGCGCCAACCGCTGGGCTGGGTGGTCGGCAACGAAGGGTCCGGTGTGAGCGAGGAATGGATGGCCCGCGTTGCGCGCACCGTCGGCATTCCTCAGCCAGGCGGCCTGGAATCGCTGAACGTTGCCGCCGCAACGGCGGTGTGCCTGTTCGAAACGGTGCGCCAGCGCCGGGCAGGATAATCGCGCGCTTTTGGCGCAGGCGCGCTGCCGGCCTCCGTCGCAATTATCTGTCGGTGCCACCGTAAGACGATTCGGATAATACGGTGGACAGGCCGGTCAGTAATTGTCGCGGTCGACCTTGATTTCCTGGAGGATCGTGGTGGCAATTTCCTCGATCGACTTATGGGTCGAGGATAACCATTTGATGCCCTCGCGACGCATCATTGCCTCGGCTTCATTCACTTCGTAGCGGCAGTTTTCCAGCGCAGCATATTTGCTGCCGGGACGCCGCTCGTTACGGATTTCCGTCAGCCGTTGCGGATCGATCGACAAGCCGAAAATCTTGGGCTTGAACGCATAGAGCGCCGAGGGCAGGCGGCCGCGTTCGAAATCGTCGGGAATCAGCGGATAGTTGGCCGCCTTGAGGCCGTATTGCATGGCCAGATACAAACTCGTTGGCGTCTTGCCGCTGCGCGACACGCCTACCAGAATGACATCGGCTTCCTGCAGGTTCTTGTGCGATTGCCCGTCGTCGTGCGCCAGCGAGAAATTGATCGCTTCGATCCGGTTCTTGTAGGCCTCGGTATCCGCATTTTGGTGGAAGCGGCCAATCGCGTGGGTCGACTTCAGCCCCAGTTCCTTTTCGAGCGGTTCGATAAAGGTCTGGAACATGTCGAGAATCATGCCTTTGGCGCGCCGCATCGCCTTGTTCGATTCGGCATTGACCAGCGTGGTGAACACGATGGGCGGCACGCCTTCGTTATAGAACGCCTCGTTGATCTTGCCGACCGCCACATGTGCCTTATCCGGGGTGTCCACAAACGGCATGCGGACCTTGCGAAAGCGCATTTCGAACTGCGCCAGGATCGAATGGCTAAATGTCTCGGCGGTAATGCCCGTGCCATCGGAAACGATAAAGACCGTACGCACAGCAGGGCGATCGGCGCTCGCAATGGCCGGCGCAGGCGCGGCCGCTGGATTGCCGCTCACGTCCGGCGCAGTCTGGGATGGCGGGGTGGAAGCCGGTGGCAGTGCGTCGGGCGCGTCGGGCAGGGACATGTCTTAACAATAATTTGGAGCTGCCGCTGCGCGAAAGTGCGATGCGGCACGGTAGAATAGCGGCGATCTTTTGGCTAAGCAATTCCGCCAACGCCGGCCAGCCAACGATTTTCGGCCGGATTGTCGACAATGTGCATTGCAGCATCGGAGCTTTCCGATGGCAGTCGGAATTGCTCAGCCAAGCGATCCGCCGGGGGCAGAACTCCAACAACATACCGGTCGGTGCAAAAGATTTCTTACTTTGCTTTGAGGCTTTTATGACCAACCAGGTAGACAACGGCGCTTATGTGCTTCCGTTCGAAGAATTGCGCATGCAGGACGTGGAAACCGTCGGCGGCAAGAATTCTTCGCTAGGTGAAATGATCTCGCAACTGGCCGGCGCCGGCGTACGCGTGCCCGGCGGCTTTGCTACCACCGCGCTCGCTTTCCGCGATTTTCTTGCGCACAACAACCTGACCGCACGCATTTCGGATCGCCTCAAGGCGCTCGACGTGGACGACGTGAAGGCGCTTGCCGAAGCCGGCGCGGAAATCCGCCGCTGGGTCGTCGAGGCTCCGCTGCAGCCGCGTCTGGATGCGGAAATCCGCGAACACTACGCCCGTGTTTCGGTGCGCGAGGGTGCCGAGGCGTCGTTCGCGGTGCGCTCGTCGGCCACTGCCGAGGACCTGCCCGATGCGTCGTTTGCGGGCCAGCAGGAGTCGTACCTGAATGTGAGCGGTATCGATGACGTGCTGGACAAGATCAAGCACGTATTCGCCTCGCTCTACAACGATCGTGCCATTTCGTACCGCGTGCACAAGGGTTTTGCCCACGACGTGGTGGCGCTGTCTGCCGGTGTGCAGCGCATGGTCCGTTCGGACCTGGCCGCCTCGGGCGTGATGTTCACGATCGACACCGAGTCGGGCTTCCCGGACGTGGTCTTCATCACCTCCAGCTACGGCCTCGGTGAAACGGTGGTGCAGGGCGCGGTCAATCCGGACGAGTTTTACGTCTTCAAGCCGACGCTGGAAGCCGGCAAGTATCCGGTTATCCGTCGCTCGATCGGCTCCAAGCTGATCAAGATGGAATTCACCAAGCCTGGCGAAGCCGGCCGCGTGAAGACCGTCGACGTGCCACCCGAACTGCGCAACCGTTATTCGATTTCCGATGACGATGTCAGCGAGCTGGCGCGCTACGCGATGATCATCGAGAAGCATTATGGCCGCCCGATGGATATCGAATGGGGCAAGGACGGCAAGGACGGCAAGATCTACATCCTGCAGGCCCGTCCCGAGACCGTGAAGAGTCAGGCGGCCGGCAAGGCCGAGCAGCGCTTCAAGCTCAAGGGCACGTCCGCGGTGCTGACCAGCGGTCGCGCCATCGGCCAGAAGATCGGTACGGGCCCAGTGCGCGTCATCAACGACCCGTCGGAAATGGAACGCGTGCAGCCGGGCGATGTCCTGGTGGCCGACATGACCGATCCGAACTGGGAGCCGGTGATGAAGCGCGCGGCGGCGATCGTCACCAATCGCGGCGGCCGTACCTGTCACGCGGCGATCATTGCGCGCGAACTGGGCGTGCCTGCCGTGGTGGGCTGCGGCGACGCGACCGATCTGCTCAAGGACGGCACGCTGGTGACCGTGTCCTGCGCGGAAGGCGACGAAGGTCGGATTTACGACGGTCTGCTCGAGACCGAAGTGACGGAAGTCCAGCGCGGCGAGATGCCGGCGATTTCCACCAAGATCATGATGAACGTCGGCAATCCGCAGCTCGCTTTCGATTTTGCGCAGATTCCCAACGACGGCGTCGGCCTCGCGCGTCTCGAATTCATCATCAACAACAACATTGGCGTCCACCCGAAGGCCATTCTCGATTATCCGCAGGTCGACGCCGACCTGAAGAAGGCGGTCGAATCGGTGGCACGCGGCCACGCCAGTCCGCGTGCGTTCTATGTCGACAAGCTCGCCGAAGGGATCGCCACGATCGGTGCGGCGTTCTATCCGAAGCCGGTGATCGTGCGTCTGTCGGACTTCAAGTCGAACGAGTACAAGAAGCTGATCGGCGGTTCGCGCTATGAGCCGGACGAAGAAAACCCGATGCTGGGTTTCCGCGGCGCGTCGCGTTATATCGCTGACGATTTCGCCGAGGCCTTCGAAATGGAATGCAAGGCCATGAAGCGCGTGCGCGACGAAATGGGCCTGACCAACGTCGAAATCATGGTGCCGTTCGTGCGCACGCTTGGCCAGGCCGAGCGCGTGATCGAACTGCTGGCGAAGCACGGCCTGAAGCGTGGCGAAAACGGCCTGCGCATCATCATGATGTGCGAAGTGCCCTCCAACGCGATTCTGGCCGAGGAATTCCTGCAGTTCTTCGATGGTTTCTCGATCGGCTCTAACGACCTGACGCAGCTCACGCTGGGTCTGGATCGCGATTCGGGGATGGAACTGCTGGCAAAGGACTTCGACGAGCGCGATCCTGCGGTTCGTTTCATGCTGCAGCGCGCCATTTCCACGGCGCTGCGCCTGGACAAGTATGTCGGCATCTGCGGGCAGGGCCCTTCGGACCACCCGGACTTTGCCGCTTGGCTTGCCAAAGAGGGCATCAAGTCGATCTCGCTGAATCCCGATTCCGTGGTGGAAACCTGGCAGCAGCTGGCTTCCTAAGGCATTCCGCGTCACAATAGCAAGACACCACACCTGAGCGGCGCGCGGTCGAAAGACCAGCGCGCCGGCTGGCACCGGCCTCGTGGCAGGTGTTACCACTGCCCCCGCAGCGCCGTCGGCGTTACGCGGGGGTTTTTGTTTTTGCTGCTTGTTTCCAGGAAGGAAGCGAGATGACGTCGTACCATCTTTGGTTCGCTGCTGCAGTCGTGTTGGTCATCGCCGAGATGGCCACCGGAACCTTCTATTTACTGATGATCGCCTGCGGCGTCGTGGCAGGAGGCCTGGCCGCGATCCTGGGGCTCGATGTCCCGCTGCAGACCGTTGTGGCGGCGCTGGTTGCGCTGATTGCCATCGTTGCGCTGCGCCGCACGCGCTTCGGTAAGGTACGCCGGCGCGATGCGGCCACCGACCCTGGTGTCAACCTCGATATCGGTCAGGAAGTCGATGTTTCGGATTGGGATGACTATCGTCGTGCCCGCGTTCCTTACCGTGGGGCAGAATGGACGGTCGAGTTGGCCCCCGATGCTGATCCGGCCGCCGGGCGCTACCGGATCGTCGAGGTTCGTGGCGCTACGTTGATCGTTTCGCCGCTCTAGTGTGCATTCTCAACCCGCTGCTTTGGGCAGCGGGTTTTCAATTGCCATGCATGGCCGTTTGGGCCATTTTTCGACGGAGTCCCACATGCTTGCCTTTCAGCTCGGTCTGTTTCCGCTGATTCTGCTTATCGCCGCGATCGTGCTGATCGCCAAGTCGATCAAGATCGTTCCGCAACAGCATGCCTGGGTGCTCGAACGTCTCGGTCGCTACCACGCGACGCTGACGCCCGGACTTTCCATTGTCGTGCCATTTATCGACCGGGTGGCATACAAGCACATTCTCAAGGAAATTCCGCTCGATGTGCCCAGCCAGGTGTGTATCACGAAAGACAACACGCAATTGCAGGTCGATGGCGTGCTGTATTTCCAGGTAACCGATCCGATGAAGGCGTCGTATGGATCGAGCAATTTTGTGGTGGCCATCACGCAGCTCTCGCAAACCACGCTGCGCTCGGTGATCGGCAAGCTCGAGTTGGACAAGACTTTCGAGGAGCGCGAATTCATCAATCACAGCGTAGTGAACGCGCTCGACGAAGCAGCGGCAAATTGGGGCGTAAAAGTCCTGCGCTATGAGATCAAGGACCTGACGCCGCCGAAGGAAATCCTGCACGCGATGCAGGCGCAAATCACCGCAGAACGTGAAAAGCGCGCCTTGATTGCCGCATCGGAGGGCAAGCGCCAGGAGCAGATCAACCTCGCTTCGGGTGCGCGTGAAGCGGCCATTCAGAAATCCGAGGGCGAACGGCAGGCGGCGATCAACAAGGCGCAGGGCGAGGCGTCGGCTATTCTCGCAGTGGCCGAGGCAAATGCCCAGGCGATCGAAAAAATCGGTCACGCCATCCGCGGCGAAGGCGGTGCGGAAGCCGTCAACCTCAAGGTGGCCGAGGAATATGTGGCAGCCTTCGGCAATCTTGCCAAGCAGGGCAACACATTGATTGTGCCCGGCAATCTCGGGGAAATGAGTTCGATGATTGCGTCGGCCTTGCAGATTGCAAAGGGTCAGAAAGCGGACAAGGTGCTGTAGTCCCTTATCGTGTTTGCCAGAGCGCCCCGGCACTCCATGTATTGATCATGACAAGTCGCCCCCTTCATTGCAGGACATTTGAAGTTGAGACGTTTTCTTGATAGGTGCAGCGATCGTACGTTGACGCTGCATGTAGAACCGGAAATGGTATATGGCAAGAATCGGATGGGCAGCTTTATGCTGGTCGACGAGCAGCGCGACGATGCCGTAGGGGAGGTCAGTTTTAGAATCTGTCAGGCCGATTCGGAATTGTCGATCCAAAGAATCGACGTGTTTGGCCATAGCAATGCGGCTGACGCCCACAATCCTTTTCCCGGTGTGGGCCGATTACTGATGTACCTGGCTTGTCGCCACGCGTCGACGATGGGGCTTTCCACGCTCCGTCTGGTGGCCAAGGATTCGGCGATCGGTTTTTACACGCGCATGGGATTGCGAGCCGATGTTCATCGCCCGCCGCCGCGTATGCCGGCAATTCAATTTGTGGGTAACAAGCTAAATCGCGCTTGGCTGGACGCGTTCGACGATCATTTCAGTATGTCGAGGGATATCGACGAAATGACCAGCGAGATTTTCGCAGTGCTGTCGAATATTGAGGGGCTCGTCGCCGCGCAGTGGCAGGAAATCACGGCCTAGGCACCACGGCCAACCGGCGGCCGCGCTGCCAGCTTTACACCAGGCGGCCCACCTTATTCCTTCTCGCCGCCTTTCATGATCCGCGCCTTTTCCCGCTGCCAGTCCCGATTCTTCTCCGTTTCGCGCTTGTCGAATTGCTTCTTGCCCTTGCCCAGGCCGATCTCACATTTGACGCGTCCGCGCGTGTAATGCAGGTTCAGCGGCACCAGGGTGTAGCCGCGCTGTTCCACCTTTCCGATGAGTTTCTTGATCTCATCGGCCTTCAGCAGAAGCTTGCGGGTCCGAACGGGGTCCGGTTTTACGTGCGTCGATGCGCTTTGCAACGGGCTGATGTGGGCGCCGATCAGGTACATCTCGGCATTTCGCACGACGACGTAGCCTTCCTTGATCTGCACGCGGCCGGCGCGGATTGCCTTGACTTCCCAGCCCTCCAGAACGATCCCGGCCTCGTAGCGTTCTTCGATGAAGTAGTCGAAAAAGGCCTTCTTGTTGTCAGCGATCGTCATGCGGGAGGTGAGTTCCTAGGCAAGGTCGCCGCTCGTGGTCGAGCGGCCGGTGGTTCAGTGGCGTGATGCCGTGGTTGCCGCCCAGCGTGCCGCATCGGCCGCCGTCGGCTAAAATCATGATTTTAGCAAACCGCTCCGCCTCGGCCCAGACCGGACGGGGCCAGTTTCCCGAATACATGGCAGACGTCCATAAATCCGTCCTGCTCGGTTTCTCGGCCGAACAGATGTACGACCTGGTCACGCGCGTTGAAGACTATCCCAAGTTCCTGCCCTGGTGTGGCGGGGTGGAGATCTTCGAGCAGACCGACACGCTGCTCGACGCCAAGATTCACATTCATTTCAACGGCATCAAGCAGTATTTCCACACGCGCAACACGCAGGAACGGCCAACCCGTATCGATATGACGTTTGCTGACGGCCCTTTCAAGGCCTTCAACGGGACGTGGCGTTTCACGCCGCTGCGCGCGGATGCGTGCAAGATCGAATTCCACCTGCACTACGAGTTTTCCAGCGTCATTCTGGAGAAGATCATTGGCCCCGTGTTCAGCATGATCGCCAATACCTTTGTCGACGCCTTCGTGAAGCGAGCCGAGGTGGTCTATGCCAGCCAGTCCTGAAAGCGCCGACATTCGGCTATCGGTCTGCTACGCGCTGCCGGATGCGGTGTTCCTGCGCGAGATCGCGGTCGCGGCCGGTACGACGATCCTTGATGCCATCCAACTGAGCGGCTTGACGACAGCGCATCCGGAAGTCGATCCCACGGCGGCGCGGGTCGGCATCTACGGGAAGCTCAAGACGCTCGACACCATCGTGCGTGAGGGCGACCGGGTGGAGGTCTACCGGGCGCTCACTGCGGACCCAAAAACCGCGCGCCGCAAGCGTGTGCAGAAGGTGCGGCAGTCCGGTGTGCGCGAAGGCCAGAAGTGGCTGCGCCGCCGGGACGGAACCGGCGGACAGGGCGCCTGACACGCTTTTCCTGACGCCATTCCTGTTGGCGCGATCCAGTTGAAAAGTTGCGTCAGCCGCTGCAGGCCTGGTTCAGCGATTCATTGGCGCGGGCAAGTTCCGCTTCGCGTTCGGCGCCATCGAGACGTACCGGCGAACCATCCGGAGCGACACGCGACACCCGCAGGCCCTGGCTCAGACCCGTGGCGTAGTTGCGCATTTCCTCGCACTTTTGCTGCCGTGCCAATTGTTCGCGTTCCTTGGTTGCCGCTTCAAGATCGGCCTTGATACGCGCGTCGCGGCGTTCCCGGAACGCTTCGTCGGGATCGCTCGATTTCTCGGATTTTGGCTTTGCGCTGACGGGCTGCATGCGCGGCGCGTTGCCGGTCATCCTTGCGTCCGGTTTTGCGTTGGCATCCGCTTTGGCGTCGGTCCTGCCCGCTTCGTCCTCCAGCGGACGATATGCGCCCGCAAGCCGGCCCGGTGCGGAAATCACGGCGCGCTCGGGCACCGATGGCGGCGGCGGGACGTCACTGTAGACCGTCCGGCCGTTGGCGTCTTTCCATTGCCATTGCGCGAACGCGGCGGCCGGTGTGGCCAGGCTTGCGGCGATCAGCAGGTACAGCGCGGACGATCGTGTCATGGCGGGTGCAGGTGCAGTCGAGCGGGTTGTATGGTCCATCTGGCGCCAGTGGGGGGTGGACTTCGATGTGATCCCGCCAGCATCGCCTGCCAGTCTACTGAGACTTGTCGGTGGCGTGCAAGCGGACCGACCATGCCACGCCGACCATCAGCAACACAATGGCGGCGAGTTCCAGCGGCCGGGGCCAGCGGTGGTCGAACACAAAGCCGTATGCCAGCGCGAATAGCGTCTCGAACACGATCATCTGGCCGGAAAGCGTCAGGGGAAGGCGACGGCTTGAGATGTTCCAGAGATTGTTGCCAATAAGCGACGCACCGAGCGCAACGGCCGCGTTGACCATCCAGAACCAGCGCCAGTCGCGCCCGCTGTCAGCCGCGGTCAGCGCGTCGCCAAATAAGGCCCAGCCGATTGCGGCCAGCATCAGCGACACCAGTCCGGTCGACAGCCCGTACAGCGCGGACCATTCGTTGCCGCTGAAGTGCGGGTTGCGCTGCAGATATCGTGCGTTGTCCACCGCGTAGAGCGTCCAGCAAATCAGCGCGCCGACCGCGCACAGCACGCCCGCAATCTTCTGCCACACTGGGCGCGCGATTTCGCCGGCCGCGGCGCCGTGCGCAGCGCCTGCGCCGCCGAACAGGTCGATGTTGATGCAGGCAATGCCCGCGCCCACCACGAGCAGTGGTAGCGCAAGTCGTTGCAGCGGCACCGCGCCGTGGTCGCGCCGTCCCATCAGCGTCACGGAAATCGGCAGGATGCCGATGATCAGCGATGTCGGCCCCACACCCGCCAGCTGCACGCCGAATGCCAGCAGCACGTAGTAAAGCAGGTTGCCGGTAAAGGCCTGGCGCAGCAGGGCAGCGCAATCGGCGCGCGTCAGCTTGCGCGCGATCCGGCGCATCAGCGGCAGCGCCGCGACGAACGCCACCACCCCGTACGCCAGGTAGCGGCCGATCGCCAGTTCCCACGGCGAAAACACCGGCAGCAGCTTCGGTGCGATAAACACCATGCCCCAGAACGCGCCGGCCAGCAGGCCGCACAACACGCCAATTCCCATGCTCCGCCGATCCCGTTTGAAAAGGTGGCCGAGAATAGCAAAGGCCTTGCAGGAACGCATCAGCAAATCCTGCATTCCTGTATAATCTGCTTTTGCGCCTAGAGGATTCGCTATGCGTCTTGTCCAGAAAGCACTCACGTTTGATGATGTGCTGCTCGTCCCGGCCTATTCGGCCGTCCTGCCTCGGGATGTTTCCCTCCGCACCCGCCTGACCCGTTCGATCGAACTCAACATTCCGCTGCTGTCCGCCGCCATGGATACGGTGACGGAAGCGCGCCTGGCGATTGCCATGGCGCAGGCCGGCGGTATCGGTATCGTCCACAAGAACCTCAAGCCCGCCGATCAGGCCCGCGAAGTCGCGCGCGTAAAGCGTTACGAATCCGGCGTCCTGCGTGATCCGATCACCATTTCGCCCGACATGAAAGTGCGCGATGTGATCGCACTGTCGCAGCAGCATGGCATTTCGGGCTTTCCGGTGCTGGAAGGCAAGGCCGTCGTCGGCATTATCACCAACCGCGATCTGCGCTTCGAAGAAGAACTGGATGCGCCGGTGCGCGCCAAGATGACGCCGCGCGAAAAGCTCGTGACCGTGGCCGAAGGCGCGCCGCTGGACGAGGCCAAGCGGCTGATGAACCGCCACCGCCTGGAGCGCGTGCTGGTCGTCAACAGCGCGTTCGAACTGCGCGGCCTGATCACCGTGAAGGACATCCAGAAAGCCGTGGACAACCCGCTGGCCAGCAAGGATGCGCATGGTCAGTTGCGCGTGGGCGCCGCGGTCGGTGTGGGCCCGGACAACGACGAACGCGTCGAATTGCTGGTCAAGGCCGGCGTGGACGTGATCGTGGTCGACACGGCACACGGACATAGCCAGGGCGTGCTGGACCGCGTTCGCTGGGTCAAGCAGAACTTCCCGCAGGTCGAGGTGGTCGGCGGCAATATCGCCACCGGCGCCGCGGCACTGGCCCTGGTCGAGCATGGCGCCGACGGCGTCAAGGTCGGCATCGGCCCGGGCTCGATCTGCACCACGCGTATCGTGGCAGGCGTCGGCGTGCCCCAGATCACCGCGGTGTCCAACGTTGCCGAGGCGCTGAAGGGCACGGGCGTGCCGCTGATCGCCGATGGCGGCATCCGCTATTCGGGCGACGTGGCGAAGGCACTGGCGGCAGGCGCCCACACGGTGATGATGGGCGGCATGTTCTCGGGCACCGAGGAAGCGCCGGGCGAAGTGTTCCTGTTCCAGGGCCGTTCGTTCAAGAGCTACCGCGGCATGGGTTCGGTCGGTGCGATGAAGGACGGCGCAGCGGACCGCTACTTCCAGGAAGACAACACTGCCAACGTCGACAAGCTGGTGCCGGAAGGCATCGAAGGCCGCGTGGCCTACAAGGGTCCGGTGCAGGCGATCATCCACCAACTGACCGGCGGCATTCGCGCGTCGATGGGCTACTGCGGCGCAAGCTCGATTCCGCAATGGCACGAAACTTCCGAGTTCGTGCAGATCACTGCGGCCGGCATGCGCGAATCGCACGTGCATGACGTGCAGATCACCAAGGAAGCGCCGAACTACCATATCGATTGATTCGATCTGGCCCCGCCCGACAGGGCATCACGGCCGCGCTGGTTTCGTTGAAGTCGACGGGGCCGCGCGGCCGCGCCGCAATAAGGAGCGCCCATGAAGGTATTGCTGCGAGCCGTGCTGTTTTTCGATGCGCTGCTTCACTTGCTGCTCGGCATCCTGCTGCTGATGTCGCCTTTTTCCACGCTGTACGCCGCGCTGCAATTGCCCCCGGCCCAACCGGCCCTGTTCGGGCAGTTGCTGGGCGTGGCAACGATCGGCCTGTCATGGCTGCTGTTCCTGGCCACCATCAATGGCCAGCTGACGGTGCCCGTGGCCCGCTCGGTGGGCTATACCAATCTGGTCAGCGCCGTCATGATCGCTGTCTGGACGCTGTTCCTCGATATGCCCGTGCAGGGCGCCGGCAAGGTCTGGCTGCTCACGCTGGCCGCGATGATGCTGTTCTTCGCCATCGTGCAGATTCCATCTGCCAAGAAGGTGCGGCTGCGCGAGCGCGTGCTGGCCGACCAGGCCAAGGCCGAGCGCGACGCACGCGCAACTGCTGTCTACCATCCGAACGATGTCCGTGACGTCACCGACGTCGCCGATGTTGGCGCGGCCCGTCCGGCGCGCGCCAACGCATCCACCGTATCTCCCGAATACCGGCGCGAGCCGGTCATCACGCCGCCGCCCGGCTATGGTCCGGGCACCGAGGTGATGCCCGAACCCGATCCGGACGCACTGCCAACGGCTCATCATGCACGACAAAATCCTCATTCTTGATTTCGGCTCGCAAGTCACGCAACTGATCGCGCGCCGCGTTCGCGAAGCACACGTCTACTGCGAGATCCACCCCAACGACGTCAGCGACGAGTTCGTCCGCGAGTTCGCGCCCAAGGGCGTGATCCTGTCCGGCAGCCACGCCAGCACGTACGAAGACCATCAGCTGCGCGCGCCGCAGGCGGTGTGGGATCTCGGCGTGCCCGTGCTGGGCATCTGCTATGGCATGCAGACCATGGCCGTGCAGTTGGGCGGCAAGGTGGAATGGAGCGATTCGCGCGAGTTCGGCTACGCGGAAGTGCGCGCCCATGGCCATACCAATCTGCTCAAGGGCATCGAGGATTTCAGCACGCCGGAAGGTCACGGCATGCTCAAGGTCTGGATGAGCCACGGCGACAAGGTCACGGCGCTGCCCGATGGCTTCAAGCTGATGGCATCGACGCCGAGCTGCCCGATCGCCGGCATGGCCGACGAGGCGCGCGGTTATTACGCGGTGCAGTTCCACCCCGAAGTCACGCACACGTCGAAGGGCCGCGAGATGCTCGAGCGCTTCGTACTGCAGATCGCCGGTGCGAAGGCCGACTGGGTGATGCGCGACCACATCACCGAAGCCGTGCAAAAGATCCGCGAGCAGGTGGGCGATGAGGAAGTGATCCTGGGCCTGTCCGGCGGCGTCGATTCGTCGGTGGCGGCGGCGCTGATCCACCGCGCGATCGGCGACCAACTGACCTGCGTGTTCGTCGACCACGGCTTGCTGCGGCTCGACGAGGGCAAGATGGTGATGGACATGTTCGCGGGCCGCCTGCACGCGAAGGTCGTCCACATCGATGCTTCGGAACAGTTCCTGGGCCATCTGGCCGGCGTGACCGACCCCGAGCAGAAGCGCAAGATCATCGGCCGCGAATTCGTGGAAGTGTTCCAGGCCGAAGCCAAAAAGCTCAGCAATGCCAAATGGCTGGCGCAGGGCACGATCTACCCGGACGTGGTGGAATCGGGCGGCACCAAGACCAAGAAAGCCACCACCATCAAGAGCCACCACAACGTGGGCGGCCTGCCGGAGACCCTCGGCCTGAAGCTGCTGGAGCCGCTGCGCGACCTGTTCAAGGACGAAGTGCGCGAACTCGGCGTGGCGCTGGGCCTGCCGCCCGAGATGGTCTACCGCCATCCGTTCCCGGGCCCGGGCCTTGGCGTGCGGATCCTGGGCGAGGTCAAGCGCGATTACGCGGAACTGCTGCGCCGCGCGGACGCCATCTTCATCGAGGAACTGCGCAAGACCATCGCGACCGAGCAGGACGCCGCCGCGGGCCTGTGCGAGCCGCATCAGGTAGGCAAGAGCTGGTATGACCTGACCAGCCAGGCCTTCGCCGTGTTCTTGCCGGTCAAGTCGGTAGGCGTGATGGGCGATGGCCGCACGTACGATTACGTCGTGGCACTACGTGCCGTGCAGACCACCGATTTCATGACCGCACACTGGGCGCACCTGCCGTATGCGCTGCTCGGCCGCTGCTCGAACCGCATCATCAACGAAGTCCGCGGCCTGAACCGCGTCGTCTACGACGTATCGGGCAAGCCGCCTGCGACAATCGAGTGGGAGTGAAATCAGGTACTTCCGGGGCTATCGCCGGCTAGCGAAACAAGTCGGCGAGAAAGCCTGCCGTAAGAACCGGAGGCTGGGCTCAAAGAATTCCCGTCCACCGATTCCGAAGCGATTGCGGCACCGGCCGGAGGTTTGCCATTCCAAAAAAGGTCACTGTTTAGTGATCTTTTTTTTGTTTTCAAAGAAACCGGACGTCGTCACTGCGACCGTGGCCAATCACCGCTGGCCACGCGCGGCACCAGGCCGTGCAGACGTGACAGCACCAAACGGGCCGCTCGCGACAGCGGATGATGCTGGGTCAGCGCCAGGCTGATCGAGCGTGTCAGCCGCGGCTCGACGATTTCGGCCGCAGCCAGCTGTCCGGTGCCGATTTCACGATCCACGGCCAGTTCGGGCAGGATGGTCAGGGCGTGACCCGATAGCGCCACCTCCTTCATCGTATTGAGCGATTCCACTTCCAGTGCCACGTCCAGCGTCACGCCTTGCTGCCGGGCATGCTGGTCCAGGATCGAGCGCAAGCCATTGGGGGCGGGCGGCAATACCAGCGGCACGCCATCGAGCTGTCTGAAATCGACGGTGCGCCGGCTTGCCAGCGGATGGTCGGGTTTGCCGATCAGATAGGTTGTCACGTTGGCGAGCACGTCTTCGTTCTGGCGCGGACTGGGTCCGTAGCGGTTGATGACGGCCAGGTCGAGATGGCCGGAATCGAGCTGTTCGTCGAGCTGGCCGCTAAATCCCTCACTGACGCGCAGCCGCACACCCGGCGCGGTGATCTTCAGATCCTCAAACAGCGCCGGAATCAGCCGTCGGGTCATCGAAGGCAACACCCCGATCCGTACGACGCCAGTCGGCACGCCGGCCGCATTGCGCACCTCGTCATGCAAGCGTGCCGACTGCACCAGCAGCAGCTCGATTTCCGGCAAGACGCGCTTGCCGAATTCCGACAGGACCACGCCCCGTCCAGTCCGCTCGAACAGTCGGTCGCCCCATTCGGACTCGATCTGCGCAATCGCGCGGCTGACCAGCGATTGGGCGGTCCCCATCGCCCGCGCCGCGCGCGAGAGCGACCCAAGTTCGGCCACCAGCGCCACGGTTTCCAGCTGTTTTAGATTCATTTTCTGCAGCCATCCAAAAAATGGATATCAGGTATCGCAGACTATACGCTTTTGCGTCGGCTGAAGTCTCCCTACACTGCGGTCATCCCTCCATGGCAGAGAGGGGCGACCAACGATATGGAGACAAGATGCGAACCTTTCCGAAGATATGGGGTGCGCTGCGCCGGCCGTTATGCGCGTGGGCGCTGGCCATGGCGCCGCTGGCGTTCGGCGCCATGGCGCACGCGGCCGCCGGCTATCCCACCAAGCCGGTCCGGCTGATTGTGCCGTTTCCGGCGGGCGGCCCAACCGACGCCATGGCACGGCTGATCGGGCAGCATCTTTCGCAGCAGCTTGGCCAGCCGGTGATCGTCGACAACCGCGGCGGCGCGGGCGGCACGATCGCCACCGAAGCGGCGGCTGGCGCAGCGCCCGATGGCTATACGCTGTTCTTCGCCACCACAGGCACCATGGCCATCAACCCGTCGCTCTATCGGTCGATGAAGGTCGACCCGGTCAAGGCGTTCGATGCGGTGGGCTCGGTGGCGTCTACGGTGAACGTGCTGGTGGTGCCCAACAGCCTGCCGGTCGCCAGCGTCAAGGAACTCGTGGCGCTGGCAAAACAGAAGCCGGGCTCCCTGACCTTTGGCTCCGCCGGCAACGGCAGCTCCAATCACCTGTCTGGCGAACTGTTCAAGTCGATGGCTGGCATCGATATCGTCCACGTGCCTTACAAGGGCTCGGCCGCTGCATTTACAGACCTGCTGGGCGGGCGTATCTCGATGATGTTCGATACGGTCTCGAGCCAGGTGCAGTACATCGGCAGCGGCAAGGTCAAGGCACTGGGCGTGAGCGGCCCGACGCGCTCGGAAACGCTGCCCAAGGTGCCGACGATCGCCGAGTCCGGGCTGCCGGGGTTTGACGTCACCATTTGGTTCGGACTCTCAGCGCCCAAAGGCACGCCGCCGGAAGTGATCCACCAACTCAACGGCGAGCTGCAGAAGGTACTGGCGCAAGCCGACGTGCAGCGCCAACTGGCCTCCCTGGGAGCGCGGCCACTGCCGGGCACGCCTGCCGATTTCGCAAAGCTGGTCCAGCATGACGCAGCCAAGTGGTCGCCCGTGGTCAAGGCATCGGGAGCGACCCTTGACTGAGACCTTCAACGCGCTGTTTGCGCCGGCCTCGGTGGCCGTCATCGGCGCCTCGGACAATCCCAACAAGGTGGGCGGCCGGCCGATCCACTACCTGCGCCAGTTTGGCTACCAGGGTGAGGTGTTTCCGGTAAATCCAGGGCGCGACACGATCCAGGGCTATCGCGCGTATCCCACGCTCGACGCCATCGGAAAAACGCCAGACGCGGTGGTCATCGCGGTATCGGGTGATGCCACCTTGGAGCAGGTACGGCTCTGCGCCGAGGCCGGGGTCAAGGCGGCGGTCATCATGGCGTCGGGGTTTGCCGAAACCGGCGAGGCCGGGCGGCAGCGCCAGCAACAACTGGTGGACGTGGCGAATGCGGGCGGCATGCGGCTGGTGGGCCCGAATGCGCAGGGCACGGCCAATTTCGCGAGCGGCGCCGTGCTGAATTTCTCGACAATGTTCATGGAGGTGGCGCCCCAGGATGGACCCATCGCCATCATCAGCCAGAGCGGCGCGGCCAGCGTCATGCCCTATGCGTTGCTGCGTCAGGCCGGACTTGGCGTGCGCTATCTGGTTGCGACCGGCAACGACGCAGACCTGGACGCCTGTGCCATGACCTGTGCCGTCGCCGAAGACCCGGCGGTGCGGTTGATCCTGGTCTACCTGGAATCGATCTCGGACCCGGCTGCACTGGCCCGTGCCGCCGCGCTGGCGCGTAGCCGTGGCGTCAGTATCGTGGCGATCAAGGCCGGCAACAGCCAGCGCGGCGCGCGCGCGGCGGCATCGCATACCGGCGCGCTGGTTGGCAACGATGCGGCCATCGACGCCTTTCTGGCGCGTCACGGTATCTGGCGGGCCGGCGACATCGGCGAACTGGTGCGTGCCGTGCCGCTCTACCTGCAAAACCGCACACCGGGGCAAGGCCGCACCGTGGTGATGAGCCATAGCGGCGCCGTCGGCGTGATGGCGGCGGACCTGGCGGAGCGCCACGACTTGCCGCTGACGGAGTTGCAGCCGGAAACGCTGGACCGGCTTGGCGCCATCCTGCCTGAATTCGGTACCGCGAATAATCCGCTGGACATGACGGCGGCACTGATGGGCCACGGTGACATGTTCCCGTGTGTGCTCGATGCGCTGGGCGCTGATCCGCAGGCCGATATGGTCATGGTCGGCATCCCCGTGGCGGGCCCGGGCTACGACGTGGAGGCGCTGGCCCGCGATGCGGCCGCTTTTAGCGAGCGGCTGGGCAAGCCGCTGGTGGCCAGCGCGCCGCAAGGGTCGGTGCGCGAGGCCTTTGTCCGCCATGGCGTGCCCACCTTTGTGACCGAGGCCGATGCGATTGCCGCGTTGGCCCAGTACGCCGCCCATGCACGGCTGGAGGCCGCTGCCGAGGATTGCGTGCCTCCGGCCGCGCAGCCGCTGCCGGGCCACGGCCTGCAGGATGAGGCTCGCAGCCTGTCGCTGTTGGCCGAAGCCGGCGTCCCGGTAGTGCCGTATCGCTTCTGCGCAAGCGCCAGCGAAGCGGTGGCCGCGTTTGCTGCGCTCGGTGGCGGGCCGGTCGTGGTCAAGGGCTGCGCTGCCGAGGTCCCGCATAAGAGCGAGCACGGACTGGTGCGCCTGCGGCTGTCCGATGTACCCGCCGTGGCGCAGGCCGCCGAAGACTGCCTGGCCACGCTGGGTGCCCTGGGCGTGGACGCCCCGCGCGTGGTGGTGGCGCCGATGGTCAAGGGGCGCCATGAGTTTGCGCTGGGGGTATCGGTCGATCCCGTGTTCGGGCCGCTCGTGATGATCGGCGAGGGCGGCACGCTGCTCGAGTTGCGCAAGGACATTGTCACGTTGCTGGCGCCGTTCAACGTGGCGCAGGCGAAGGCGGCTTGCGCGCGGCTGCGGCTGGCGCCGCTGTTCGATGGCTACCGCGACATCCCCGCGCTGGACCTCGATGCGCTGGCCTCGGCAGCCGTGGCGCTCGGCAACTGGGCGCTGCGCCATCGCGGCGCGCTGAAGTCGGTCGACATCAATCCCATGATGGTGATGGCCGCGGGCGAGGGCGTCCTGGCCGTCGACGCCGTGGTGGAACTTCATGGAGCCTGATATGGAATCTGTGCTTGTGGAGCGCGATGGCAGCCTGGCCGTCGTCACACTAAACCGGCCGGCGCGCATGAATGCCGTCAACGATGCGCTGCGCGGCGCACTGATCGCCGCGCTGGGCCGCCTCAATGCCGATACGTCCGTGCGAGCGGTGGTGCTGACCGGGGCGGGTGGGCGCGCGTTCTGCGCGGGCCAGGACCTGGACGAAGCCGCTGCGGTGACATGGCAGCAGATCGTGCCGTGGCTCAATCGCCAGCGGGCGATGTACCAGGCCGTGCGCGATCTCGACAAGCCTTGCGTAGCTGCAGTGCAGGGCGTGGCCGCGGGCGCCGGGTTCCAGTTGGCGCTGTGCGCGGACTGGCGGCTGACCACGCCGGACAGCCGCTGGGGACAGCCCGAGGTAAAGGCGGGCCTGGCCAGCATCGTCGGCTCGTACCTGATGACGTTGCACGTGGGACACACGCATAACGTGCAGATGTCGCTGTCTGGCGAACTGGTGTCCGGGCAGCGTGCCTACGAAATCGGCCTGGTAACGGCATTGCATGCCGAGGCCGAACTGATGGATGCCGCGCTGGCGCGCGCGCGTTCGCTCGCGTCGTTGCCGCCGACGTCGGTGCGCTTGTCGAAGCAGCGCTTGCGCGCCATGACCCAGCCAGGCTTTGACGACGCCTGCGTGGCGGGCATCCGCGCGCAGCTTGAATGCTATGCCGATGGTGAACCACAGCGCGTAATGGCCGAATTTCTCAGCCAACGCAATGCGAAGGAAAAACAATGATCGAGTGGAACCAACACTTCATCGATGGCCAGCGATGTGCGGTTTCCGATGGCAGGACCGTGCGCATTCATGACGCCGCGACAGAAGCCCCATTGGGCGACGTGCATCTTGGCAACGCCCGCGACGTCGACCAGGCAGTCAAGGCCGCCGCGCGCGCGCTGGCCGCATGGCAACGGCTAGGCGTGCATGCCCGTGCGGCGGTGCTGCGCGCCGTTGCCGATGCGCTGGAGCTTACCGGCCAGGCGCTGGCACAACAGATCTCGCGGGAAGTTGGCATGCCGCTGAAGCTGGCACAGCGCATTCAGGTGGATGCACCTGTTGCAGCCTGGCGTGCCACGGCGGCACTGGCCGGTACCTACGCCTTCGTGCGCGAAGTCGGTCACTCGCGGGTCACGATGGTGCCCGTGGGCGTGGTGGCCGCCATCACACCCTGGAACTATCCGCTGCACCAGATCACCGGCAAGCTCGCGCCAGCCCTGCTGGCGGGGTGCACGGTGGTGCTGAAACCCTCGGAACTGGCGCCGGCAGCCGCGGCGCATCTGATGTCGGCGTGCGAGCAGGCTGGCATGCCGCCGGGCGTGTTGAACATCGTCTGGGGCGACGGCGAAGTGGGCGAGGCACTGGTGACGCATCCCGGTGTGCAGATGGTCTCGTTCACCGGCTCGACGCAGGTCGGCCGCAAGGTGGCAGCGCTGGCAGCGGGCGACATGAAGCGCGTGTCGATGGAACTGGGCGGCAAGTCGCCAGCCATCGTGCTGCCCGGCGCCGACCTCGCCCGCGCGGTCAAGGCTACCGTCGCTTCGTGCTTTCTAAATGCCGGACAGACCTGCAGCGCGACCACGCGCCTGATCGTTCCCCGGGCCGACTATCCGCAATGCCGCACGCTATTGGCGGACGCCGTCGCCGGCATGGTGTTGGGCGATCCGGCTGATGGCGCGACTCGCGTGGGCCCGCTGCTTTCCGCCTTGCAGCGCCAGCGCGTGCTGGCCCATATCGCCGAGGCGGAGCGGGCCGGCTTCGAGCGCATCGCCGGCGGCCCCGATGCCGCCGTCCCGGAGCGCGGCTACTTCGTGGCCCCAACGGTCTACGGCAACGTATCGCCGGACAGCCGCCTGGCCACCGAGGAGATCTTTGGCCCGGTGCTGGCCGTGCTCTGCTATGACACCGTCAACGAAGCGATTGCGCTGGCAAACGGCACCCGCTACGGGCTGGCCGCCACCGTCTGGGCAGCCGATGACGCGAGCGCCGAGGCGGTGGCCGATCAACTGCGCGCGGGGCAGGTGGATATCAACGGTGCGCGGTTCAACGCCGCCGCGCCATTCGGTGGATTCGGCATGTCCGGCGTCGGGCGTGAAGGCGGCGTCTACGGACTCGAAGAGTTCCTGGAGCCGCGCGCGGTCCAGTTTCCACAGTAAGCCAATTCCAGGAATTCCAGCATGTACCAGGAAATCACGGTGACCCGTTCCGAGCGGAACGATCATGTCGCCATCATCTCCATGAATCGGCCGGACAAGCTCAATGCCTTGACCAAGGTGATGGAGGCCGAACTGCGCGACGCTATGGAAGCGGCGGACCGCGACGACACCATCCGCGTGGTGGTGTTGACCGGCGCCGGCAAGGGCTTTTGCGCGGGCATGGACATCAACGAACTTGAGATACTGCCGCCAGGCGATATCCGCGCGGCGCAATGGATGCGGCCGTACGACATGAACCGGCGCGCCGACTACCAGTCCCGATACGGATACTTTCCGGCGATGCGAAAACCGGTGATCGCGGCGATCAATGGCGCGGCGGCGGGGCTGGGACTCGTCTTCGCGCTATATAGCGACATGCGCTTCGCCAGTAGCCGGGCGGCATTCAGCACAGCCTTCGCACGGCGTGGCCTGATTGCCGAGCACGGCATCGCGTGGCTGCTGCCGCGCGTGGTGGGGCCAGGCCATGCGGCGGACCTGCTGTACTCCGCTCGCAAAGTCACCGCGCAGGAGGCGCTGCAGATGGGGCTGGTGGACCGCCTATACGAGCCCGACAGCCTGATGGCCAGCACGCTGGCCTATGCGGACGATCTGGCCGAAAACGTTTCGCCACGCTCGATCGGCGTAATGAAGCGCCAACTCTGGGAGCAACCGTTCCAGACGCTGGCCGAAGCCACGCAACTGGCCAACACCGAAATGTTCGAGAGCATCCAGAGCGAGGATTTCACGGAAGGTGTGTCGCACTTCATCGAACGGCGTCCGGCGAGGTTTACTGGAAGGTGAGGCGACTATTTACGTGGCCGTATCGGCAAAGGCGGCAATCGTGACTGCCTCGATCTCAGCAATGTCGTACGGCGTTGCGATTTGGAGCCGGAAGGTCATGGGCTTGGCTTCGTTCCAGAAAATATGGAACAGCCTGGACCTGTGGGCGCGCGGCGTCGCCGGGCATTCTGCGACGGCGACGGATGTGGTGCCGGTTGCCGGGGCAGCCGGCAACCGATCGCTGACGCCGGCAGTTACGCCGATCGTTACTCCGAGGCAGGAGGCTCGCTCGCCGGCGCTGCGGCGGCGGCTTCGGGCGCGGGTTTGGGGCGTCGGTTCTGCAGATACTGAGCGCGTCGCGCGTCGGCCTGCGTGACGCTGCCTTGCGGCTGCCCCGTCAGATCCAGGCGCGGGGCGCCTTCCACAAGGGCGATCCAGTAGCGGGCGCCGCGGCACCACGTGCGGATCGCATCGCGTAATTCGGCCTCGCTCAGGCCCAGTTCCTGCGCGTGTTGCAGGATGTCCTCGAGGATGCCGATCTTGAGCGGCACCTTGGGCGCCGGCTTTTTCGGAAATGCCTGAGGGAATCGCTTCTGCAGCCGGCCGATGGTCTGGACCACTGGATCGACAGGTTTGGTCGGGCCGGCTTTTGCCGCGCCAGCCTTTGCAGCGCCGTCCTTCGCTCCGCCGGCCTTGGCCGCACCGGCCCCTGGCTTGCGTTGCGGGCGTGCCGGCTTGGCCGTCGATTCGCGCGACGGCTGCGCTTCGCGTTTGGCTTGCGCCGCCTGCTTTGCCTTTGCTGCCAGTTCTTTCTTCAGTGCTGCAAGTTGTTCGAAACCCATCGCCTTAAGCCAAATAAAAGTTTGCGCCGATTATAGCCGCGCGCGCTTCGCCGTGGATTGTGCGTGTACCCGACTCGCGGCAGCAACCCAGCAGGCGCCGCGCAGGCAACCGGGGCGGTCGCCGATCGGCGGACGCTGCCGATGCCACATCGATGTCGCTATCGCGGTGTCACGGCCGGGCGCTGCGCCTTCACGCCGCCGCCGGCGCCGATACCCCGGCGGGGACCTTGAACCGGTTGTATCCCCACAAATATTGCAGAGGGAATCGTCTGATCATCTCTTCCAGCTCCGCATTGATCCATGCGGCTTGCGCCTCGACCGTCTCGGGCAGCGGCCCGGTCAGCCGCTTCACGTGCATGCGCCATCCCTTTCCATCCGGCAGACGTTCGCCCGCGGCCACGATCAGTGGCGCGCCGGTCTGCGCAGCGAGCTTGCCAGGCAGCGTGATCGTGTAGGCCATGCGGCCGAAGAAGGGCGCCCAGACGCCATCCCCCTTGGGCGCCTGATCCGGCAGCAATCCAATCGCTTCGCCGTGCCGCAAGGCGCGCACGAATGAACGAACCCCCTGGGCCGTGGCGGGCACCGCCTTCAGCTTTGACGTATCGCGCACGAATTGCAGCAACCCGCGCAGTTTTGCCTTGCGATGCGGACGGAACATGATCGTCAGCGAGATCCTTTCTGCGGCATAGCGCGCGGCCAGTTCGAAACAGCCAAGGTGCGGGGTCAGCATGATCAGCCCGCGGCCTTCGGCCAGCGCCTCTTCGATCACGGCCCAGTCGTCGCAGATCACCTGGTCCAGACTGACCTGGCTGCGAAACCATACGCGCGACAGTTCGGTCATCATCGCGCCTGTCTCGCCAGCGGCCTGCCGGGCAAAATCCGGATCGCTGAATCCGGCCTGGGAAGCATTGCTGCGCAGATGCCGCCGATAACCGCCCGGCAGCGCGTACACCAGACGCCCCAGCAAGCGGCCGGCGATATGCACTGCCGATAACGGCAACGCCGAAAACAGGCGCAGCGACGTGCAGAGCACATCATTCGAAGACTGAGGACGAGGATCCATAAGCAGCACGCGCATGAGAAAGGTGAAAAACCCACGCGGTGCTCGATGTGGGGGCGGGCGACAAGAAGCGAGCGATCGGGGGCGGCAAGCGGACTCCCGATCTATCAGCCGGGCTCGATTAGTCGTCGATATAAATTCAAACCCAGGCACGTCGAATGCGGGGCGGTTTGCGCCACGCGGCATGCAAGCCGTAGACGTAAGGGCGCTAACTGTAGCACGCGTGTTGGATTTGCCCGGTTTTTGTCGCTTTGCCCGAATCTGCTATCGCCGGATATCGGCAAAGCCGCCCGTCGCCCAGCGCGTGGCGCTTTCCCGAGTCAGGCGGAAATCCGGCGGCACGGTCGCGGTTGCAAGGACGTCACCGAAGGCGCCGACGGCCGTCAGGGTCGCAAACGGCTCGAACTCGTCGGGCGTGATCGCCAGCTTTACCGTCACCGTGTCCGATTCGATCTCGATGGTCACCTGCTTATTGAGCTGCGCATGCAGTTGCTGCTCGTGGCGGCGGATGACCTCCGAGGCGGTCTTCACCAGCGTCTGGTGCGCCGTCGCATCGAGCGGCTTGGGATCGACCTTGTTGCGACCCATGGTCCACGGACCGACCAACGCGGGTTCCGCACTGCCATCGCGGATCATTTCGACGGCCCAGCCTTCGCCATCTTCGTTCTTGATGACGCGCGCGGTCCAGCCGCGGTCGCGCCATAGCCTGGGTTCATGGATCGGCGGAGATTCGGTCTCCGGCGCGCTGTCGTGGTTCTGATTCATAACGGCGGGTGTTCAATGAGTGAGGGACGACACAGCGCGCTGCATGCAAAGGCATGAGGCGACGGGCCGATTGCCGGACGCGCGGCCGGGCCGTCCGGGCATTGGATCAAGCGACCCAGTTGACCTTGGGAAAACGCGCGGCAAAGCCTTGCGGCATCGGTACGACGCGCTTGCTGGCGTAGTCGAAGAACACAAAGCCGGATTTGGCCATGGCGATCAGGGCGCCATCCTGCGGCCGCGTGATGCGGAAGATGATGTCGCCGCCGTACTTGTTGAAGTCCATCACGCCGACTTCGAACAACAGCTGGTCGCGCGCGTGGGCCTCGTTGCGGTACATCGTCGCCAGATCGGTGACGATGATGCCGGCGCCTTCCACCCGGTCGCCTTCGCTGCCGTACTCAAACAGGAAGCGGGCCCGTGCCTCCGAAATCATGGAAATCATCGAATCGTTGGCCAGATGATTGGCCGCGTTGATATCGGTGACACGTACCGTGAGATGGGTGGAAAAGCACAACTGGTCGGCGGGCAGATCGAGTTTGAGGCGGGCCATGGCAAGCGTTGCGGGAACAGCGGAAATCGAAAAGGGCATACATCTTAGTCGATTCGCGCCCCGCGCCTGCCCGCGCGGCGCTGTCCGCATCGATCGACGCGCGACGATTCCCGGGTTGCTGACCGAATGTGGCCCATTGGCAGACTCCCGGCAAAGCGCCGATAGCACATGGCTGGCTCGTGGTTGAGGCGGAAAGTGCGTCCCCGAGCCGCGCGAGACTTTGGATTGTTCGTGACATGGGGATGAAGCGACGGACGAAACAAGAGCGGCTCGGCGCGGCGGCAATGCAGGGGCTACCAGTACATCTGCCACACGAGAGGCGATTTTTACCTGCCCCAAGTCGGCATGGGCCACGGCTATGGCCCGGCGTGGCGCATGCCGCGGGATGGATACCCATGGCACGTATCCTGCACGTGGATGCGATGTCGAGCCGTCGGGCTCATCGCCATGGAGATACAACATGCTTCACAACGATGTGCAGGATCGCAACCAGAAAATGCAGCAGTTGCGCGGCACGCGCCGCTACACCTGGACGCACCCGATCTTCCTGATCGGTATCGCGCTGATCGTGGTCGGCTTTGTCGCCACGCTCTGGTAAGCATGACGAGATTGCCGATGCGGCGCATCTGATTGCCTGCAGACGATGCCTGCGATGGCGCAATGCCACGCAGGCCGTACCGCGCAACGCGGAGGACGTCGAAGTGGCGGCACTCGTTGGAATCATCGCGCCGCACCCCCTGAACCGCATCGCACGCCATCACGCCGGCGCATCCAGCGCGCCGGCGTGATGCCGCCAATCAGACCGGAATCTTTTCGGCGTCGGGACGTTGCCACCAGCGATGCTGCCCGACGGCGTCCAGGAAGGCTTGATGCTGCTTGGCATTGTCGGCTTTCGCCACGATCAGCCCTGGGCCCGCAAAACCGCCGTCGATGCCCGTGCGCCGCGCAGCCTCTGCCACCAGCATCGCGCCGCTGCCGCCCGCGCCAACCGCCTTGTAGTGCTTGTACGACTCGCTGATGAACAACAGCGCTGCGGGATCGGGATCGGCCGGCGGCGCCTTGCCGTCGGGCACATAGACGGCGTCGAACAGCACGGACCCCACCGACGACAGCGCATGGTCGACCGGCAGCGACGCGCCGCTTGCGGTGGTGACGCTGTTGGCGCGCGGACCGACGATGCGGATGTTGGCGCGGGCCGCGCTGGCCAGCTTCTGCAGCGAGGCGATCGCGCCATCATCGACGCCATCATTGACCAGCACGGCGATATTGCGGCCCGTGATATCGCCCTTGGGCTGCGCGTCGAGACTCAGTGCCGGCGAAGCGTCGATGCCGTAATCGTTGATCTGGATGTCGGCGCCGACAGGTTCCACTTCGATGCCAAGGTTTTGCGCCACGCCTTCCGCCAGCTCCGGCGCGATATGGACGATCTGCCCGACCACGCGCGCCCGGATCGCCGGGTCTGACACCTTGGACAGCTCGAAGGTATAGGCGGCGATGATCTGCTGGCGTTCGACATCGGACTGGCTGCGCCAGAACAGGTTGGCCTGCGAGAAGTGATCGGCAAAGGTTTGGCTGCGGATTCGCGCCTTGATCGCGCCATCCTCGGCAGGTGCGGGGAAATGCCGGTAGGCGTCGGCGTCGCCAGCCAGGAAAGGACAGCCGCCGCTGACCGAATTGGGCTGGTAGCTTTCCTTGCCCTGCACGATGGTTTGCCGCATAAAGCCGTCGCGCTGGTTGTTGTGCACCGGGCACAGCGGTCGGTTGATCGGCAGTTCGTGGAAGTTGGGGCCGCCAAGCCGCGTGATCTGCGTGTCGATATACGAGAACAGCCGCGCATGCAGCAGCGGATCGTTGGTGAAATCCATGCCGGGCAGGATGTGGCCCGGATGGAAGGCCACCTGTTCGGTCTCGGCGAAGAAATTGTCGGGGTTGCGATCGAGCACCATCCGGCCGATGCGGCGCACCGGCACCAGTTCCTCTGGAATCAGCTTGGTGGGATCCTGGAGGTCGAAGCCGAGCTTGAGCATGTCGGTTTCGGGCACCAGTTGCACGCCCAGTTCGTACTCGGGATACTGGCCCGCCTCGATCGAATCCCACAGGTCGCGCCGATGAAAATCGGGGTCCTTGCCGTTGATCTTGAGCGCCTCGTCCCAGATCAGCGAATGCGCGCCGCCCACCGGCTTCCAGTGATATTTGACCAGCGTGGCTTCGCCTTTCGCGTTGATCAGCCGGAACGTATGCACGCCAAAACCTTCCATGGTGCGGAAGCTGCGGGGAATCGCGCGCCCGGACATGGTCCAGAGGACCATATGCATCGATTCCGGCTGCAGCGAGACGAAATCCCAGAACGTATCGTGCGCCGAGGCGGCCTGCGGAATTTCATTGTGCGGTTCCGGCTTCACCGAATGCACGAAGTCCGGAAACTTGATGCCGTCCTGAATGAAGAACACCGGGATGTTGTTGCCGACCAGATCGAAATTACCTTGCCGCGTGTAGAACTTGGTGGCAAAACCGCGCACATCGCGCGCCAGATCGGCCGACCCGCGCGAGCCGGCAACGGTCGAAAAGCGGACGAAGACCGGCGTCTTCTCATTGACGCGCGTGAATAGGTCAGCGGTTGTGTAGTCTTCGAGCGATTCGGTCAACTCGAAGTAACCATGCGCCGCAGCACCGCGCGCATGCACCACGCGCTCGGGAATGCGCTCGTGGTCGAAGTGCGTAATCTTTTCACGAAGATGGAAATCTTCCAGCAGGGTCGGGCCGCGCAATCCCAGCTTGAGCGAATCGTCGTCCTGCGGAATCTGCAGCCCCTGGTTGGTGGTCAGCGTCCTGCCGGCGTTCGACACCAGGTTGCCGACACTTGGCGACCCAAGCCGTGCGGGCCGCTTGGCGAGCCGATCCGCCACCGCGCTTTCGTAGGAGCCGTCGTTGTTGTTGCCGGCGGCGGTGTTCTGGCTCGGATTCGGATCGTGCTGCGCGATTCCCTGCTGCGTTGCGGCATCGCCTTGCGAGGCGGATTTCCGTGGCGTCTGCTTGTTCGGCGGTTGCTTCGGCATGGCGTTATCTCCGTTGTCGTGCGTGAAAAAGGACCGTTCTGGCCGCTCGCGCGTCCAGCGCAAACGCGTACCTCCGCAGAATGCGTGCCATGCCTGCATCGACGGCCAACAGGGCGCGCCCCACACTTGGAAAATCCCGTGGATTTGTCAGACCGCCACCGATAGCGTTATGGCTCGCGTGCGCGTAACACTGCTGTCATCGAAGGATTCGAGGGAGAACCAAAATGGCGTCCAACATCCATGTCGTGCCGGCGGGCGAGGGCTGGGCCGTAGAAGCTGCCGGCAGCGGCCACAGAACGCTCTACGCAACGCAGGACGAGGCGATCGAGGCGGGCACGGCCCGAGCGCAGCGCGACAACGTGGAATTGCTGATCCATGGTCGCGACGGGCAAGTGCGCGCGCGCAGCTCGTTTGAGCACGATCCACGGCGCTACGTCGGCTAGAGCGCAAACATCGTTGCATGTCGAGCGCGCTGATGCAGTTTTCCGACTGGTTTGGCCGCGGCAACGACCTGACGTGGTATCAGATGGCGCTGCGCGCGGCGGTGATCTTTTTCGCCGCATGGGTCATGCTGCGCGGCGCGGGGCGGCGCGCGTTTTCGCAGCAGACCGCATTCGATCTCTGCATCATCCTGTTGCTCGGCGCGGTGCTGTCGCGCGCGATTGTTGGCGCGAGCCCGATGGGTGCCACGCTGGCCGCCGCGCTGATGCTGGTCTCGCTGCATCGTCTGCTTGGATGGCTGGCCAGCCGCCATCCCTGGCTCGATCGCGCGATGGGCGGCACGGCCATCGATCTGCTCAAGCACGGCAACCTCGACCGGAGCGCGATGCAGCGGTCCATGCTCAGCGAGGAGGATCTCGCCGCGAACATCCGTGCGTCGCTGCAATCGGATTCGCTTGCCGATGTCGAGCGCATCGTGGTCGAGCGCAATGGCAAGGTCACGTTCGTGAAACGAGGCAAGGAGAAGTCGGAGGACAAAGCGGCTTGAGTCGGGCGCGCAATGAAGCGGGCGTCGCAAGTCGCCTCGCCCGGTTCAATCCGTCGGCATCGCCTCGGCCGATAGGGCGGCCAGCATCGCCAGATGATCGGCAAAGCCGCCGCGCGCGCGGCCCTGCGCACGTGCGCTGGTGATGACGCGCGGCTGCGTGCTCCAGGCAATCTGTGCGTCGATGGCGATCAGGCGCTGAACCAGCGCCACGTCCTCGCTAGTCGCATGCGGCGGAAAGCCGCCCGCGCGACGATAGGCGTGCGAACACACGCCCAGGTTGGCGCCGTGAACATGGCGGTGGTTGTCTTCCGGGCGATAGCGCGCCGCAAAGCGCGCCGGCACGTGTGCGGGCTGTTCGCTCCAGTCGTCCACGGTGACCAGCCCGCATACGGCGTCTGCACGCAACGCCAGCTGCGCAACCAGCCAGTCCGGCGCCACGCGGCTGTCCGCATCGGTAAACGCCAACCAGCGCGCATCGCGCGCCAGCAAATATTCGGCGCCAGTGTGGCGCGCCATGCCGACGTTGCGCGCCGAGATCGACAGGCAGATAAGCGGCGTGGTGGCGTGGCGTTGGGCGATCGCATGCGAATCGTCATCGCATCCGTCCAGCACCACCACCACCAGCACCGGTTCGCTGTTGAGATCGGGATGCAGCGCGGCCGCGCTCAGCGCCATCAGGCAGCCTTCGAGGCAAGCCTCCTCGTTATGCACGGGCACCACGACGCCGATCATCGCGCGGCCTCCCGCTGGCGCAGAGGCGTGGCGTTGCGCGACCACACCTCCAGCAGAAAGTCGGGCTCAAGATGGCGCACGTGGCGATGCAATCCCGGCTGCCGCGCGATCTCCGCATGGATCTGGCGGGTCGGCATGCGGCGCTCCGCGAACGGACGCAACCAGTGGCAGGCCACGATGGTGCCGTTTTCAGCCAGCGCCGCTGCGGCGCGTTGCACAGTGTCGGCCCAGTCCTGCGGCGAGAAGAAGTAGCCGAGTTCGCTCAGTACGATCAGATCGAAGCGGCCTGCCGGAAAGTCGCGCGGCAACTCGGCAACGCGCAGGTCGACGTGAGGCTGGTCAGCAAGTCGCGCCCGCGTGCGTTCGATGGCACGTGGTGCCACGTCGACTGCCAGCAGCGCATCGCAACGCGCCGCCAGTCGCTCGGTCTGCATGCCCGTGGCGCACCCGGCTTCGAACGCGCGCGCATAGCGCTGTTCGGGCAGGCACGCGATCAGCACATCGCGTTTGCGGGCTTCGTACCAGAGTGACTCGAATCCCCATGGATCCGCTTGCGCGAGGATCGCGTCGAAATCGGACGAGGGCGTCGTCGTCGCGGGCGTCATAGCGTGATGTCCGTATCGATTTCGCGCAGCGCCATGCCGAGCGCAGCAAGGTCCCGCTCGGCATGGCTCTGGCGCAGGAAAACCGGCAGGTCGGCGAACAGCGCGGCCAGGCGCGCATCGCGACAAAGCGGGCCGGCGCCGAGCACGCTGCCGGCGCGGTGCAGCACGCGCTGCACTACGGCCTCTACCGTGGTGCGCGCCCGCATAGCTGGAACGAATGCATCGGCGTCGGGATGGGCGTCGATCCACGCGGCGGTTTCACGCAGCAATGCCGCGGCCGCATGCAGATCGCCGTGGATAGCGCCGAGGTGGGCGGCCGCATGCGCATCGCCACGCCGCTGCACGGCCTGTCGCACGGCGTGCGCCATCGGCAGCGCCGCGCCATACCAGCACGCGGCGATGCCCGCGCCACCGTGCCAGAAGCCCGGGCGCTCCACATAGCCACGCGGCGGCCCGATCAGCAGCGCCGGACAGTTGTCGAGCAGGACGTCGCCGCTGCCGGTATCGGCCATGCCGACGGCATGCCAGCCTTCGTCGGTAATCGTGACGCCCGCGCCGTTCAGGTCGATCGCGGCCAGCCACGCGCCGTGGTCGCGATCCTCGCAAGTGATCAAGGCGTGCGATACCCCGCGCGCGCCGGAACACCATGCCTTGCGGCCATCGAGCACGACGGGACGGACGTCCGTGACCCCAATGGCGGCGGCGAGTTCGTGCGCGGCGGCGCGTGCTGCGGCTGTGTCCGCGCGGGCGCTTGCGCGCACACGCGCGTCGGGCGGCTCGGCCGCCCACACTGCCCAGCGCGTGTCGCGCCGCGGCGTCGCATCGGCCAGTTCCGCGAGAATCGCCAGCGCGTCGGCATGGGCCTCGAACAGCTTGATGGCGACCGCGCCATGCTCGGCGGCGATCCGCGCGAACAGCGACCAGCGCTGCGCCGTCCTGCCGCGGCCGGGCAGGGGAACATCCTCGCGCCCGACATGGGCGCCGATCAGCGCGGCAAGGGTTTCGCGAACGTCCATGGAACCGGTGAGAAGTTTCAATGGAACGGGAAATCGCAAGATCCCTGCCAGCCAGATGTGCGGACCCTGCCGCAGAGGTTGCGGCGTGGCGGGCGAGTCGTGAAACAAGGGAAATGGGCCGTTGCCGCCGTCTGGCGATCACGATCGGCGCCTCGTTGTGCGCCGCGCTACGGCCCTGCTTGAAAGACGTGCCTGTAAGCTCGTCGTCGATGGTAGAACTGCCCGCGCGGACGCGGTATTTCATGCGATCAAAGCGGGCCGCCCGGTTCCGTCCAATACGGGGTGCGTTCGTAGTAGCTGTAGAGATCGGTGGCCCACTGCGGGTCAGCCATTCTGGGCCAGCTGTCCTTGTTGAAGCCCGGGGCGTCCTTGATGCGCTCGGCGGTCAGTCCAAGCCGGAAGCATTTGGCATCGGTGTCCATCACAAGCGCGCTCCACGGGATGGCGTGAAGCGTATCGCCGATGCCGAGAAATCCGCCGGTGGTCAGCACGGCGTACGCAACCCGTCCGCCCTGCACATCGATCATGATTTCCTTGATCTCGCCGACATGCTCGTTGTCGGACGAATAGACCTTCGTGCCATCGAGACTCGACGCGGCCATCACTTCCGGACCCGGGCCGGCGCCCACGCCGGCGCCGACGATTGTTGCGCCCGAATGCGATCCGAGATTGGGATTGGTAGGTTCCATCGCTGTCTCCTTTGAGGTTGCGTTTTGGAGCCCGTACCTGTGCAACAAGCATGCCGGAGAACCGGCGGCGCGGTGGGGTGCTGCCCGACTGTTATTCGAGCTCCACGCCGTTCAGTTCGGGGATCAGGAAGAACGTGGCCAGCATGTCCAGCACATAGAGGCTTGCCAGCAGCGCAATGGCAATCTGGAATGACCATGTGGCGGCAATGGCGCCCACCACGATCGGCCCGAGTCCGCCCACGGCGCGGCCGATATTGAACAGCACGTTCTGCGCGGTGGCGCGCGCCGCGGTGGGATACGCCTCGGAGATCAGGGCGCCGTAGCCGCCGATCATGCCGTTGACGAACATGCCCATCAGCGCACCGGCCCACAGCATCGTGAACGGGTCGGACAGCCGCGAATAGGTCAGCACCATCGCCACCGCGCCAGCCTGGAACAGCAGGAAGGTGGGCTTGCGGCCGATGCGGTCGGCGAGATGGCCGAACGCGCAGATGCCGAGCATCATGCCGAGCACGGTGACCGAGGTCCACATGGCCGATTTGGTCAGCGAGAAACCGAGCGTCTTCGACAGGTAGGTCGGCAACCAGATCATGATGCCGTAGTAGCCGAAGTTCTGGACCGCGCACAGAATGACGATGCCGATGCTGGTACGCGTGGTACGCGCGTCGGCAACCAGCAAGCGGAAGGCGTTGGCGCGGCTTGCGGTCTGCGCGCTGCGCACGAACACTTCGGGCTCGTGCAGCCGATTGCGGACATACCACGCCACGAATGCCGGAATCACGCCGACCAGGAACATGCCGCGCCAGCCGATCAGCGGCAGCAGCAGCGGCGTGAGCAGGGCGGCCATCAGTACGCCGCTTTGCCAGCCCAGCGCCACGTAGGACGACACGCGGCCGCGCTTGCTGGCGGGCCAGGCCTCGGCGGCCAGTGCCATGCCGATGCCGAATTCGCCGCCCAACCCGATCCCGGCGATGGTGCGATAGACCAGCAAATCCCAGAAGCCCTGCGCAAACGCGCAGAGACCGGTAAACACCGCGAACAGCACGATGGTCCACGTCAGCACGCGCACGCGCCCATAGCGGTCGCTGAGCGCGCCGAAAATGATGCCGCCGGCCACTGCGCCGACCAGCGTCCACGTCACCAGCGCGCCGGACTGGCCAGTCGATAGCGCCAGACCGGCCGTGATCGCGGGCAGCATGAAGCCCAGGATCAGCAGGTCGAAGCCATCCATGGCATAGCCGAGCGTGGAGCCGGCCAGCGCCTTCCAGGCGTAGGACGAAGTGGGGGCCTTGGTGGCAGGAACGGAATCGAGGGCCGGTTGACTGTGCATGCGGGGCGAACTTGGAAAATGGGGGATGGCGGCGCAGCGGCGCGGGCCGAAGTGTAGCGCATCGATCGCGCCGCGATGGCCGGGATCCGCATGCGCTGCGGCGCGTCCCCTGCAGCGCCAGCATGCCGCGCCAATCCGGTCTATGCTCTGGCCTGCGGCCGGACGCGTTCCCTCAAGCCCCCGCTGGCGGGTTCCCAGACGCGGCCGGAAAACACGCACACCAGACACATCCCACGACCCATCCAAGGAGCGCCCATGGCCCTCTCGATGTACGAAGTATCGATACCGGTATTTATCCGCGCACTTACCAACCTGTCTGCAATCCTCGACAAGGGCGCCGCCCACGCCCAGGCGCAGGGCATGGACGCCGCCGATTTGATCCAGACCCGGCTGGTGGCCGACATGGATCCGCTGCCCGCCCAGGTGCAGCGCGCCAGTGACGCGGCCAAGGGCTGCGCGGCGCGTCTGGCCGGGATCGAGGTGCCGTCCTATGCCGACGACGAGAGCACCTTTCCCGCGTTGCAGGAGCGTATCGCCAAGACGATCGGCTTCCTGAAATCGATCCGCCCGGAACAGCTCGACGGTAGCGAGACGCGCGTGATCGAACTGAAGCTGCGCGCCAATGCCGTGACGTTCGATGGCAAGAGCTATCTGCTCGGTTTCGTCCTGCCGAATTTCTTTTTCCACGTGACGACCGCCTACGACATCCTGCGTCACAAGGGCGTGCAGATCGGCAAGATGGACTATCTGGGCCCACGCTGAAGCGATCTGCGTGCGCAGCATGACAAACGGGCCCGCAGGCCCGTTTTTTTCTGGTTGATGTCAGCGCGCTGCGGTCAATCCCACTTTGGCGCAAAGCCCGGATTTGCCAGCCGTTCGCCGCGATCGAGTCCGCCGATCGCGGCCATTTCCGCGTCCGTGAGCGTCACCCGCCGGGCCGCCAGATTGCTTTGCAGATTGGCCCGCTTCGTCGACGAGGGAATCACCGCGTAACCCTGCTGCATCAGCCACGCCAGCGCGATCTGCGCGGGCGAGACGTCGTGCGTGGCGGCGATATCGCGCAGCACCGGATCGTCCATGACCTTGCCATAGGCCAGCGGCATGTAGGCGGTCACGGGGATGCCGTGTTCGGCCATGAATGCGGTGACCTTGCGATTCTGCAGGAACGGATGCACTTCGATCTGATTGGTGGCGATCGTCCCGGCACCCACCACGTCGATGGCCTGCTTGAGGTGCGCGATCGTGAAATTCGATACGCCGATGGCCGTTGTGAGTCCGTCTGCCTGGGTTTGCGCCAGCGCTTGCAGGGATTCGTGCAGCGGCACGGCGTCCTTTGGAGACGGCCAGTGGATCAGCGTCAGATCCACGCGATCGAGCTTCAGTTTCTGCAGGCTGGTTTCGAGGCTGGCGCGCAGCGCGTCGCGGCCCAGGTTCTCGGTCCAGATCTTGGTCGTGACGAACAACTCGTCGCGCGCCACGCCGCTGGCGGCGATGGCCTGGCCGACCTCGGCTTCATTGCCGTAGATCTGCGCGGTGTCGATATGCCGATAGCCAAGTTCGAGGCCCATCGTCACGGAATCGATGACCTGCTGATCCTTGAGTCGGAAGGTTCCAAGGCCGAGTTGAGGCATTTGCATGAGAGGCTCCAGCGAAAAAGGTCGAAATGAATGAATGCGATGGCAGCCATCAGTGCTGCACGGCGCCGGCGGGCAAGCCGCCGGACCGCACGTCGATGCCCGCGGCGCGGTCCAGACGGCCGCTCAGTTCGGTCAGGCCCAACGCCACCAGCACCACCAGCGCGCCGATCCAGGGTGTGTGCATCAGCCCCAGGTGTTCCACGATCAATCCGCCAGCCCATGCCGCGCCGGCAATGCCCAGGTTGAACGCCGCGATATTCAGACCCGAGGCCACGTCGACCGCCTGCGGCGTGTGGTGCTCCGCCTGCTTGACGACATAGACCTGCAGTCCCGGCACATTGCCGAAGGCGACGGCGCCCCAAGCCAGCACGGTGGCCACCACCAGCCAGCGATGCGGCGCGGTGAATGTCAGCACGAAAAGCACCGCGGCCAGCAGCACGAACACGATACGCAATGCGGCGATGGGCCCGTGACGGTCCGCCAGGCGTCCGCCCCAGATATTGCCAAAGGCCACCGACACACCATAGACCAGCATCACAAGTCCGACCGCGCTCGCGCTGAATCCGGACACGTCTTGAAGGATCGGCGCGAGGAACGTGAACGGAATGAACGAGCCACCGTAACCGATCGCGGTTTTGGCATAGACCAGCAGCAAACGCGGTTCGGCCAGCACGCGGGCCTGCTGCAGCAGCGACGCGGGCGGCGTATGCCGGATCGACGACGGCACGAACAGCAGACTGCCGACGAACGCGATCACGCCCAGCGCCGAAACGGCCAGGAAGGTCTCGCGCCAGCCGAAATGCTGACCGATGAAGGTGCCGAGCGGCACACCGGTGACCAGCGCCACGGTCAGGCCCGTAAACATGATGGCGATGGCGCTGGCCGCCTTTTCGCGCGGAACCAGGCTCGTGGCGATGGTCGATCCGATCGAAAAGAATACGCCATGCGCCAGCCCGGTAAGGATGCGGGCCATCACCAGCGATTCGTAGCTGGGCGCGCGCCACGCCAGCAGGTTGCCGGCCGTGAACAGCGCCATCAACGACAGCAGCAGCGCCTTGCGTGGCAGCCGGCCAGTCAGCGCGGTCAGCACTGGCGCGCCCACGGCCACGCCCAGCGCATAGAGACTGACCAGCAGCCCGGCCGACGGCACGCTGATGTGCAGATCGCTGGCAATCGTCGGGATCAGCCCGACGATCACGAATTCGGTAGTTCCGATGGCGAAGGCGCTGATGGTCAGCGCCAATAAGGCAATAGGCATGATGCGCTCCGGTTTTTCAGGTTGGAGCGCAGTGTGCCGGCGAATTTCTTGCAGAAAAAGCCGGTTATCGACAGAACATATTTGACTAGAATTCAAGAATGACGCTGACACTTGAAGAACTCCTGGCCTTTGTCACCGTGGTCGACAGTGGGTCGATCACCGCCGCCGCCGAGCAGCTAGACCTTACCGTGTCGGGTATCAGCCGCGCGCTGTCGCGGCTTGAAGACAAGCTCGACACCACGCTGCTGCGGCGGACCACGCGCCGGCTGGAATTGACCGAGGAGGGCGCGGTGATGCTGGCGCATGCGCGGCAGATCCTGGCCGCCGCCGACCAGGCCGAAGAGCAGATGCGGCTGCGGCGGCAAAAGCCGTCGGGACGCCTGCGCGTCAATGCCGCGTCGCCATTCATGTTTCATGTGGTGGTGCCGCTGGTCGGCGCGTTTCGGCAGGCGTATCCCGAAATCACGCTCGAACTCAACACCAACGACCAGATCATCGATCTGCTGGAACACCGTACCGATGTCGCGATCCGCATCGGCCCGCTGCGCGATTCCACGCTGCACGCGCGGCCGCTGGGCACCAGCCGGATCCGCGTGGTGGCCAGCCCTGCGTATCTGAAGGCCAATGGCCGGCCCCAGACGACGCAGGATCTGGACAATCACACGCTGATTGGCTTTACTCAGCCCGAAACCCTGAACCGCTGGCCGCTGCGGGACGCCGCCGGCAACGAACTGCAGATCCGCCCCGCGCTGACGGCTTCGAGCGGCGAAACGCTGCGGCAACTGGCGCTGGCCGGGCAGGGCATCGCGTGTCTTGCCGATTACATGACCGACGCCGACCGTCGGGCCGGCGATCTGGTGCAGGTACTGACGCAGGAAACCATCGAGGTGCGGCAGCCCATCCACGCCGTGTACTACCTGAATACGCAGTTGTCGGCGCGGATCGCCGTATTTCTCGATTTCCTGTCGGAGCGGTTGCGGGCGCTGCCATAGCCGCGGCCCCGATCGGCCGAACGCTGCCGCGGCGGCCGAGGGCGGTCGAGGGCGGTCGAGGGCGGTCGAGGGCGGCTGTCTGCGGCAGGCTTGATGCGCATCACGTCGAACTTAGCGGAAACCCTAGGTTCTTGATACAATTACCGGTTACCCGCGCCGCGCCCGCGCCGCGGCCTTTGCCTAGTTTTTAAGCAATCCGCGCGGACCGTCCCGCCAGGGCGAGGCGCAGCAGAACAGCGCAAATCGCAAACTCAGCGACAATCACCGCCATAACTACCGCATCCCGCAATCGCATGACCTACGCCGTCAAGGAAATCTTCTATACGCTGCAAGGCGAGGGCGCCAACGCCGGCCGCGCCGCGGTGTTCTGCCGTTTTGCCGGATGCAACCTGTGGACCGGCCGCGAGGAAGATCGGGCGCGCGCGGTGTGTCAGTTCTGCGATACCGATTTCGTCGGCACCGACGGCACGCGCGGCGGCAAGTACCGCAGCGCCGAAGAACTGGCCGCGGTAGTCGCGTCGGAATGGCCGGCGAGCGCGGGCGGCAGCCCGCTGGTGGTGTGCACCGGCGGCGAGCCGCTGCTGCAGCTTGACGCGCCGCTGATCGACGCGTTGCATGCGCAGGGCTTCGAGATCGCGATCGAGACCAATGGCACGATCGCCGTGCCCGACGGCATCGACTGGGTTTGCGTGAGTCCCAAAATGGGCGCGGAACTGGTGGTGAAGAAGGGCGACGAACTCAAGGTCGTGATTCCGCAGGACGGCCAGGACTTCGCGGCATACGAGCAACTGGATTTCCGCTATTTCATGGTGCAGGCCATGGACGGCCCGCTGGCGCGGCAAAATACGGCCGCTGCCGTCGATTTCTGCCAGCGTCATCCGCGCTGGCGCCTGTCGCTGCAGACCCACAAGCTGCTGGGCATTCGCTGACACATGAGCAAACAAGTTTCCATCACGCGCCGGCTCGAATTCGACGCCGGCCACCGCATTCCGAGCCACGGCGGCCAGTGCCGCAACATCCACGGCCATCGATATCGACTGGACTTGACGCTGTCCGGCGAAGTCCTGCATCAGGAAGGCGCGCCCGACGACGGCATGATCCTCGATTTCGGCGATATCAAGACGCTGGCCAACGAACACCTGGTATCGAAGTGGGATCACGCGTTCCTGATCTATCGCGGCGACACCGCGCTGCTGAATTTCCTGCAATCGATGGATAACCACAAGACCGTGGTGATCGATAGCATCCCGACGGTCGAGAATCTGGCTCAGGCGGCGTTCGACATCCTGGCGCCGGTGTTCAAGGACTGCTTCAACCATCATCTGCAACTGACCCGGCTGGTACTGTTCGAAACGCCGAACTGCTGGGCCGAAGTCAGCGCGCCGCTGCGCTTGCCGGCGCAGGACTGAAAGCCCGATAACGCCATGCCCGACGCGCCCGTATTTGCCGACGAAGCCGCGCGCGACCGCTTCTATATGGCGGCGGCGCTGGAAGAGGCGCGGCTGGCGGAAGCCGCCGGCGAAGTGCCGGTGGGCGCGGTAGTGGTGTGGAACGATCAGATCATCGCGCGCGGGCATAACCTGCCGATCCGCTCGGTCGATCCTTCGGCGCACGCCGAGATGCAGGCGCTGCGCGCCGCCGCCAAGGTGCTGGACAACTACCGGCTGCCCGAGTGCGAGCTCTATGTCACGCTGGAACCGTGCCCGATGTGCAGCGGCGCGATCCTGCATGCGCGGCTGCGGCATGTCGTGTTCGGCGCCACCGATCCTAAGACCGGCGCGGCAGGCAGCGTGGTGGACCTGTTCGCGCAGGCCACGCTCAATCATCAGACCACGCTTGCGCGCGGCGTGATGGCCGACGAATGCGGCCAGTTGCTGCGCGATTTCTTCGGCGCCCGCCGCCGCGCGCAGAAGGCTGCCCAACAGGCCGCGCGCGCCGCGGCACTGCCCGCCTTGGATGACGCGCTGGACGCGTCGCCCTCGCAATCGCCGGCCGATTCGGACAGAATTCATGCTTCCGATCCAGAATCCGAAGCATGAGCCACAGCACCGAAGTCCGACTGATCGCCTCGTCCGGCTATCCGCATGACGTTGCCATTGCCGCGCGCGGCTGCGCCTGGCTCAGGCATCACGGCTACCACGTCAGCAATCCCGATGTACTGGCGCGCCGCTACCTGCGGTTTGGCGGCACCGACGCGGAGCGGCTGGCCGACCTGCACGCGATCGGCACCGGCCCCACGCGTGAACTGACGCTCGCCGTGCGCGGCGGCTACGGACTGGGGCGCCTGCTCGGCCAGATCGACTTCGCCCGCATTGCCGACCAGGCGCGCGCCAGCGGCACGCCGATCGTCGGTCATAGCGATTTCACCGCGTTCCAACTGGCCTATCTGGCGGCCACTGGCGGCGTGACGTTTGCCGGCCCGATGCTGCTGGCCGATTTCGGCGAAGAGCACGTCGATCCGTTCATGTGGGAGCATTTCGAGGCGATCCTGCGCAACCGGACGCATCACATCGAAATCGAGGCGCCGCAGGCCATCCGCGCGCCGGCTACCGTCCAGGGCACGCTGTGGGGCGGCAACCTGGCGATGCTGTGCACGCTGCTGGGCACGCCATTCATGCCGCGCGTCGACGGCGGCATCCTGTTTCTCGAAGACGTCAACGAACCGCCTTACCGCATCGAACGCATGCTGCTGCAGTTGCTACAGGCCGGCGTGCTGGCGTCGCAGCAGGCCATTGTGCTGGGCGATTTCTCGAATTACCGCACCGCCGACTACGACAACGGCTACAACATGGACGCCGTCTTCGATTACCTACGTGCGCAGTTGGGCATCCCGCTGCTGACCGGCCTGCCGTTCGGCCATTGCCCGCGCAAGTTGACACTGCCGGTGGGCGGCCAGGCACGGTTGGTGGTCCGGGCCGACGGCTTTGCGCTGTCGCTGTCCGAATATCCGACGCTGTAGGCGCCGCGGGCCGCGTGTCTTACGGGATGCGCGCGCGAGTGGTAAAATTCCGGGTTCCGCATTTTCGCTGCGCCGGGCCCGCCAATCGGGGCGAGCCAGGGTCGACCGACCGGCAGCAGCAGCCATATCCGGCGTGCCCAGGCGGCGCGCCCACACTCCAGACAAGGTTCAGACGTGCTTTCTACCGCAAACATCACCATGCAGTTCGGCCCCAAGCCGTTGTTCGAGAACATCTCGGTCAAGTTCGGCGAGGGCAACCGCTACGGCCTGATCGGCGCGAACGGCTGCGGCAAGTCCACCTTCATGAAGATCCTCGGCGGCGATCTCGAACAGTCGGCCGGCACCGTCATGCTGGAGCCGGGCGTGCGCCTGGGCAAGCTGCGCCAGGACCAGTTCGCCTATGAAGACAACCGCGTGCTCGACGTGGTGATGATGGGCCACACGGAAATGTGGGCCGCCGCCAGCGAGCGCGACGCGATCTACGCCAACCCCGAGGCGACCGACGAAGACTACATGCGCGCGGCCGAGCTCGAGGCCAAGTACGCCGAGTACGACGGCTATACCGCCGAGGCGCGCGCCGGCGAGCTGCTGCTTGGCGTGGGCATCCCCACCGACCAGCACCAGGGCCCGATGAGCGACATCGCACCGGGCTGGAAGCTGCGCGTGCTGCTGGCACAGGCGCTGTTCTCGAACCCGGACGTCCTGCTGCTGGACGAGCCGACCAACAACCTGGACATCAACACGATCCGCTGGCTGGAAGACGTGCTCAACGAGCGCAATTCCACCATGATCATCATCTCCCACGATCGCCACTTCCTCAATTCGGTGTGCACGCACATGGCCGACATGGATTACGGCACGCTGAAGGTCTATCCGGGAAATTACGACGACTACATGCAGGCGTCGATGCAGGCGCGCGAGCGCCAGGTGGCCGCCAACGCGCGCGCCAAGGAACGTATCACCGAACTGCAGGATTTCGTGCGCCGCTTCTCGGCCAACAAGTCCAAGGCGCGCCAGGCCACGTCGCGTCTGAAACAGATCGACAAGATCAAGGTCGAGGACATCAAGCCGTCGTCGCGCCAAAATCCGTTCGTGCGGTTCGAATTCGAGAAGAAGCTGCATAACCTGGCCGTGGAAGTCGAGGGCATTACCAAGACCTACGACCGCAAGATCATCAACAACCTGTCGATGGCCATCCAGGCGGGCGAGCGGGTGGCGATCGTCGGCGAAAACGGCGCGGGCAAGACCACGCTGCTGCGCAGCCTACTGAACAACATCGTTCAGACCGGCGTGCAGCGCGGCGTCGAAGTCGACCGCGGCACGGTCAAGTGGGCTGAAAACGCCAACGTCGGCTATATGCCGCAGGACACGTACGAGGAATTCCCCAACGACGTGAACGTGATGGACTGGATGAGCCAGTGGACGCAGGCCGGCGACGACGACCAGTCGCTGCGCGGCACGCTGGGTCGCCTGCTGTTCTCGGCCGACGACATCAAGAAGAACGTCAAGGTGCTGTCCGGTGGCGAAAAGGGCCGCATGATCTGGGGCAAGCTGATGCTGGGCCGCCATAACGTGCTGGCGATGGACGAGCCGACCAACCACATGGACATGGAGTCGATCGAATCGCTGCAGATCGCGCTGGACAAGTATCCCGGCACGCTGATCTTCGTCTCGCATGACCGGGAGCTGATCAACGGCCTGGCCACGCGCGTGATCGAAGTGCGCACCGACGGCACCATCACCGACTATCTGGGCACGTACGACGAGTATCTGCAGTCGCAGGGCATCGAGGCGTAACCGTCAACGACTGCCGCCCGGCCGGGCCTGCGCACGGCCTGACGCGCGGCGTCGCATGACAAAGAAAACCGGCCCGCCGTCACAGGCGCGCCGGTTTTTTTACGCCTGGCGCGCGGGCGCGACGCCCATTTCCGCCAGCAGCGCGTCCAGTTCGCCGATGATCGCGTGCGCGGTGATTTCGCCTTTCGATTTCTGCAGCGCGGTCCCCAGCGCATCGCGCAGGGCGGCTAGTTCCACCACGGTCGCGGCCTTTTCCACCTTGACCTGCATGACGTAGCCGCGCAACCCAAGATGATGGCCGATCACATCGGTAAAGAAGTGGTAGAGCCGCTTGTACCCGTCGGCGCCACTGGACACCGGGGCCAGCGGGCCGGCCGTGACGGGCGTGGAAGGGGCCAGCGCCGGGGCGATCGTGGTGTCCGCCAGCACGTCTACGCGGTCGTCGATGCCTTTGCCAGCCGCCGAATTGAAGCCCGAATAGGCCGCGAACAGGTTGGTCTCGCCGCGCGCCTGGCGCGCGCCGCTCTGGGCGGACGCCGCCGCCGGCTGCGCCGAGGCAGCCGAAGTCGCTGACACTGAGGTCGGCGCGGCCTTGCCGGGATCGCGTACCGCCTCGATCAGCCCCAGCGCCAGCAGCGTGTCCATGGCGTCGGGCGTCACACCCATGCCGCTGACCTGCGCCAGCAGCTCGGATCTGGCGCGTTCCCCGTTGACCATCAGCAGCAACGCCCGCAGTTTCTGGTCCAGCTTGCGCGCGCGCGTGCGGATTTCCTCCTGACCAGCCTCCGTCTTGTGATAGATCGGGTCGACCATGTCTCGCTCCTTTTGTTATCGATCGGCCGCCCGCGGAGTGAGTCCCTTCGGAAAGATACTGCGCGGCCGATTATCGCCATCTTGTTGTCAGAGCCGGTTGCCAGGGAAAGAAAAGTGAATCGGCAAACCGCTCTACAATGTGGTGCACCATAAAAGTAACAAAAAAATTGCAATCGCCGATCCACTAATGAGGGCTTGTGGCCATGCAACAACGAGACAAACTTTTTATTAACGGCAAATGGGTGGCGCCCCACGGCTCGGGCAGCATCGATGTCGTGCATTCCGCCACCGAGGCGATCATGGGCAAGATCCCCGAGGGGCACGCCCGTGACGCCGAGGATGCCATCGCGGCCGCGCGCGCGGCCTTTGATGGCTGGGCCAGTACGCCGCCGGCCGAGCGCGCCCGGTATATCCGCAAGATCGCCGAAGGGCTGAAGGACCGCGCTGAGGAACTGGCGCAACTGATCGCGGGCGAGGTCGGCATGCCGATCAAGCTGGCGCGCGCGATCCAGGTGGGCGGACCGGTGTACAACTGGGGCCAGGCCGCCACGCTGCTCGAGTCATTCGAATTCGAGGAGCAGGTGGGCAATTCGCTGGTCGTGCGCGAGCCGGTGGGCGTCGTGGCGGCCATCACGCCGTGGAACTATCCGCTCAACCAGATCACGCTGAAGGTCGCGCCTGCGCTGGCGGCGGGCTGCACGGTCGTGCTCAAGCCGTCCGAGGTGGCGCCGCTGAACGCGTTTGTGCTGGCGGAGGTGATCGAGGCCGCTGGCCTGCCGCCGGGCGTGTTCAATCTGGTGACCGGCTATGGCCCGGTGGTCGGCGAGGTGCTGGCCAGCCATCCCGAAGTCGACATGGTGTCGTTTACCGGATCGACGCGTGCTGGCAAGCGCGTGTCCGAGCTGGCCGCGCAGTCGGTCAAGCGCGTGGCGCTGGAGTTGGGCGGCAAATCGGCATCGGTGATCCTCGACGACGCCGACCTGCCGGCCGCGGTCAAGGGCACCATCAGCGCGTGTTTCCTGAATTCCGGCCAGACCTGCTCGGCGCACACGCGCATGCTGGTGCCGCGCAGCCGTTACGACGAAGTGAAGGCGATTGCCGCCAAGGTGGTGGAAGGCTTCACCGTCGGCGATCCGCATTCGGACGCCACGCGCCTCGGGCCGCTGATTTCGGCGGTGCAGAAGGACCGCGTGACCGGCTACATCCGGCGCGGGCTGGAAGAGGGCGCCGAACTGGTGGCTGGCGGCCCGGACAGCCCGGCCGGCTTCGACCGCGGCTTCTTCGTCAAGCCCACGGTGCTCGGCAATGTCGATCCGAAGGCCACCGTGGCCCAGGAGGAGATCTTCGGCCCGGTGTTGTCGGTGATTTGCTACGACACCGAAGACGACGCGATCCGCATTGCCAATGACAGCATCTACGGCCTGGGCGGCGGCGTCTGGTCCGGTGACGAGGCGCGCGCCATCCGCGTGGCGCGCCGCATCCGCACCGGCCAGGTCGACATCAATGGCGGCCCGTTCAATATGAACGCGCCGTTCGGCGGCTTCAAGCAGTCCGGCAACGGGCGCGAAGGCGGCAAGTTCGGCCTCGAGGAATTCCTCGAATACAAGTCGCTGCAATTGAAGAAGCCGGCCTGACCGGCGGTTTTTGTCGCTTTCATCGATGCCCGGCCAGTCCGGGCATTTTTGTTCGCGCGGAAATCTGCGATGCTTGCGACTTTCCATCGGGAGGAAATGCGATGCGCTGGTTCAAACGGCTGGGGTGGATCCTGCTGGGCACGCTGCTGCTGTCCGTGACCGGCGCGATCGGCGGCTATATCTGGTATCGGCAGGCCTCGCAGCCCGATACGGCCGGCACGATGCGCTTGCCCGGGCTGCGCGATCGCGTGGTGGTGGTGCGCGATCGCAACGCCGTGCCGCATATCCAGGCCGCCAATGCGCTTGACGCCTATTACGCGCTCGGATATGTGCACGCGCAGGATCGGCTTTGGCAGATGCAGATGAACAAGCGCATCGTGGCGGGCCGGCTCGCGGAAATCCTCGGCCCCAGCGCGCTCGATACGGACCGTTTCCTGCGTACGCTCGGGGTACGGCGCAACGCCGAGGCGATCCTCGCGCAGTCCTCGCCCGAGACCCGCGCGGTGCTGCAGGCCTATGCCGACGGCGTCAATGCGTTCATCGACACGCGCAAGGCCGCGCTGCCGCCCGAATTCCTGATCCTCGGCACCCGGCCGGAACACTGGGAGCCGGCCGATACGCTGGGCTGGCAAACCATGATGGCGTGGGATCTCGGTGCGAACTGGACGCAGGAGGTGCTGCGGATGGGGCTGTCGCAGCAATTGCCGACCTCGCGCATCGCCGAAATCCTGGCGCCCTATCCAGGCGACAAGCCGATGCGCACGATGGACTACGCAAGCTTCTACCGCCAACTGGCGCCGGTGGCCACCGCCATGGCGCGCGTGGCGGACGCGGCGCCGGGCGGCTACGTGGAGGGCATGGGCTCGAACAACTGGGTCGTCTCCGGCGCGCACACGCGCAGCGGCAAGCCGTTACTGGCCAACGATCCCCACCTGGGATTGCAGGCACCCGCGCTGTGGTATTTCGCGCATCTGCAGGCGCCCGGCCTGGATATCACCGGCGCCACCCTGCCTGGGGCGCCGCTGGTGGTGCTGGGCCACAACAAGCGCATCGCGTGGGGCTTCACCAATACCGCGCCCGATGTGCAGGACCTTTACATCGAGCGGATCGATCCGGCCAATCCCGATCGCTATCAGACGCCGGACGGCTGGGCCAATTTCGATACGCGCACCGAGACCATCCGCGTCAAGGGCGCGGACGACGTGACGCTCAAGGTGCGCGCCACGCGCCACGGGCCGGTGATGTCGGATGTGGCCGAGCCGATCGGCGCCGCCGCCAAGCCGCTGGGCGCCCAGTACGTGATGGCTTTCCAGTGGACCGCGCTGCGGCCGGACGACCGCACTTTCCAGGCCGGCCTGAAGATCGGCACCGCGGGCGACTGGCAGGGCTTTGTCGCGGCGCTGAGGGATTTCCATGCGCCGCAGCAGAACATCGTCTATGCCGACGTGGACGGCAATATCGGCTACATCGCGCCGGGCCGCGTGCCGATCCGGAGGGCGGACAATGACCTGATGGGCCTCGCGCCAGCGCCGGGCTGGGACGCGCGCTACGACTGGCAGGGTTTCATTCCGTTCGAGCAGCTGCCGCAGCGTTTCAATCCGCCCACCGGCATGATCGTGACGGCCAACCAGAAGATTGTCGACGACCAGTATCCGTTCTTCATCACCAGCGAATGGAGCGTGCCGTACCGCGCGCAGCGCATCCAGACCCTGCTGGAGGCCGAGCCGCATCACACGCCCGACAGTTTCGGCGTGATTCAGAAGGACGTTGTGTCGTTGGCCGTGCGCGACGCACTGCCGCTGCTGCTGGCCGCGCCGGTGGCCAGCGACGCCACGCGCGCGCCGCGTGAGCGCGCGTTGTTCGAAGCCTTGCGCAAGTGGGATGGCACGATGTCGGCCGATCGCGCCGAGCCGCTGGTGGTCACCGCATGGCTACGTGAACTGTCACGCCTGCTGTTCGAGGACAAGGTCGGCGATCCAATGTTTGCGAAGTTATGGGAGCAACGCAACGTACAGCTGCCGATGCTTAACGCGATCCGCGATCCGCAAGGCGTCGGCGCGTTCTGGTGCGACAACTCACGCACAACCGCGCGCGAAAGCTGCGCGCAGACCATCGGGCTGGCGTGGCAGCGCGCCATCGCGGACCTCGACCAGCGCTATGGCGACGATCCGGCCAAATGGCGCTGGGGCAAGGCCCATACCGCGCGCTCGGAGCACAAGCCGTTCGGCAAGGTGCCGTATCTGGCGGGGCTGTTCAACGTGCGCGTGCGCACCGGCGGCGATACCTATACAGTCGACGTGGGACGTCACAATCTCCGCGACGAGAAGGCGCCGTTTGAAAGCGTGCACGCGGCCAGCCTGCGCGCCATCTACGATCTTTCAGATCTGTCTGATTCCCGATTCATGTCCTCGACCGGACAATCCGGCAATGCCCTGTCGCCGCACTATCGCGACTGGACGGACAAGTGGGCCGGCGTGCAGTACATCACCATCGGGTCCCACCGACGCAATCCCGGCGGAGACAGTTTCGAAACGCTGGTGTTGCGCCCCGATTCCGAAGCGCGCGACGGCCAGCGCTGATTCGCTGATTGTTCGTGCAACCGTTTGAAGCTGTGGTGCCATCGACTTCGACGTGCAGTGCGATCTTTCCTGTTCGCCCCAATCGATCCAAGACCGACCGACGTAATTGATGCAGGAGTTATCTGATGAGTGAACACCGTCAACGGCGTACCGACGTGATCCAGCATGTCGCATTCGAGCATGCCGGCGTCATCGCCGATGTGGTGCGCGACCGCGGCCACGAGATCCGCCTGTTCCAGGCCGGGGTCGACGACCTGACACTCGTGGCAAGCGATCCCGCCGATCTGCTGGTCGTGCTGGGCGGGCCGATCGGCGTCTACGAAACTGAGGCCTATCCGTGGCTGGAAGTCGAGATCAACGTGATTCGCCAGCGGCTGGAGGCCGAACTGCCGATGCTCGGCGCGTGCCTGGGTGCGCAGTTGATCGCCGCCGCGGCCGGCGCGCGGGTCTACCCCGGCACGCGCGAAATTGGCTGGGCGCCCATCACGCCGACGCCGGCCGGCCTGGGCTCGCCGCTTGCCGCGCTGGCCAGCGCCGACTGGGAGGTGCTGCACTGGCACGGCGACACCTTCGACCTGCCGGCCGGCGCCGAACTATTGGCGTCCACCGACGCCACGCCGCATCAGGCTTTCGCCATCGGCAAGCAGGTGCTGGCGCTGCAATTCCATCCCGAGGTCAAGCCGGGTGACATCGAGACCTGGCTGATCGGCCATACAGTGGAGCTGTCCAAGGCGGGCATCGATCCGCGTACGATCCGCCGCCGTACCGCCGAGATTGGCGCAACGGTGGCCAGCGCCGGAGAACTGATGTTCGCGCGATGGATGGAGGAAGCCGGGCTGTGAGCATGGTCGATATCGATATTCCGATCGATACGGTATTGGCCGGCGCGATCCGGCCGTTCGGTCCGAAGGGCGTGCCGAGCGCTATCGATAAAACGCCGGTGGACGGCCCTGTGCGCGTGACGCGCACGGGCCTGGCAGTCGACGAACAGGGCGATCCGAAACACCATGGCGGTGCGGAGAAGGCGCTGCATCACTACCCGCGCGATCACTACGCCGCGTGGCGCGACAATCTTGCCGCGCATGGCGCGAACCTCGCCATGCTTGATCGCGCGGGCGCGTTCGGTGAAAACTTCAGCACGTCGGGTCTGATCGAGGCCCACGTGTGTGTGGGAGACCGTTTCCGGCTTGGGTCGGCGCTGGTCGAGGTATCGCAGGCGCGCCAGCCGTGCTGGAAACTCAATCACCGTTTCGGGTTTGCGGGCATGTCGCGCGCGGTGCAGGGCAGCGGGCGGACGGGCTGGTATTACCGCGTACTCGAAGACGGCGAGGTTGCGGCCGGTAGCCGTCTGGTGCTTCTCGATCGGCCTTTTCCGCAATGGACCCTGCAGCGCCTGCTTCGCGTGCTGTACGTGGACCGGCTCGACTACGCGGCGCTTGAAGAGATGGCGCAGTTAGCGCCGCTGGCGGAAAGCTGGCGCAAGCTGGCGCGCCAGCGCGTGGCAAATCGCGAGGTCGAGGATATGGAAAGGCGCCTGGCCGGAGGATGATGCGCCGGCGGGCCGCTTCCCGGCTTGGTGACTAGCCGCGCTGGAAGCGGCGCGCCGTACCTTCCCGTGTGATGCGTTCCCAGATCACCTGCTTTTCGGCGTCGCTATAAAACACCCAGTTGCTGACTTCGGCCGCCGTTCGGCCGCATCCCTGGCATACGTCGTCGAACAACGTGGAACAGATGCCGACGCACGGGCTGTCCGGCCGGTCGTCCAGGCCCTGGTCCGGGCGATGCTCCAGCCGCGTCTGCGCCGGGTCGGGGTCGACAGAGTCGACAGCGGCGGTGGGGACGGGCATTTCGGAAGGATCGGCGGGCATCAAGCGGGACGGGGGCAGCAATTAGCCGCACATTATAAACGGGCCGGGTGGTCGCCCCCGACGGTGGGGGATTACCCCGGAAGTCATTGTGGTCGGCGTGCATGGCGACTAGGCTGAACCGTGCCTTCGATTTCGTTTTTCCCCTTTTTCCCTTTTTCCATTTTTCCCGTTTGCCATCACCGGAGCCCGCTGATGTCCAACCCTGAATCCGTCCCGACCGTCGATCCCCGCAACGCCGCGATGCTGGAAGCCGTGCTGATGGGCTCGCCGGTGGCGCGCATGCTCGGTATGCGATTCGATGTGGTGGCGCTCGATCACGTCGAGGTGCTGCTGCCGTTCAGCATGCAACACATCACGGTGGGCGATATGGTCCACGGTGGCGTGATCGCGACGCTAATCGACGTGGCCGGCGCGGCCGCGGCATTTACCGGCGTCGACCTGGAAGTGGTGAAGGGCGGTGCAACTGGGTCTTTGTCGATCCAGTACCTTGCGGCGGCACGGTCCGCAACGCTGCGCGGCGTGGCCGATGTGGTGCGGCGCGGCAAGCGCCAGGTGGTGACGGAGGTGTCGGTCTACGCGCAGCGCGATGCCGAGGCGGCCGTGCTCGCGGCCAAGGCGCTGATGAGCACGGCCCTGCTATAGCGGCGGGGGAGGCGTTCTGCGCGTGGTGTTGCCCTATGGCGCTTTCCCGGGCGCGGTAGGCCGCATCGGCGGCCCGCGGTGTCGATCGTCGGGCCGCCTCGCTAGCTATCGCGTCAGTACTTCCAGAAGATTTCCTGCAGCGCCTTCGGGTCGTTGGTCTTGGTCAGCGCCAGCGCGGTCAGGATACGGGCCTTCTGCGGCAACTGGTCATCGGTGACCACCCAGCCGTACTTGTCGTCGGGCTGTTCCGCGTTGCGCACCACCACGCCGCTGCCGGTGCGCGATGCCCGCACGATCTGCACGCCCTTGGCCTGCGCGGCCTTGAGCGGTTCGACCATGTAATCGCCCACGCTGCCGTTGCCGGTGGCTGCATAAACGATCGCCTTCGCGCCGTTCTTCACCGCGGCATCGATGCTGGCCGGATTGACGTTGCCGTAGGCGTACACCACGGCAACTTCCGGCAGCTTGTCGATCTTGTCGATGTCCCATTCGGTCTGCAGCGTGTGAGGACGCGCCGGAATGCGGTAGAACAGCGTGCGGCCTTCCACCACGTAGCCCAGCGGGCCAAACGGCGAACGGAACGTCTCGGTCTTGAACGTGTTGGTCTTGGTGACGTCGCGGCCGGTGTGGATTTCATCGTTGAGCACCACCAGCGTGCCCTTACCCTTGGACACCGGGTTCGACGCCACCAGCACGGCGTCATACAGGTTCAGCGCACCGTCCGCGCCCAGCGCCGTACCCGGCCGCATCGAGCCGACCACCACCACGGGCTTGTCGCTCTTGAGCGTCAGGTTCAGGAAATACGCGGTCTCCTCGATGGTGTCGGTGCCGTGCGTAATGACGATGCCGTCCACGTCGGGCTGCTTGAGCAGTTCCGATACGCGCTTGCCCAGTTTGAGCAGCCGCTCGTTGTTGAAGCTCTCCGAGCCGATCTGGAAGATCTGTTCGCCCTTGACGTTGGCAACCTTCGAGATTTCCGGGACGGACGCGATGATCTTGTCGACCGGCACCACGGCGGACTGGTAGGCCGCGGTGTTGGTGGCCGATGCACCGGCGCCGGCGATGGTGCCGCCGGTGCCGATGATCACGATGTTGGCCTTGCGCGCTTCGGCCGGGGCGCTGACGGGCGCCGCCGGGCTCGCGGCCGGTGCCGGGGAAAGCTGGGCGTGGGCGGCGCCGGACAGCAGGCTGGCGGCGAGCAGCAGGGCGGCCAAAGGCTTGAGATGGGCAGTGCGTTGCATGGTTCTCCTCTTGTCGGCGTGGCGCGGGTCTTGTGGATACGCGCGGGCCGCTTGTCATCGTTTCACGGATTTTCGCCGGCACGGCATGCCTGGGTTCTGCCTGGCATGTCTTGCCAACGGAGCGGCAACTATACCGACGCATGTGCGTTGCGTCGACAACCTGGCGTGATGCGCGCCCTCGCAAACGTATGCCCGTTAAGACAAAGCGGCATCTACCCTCCCGGGCAGATGCCGCCGCCAACCGTGCGCGAAGACTTGCGAGGATGGATTAGAACGCGTCCGCTGGCACGCGCACCCAGCCTTCCATCAGCACGCGGGCGCTGCGGCTCATGATGGCTTTCGTCACGGCCCATTGGCCGTCGGCGAAGGTGGCCTGCGCACCCACGCGCAGCGTGCCCGACGGATGGCCGAAGCGCACGGCCTGGCGCTCGCCGCCGCCGGCCGCAAGATTGACCAGCGTGCCGGGGATCGCGGCGGCGGTGCCGATGGCGACGGCCGCGGTGCCCATCATCGCGTGGTGCAGCTTGCCCATCGACAGCGCGCGGACCAGCAGATCCACGTCTTCGGCCTTGACCGTCTTGCCGCTGGACGCGGCGTAGGCGGCCGGCTTAGCGACAAACGCCACCTTGGGGGTGTGCTGACGCCGCGCGGCTTCGTCGATGTTCCGGATCAGACCCATGCGCAACGCACCGTGGGCACGAATGGTCTCGAACATCGCCAGCGCCTTGGGATCGCCGTTGATGGCGTCCTGCAGTTCGGTGCCGGTGTAGCCGATGGCTTCGGCGTTGACGAAGATCGTCGGAATCCCGGCGTTGATCATGGTCGCCTTGAGCGTGCCGACGCCGGGCACTTCGAGGTCGTCGACCACGTTGCCGGTCGGGAACATCGCGCCGCCGCCGTCATCGCCTTCCTCGGCGGCCGGGTCCATGAATTCGAGCTGGACTTCCGCGGCCGGGAACGTGACGCCATCGAGTTCGAAATCGCCGGTTTCCTGTACCGCGCCGTCGGTAATCGGCACATGCGCGACGATGGTCTTGCCGATATTGGCCTGCCAGATTTTCACGACCACGGTGCCGTTGCGCGGAATGCGCGAGGCATCGATAAAGCCGTTGCTGACCGCGAACGGGCCGACCGCCGCCGACAGATTGCCGCAGTTGCCGCTCCAGTCGACAAACGGCTGGTCGATCGACACCTGGCCGAACAGGTAATCGACATCGTGATCAGGGTGCGTGCTCTTCGAGATGATCACCGCCTTGCTGGTGCTCGACGTGGCGGCGCCCATGCCGTCGATCTGCTTGCCGTACGGATCGGGGCTGCCGATCACGCGCAACAGCAGTTTGTCGCGCGCCGATCCGGGCGTCTGCGCCGCTTCGGGCAGGTCCTGCAGGCGGAAGAACACGCCCTTGCTGGTGCCGCCACGCAGGTACGTGGCGGGGATCTTGATTTGAGGTGCGTGAGACATGGTGATGTTTCCCGTTCGTTCCCGTTCAGGCCGCCGCGCGCGACGATTCCAGGAAGTCCTGCGCAAAGCGCTGCAGCACGCCGCCGGCTTCGTAGATCGACACTTCCTCGTCGCTGTCGAGACGGCACAGCACCGGCACTTCCACTTTTTCGCCGGTACGGCGATGGATGACCAGCGTCAGTTCCGCACGCGGCTTGCGCGCGCCGACGATATCGAAGGTTTCGGTGCCGTCGATGCCGAGCGTGATGCGGTTGGTGCCCGGGAAGAACTCCACCGGCAGCACGCCCATGCCGATCAGGTTGGTGCGGTGGATGCGCTCGAAGCCTTCGGCCACGATGGCTTCCACGCCCGCCAGCCGCACGCCTTTGGCCGCCCAGTCGCGCGACGATCCCTGGCCGTAGTCCGCGCCGGCCACCACGATCAGCGGCTGCTTGCGCGCCATGTAGGTCTCAATCGCCTCCCACATGCGCACGACCTTGCCTTCGGGTTCGATACGCGCCAGCGATCCCTTCTTCACGGCGCCATCCACCACGGCCATCTCGTTGGTCAGGGTCGGGTTGGCAAAGGTCGCGCGCTGCGCGGTCAGGTGATCGCCGCGGTGCGTGGCGTACGAATTGAAATCCTCTTCGGGCAGGCCCATCTTGGCCAGATATTCGCCGGCCGCGCTGTCCGGCAGGATGGCATTCGACGGCGACAGGTGGTCGGTCGTGATGTTGTCGCCCAGCACCGCCAGCGCGCGCATGCCGCGCAGCGTGCGCTCGCCGGCCAGCGCGCCTTCCCAGTACGGCGGACGGCGGATGTACGTGCTCTGCGGACGCCAGTCATAGAGCGGGTCCACGCGCTCGCCGCTGTCGGCGTGAATCGCGAACATCGGCTCGTAGACCTTGCGGAACTGCTCGGGCTTCACGCTCTGCTTGACGATGGCGTCGATTTCCTCGTCGCTGGGCCACAGGTCTTTCAGGTACACCGGCTGGCCGCTCGCGTCCGTGCCCAGCGCATCGCGTTCGATATCGAAGCGGATCGTGCCGGCAATCGCGTAGGCCACCACCAGCGGCGGCGACGCCAGGAACGCCTGCTTCGCGTACGGATGGATGCGCCCGTCGAAATTGCGGTTGCCCGACAGCACGGCGGTGGCATAGAGGTCGCGGTCGATGATCTCCTGCTGGATCTTCGGGTCCAGCGCGCCGGACATGCCGTTACACGTCGTGCAGGCAAATGCCACGATGCCGAAGCCGAGCTTTTCCAGATCGGGCAGCAGTCCCGATTCTTGCAGATAGAGTTCGACCGCCTTCGATCCCGGCGCCAGCGACGACTTGACCCACGGCTTGCGCGTCAGGCCGCGCGCATTGGCGTTGCGCGCCAGCAGCGCGGCGGCAATCACATTGCGCGGGTTACTGGTATTGGTGCAACTGGTGATGGCGGCGATGATGACCGCGCCGTCGGGCATCAGGCCCGGCATTTCTTCCCACTTGCCCGCGATGCCGCGCGCCGCCAGATCGGAGGTCGGCAGGCGCTTGTGCGGGTTGGACGGGCCGGCCATGTTGCGCACCACGCTGGACAGGTCGAAATGCAGTACGCGCTCGTATTCGGCGGTCACCAGGGCATCGGCCCAGAGACCCGCGGTGCGGGCATAGGTTTCCACCAGTTGCACCTGCGCGTCGTCGCGGCCGGTCAGGCGCAGGTATTCGGTGGTCTGCGCATCGATGAAGAACATCGCCGCCGTGGCGCCGTACTCGGGCGCCATGTTCGAAATGGTGGCGCGGTCGCCCAGCGTCAGGCTGGCAGCGCCTTCGCCGCGGAACTCCAGATAGGCGCCGACCACCTTTTCCTTGCGCAGGAACTCGGTCAGCGCCAGCACGATGTCGGTGGCGGTGATGCCGGGCTGGCGGCGGCCGGTCAGCTCCACGCCGACAATATCGGGCAGGCGCATCCACGACGCGCGGCCCAGCATCACGTTTTCGGCTTCCAGGCCGCCCACGCCAATAGCGATCACGCCCAGCGCATCGACGTGCGGCGTGTGGCTGTCGGTGCCGACGCAGGTATCGGGATAGGCCACGCCATGGTCGGCGTGGATCACCGGCGACATCTTTTCCAGGTTGATCTGGTGCATGATGCCGTTGCCCGGCGGGATCACGTCGACATTGCGGAACGCCTTCTTGGTCCAGTTGATGAAGTCGAAGCGGTCCTCGTTGCGGCGATCCTCGATGGCGCGATTCTTCGCGAACGCATCGGGATCGAAACCGCCGCATTCCACCGCCAGCGAGTGGTCGACGATCAGTTGCACCGGCACCACCGGGTTGACCTTGGCCGGATCGCCGCCCTGATCGGCAATCGCGTCGCGCAGGCCGGCCAGGTCGACCAGCGCCGTCTGGCCCAGGATGTCATGGCACACCACGCGCGCCGGATACCACGGAAAGTCCAGGTCGCGCTTGCGTTCGATCAGTTGCTTGACCGACGCGGTCAGCGTGGCGGGGTCGCAGCGGCGCACCAGATTCTCGGCCAGTACGCGCGATGTGTACGGCAGCTTGTCCCAGGCGCCCGGGGAAATGTCGTTGACTGCGGCACGGGCGTCGAAGTAATCGAGCGCGGTGCCGGGCAGCGGTTTGCGGTATGCAGTGTTCATGGCGTCGTGGAGACTGTCGTGCCGGCCGCCCGGCATGTGCGCGGGCGCGGGCGGCGGCACTGTTCTTGTTGCGGGTGACGATCAGGCGCGCTTGTCGATCGGCAGGAACTTCAGGTTCTCGGGGCCGGTGTAGTTGGCCGTCGGGCGGATGATCTTGTTGTCGATGCGCTGCTCGATCACGTGCGCGGCCCAGCCAGAGGTGCGGGCAATCACGAACAGCGGCGTGAACATCGCGGTCGGCACGCCCATCATGTGATAGCTCACGGCGCTGAACCAGTCCAGGTTCGGGAACATCTTCTTGGCGTCGGCCATCACGGTTTCCAGGCGCTCGGCGATATCGAACATCTTCATCGAACCGGCGTCCTTCGACAGCTTGCGCGCCACTTCCTTGATCACCACGTTGCGCGGATCGCTGATCGTGTAGACCGGGTGGCCGAAGCCGATCACCACTTCCTTGTTTTCCACGCGGCGGCGGATATCGGCCTCGGCCTCGTCCGGCGTGTCGTAGCGCTTCTGGATCTCGAACGCCACCTCGTTGGCGCCGCCATGCTTGGGACCGCGCAGCGCGCCGATGCCGCCGCAGATCGCCGAATACATGTCGGAGCCGGTACCGGCCACCACGCGGCAGGCAAACGTCGAGGCGTTGAACTCGTGCTCCGCGTACAGGATCAGCGACGTCTGCATCGCGCGTTCCCAAAGCTTGGACGGCGCCTCGCCGTGCAGCAGGTGCAGGAAGTGCGCGGCGATCGAATCGTCGTCGGTTTCCACCTCGATGCGGCGGCCGTTATGGCTGTAGTGGTACCAGTACAGCAGCATCGAGCCCAGGCTTGCCATCAGGCGGTCGGCGATATCGCGCGCGCCCGGCGTGTTGTGGTCGTCCTTTTCCGGCAGCACGGTGCCCAGCACGGACACGCCGGTGCGCATCACATCCATCGGATGCGCGCTGGCCGGCACCCATTCGAGTGCCGCCTTGACGTTGGCGGGCAGGCCGCGCAGCGATTTCAGTTTGGTCTTGTAGGCCGCCAGTTCAGAGCGGGTGGGCAGTTTGCCGTGCACCAGCAGGTGGGCGATTTCCTCGAATTCGCAGGTATCGGCGATGTCCAGGATGTCGTAGCCGCGATAGTGGAGATCGTTGCCGCTGCGGCCAACGGTGCACAGCGCGGTATTGCCGGCGGCAATCCCGGACAGGGCAACGGACTTCTTGGGTTTTGGCGTGGCCAGCGGTTGGGCTTCGGACATTGGGGTCTCCTTGCTTCTTGTGGATGGTTTGCGAGCTGCCATGGTGTGTGGCGCGACTTGCGTCTCGTCTCGGTTGTCTTCTGGATGATTGGAGGCCGCTTACTTGGCCTTGCCTTGGGCGAACAGCGCGTCCAGCTTCTGCTCGTAGGCATGGTAGTCGATGCGCTCGTAAAGTTCGGCGCGGGTTTGCATCGTGTCGACCACGTTGCGCTGGGTGCCGTCGCGGCGGATCGCCGTATAGACGTTCTCGGCGGCCTTGTTGGCGGCGCGGAAGGCGGACAGCGGATAAAGTGCCATGGCGACGCCCACGCCGCGCAGGTCGTCCAGCGTGAAATACGGCGTGGCCCCAAATTCGGTCAGATTGGCCAGCACCGGCACCTTCACCGCATCGACAAACCGCGCGTACATGTCCAGGTCGGTCATGGCTTCCGGGAAGATGGCGTCGGCGCCGGCTTCCGCGCAGGCCACGGCGCGCTCGATGGCGCGGTCCAGGCCTTCCACGGCCAGCGCGTCGGTGCGCGCCATGATCACGAAATTCTCGTCCGTGCGCGCATCGACTGCCGCCTTGATGCGGTCGACCATCTCATCCTGGCCGACGATTTCCTTGTTGGGACGATGCCCGCAGCGCTTGGCGCCGACCTGATCCTCGATGTGCATGGCCGCGGCGCCAAACTTGATCAGCGACCGCGTGGTGCGCGCCACATTGAAGGCCGACGAACCGAATCCGGTGTCGACGTCGACCAGCAGCGGGGTGTCGCAGACGTCGGTGATGCGGCGGATATCGGTCAGCACGTCGTCGAGGTTCGAGATGCCCAGGTCGGGCAGGCCCAGCGATCCAGCCGCCACGCCGCCGCCCGACAGATAGATTGCGCGGTAGCCGGCGCGCTTGGCCAGCAGCGCGTGATTGGCATTGATCGCGCCAGGAATCTGCAGCGGTGTTTCGTCGATCAGGGCTTGGCGGAAGCGTGCGCCGGCAGAGCGCGCGAGGTCGTTGGCGGAAAAAGTCATGGGTGTGGATCTGTGAGTCTGATGTTCGTGAGCCTGTCGAAACAGGGGCGGCGCAGGTAAGCGCAAGGGGTGTGCCAGCGGCGGTGTGCGTTTTCAAAAGGTGGGCCATACGCCATTTTTCGGCTAAAAAGTGCTTACGAATCAGCGGCTTGGCGGGATGTCTCGGGGCGCCGCGCAGTATGCTTCATGCGGCGTAAAGTTGAGTTGAATTTCATTTGTGAAATTCATGGATTTCAAAGTTGAAAATCGGCGCGCGTGGGAAGACAATGGCAGGACTTTCGCGCTCCCGGCAGACCTCGGCGTGGGCTTGCGCGATTTACCGCAGGATTGCCATGTCATCGCTTCCATCCCCCATCCCCCTCAATCCCGCCCCCGCGCTGGCGGCCGGCGCCCGGCCACGCATCTGGGCGATGGGCATCAGCCGCCTGTCGCGCGCGTTTGCCGACCTGATCCCGGCCTATGCCGCGCGGGCCGAATTCCGCATCGTCGGACGCGCATTCGAAGCCGCTGCAAGCGCGATCAACCGTGAGGCACGCGAGAACCGCGTCGATGTGGTGGTGGCCGGTGGATCCAACGGCGCCTATCTGCGCCAGCATGTCGATGTGCCGGTGGTGCTGGTCAAGGTGACGGGCTTCGACGTGATGAATGCGCTGGCGACCGCCCGGCGCATTTCGCCGAAGGTCGCGCTGGTCACGCACGCATCGACCTACGCGGAAGTCGACGAATTCGTGCGCGCCTTCGGGCTCGATATTCCACGCTACACCTATCTGACCGAAGACGACGCCACGGCGCGCGTGCGAGCTTTGAAGGAAGAGGGCATCCGTGTGGTGGTCGGGCCTGGCATGGTCACTGATCTGGCCGACAAGTACGGTCTGGTTGGCGTGTTCCTGTACTCCGGCAACGCCGTGCGGCTGGCGCTGGAAGACGCGATCGAGGCCGCGCGCCTGCGGCGCATCGAATCGACGCGCCGCGACTATGTCAACGCCATCCTGGCCCATCTGAACGAGGGCGTGGCGGCCGTCGACGCGGAAGGCCGCGTGCAGGCGTTCAATCCGGCCATGGAGCGCTTTCTGGGCACGCCGGCTGGCGTTGCCGTCGGCCGCAAGCTGGCGACGCTGGCGCCGGGTTTGTCGCTCGACGGCGTGATGCACAGCGGCACGCGCGAGCTCGAGGCGATTCATCGGCTCGGCGACAAAATGGTGGTGGTCAACCGGATTCCCATCGTCGGCGATACAGGCACGTCGGGCGCGGTGCTCACGATCCAGGACGCCAACGCGATCCATCGCGCCGACCGCAATTTGCGCTCGCGCACGCGTACCCGCGCGGCCGGCGTGCGCTACAGCCTCGACGATCTGGCGGGCGACTCCGCGGCGATGCGCGATCTGCGCGGACTGGCGCGGCGTTACGCGATGGTCGATTCGACCGTGCTGGTGAGCGGCGAAAGCGGCACCGGCAAGGAAGTGCTGGCGCAGGGCATGCACGATGCCAGCCCGCGCCGCGCGTTTCCGTTCGTCGCCGTCAACTGCGCGGCGTTTCCGGAGACGCTGCTCGAATCGGAGCTGTTTGGCTACGAGGAGGGGGCCTTCACAGGTGCGCGGCGCGGCGGCAAGGCCGGCCTGTTCGAATCGGCGCACAACGGCACGCTGTTCCTGGACGAAGTGGGCGACATGCCGCCGGCGCTGCAAACGCGGCTGCTGCGCGTGCTGCAGGAAAAGCAGGTGTTGCCGATCGGCGGCATCGAGGCCGTGCCCGTCAACGTGCGCGTGATCGCCGCCACGCATCGGGATCTGAGCGCGCTGGTGCGCGAAGGATCGTTCCGGCAGGACTTGTATTACCGGCTCAATATCCTGCGCATCGAGATGCCGCCGCTGCGGGAGCGCTCCGCCGATCTGCCGGCGCTGGCCGCGCTGCTGTATCGCCGCGCGCAGGAGCGGCTCGGGCTCGACGCGCCGCAGCCGTTGCCGGAACTGGTGCGGGCGAGGCTGGCGCACTACGCATGGCCGGGCAATATCCGCGAACTGGAAAACGTGACCGAGCGCGTGGCCGTGCTGGTGGCCGGCGCGCAGCTCGATGCCGCGGCGTTGCGGCGCGAAGTGCAGGCCGCCGTTCCGGAATTGTTCGCCGGTATGCCGGCCGTCGCGCCAGCGGACACCGCCCATGCCACCGGCGACGCCCCACGCTCATTGGCGGGAGTGGGGCGCGCCACCGAGGCAGAGCATGTCAGGCGTGTGCTGGCCGAATGCGACGGCAACCGTGCCGCGGCCTGCGCGCAACTTGGCATCAGCGCGACGACGCTGTGGCGTCGCCTGCGCGACGGCTGATTTTCCGCTGTGCTTGCGTGGCTACTGTCGCGCGCCCACATCCCAATCCTTTTTTGGTTTCTTTAGTTTGCAATTAACTGCCATACGAGGCGATCGAAAGACCTGAGCCTCTTCCGCAGGCGGAAGAGGCTCAAAATGCCTGGCTTTCAGAGAGAAGGAGGATTTGTCCGGGGAATTTGGGAATTCGGGACTCGCAGCGCAGCCGGCTTGCTGTTGCCGCGTCATGCGTCGTCGGCCAATCTGAGGCCGGTGAACTGCCAGCGCTGATGGGGATAGAAGAAATTGCGATAGCTGGCGCGGATGTGCGATTCGGGCGTCACGCAGGAGCCGCCGCGCAATACCATCTGGCTGCTCATGAACTTGCCGTTGTATTCGCCCACGGCGCCGGCGCTGGGTCGAAATCCGGGATACGGCAGGTAGGCGCTGCCCGTCCATTCCCATACGTCGCCGAACATCTGGCGCAGGACGCCCGATGTGTTCTGGCGATCCGGCAGCGGTCGCAGCGCGCGCCCTTCGATGAAATTGCCGGTGGCCGATAGACTCTGCGCCGCGTGCTCCCATTCGGCCTCGCTCGGCAGGCGCCGTTCGGCCCAACGCGCGAACGCATCGGCTTCATAGAAGCTGATGTGCGTCACCGGACTGTCCGGGTCCACCGGATGCATGCCGCGCAGGCTCATCTGCCACCACGTTCCTTCGCGCGCTTCCCAGTAGAGCGGCGCATCGATCTGGTTGTCGCACACCCATCGCCAGCCGTCGGAAAGCCAGAGCCCGGCCGACTGATAGCCGCCATCTTCGATAAATTCAAACCATTGCCGGTTGCTGACCGGATGCGTGCACAGCGTGTACGGCCGCAACAGCACCTGGTGGCGCGGGCCTTCGCAGTCGAAAGCAAAACCGTCGCCGTCGTGCCCGATGGCGACGATGCCGCCCGCAAACGACACCCACTCGGGCGCCGGGCGAGGGTCGGCAACTACCGGTACGGTCAGCGCCGGGGCGTAGGCGGGCCGCAGCGGATTCTGGGCGAACAGGTGGAGGATGTCGGTCAGCAGCAATTCCTGATGCTGCTGCTCGTGATGCAGGCCCAGCGTGATCAGGGCGGCTTCGTCGTCGGTCTGGGCAGTCATCAGCAATGACAGCATGCTGTCGTCCACCGCCTCGCGATAGGCCAGGATTTCGTCGAGCGACGGGCGCGTCAGCAGACCCCGCCGCGGCCGAGGATGTCGCGCGCCGACCGCCTCGTAATACGAATTGAACAAATAGCGGTATTGCGGATCGACAGGCTCGTAATCGGGCAGTCGGGCGCCGAGCACGAATTCCTCGAAAAACCACGTCGTATGGGCCAGATGCCATTTGGCGGGGCTCGCGTCGTCCATCGACTGCACGGTTGCGTCGGCATCGGACAAGTCCGCCACCAGCGCTTCCGTCGCCGCACGCACGTGCCGATACTGGCTTAGCAGCGCGGGCTCGTGGGGTGGATGGCTGACGGCGGCAGGCAACAGTGCTGAGGCTGTGGTCATGCAGGCTCCCGGAAGACGGATGGAGATTTGGCGGGTAGGCGCGGGCCCGTCGGCCCCGACGGGCGATCGGTCGAACCATCATAGACCCATACGCCGGACGCGGCGAGCGGGGTGCAGTCCGGCGCGCTTGTAGGCGGTCCCCTACAGCTTGACCGCGGGCCGCCAACCCGTCGCCGGCCATGGTGCGGTTTCCGGCTGCGGTCGAAAAAAAACAGGCACCCCGTAACGGGATGCCTGTCTGGAACAGCACCGGCGCCGAAGGGGCAGCGCCGGGTACTTCACTGAGACGGGCGCGCCTGCGCGGTGGCAGGCGCGGGGGACTGCATAGGACGGCGCTTAGGCGGCGGCGCGGCCGGCGTCATTGAGCGCGGCGATCTGAGTGCGGGCCGTCGTCAGACCGGCGTCGCGCGCTTCGGGACCCATCGCCAGGCCATGGGCGCGCACGAAGGTGATGTCCGTGATGCCGAGGAAGCGCAGCACCGTGTCGATGGTGATCTCATGCAGATCCAGCGCGTTGGCGTCCTGGCGCACGCCGCCGCGCGACGACACCACGATCGCGCGCTTGCCGGTGGCCAGACCTTCCGGGCCGTTGGCGGTGTAGCGGAACGTACGGCCGGCCTGCGCGATACGGTCGATCCAGGCTTTCAGTTGGCTGGGGATGCCGAAGTTGTATTGCGGCGCGCCAATTACCAGCACGTCGGCGGCCAGAAACTCGGCCAGGAGCTGCTCGGTACGTTCCAGTTCGGCCTGCTGCACATCGTTCAGGCCGTCCTTCGGGCCGCCCAGCACGGGCAGCAGATGGTTGACCAGGTGAGCGGGGGCTTCGCGGTCCAGGTCTCGCACGGTGACCTTGGCGTCGGGATTCTTCGCGACGATATCGGCCACGATGCTGGCGGTCAGGTTGCGCGATACGGAGTTGTCGCCCAGTACGCTCGAATCGATCTGCAGGATGTTCATGTTTGGCTCCACGGGGGTTCGGTTGGGATGAGTGAAAGATAGAGATTCCCCATTGATGCCGGTAGTGAGGCAAAATGCAAATGATTGTTCTATCGGTGCAACGAGACTCCAAGGAGCGGGCCCATGCAGGATCTCAACGATTTATCGCTGTTCGCGCAGGTGGTGCAGCACGGCAGTTTTTCCGCAGCCAGCCGCGCTACGGGCGTGCCCAAGTCGCGCCTGTCGCGTCGCATTGCACAGCTGGAGCGCGATCTGGGCGTGCAGCTGCTGCGTCGGACCACGCGTCAAGTGCGCGTTACACCGCTTGGCGAGGCCTATTACGCGCGCTGTCGCGACATGCTGCAGGCCGCGGAAGCCGCCCGCGAACTAATCGACAACGCGCGCGAGCAACCAGGCGGCATCCTCAAGATCAGTTGTCCGGTGGCGATCGTTCAGGTGCTGCTGGCGCCCAACATCGGCAATTTCATGCGCGCCAATCCGGGCATCCAGCTGGAAGTCGATGCGACCAACCGGCGCGTCGACGTGATTGGCGAAGGCTATGACCTTGCGCTGCGCGTGCGAAACGTGCTCGACGATTCCAGCCTGGCGGTTCGTACATTCGGCAAGAGCGACCTCAAGCTGGTGGCCAGCCCGGCGCTGCTGGACAGCATTGGCCGGCCGCGAACGCCGCAGGCGCTGGAGGGCATGCCGGGGCTTGCCCAGAAGCCGCATGAAGGCCGGCATATCTGGACGCTGTTCGACAAGGCCGGCGATCCGGTCCACATCGGCTACGACCCGCGCCTGATTTCGGATGAATTCGCGCTGCTGCGCGAGGCCGCGGTGGCGGGCGTGGGCGTGGCGATGTTGCCGCGCATGTATTGCCGCGACGAAATCGAGCGCGGCGAACTCGAAGTGCTGCTGCCGCAGTGGGATTTGCCGTTGGGCGTGTTGCATGCGGTGTTTCCTTCGCGGCAGGGCGTCACGCCCGCGTTGCGGCGCTTCCTCGATTTCCTGGCCGAGGTGTTGCCCGAGCACGGGCGCAAGGTCGGGATGATGACCGCCACCACACCGATGCATGCCGCGCCGCCGATGGCGCCGATGGCGCCGGCGCTGGACCAGGACGATTCGGAAGCGCCGCGCTAGGCAGACCCGCGTCGCATCGACGTTTGCCGATGCGCGGGCGCCACGCGGGCCGGACGCTGCGCCTTTACCTTCACGCCAGCACGATCTAAGGTAGTTGTGCAGGTCACATGCTGCGCACGCAAACAACCGCAAGGAGCCAACGCAATGAGCCGCACGCAAGGAACGCAGGATCTGGGCAAAGCCATTCTCCGCATCGTACTGGGCGTGCTGATCCTGTTGCACGGCATCGCCAAGGTGATGGCCGGTCCCGGCTTCGTCGTCCAGGTGGTCACGCAGGCGGGGCTTCCCGCGCCGGTGGCCTATCTGGTCTATATCGGCGAAGTGGTCGCGCCGATCCTGCTGATCATCGGACTCTGGACGCGCCTCGGCGCAGTGATCATCGCGGTCAACATGCTGTTTGCCTTCGCATTGGTCCATGCCAAGCAGCTTGGCGAGATGGCGCCAACAGGCGGCTGGGCGCTGGAGTTGCAGGGGATGTACCTGGGCGCCGCGCTCGCCGTGGCGCTGCTTGGCGCGGGGCGCCTCAGCGTGGGCGGGTACGACGGCAAATGGAATTGACCGAGCCGGCCATGCGCCACCGATCCTTCCCGGGCGCCTCGTGGCAGCCCGCGGCGCTGGCGCTTGTGGCGATGATGCTGGCAGGCTGCGCCATCGGCCCCGAGATTCGTACGGACTACAACCGGGCCAACGACTTTTCGCATTACCGTACGTTCGCATTCGTGCCGCGCGTCGGCACCGACCGCCAGGGCTACGAGAGCCTGACCACGCAATACCTGAAAGCCGCCGCGCAGCGCGAGATGACCGCGCGCGGCTACACCTACGCGCCGCGCAACCCCGATCTGCTGCTCAATTTCAACATGCAACTGCAGCAGAAAATCGTCAGCAGCCCCGCGCCGCTGCCGCCGCCCGGCTACATGGGCTACTACGCCTATCGCGGCGGCATGTACGCGCCATGGCCCGGCTATGGCTTGTACAGCGATACCTATACGTATACCGAGGGCACGCTGAACATCGACATCGTCGATGCCGCAAAGAACCAGCTGGTCTGGGAAGGCGTGGCCCAGGGCGAAGCGGGCCAGACCGATCCGCAGAACAATCAGGCGGCGATCGACAAGGTGGTTGGCCTGATCTTCGCGAAGTATCCGTTTCGCGCCGGGCAATAAAGCGTAAGTTTCCGTGCACGCTTGGCGTTGCGCGCAGCCAGACCCGCTACAATCGCTGCCCGTGGTTTTCATCGTGTCATATCAAAAATGGGTCTGGGCTGGTTCGGATTGTCGACCTTGTGGCTGCTGCCGCTCGTCTGGCGAACGGTAGGCCGCGCGCTTGCCGGCGATCGCCGTGTATTTGGCCGCGGCTCGCTGCGCGTGTGGATGGGGACGGTGTTGGTGCTGGGCGCCAGCGCCACGCTGGAGGCGCTGACCGGCGGCGAGGGCGGCACGGCCGGCGGCGCTGCCGGGCATGCATTGGCAGGCGTGGCATCCGGCCTGCTCGGCTGGACCGGCGCGCTGCTGATGATGCTGGCGCTGCTTGGGCTGGCGGCGCCAATGGTATTTGGAGAGACGTGGCGCAGCCTGTTCCTGCTGCGTCGTCCGCGCGCCGTGTCCGACGACGAGCCCATCGCGCCGCGTGCCGAGCCGCGCACCGACATCCGCACCGACCGCACCGACCGCACCGACCGCACCGACCGCACCGACTTTGGGCCGCAAGCGTCTGCCGCCCGCGAGGCGCCGCAACGCTGGGAAACCACGTCGCTGCCTGCGCAGTCGGCTGCCGCGCGGCAGCCGGCGCGCCACAAGGGCATCGAAGCCGTATCGGCACGGCGTCAACCGGCATGGCAGCCGCCGCCGCGCACGCGCCAGTCGCCTCCGCAACCCGGTGAGATCTGGCTCCATCACGCTCCCGCGCCGGGCGCGACCCGGCGCGATCCGGCCACCGCCACAGCCACCGCATCGACTTCTGCGGCAGCCATCAAGCCCGCGCCAGCACAGCCGGCCGGCAGGGCTGAAACCGTCGCGCAGAAGCCGCAGCCCAGGACGCCAGCCAGGCCCGAAGCGCGTCCCGCTGCGCGCGCGGAGACCCGCGCCGAGCCAAAAGCCGCCCCGCAGGCCACCATCGTGAGCAGCCCGTTCCGCAATCCGCAGCTCGGTTTGCGCTCGGCCATCACGACGCTGCCCGAAGCGATGAGGAAGCCGGCACCGGCTGGGGACGCCTCAGCGGCCACGGCAGTCGTGGCGGAAGTGGCAGTGGAAAGCAGCGCCGTCGTGGCGACCTCGGCGAGCCCGTCGCCGTCCGCCGAAGTTGCGACGGCAGCGGCGGGGGCGTCCCAGGTTGCTCCCGCATCGGTCGATCCTCATACCGCAACCATTTCGGACGCTGGTGCGACAGCCACGCCTGCACCCACATCGCCTGAAGCGGACACGTCCGCGTCGCCGCCGGTCACATTCGATGCGCTCCGTGACGAGGCGCTGGCGCTGCTGGCCGAACTGCGCGAACTGGCCGGTCGGCCGATGGGCATGGCGACGCCCGCGGCGATGACTGCCGTCAGCGCGCCGGAAATCTCTCAAATGGCCGCGCAGGCCGACACGCCCTCGCAAGACCAAACGCTATTGGTGGCCATGCCGATTGCCGCCGCTGGCGAGGATCACATGACCGCGCCGGCACCCGAAAGCGAGGCGCCGGGCGACATCGGCCCGCTCGAACCGACGGTCGACGACTTGCCGGCCGAGCCGACGGTCGTGCAGGCCATCGAGCAGGCCGTCGCGGCGTCGATCTCGGAAGCCGAGGCAGAAGAGGCCGCTGCCGACGCCAGGGCACGCGCTGAAGCCGTTTTTTCAGGCGAAGCCGGATCGATGGCTGCCGCCGGCGTGAGCCCGAGCGTGGCATTCGACGAGGCTGAGACGGCCGATGCATCGTCGCCCGCGGATGACACGAAAAGCGGGGATGCGTCATCGGCCGACGATGCTGCGGCGGTCGAGGATGCCAACGCGTTCGTGCAGCCGGCGCCGAAACCCCGCATCGTGTTGCCGGCCGTGGTCGGCCGGACCGTGCCGCTGTCGTCGATTGCGCCGGCCGTCGCCGCGTCGCCGACGCCCGCCGTGGCAGCAGCTCCGGTGATTCCGCCCGCGCCGCGCATGGTGGTCGACTATCGCCTGCCGGGCGCCGATCTGCTGGAGCCGGCCGACGAACATGCCGAACAGGTCTCGGAAGAACGGCTGCAGCAAACCGGCGAACTGATTTCCCAGCGACTGGCCGAGTTCAAGGTGCCCGTGTCGGTGGTTGGCGCCAGCGCCGGTCCTGTTATTACACGATTTGAAGTCGATCCCGCGGTTGGCGTGCGCGGCGCGCAGGTGGTCGGCCTGGTGAAGGACCTGGCGCGCGCGCTGGGCGTGACTTCGATTCGCGTGGTCGAGACCATTCCGGGCAAGACCTGCATGGGGTTGGAACTGCCCAACCCGAAGCGCCAGATGATCCGCCTGTCCGAGATCGTCAGCGGCAGCGCCTTCCACGCGCATGCATCGAAGCTGGTGCTGGCGATGGGCAAGGACATCACCGGCAATCCGGTGGTGACCGACTTGGCGCGCGCACCGCACTTGCTGGTGGCCGGCACCACTGGCTCGGGCAAGTCCGTGGCGGTCAACGCCATGATTCTGTCGATGCTCTACAAGGCGACGCCGGAAGACGTGCGCCTGATCATGATCGACCCGAAGATGCTGGAGCTGTCCGTCTACGAAGGCATCCCGCACCTGCTGGCGCCGGTCGTGACCGATATGAAGCTGGCCGCGCACGCGCTGAACTGGTGTGTGGGCGAGATGGAAAAGCGCTACCGCCTGATGTCTGCGCTGGGGGTGCGCAATCTGGCTGGCTACAACCAGAAGATCCGCGCGGCGCAGGCGGCCGGGCAGAAGGTGCCGAATCCGTTCTCGCTGACGCCCGATGCGCCCGAGCCGCTTTCCACGCTGCCGCTGATCGTGGTGGTGATCGATGAACTGGCCGACCTGATGATGGTGGCTGGCAAGAAGATCGAAGAATTGATTGCGCGGCTGGCGCAAAAAGCGCGCGCGGCCGGCATTCACCTGATCCTGGCGACGCAGCGTCCATCGGTCGACGTGATCACCGGGCTGATCAAGGCCAATATCCCGACGCGCGTGGCGTTTCAGGTGTCATCGAAGATCGACTCACGCACGATTCTGGACCAGATGGGCGCGGAAAGCCTGCTGGGGCAGGGCGACATGCTGTTCCTGCCGCCGGGCACCGGTTATCCGCAGCGCGTGCACGGTGCGTTCGTCGCCGACGAGGAAGTGCACCGCGTAGTGGAGCACTGGAAGCAGTTTGGCGAGCCCGACTATGAAGAAGCGATCCTGGCCGGCGACGTGCCCGAAGGCGCTGCTGGCGACCTGCTGGGCGACAGCGGCGAGGGCGAAGCGGATCCGCTCTATGATGAAGCCGCACAGATTGTGCTGACATCGCGCCGGGCCTCGATTTCCGCGGTTCAGCGGCAATTGCGCATCGGCTACAACCGCGCCGCGCGACTGATCGAACAGATGGAGGCGGCGGGACTGGTCTCGCCGATGGGCCGCAACGGCACGCGCGAAGTCCTCGCGCCCGGCGGCCCCGACTAGATCTGCACGCCAGCGCGGCTGGCGGACCGGACAACGCAAGATCGCATCCACAGGAGCATTCGGCGATGGCATCCGTTCAGGGCAATCTGCTGCACGACGTACCGGTGCATGCCGAAGGCGAGGTCTTTACCGATCTGCTGACGTGGCAGGCCACGGGCCGCGTGCGCATCGAACGAATTGTGTCGAACGGCCAGGCGAGCCCGCCCGGCTTCTGGTATGACAGCGCCGACGACGAGTGGGTGCTGGTCATCAGCGGCAGCGCCGAGGTGGAAATCGACGACGGCACCATGCATACGCTGGGCGCTGGCGACTGGCTGCAACTGCCGGCGCGCTGCAGGCATCGCGTGGCGCGCACCGACGCCGCGCAGCCGACGATCTGGCTCGCCGTTCATGTGACGCCAACCGCCTGACACCTGACACCTGAGGCCTGAGGCCTGACGCCGGACACGCCGCGCTTGTATGGCCGTCGTATGGCTTTATGATGACGGGACGATCCCTCCGGAGGTTCCGGCTTGCCCCATATCGCCCGGTCGCACCGCGCCTGGCCGTCGCCTTTCTGGCCAGTGCCCGCTCGGATACTGCATTGGCCTCGCATGTACCGCCAGGCCCGCTCCCGGTCGCACCGCGCCTGGCTTAACGCGGCGCTGGCCGTGCTGTGCCTGCTGCTTGCGCCGAGGCTGGCCGCGCATGCCGACACCCTGCGCATCGGCTCGAAACGCTTCACCGAGTCATACATCCTTGGCGAAATCCTGACGCAGACCGCGGCGCGCCATGTCGACACGCGCCATCTGCCGGGGCTGGGCAATACCGCCATCGTCTTCGAGGCCCTCAAGGCGGGCAGCATCGACGCTTATCCCGACTACACCGGCACGCTGGCCAGCGAGATCCTGAAGCTGCCGGGCAAGGTGTCGCTCGAACAGATCAACAGCGCGTTGGCGCCGATGGGGCTGGGCGCCGCGGTGCCGCTGGGCTTCGAGAACACCTATGCGATTGCCGTGTCCGAAGCGCGCGCCGGCAATCTGCGCACACTCGACGATCTGGCGCGCCAGCCGACGCTGCGGCTGGGCCTGTCGCACGAATTCATCGGCCGCGCCGATGGCTGGCCAGCGCTGGCGCAACGCTACGGCCTGCCGCAACGGCCGGTCGGGATCGACCACGGCATCGCCTATGACGCGCTGGCCAGCGGGCAGATCGACGCGATCGACATCTATTCCACCGATGCCAAGATCCGCCGGTTCCAGCTGCGCGTGCTAGAAGACACGCGCCATGTATTTCCGCGCTACGACGCGGTGATCGTCTACCGGCTAGACGTGCCGCAGCGCTTTCCTGCCGCGTGGCAAGCGCTGCAACAGTTGTCCGGGCGCATCGGCGTGGCGGCCATGATCGACATGAATGCGTCGGCCGAGATCGACGGTGCGTCGTTCGCGGATATTGCGAGCCGTTTTCTCGCGGGCCACGACGCCGCGCCGGGCCAGGACGAGCATCGTCAAGGCCTGTTGCGCGTGCTGACGGGCGCCGAGACATGGCGGTTGACCGCGCGGCATCTGGCGCTGGTCGGCGGCGCCGTCGGGGCTGCCACGCTGCTCGGCGTGCCGCTGGGAATCGTGGCGGCGCGCCGCCGACGTATCGGACAGATGATGCTGGCGGCCGTGGGCGTGCTGCAGACCGTGCCGTCGCTGGCGTTGCTGGCGATGCTGATCCCGCTGCTAGGCCGGATCGGCGTGTGGCCGGCGATGATCGCGCTGTTTCTCTATGCGCTGCTGCCGATCGTGCGCAATGCCTGCACGGGCCTGCAGGGAATTTCCCAGGGCATGCGCGACGCGGGGCGGGCGCTGGGGTTGCGCCCGATGCAGGTGCTGCGGTACGTGGAGATGCCTCTGGCGATGCCCGTGGTGCTGGCCGGCATCAAGACCGCGGCCATCATCAGTGTCGGCACCGCGACCATTGCCGCATTCGTCGGCGCAGGCGGCTACGGTGAGCGCATCGTCGCCGGCCTGGCGCTCAACGATTCCACCCAACTGCTGGCCGGAGCCATTCCGGCAGCGGTGCTGGCGCTGGCGGTGCAGGGCGCATTTGGCGCGATGGAATGGTGGAGCCAGCGCAATCGTGCACAGTAACTTCGGACCGACCACGCCCATGCGACACGTCATTGCTATTCGCCTGCTTGCGCCGCTGACCATCTGCATCGCGATGTCGGCCGGCATGGCCCGGGCTGCGCCCCCTTCGGCACCTGCTTCGGTGCTCCCGGCCACTTCCCCCGCATCGGCCGAGCAGATCGAACGCGGCCGCTACCTGGCGCGCATCGCCAACTGCGCGGCGTGCCACACCGCCGAGGGCGGCGCGCCGATGGCGGGCGGGCTGGCCTTGCGGACCGATGTCGGCGACGTTTATTCCACCAACATCACGCCCGATCCGGACAGTGGCATCGGACGATATACGTTCGACGATTTCGATCGCGCGGTCAGGCGCGGCGTGGCGCGCGACGGCACGCGGCTGTATCCGGCCATGCCCTACGTGTCGTACGCCAGGATGACCCGCGACGATGTCGCCGCCATTTATGCCTGGATGCGCAGCGAAGTGAAGCCGGTGCGGCAGGCCAATCGCGAAACCGTGCTGCGCTGGCCGTATCGCATGCGCTGGCTGCTGCCGCCGTGGAACTGGCTGAACCTCGATGACGGCGCGATGCGCACCGATGCAGCGCATGACCCGGTGTGGAACCGCGGCGCTTATCTGGTGAAGGCCGTCGCGCATTGCGGCGCGTGCCATACGCCGCGTGGCATGCTCTATGGCGAAAAGGCCGGCGACGAACGCAGCCGGCATTTCCTGTCCGGCGCGACCGTGGAGGGATGGTCCGCCACCAACCTGACCGGCGACGTGCTGACCGGCCTTGGCGCGTGGTCGCAGGCCGATATCGTCGAATACCTGCATACGGGCCGCAATGCCCACGCCACCTCGTTCGGACCGATGTCGACCGTGATTGCCGCGTCGACGCAATATCTGAGCGCGGGCGACCTCGTCGCCGTGGCCACCTACCTGAAGTCGATCCCGGGCGCACGCGGCGAGGCGCAACCGTATCGGCACGACCCTGCGACCGCCATGCGGCTCGCGCAGGGCCGCTTCGACACGCCCGGTGCACGCCAGTACGCCACCTATTGCATGCCGTGCCACAACGCCGACGGCAAGGGCTTCGCGCGGGTATTCCCGCCGCTGGCGGGCAATCCTACCGTGGTAGATCCCAATCCCGCCTCGCTGATCAACCTGCTGCTCGATGGCGCGGTGACCGCACGTGTGAATACCGCGCCTAGCGACTACCACATGCCCGGCTATGGCTGGACCATGGAAGACCAGGAACTGGCCAATCTGCTGACCTTTATCCGTGGCGGCTGGGGCAATCGCGCGGGACCGGTGTCGCCCGAGGCCGTCGCCGCACGCCGGCAGGCGCTTGGGCCGCGCGCCCGCATTTCGGACACACCATGACGATCACCCGCAGAGATTTTCTGAACGGTACGGCGCTGACGATTGCTGCCGGCATTGCGCCCGCCGGGCTGGCGCGCGCGGCGGCATCGCAACCGGCAATGGCTGCGGCGGAGTCATCGGCAGCTTATCCACCGGCGCTGACGGGCCTGCGCGGCAATCACGCCGGCACCTTCACGCTGGCGCACAGCCTGGCGCGCGAGGGCGCCACCTATCCTGGCGTACTGGCGCGTGAATCGTACGATCTGGTGGTTGTGGGCGGCGGCATTAGCGGACTGGCCGCTGCGTGGTTTTATCAGCGGAAATTCGGCATGAATCGGCGCATTCTGATACTCGATAATCATGACGATTTCGGCGGCCACGCCAAACGCAATGAATTTACCGTGCGCGGGCGCACATTGCTGACTTATGGCGGCAGCGCCGAAATGCCGCCCTCGGTGAACGATAATGCCGCGGTGCGTACGCTGCTGGCAGGCCTTGGGATCGATCCGGCAGCCCGCACCCGGCCAATGCCCGGCGACGAGTACGAAAAACGCGGACTTGGCCGCGCCGTATTTTTCAATGCCGAGCATTTCGGCCGCGATCAATGGCTGACCGGCGATCCCTTCGCGGCATGGGTCGATGCGCGCAATCGCGGCACCACGTCGAATATCGAGCCGCTGCGTGATTTTCTCGGCAAGGCGCCAGTCTCTGCGGCGGATCGCCAGGCATTGCTACGCCTGCTGCAGGGCGAAACGGATTACCTCGCGGGCACGACGGCGGAGAATCGCGCGCGCTTTATCGAAACCACGCGGTATGCCGTGTTCCTGCGCGACAAGGCGGGGCTGGGCCTGTCGGCCTTGCGTTTCCTGCGCAGTCGCAGCCTTGACGCATTCGCGCTTGATGCCGACGGCATTTCCGTGGCGCAGGCCATCTCGATTGGATTGCCCGCGGGCGCGGGAATGCCGGCTCCGGCGGTCGACCCCCGGCTCGGTAAATCGCCGGCGTCGCGGCTTTGGTTTCCGGATGGTAATGCGACGCTGGCCCGCGCCCTGGTTCAGCGGCTGGTGCCAGATATCGCGTCGCCCGGTCCTGGAGGGCTGAGCGGGGCAAGGTTCGATTATGCGAAGCTCGATCGCGACGGCAGGCCGGTGAGAATCCGACTAAACAGTACGGCTATCGCCATCGAACCCGATGTTCGGATTACGCGTGTCACGTATGGCTGGCAAGGCAATTTGCAGCGCGTGGAAGCGCAACACGTGATCGTGGCCGGTTACAACATGATGGTGCCGTTTCTGCTGCCTTCCTTACCGGCGGCGACAAAAACGGCGTTGCGGGGATGCGTCAAGGCGCCGCTGATTTATAGCAAAGTGGCATTGGACAACTGGCGCGCATTCGAAGCGCTGAAAGCCTGGCGCATTCATGCGCCGACCATGCCGTATGCCGATTTCTGGCTGGAGTCGCCCAGCGGCGGCAGCGGCGACCCGGTTGTACTGCATATGCTTTATGTGCCCGTCGTGCCCGATAGCGGCATGCCGGCGCGCGACCGGTTTCGCGCGGGAAGGGCATTCCTGCTGGGCACGCCGTTCGATGTGCTCGAGCGCGATATTCGTACGCAACTCGATCGGGTGCTGGGTGCGGGCGGATTCCGCTCGGCGCGCGATATCAAGGCCATTACGGTGAATCGCTGGGCGCACGGTTATAGCTATATGGGATCGACGCTGTCGTCCGATGATGGCCAGTGGCAGGCCGCGCTGCAAATGGCGGAGCGCGGCGTCGGCAATATTCGCATTGCCGGCGCCGATACAGCGGGAAGCCCGTCAGTCACTGCAGCTATCGACCAGGCGCAGCGCGCCGTCGCGTCGCTGGACGCAGCGAATTGAATGACCACGCGGCAGTATTGAGGGGAATCTGGGCAGTGCGATGGACGCGCCGGAATCGACACGGGCCTGCCCATTGCGGCATCAGCTGCCAGTGACGAATTTCTGCAACAGCCGGCGAAATTCTTCGAATTCCTCGACTGAAAATTCCCTCAGCCGGTGATTCAGTACTTCCGGCGCAATGGTCGGGAGTTCCTCGGAAACGTGTTTGCCCTTGGGCGTCAGGGTCAGATTCACTACGCGACGGTCATCAATACTGCGACTGCGCTCAAGCAGGCCTTTCTCTTCCAGTTTGTCCAGCATGCGCGTCATCAGGCCGCTGTCGATGCCGAGCAGCTTGCTGATTTCAAATGGCGTGCTGGCCATGCCGCGCGTCAGGGAAAGCAGAATACCCATCTGCTGGGCATTGATATCCAACGATCGTAATGCGGCGTCCATATCCATCAACAAACTATTGCGCGCCTTGTTCAAATGAAAGGCAATGCTTTGGGTTAGTTGAAAATTTTCCGGCGTGTAGTGCTTCACGGTCGCTCCTCTGGTCTTGCAGCTAGGGGAATATACCCATTCGGGTGATCGATTTCAGCAATGATGAATGCACCGGCTGGGGCATTCAGTGGGTCCTAGTCTGGCAAATGACGATCCCGATGGGAATTCAATTTTGTGATTTTTCGATATAGAAGAAATGAATCTCGCGAGACCTGTTCAATAGCTAACTGATAATGCAAACAAGGTACGGAGATAATCACCCGTATGGGTTAATCAAATAAGCAGACATTTAAATGTCAAGGCGCCAAGCGGCGCCAATACAGGGCGGCGCGGCATCCGACCTGTCTGGGTGATATAGGAAAATACTTAACGAGTGGCGCAAGAAAGTTCATGACGTCAAGGCACGCCATGGCCGGCGCGCTCCAGTACATTGCTCCAGACCTGCTGGCCCACCATTCCATGGCGGCGTCATCTTGCTTCAGCCCGGGAGTCGAGCAATGCCGTTGGATCTTGCTGTCAGAGTCATGCGCAATCTGGCCGTTTTGTGCGCCGTCTGTCTGTTTGCGCACGCGCACGCCCAGGGGAGCGCCGATGCCGCCAACAAGACCAATAATCCGTTGAATCCGGCGCCGTCCTTCAATATCCATAGCTATTATTCGCCGCGCCTGTCCGACAGCAACGCGCACACCGCAGACTTTCTGTTGCGTCCGACCCTTCCGCTGGCGCCCGGCAAATGGATCGGCGTACCGCAGATCGTTCGCGGCACGCTGCCGGTCAGCATTCGGCCCACATTGGACGGCTCTTATCAGAGCGGCATTGGCGATATCAGCCTGTTCGATATATTCCTGTTGCGCAGCCGTGGCGTACAGATTGGCGCCGGGCCGTTATTGACCATTCCCACCGCAACCGATCGCAGTCTCGGCACCGGTAAATGGCAGGCGGGCGCAGCCGCCGTAGTGGTCGACGCCAAGCAGGCGCGGCTGTTGGGCATGCTGCTGCAGTGGCAGCATTCATTTGCCGGACAAAGCAGCCGGCCAGATGTTCAGACACTTACCGCGCAGCCCTTTGTTATTTTCAATCTGCCGCAGGGCTGGTACTTGCGATCGACCGGCGTGTGGACATTCGACCTGCAGCACGGCAATTACTATGTGCCGGTCGGATTCGGCGCCGGCAAGGCATGGAAGGACGGCAAGACCATTTTCAACGCGTTTATCGAGCCCCAGTATTCCGTGTTGCACGCGGGATCGGGGGTTCCGCAGTGGACGATTTTTGCAGGATTGAATATGAACTTCGGACGATGACATTGACACGCCCCATTTTGATTTGCACGACGCTGACGCTGCTTGCAGCCGCAGCGTCGTTGTCGTTGGCGCACGCACAATCGGCGCCGCCGCCCACCAGCCCGCCTTCGCCCGCCAGCGCCGGCGCACCGCCAGTCGCCAGCCCGGCCGCTGCCGACGCTCCCGCCGCTTCTGGATCCCCACCGTCGGCCGCAATCTCGCCATCCGCCGCGCCAAAAAAGCTGTCTTTCTTCGATCCGGAAGACGGCATGCTCGATCTGAGCGATTTTCTGTTGCATCACAAAGGTGCATTGCCGGTACCGACGATCATTACCGAACCGGCCGTGGGATACGGATTCGGATTGGGTCTGATGTTCTTTTCGGAATCCATGGCGGAAGCCGCGCAGCGCGCAAAGGAAAGCGGCAAGGGACCGGCGCCACCAAATATCACCGTGATCGGCGGCGCATATACGGAAAACGGTACGTGGGCCGCGGGTGCCGCGCACTTCCACAGCTGGGACGGCGATCGCTATCGCTATCTCGGTGCGGTCGGCAAGGTCGACGCCAATCTCGAATACTTCGGCGTGGCAAACCAGGCGCGTTCGTACGAACTGCAAGGTTTCGCGTTGGTGCAGCAACTGCTGGTGCGCGTCGGTGATTCGCGATGGTATATCGGTCCGCGTTATGTTTTTGCCGATACCACCGCGACCTTCAAGTTCGGCAATACGGTCAATGAACTCGCATCGATCGACAAGTCTCAGCGTATCGGCAAGGGCGGTTTCGTGATCGACTATGATTCGCGCGACAATATCTTCTATCCGCGCAAGGGCATCTACGCCGAACTGGAGGCGCAATTCGCACGGGGCGGTTTTGGCAGTACGCAGACGTTCAATATGTATAACGCACGGGGCTTCACCTGGCTGCCGCTTTCCAACAAATGGATTCTCGGATTACGTGCCGATACCAAATTCTCGTCGGGCGATGTGCCGTTCTACGCGCAGCCCTATGTCGATTTGCGCGGCGTCCAGCGCGGCCGTTTTCAGGACCGTAATGCGCTGGCCGTGGAAGCGGAAGTGCGTTACGACCTGACGCCACGCTGGTCGCTGCTGGCGTTTTCGGGCGCGGGCAGGGCGTATGGGCGCTGGCACGATTTTTCCGATGCCAGCAACGTGGTCAGCGTCGGCGGCGGATTCCGCTACATGATTGCGCGCAAGCTGGGGCTGTCGATGGGTATCGACGTCGCCCACAGCAAGGATCAGAACGCGTTCTATATCCAGGTGGGCAGCGCCTGGCACTGACCACGTGCGGCCCCGCACATCCTGCGTGCCGGGGCCGGACCGCGCGTCATGCCACGGCGGGAAAATCGAGCGTGGTGTCGTTGACCCGATTGATCATGTTGGTGAAAAGGATCGCGCTGATTGCCTGGATCGCCTCGACGATTTGCGCGTCGGTATATCCTGCCGCGCGCACCGCTTCCACAGCGCTTGCCGGCACCGTTCCGCTGGTGCTCACCAGTTCCACGGCGAAGCGTGTCAACGAGTCGATCTTTGCATCCTCCGGGAAGCTGCCGCGACGCAATTGTTGCGTCTGTTCGATGCTGTAGCCAGCCTGCTTGGTCGCGGACAACGTATGTGCGGCCAGACAGTAGTCACATCCGCTGTGCTCGCTCACGGCCAGGTTGATGGCTTCCAGTTCCTTGGCCGACAGGCTCCCTTGCTTGAGCACCGCGTTGGTCTGCAGCGCCTGCGCCAGGACCGCAGGCGAGTTGCTGCCGATCGTGGCATAGGCGTTCGGCACCTTGCCGACGGCCTTGCGGATGGCGCCGAACAGTTCAGCGGTTTGTCCCGTGGCGTCTTGTGTGGCGATGGTATGCAGGCGCGTGGTCATGACGTTTCTCCTTCGAGTCTGAGTGGGCCGCTAGGTCGGCCAGTGGTTGCGTTTCGATCGTTGCGTTCGGGCGTTGCTTGGTACAGCGCTGCCTTGGACTCAATGGTAGGTGCGCCAGCGATCCGTATCGATTAGAATCGGCTCAAATTTTTGCTCGATCGTCTCAAGCCGATATGGATAGTCTTAGCGAACTGGTGCGCCTGCTGGCGCCTTCGGGCACCGTGGACTTGCATTGCCGGGTGGCCGGGGCGTGGTCCGCCCATCACGAGCAGGCGCCGCCGGGGCATGTGCCGTATCACGTGATCCTCGACGGGCAGGCCGACCTGGCGGTCGGCGAGCAGCGCCTGCAGGTCAAGGCCGGCGATGTGCTGCTGTTTCCGCACGGCGCGGCGCATACGTTGTCGGCGCAATCGATGCAGTCACGCCAATCGCCCCAGGCGGGGCAGCCGGACGGCAGGCGCAGGTCCGCCGAATCGCGTCATTTCAACGGCGTGGTGACCGAAGTGTCCGTGCCGGGCGCGCTGGCGCCGCTCGATATCCTGTGCGGCACGTTCGTGCTGGGCAGCTCGGCGGCGATCCTGCTGCGGGCCATGCCGGAAATGCTGTGCGTCGGCACGGATAGCGGCGATGCCTCGCGCGGCGACGATGCGGGCTGGCTGCGCGGGCTGATCGGCATGATGCATACCGAAGCCAGCGCCGCGGGGCCGGGCAGTGCAGCGATCATCGCCAATCTTTCGACCGCGCTGTTCACGGTGCTGTTGCGCACGCTGCTGGTCCAGGGCGCTGTGTCGCACGGCGTGATGGCGTTGCTGGCCGACGCGCGTATGGCGCGGGCCGTCGACGCCGTGGTGCGTCATCCGGAAAAACCGTGGACCATCGATGCCTTGGCCTCGGTGTGCAACGTGTCGCGCGCCACGCTGGCGCGGCGCTTTGCGCAGCTTGGCATGACGCCGCTGGAACTGGTGACGACGTTGCGCATGGAACGCGCCGCGCGTCTGCTCCGTCAGGACGGAATGTCCGCAACGGCCGTTGCCGAGCAATGCGGATACGCATCGCAAGCCGCTTTCGGCCGGGTTTTCACACAGCATTTCGGCGTCGGTCCCGGCGCGTATCGCCGGGCGCATCGCGATCGGCGCCATGCGTCGACGGCCAGCGTTTAACGGGATCGTTTCCTATGGTTGCCAAACAAACCGACAGCCCTGGCGTCAATCGCGGTGCGGCGCGCACCCAGGACAACTGGGACGATTATCGATATTTTCTGGCGGTGGCGCGTGGCGGCACGTTATCGGCCGCGGCCCAGCAGTTGGACACCGAGCACACCACGGTGGCGCGACACATTCACGCGCTGGAACGCGCGCTCAACACGCGGCTGTTCCATAAGAGCCACGTCGGCTACGCGCTGACGGCGGCGGGCGAGCGCCTGCTGGCTACCGCCGAAACCATTGAAAGCGCGCTGCTGGCATCGAAGGCCGCCGCCGCTGGCGAGCAGGACATCGCCGGGATCGTGCGTGTCGGCGCGCCTGATGGGTTCGGCAGCATGTTTCTGGCACCGCGCATCCATGCGTTGACGGCGCAGCATCCTCGGCTCGAAGTGGAAATCTTTGCGGCGGCCCGCCTGTTCAGCCTGACCCGGCGCGAAGCCGATATCGCGATCGGCCTGTCCGGCACCGAGCATCTGCGCGTGGCATCGCGCCGGCTGACTGACTACCGGATGTTCGTGTACGGCACCAAGTCATATCTGAAGCAGGCGGAGCGGATTCGCACCAAGGAGGATCTGGCCCGGCATCCGTTCGTCGGCTACGTCGAGGAACATCTGTTCTCGCCGGAACTGAGCTTTCCCAGCGCCATCGGTGTCAACTATCACGCGCGCGTGCGCAGCACCAACCTGCTGACGCAGGTGCATTCGACCTTGTCGGGTCAGTGCCTGTGCATTATTCCGGCGTATGTTGCGGCGGCATTTCCGACGCTAACGCCAGTGCTGCCCGATCAGGTGGAAGTCACGCGCACGTTCCATATGCATGTGCATGAAGACCACTGGAAGGCCGCGCACGTGCGCGCCGTGGCCAACTTCATCGCCGAACAGGTGGATGCCAGTACGTCGTTGTTCATGAACGGATAAAGCCAGCCGGCACGATAGCCTGGACGGCGCCAGGTTGTGCATCGATGCACAACCGATGCGGATTTTCGGGCTGTCGCTGTGCGTAAATCGGGCTAATAATTATCGGCATCGTCGTTTCCTGACGCCGCGCCCCACGCGGCGTATCGTGCCGTGACTGCCCCCGCCGCTTCCGCTCGTTCACCATTCTTTCTCCGTTCCCACGCATGGCGCCAGTTGGCCCGGACCGTCGCACAAGTGGGCGCACTGCTGGGCGTCTGGTTCTGCGCCGACTGGCTGACCCGCAGTCTGGGCTGGTCGATTTCCCCCGGCGTGCTTGGCATGCTGGCGGTGCTCAGCCTGTTGTTGTCGGGCAAGGCTGACATCGGCTGGGTCAAGTCGGGGTCGGACTGGCTGCTCGGTGAACTGGTGCTGTTCTTCATCCCCTGTGTGGTGGCGGTGGTCAACTATCTGCCGCTGTTTCGCGCCGAAGGCGTGCAACTGACCATCGCCGTTGGCGTGGGCACGATTCTCGTCATGGCCGCCACCGCGCTGGCCGTGCATGCGGGCTGCCGCCTGGAGCGCCGCATCACGCAATGGCGGGACGCCGCAGACGAGCAGGGGCAGTCATGATCGCGCATCCAGGAACGCCGCTGGCGTCGCTCTTCTGTCTGGCCTGGACGGTCGCACTGTATTTCGCGATCAAGCCGTTCTATCTGCGCCGACCGCGCATCTGGCTTTCGCCCGCCATCGTCGTGCCGGCGCTGACGATAGCCTTGCTGCTGGCGGCCCATATTCCCTATGCGGCCTATGTGGCCGATACGCGCTGGATGGTCTGGCTGCTGGGGCCTGCCACCATCGCGTTTGCGGTACCGATCTACGAGCATCGCGCGATCGTGCGCCGGCACTGGCTGGCGCTGGCGCTTGGCGTGGTGGCTGGCACGCTGGTGGCGATGGTCAGCGCGCGACTGCTGGCGCAAGCGTTTCATTTCAATACCGAGATCACGCGCAGCCTGATGGCGCGTTCGGTCTCCACGCCGTTTGCCGTGGCCGTGGTCTCCCGCACTGGCGGATCGGCCGATCTGGTCTCGTTGTTTACGGTGATGACGGGTCTGGTCGGCATGATCGTGGGCGACACAGTGCTGGCACTGCTGAGGCTGCGCTCGCCGGTGGCGCAGGGCGCATCGCTGGGCGCCGCGGCGCACGGCTTCGGCACGGCCCGCGCGCGCCAGCGCCACACCGAGGAAGGCGTCGTGGCCAGCCTCACGATGGTGCTGGCCGGCATCCTGATGGTCATCGCGGGCCCGGCGCTGACCAACTGGATCACGGCGCTGATCGGTTGAGCACGCGCGCCACGCCTGGCGTGGCGGCCCCGGCACAGGAAGTGGCGTGGGGTGTCGCGTGCAGCGCATTCTCTCGACTTTGCTGGCGGAGGACGCGCCTCGCGGACTAGACTTTTCTGACATCGACCGTCGCCTTTGCGGAGGATGCCGTCATGGCCGCACGTTCCATTGCCTCGCTATCGATCAGTTTCGGGCTCGTATCGATCCCGGTGAAGGTGTTTTCCGCCACGGAAAGCAAGTCTTCGATCAGCTTCAACCTGCTGCACAAAGGCTGCGGGTCGCGGCTGCGCCAGCAGTACGTGTGTCTGAAGGAAGACGTGGTGGTGGAGCGCGCCGACATGGTCAAGGGCTACGAGTTCGAGAAAGACCGCTACGTGACCTTCACGCCCGACGAACTGAAGGCGCTGGAAGACGCCGCCGCGCAGACCATCGACATCCTGTCGTTCATGCCGGTGGGCGCGATCGATCCGATCTACTTCGACAAGGCTTATTACCTGGGCCCGGACAAGCGCGGCGCCAAGCCCTACAACCTGCTGGCCGAGGCGATGCGGGAAACGGGCACCTGCGCGCTGGCCAAGTGGGCATGGAAGGGCAAGCAATACATGGTGCAGATCCGCGTCGGCGACGATGGCCTGATCCTGCAGCAATTGCTCTATGCCGATGAAGTGCGGGACATGGCCGATCTTCACGTCGAACGCACCGACGTGCAGCCCGCCGAACTGAAGCTGGCCCAGCAACTGATCGAGCAGAACTCGGTGGACGGCTACGATGCATCGGCCTACACCGACGAGGAAAAGCAACGCATTCTCGAGCAGATCGACAAGAAGATCGCCGGCAAGAAGATCACGGTGGCCGCCGAAGCGCCACCCGCGACCGGCGGTGAGGTGATCGACCTGATGGAGGCGTTGCGCAAGAGCATCGGCGCCAACAAGCGTCAGCCCGCGGCCAAGAGCGCGGGCAAGGCGGCACCGAAGGTGGCCGCGGAAGCCCCGGCGCGCAAGACCGCGCGGCGCGCCGCGTCGGCGCCCACCGAAGCCCCGAAGCGCGCGGCGCGCAAGTAGGAGGCCGGCGCGACAATGCAAGCCTATTCGATGCGGGAAGTCCAGGCGCTGCTGGGCATCTCGCGTACGGTGATCACCGCCCTGATTGCGGCGGGCGTGATTTCGCCGCGGCGTGGCGCGCGGCGCGAATATCGTTTCAGTTTCCAGGATGTGGTGCTGTTGCGCACCGCGCAGTCGCTGCGCGAGGCGCGCATTCCCACGCGCCATATCACGCGCTCGCTACGCCGCCTGCAAGGCCTGGGCGACGGGCGTCCGCCGACCGGCATGCGCGTGACGGCGATAGGCGGCGACGTCGCGGTGCAGGACCGGCACGGTCGCTGGCAGATCGATTCCGGGCAGTTCATGCTCGATCTGGACGACGCCGCGCCGGCCCGCGCACCGGGCGACGTGGTGACGCTGCGCCACGCGGACAGACACAATGCTTCAGTCGATGCCGGCGAGTGGTTCGCGCGCGGCGTTGCGCTGGAGCACGATCGGCCCGATCACGCGGAAGCTGCCTATCGCAATGCGGTGTCGCAGGCGCCGGATTTTCTCGACGCATGGCTCAACCTGGGCTGCCTGCTGTGCGACCACGGCAGAATCGCCGAGGCCATCGACGCGTATCGGGCCGCGCTCAGCTATCTGCCCGCGCAGCCGCTGCTCCATTTCAACCTCGGCGTTGCGCTGGAAGACGCCGGAGCCGACCGCGAGGCGCTCGATAGCTATCACGCCTGCATCGCGCTGGCGCCGGATTTTGCCGATGCGCACTACAATGCCGCACGTCTGCACGAAGCGCTTGGCGATCCGCATCGGGCCATCCGGCATTACAACCAGTACCGCAAGCTCGAACCGGTGATCTGACACGCGACATGGCCGTCGTTTGGCGCCAGCCGATCCTGCGCGATCGCACGACGCCCCGCGAGAGCCCCGGACATCACCCAGCCGCGAGCTGCCACAGCAGTGCGCCGTTCAACAGGATGATGATCACGGCGGACGCGCCCGCCAGCAGCAGCGGCGCGCCGCGCACCCGCCAGACGCCCATCAACTTGCGATCGGCGCCAAACATGATCAGCGGTACCACGGCCAGCGGCAGCGTGAGGCTGAGTACCACCTGGCTGGCAACGAGCAGGCTGGCCGATCCATGTTCGCCAAAGGCCCACACGGCGGCCAACGCTGGCACGATGGCGACGGCGCGCGTCAGCAGGGCGCGCCGCATGCGCGAGATGCGCAGGGCAAGAAATCCCTCCATGACTGCCTGCCCGGCCAGCGTGCCGGTCAGCGTCGAATTGAGTCCGCACGCCAGCAGCGCTACGGCAAACAGCACGCTTGCCAGATCGGAATGCAGCAGCGGCGCCAGCAGCCGATGCGCGTCGGCCAGATCTTCCACGTCGGTGAATCCGTTGGCGTGAAACGCGGAAGCCGCGAGGATCAGCAGCGCGGCGTTGATCAGGAAGGCAAAGCCGAGCGAGCCGAAAGTGTCCAGGTTCATGCCGCGCAGCGTCTCGCCGAGCGAATGGCGGCGTGCCACGCGGCTGCCCGGAGGCGGTGTGAAGCGGCGCACCAGCGACGAATGCAGGTACAGGTTGTGCGGCATGACCGTGGCGCCGACGATACCGGCCGCCAGCCACAGCATGCCGGCGTTGCGCACCAGTTCCGGCGAGGGCGCGAAGCCGCCCACCACATCGGACCATTGCGGCTGGGCCATCGCCAACTGGGCGACAAAGCACAGCGCCACCAGCAGGATCAATCCGGCAACCATCGCTTCCATCTTGCGCTGGCCGTAGCGCTGCACCGCCAGCATCACGATAGTCACCACTGCCGCAATCAGCACGCCAACCCACAGCTTGACGTGGAACAGCAACTGCAAAGCCACGGCGCTGCCGACGATTTCCGCGACATCGCACGCAATGATCGCGATTTCGCTGGCGATCCAAAGCGCCAACGCCGTGCGCCGGGAAAAGCGCTCGCGGCAAAGCTGCGCCAGATCGCGCCCGGTGACCACGCCGACGCGCGCCGCGATCCATTGCAGCAGCATCGCCACCAGGCTGGACAGGGCAATCACGCTCAGCAAGCTGTAGCCAAATTTGGCCCCGCCAGCGATTGCCGTCGCCCAGTTGCCGGGGTCCATGTAGCCCACGGCGACCAGCGCCCCCGCTCCAAGAAAGGCGAGACGCGATCGACGCGCGGGCGGCGCGGCGGGGAGGGTGGCTGATTCGATCGGCGGCGGCATGGTTGGCGGTTCGGTGGAGGAGGCAAGGCAGCCTGTCTGCTGGATTCTAGATCGTTGTTGAGAATAATTCCCAATTAGATTTATTTACCGCCTCCATTTGCCGTCATCGTACTCGGGCGCCGACTTTTTCGCATTCGGACACAAAAGTTATGAAATTAGGCACAGATGGAATCACTTTATGGACCGTTATGCACATAGACTGGATGGCCCGTTGCGATCTGCCGAGGTCGCAACTACACCAAACCACCTCAGTCCCTTTTCAAAGGGTACGTAACGAACGTACACTATGCATGCCGAGTTTATTGAGCTGCCGCCGTTCGAGCGGCATCGGGAAACGTTTCTGGATGACGACGCATTTCGGCGTCTGCAGGCGATGCTGGTGATGCATCCGGAGGCGGGTGACGTGATACCGGGCGCCGGCGGGCTGCGCAAACTGCGCTACGTCGACGAGCGGCGGCACAAGGGAAAGCGCGGCGGGCTGCGCGTGATCTATTACTACTGGCTGGGCGGCGCCCAGTTCTGGCTCTTCACGCTCTATGACAAGGACAAGCAGGATGACCTCACTGGCGCGCAGCGGCGGCAGCTGGGGCAACTCCTGGCGTTCGAATTGAAAGCGAGGCAATCAAATGACGCGGGATGTATTCGGTGAACTGGTAGAAGGATTCGAGGCGCTTGCAGACGAGCGCCAGCGCAAGGTCACGCTGCGGTCGCACAAGGTGAAGGTGGCCGATCTGGAAGCGGTGGCCGCCCAGGAACTGGTGGATTTGCGGGACAAACTGAACATGTCGCGGCCGGTGTTTGCGATGTACCTGCGCATCAATCCCAGGACGCTGGAGAACTGGGAGCAGGGCAGGGCAAAACCGAATGCGCAGGCGACCCTGCTGATACGGCTGGTGCAGAAATATCCGGAGACGATTCAGCGCCTGGCTTCGCTGGCATGATCGGGCCGTTGGGCGCTTTGGTCGCGGTGGGTCGTGCTGGAAAGGCGGCTTCAGCGATTGCCCCAGCCGGGGCTGCTGGCGCGGCCGGCCAGTTTGACCGGGCCGCAGCAAGCGCAGGCCGAGCCATGGCTGGCGGTGTCGCCGCCGGCGCTTGTGCCCGCAAGCCCGGGGGCCGCCACCAGTGCACGCGCGGCCGTGCCGCCACAGGTCGGGCAGGCAGCCGGCTCGTCGCGTCGGGCCATCGGTCGCAATTCAGAAAAGTCGCCGCAGCTAGCGCAGCGATAGTCGTAGGTCGGCATCGCCGCTCCAGAGACAAATCGATGTTGCCGGCAAGCTTAGCTCAATCCATCGCGGCGTGCGCCAGCGTATCGTCACCGTCGTGCCGCGGCGCCGGCCGGATCAGCAGGATCAGCGGCACGACCACCAGCGTGGCGATGAACATCGCCTTGAAGTCGTTCAGGTACGCGATCATTGCCGCCTGCTGGTCGATGGTGCGGCCGAGCAGCGCAAGGTCGATGCGCGATCCCTGCGCGAGCATCGACTGCAGTGCCGGATTGTAGGGATTGACGTGAGTGACCAGATCGCTGTGCGCCACTTGCGTGTTGCGCGTCATCATGGTCTGGATCAGCGAAATGCCGATGCTGCTGCCGATATTGCGCATCAGGCTGTAGGTGGCGGTGCCATCGGCGCGCAACGCCGGTTGCAGCGTGGAAAACGTCAGCGCCGAAAGCGGCACGAACACCAGCCCCAGCCCAAAGCCCTGGATCACGCCGGGCCAGACGATGTCCGAGACCGACAGCACGATCGTGTAACCCATCATCTGCCACAGCGCGAAGGCCGATATCAGAAATCCTGACAACAGCAGCAACCGGGCGTCTACATGTCGCAGCAGCCGGCCGGCCAGCATCATCGAGATCATGGTGCCGATGCCGCTGGGCGCGGTCACGAGCCCGGTGGTGGCGACGGGATAGCCCATCAGGTTCTGCAGCATCGGCGGCAGCAGCGCGCGCGTGGCGTACATCACCGCGCCGATCACGAAGATAAAGCACGCACCGGTGACGAAATTGCGGTCCTTCAGCAACGCCGAGCGAAAGAACGAACGTTCGCCGGCCGTGGCCGTATGCACGACGAAATAGGCAAACGCGATCACGCAAAGCAGCGCTTCGATGCGGATTTCGAGCGACCCGAACCAGTCGAGTTGTTCGCCGCGATCGAGCATGGCCTGCAGCGCGCCGATCGCCAGGCTCAGCGTGGCAAAGCCGAAAGCGTCGAACTTCATGCTCCGCGCCGGGGCGCGGTTGGGCAGCGTCGCCAGCACTCCAAACAAGGCAAACGCGCCGATCGGCACGTTGATGAAAAAGACCCAGCGCCAGTTGTAGCTGTCAGTCAGCCACCCGCCGAGCGTCGGCCCCAGGATCGGCCCGACCATCACGCCCATGCCCCAGACCGCCATCGCCTGCCCCTGTCGCGAAGGCGGATTGATATCGAGCAGGATCGATTGCGACAACGGCACCAGCGCCGCGCCGAAAATCCCTTGCAACAGCCGCGCGGCCACGATCTGGGTCAGCGAGTCCGCCATGCCGCACAACGCCGATGCAATCGTGAAGCCGCCAATCGAAATCGCCAGCAGTTTCTTCACGCCCAACTGGTCCGACAGCCAGCCGGTTAGCGGCGTGGCAATGGCCGCGGCCACGATATATGAGGTCAGGACCCAGGTGATTTCATCCTGCGACGCCGACAGCGCGCCTTGCATATGCGGCAACGCCACATTGGCGATGGTGCTGTCGAGCGTCTGGATCAAGGTGGCCAGCATGATCGAAAGCGTGATCATCGGGCGATTGAGCGGCTTGCCAGCGGTCTGGGCGGGCGCGGGGACCACGGAGGACATGGAGCGGTTCGGACGAATTGCCGACTAATTGATAAGCGTGCTTATTATATGCGCGACAGGCGATGTGCGGTGTTTCGATAATTTCCGGGGATCCGAAGGTATGCGAACGCCGCCAATCCCTATAATCGCGCGCATGGAAAAGGATCTTGAAAAGCGATTTGGCTTTCTGGTGGCGGACGTTGGACGCCTGTCAGGCAAGCGTTTCGACGAACTCTCGCGTGCAAAGCTGGACCTGACCCGGGCGCAGTACCGGGCGCTCGCCTATTTGTCGTATCACGGCGAGATGAATCAGGTTTGCCTGGCCGATCTGATGGAAGTAGCGCCGATTTCCGCAGGCCGGCTGCTGGACCGCATGGAAGAGGGCGGATGGATCGCCCGTCGCCCCAATCCGCTGGATCGGCGCGAACGGATGGTGCGCATGACCGACAAGGCCGACCAGGCGCTGGACGCCGCGCGCGAGGTTGGCGACGAAGTCACGCTCCAGGCGCTCAACGGCTTCAGCGCCGCGGAGACCGATCAGTTCCTGGATTTCCTGCAGCGCGCCCGCGCCAACCTGTCGAAAGGCGCCGGCAGTTGAACGTCGCCCGAAGCCCGGTGCGGTCCCGGGCTGCCCCGCGCCGAGGCATGCGGCAGCGTCCGATATCAGGCTTGTATCAGCCGACCGCGTCCCGCTTCGAGTCAAAGTCGATCTCGACCGTCAGCCCGCCGCCGCGCGTCTCGTGTAGCGACACCGCGGCCCCATGCAGCCGCGCGATCTCGCGCACAATCGACAGGCCCAGTCCGCTGCCGGCGCGATTGGCGCTGGCAGCGCCGCGATAGAAGCGTTTGAAAACCGATTCGCGTTCGGAGGCCGCCACGCCAGGGCCATTGTCTTCAACCAGCAGGCGATGTCCGTCCACGCGCACGGTGACGACGGCGCCGCGGCCGGCATAGCGGATGGCGTTGTCGATCAGGTTGCCGAGCATTTCCTGCAGCAATTCGGCCTGACCGTCGATCTCAAGCGGCGCACCGCCTTCGAAACCGAGGTCGACGCCATCGCGCCGCGCAAGCGGCGCCCAATCGAGCGTGATCGACGACGCAAGCTGGTCGATCCGCAGTGGCCTCATGGCGGGCGCGTAGCCGCTGTCCGGCTCCAGCCGCGACAGCGACAACAACTGCGCCACTTCCCGGGCGGCAAGCTGAACCGAATCGTGCAGCCTGTGCAGATGGACGCGAACGCCGGGCAGGTTCTTCTCACGCAGCGCCAGTTCCGACTCGGCCTGGATGATCGCCAGCGGCGTTTTCAACTGGTGCGCGGCGTCGGCAAAGAATCGCTTGCGGCCTTGCACCATCCGATGCAGCCGCCCGACGTACTGGTTCACCGCCGATACCAGCGGCTTGGTTTCCACGGGCAACGTCATGTCTTCCAGCGGATCGAGATCGTCGGGACCGCGCGCGGCTACTGCGTCTGACAACTTGTGCAGCGGCCGTAGCCCGCGCCGCACGCCAAACCAGACGATTGCCAGCGCCAGGGTCACCAGTATCAGCTCCTGCTGCAGCGAGCCAATCAGAATCTCATACGCGAGACGCTCGCGCGGCTCGGTCGATTCGGCAATCAGCACCCATACCATTTGCGTGCGCGCGGATCGCACATCGTGCAGCGGCAGCGCCATCGACGCCATGCGCACGGGCATGCCCTGGTAGTCGGCGTCGTAGAACTGCGTGCGGTACAGCGCGCGCACTTGCCGCGGCGGCATCGGCAGATTTTCGTAGCCGGTGATGGTCGCGCCATGCTCGTCGCGAATCTGGTAGAAGATGCGCGAGCCGGCTTCGGCATCGAAGACTTCCAACGCCAGATAGGGCACTTCCACTTCAACCCGCCCATCGCGCAGGCTGATGCCCTCGCGCATGGCTTTGAGCGACGCGGCCAGCGTGCGGTCGAATGCCTGGTGCGCGGCGGCCATCGCACGGCGGTCGGTCAACCAAGCGTCCAGCGCCAGCAGCCCCAGCAGCGGCAGCAGCAACCATAGCGTCAGTTGCAGCCGCAGGCTGCCGGACTTCATGGATGCGGATCCACCGTGGCCGCGTCGCGTGCTTCGAGCAGATAGCCAAGGCCGCGCAGCGTGACGATGCCCACGCCGCTGCCTTCCAGCTTCTTGCGCAGCCGATACACATAGATTTCGATGGCATCCGCGTTGACCGATTCGTCGATGCCGAAGATCTTTTCCGACAGGGCCGCCTTGTTGACCGCGCGGCCGTCGCGCAGCAGCAGTACCTCCAGCACGGCGCGCTCGCGGCCGGTGAGCTGCAGCAATTCCCCATGCAACGTGAAAGCGCGACTCACCGTGTCGTAGTGCAATGGGCCGCAGTGCAGGCCCGTGCGATCGTGGCCGTGGCTGCGGCGAATCAACGCCCGCGCGCGCGCTTCGAGCTCGCTCAGTGCGAACGGCTTGGCCAGATAGTCGTCAGCGCCGAGGTCGAGTCCCCGCACGCGGTCTTCGACCGATCCATGCGCGGTCAGGATCAACACCGGCAACGGATTGCGACGCTGGCGCAGTCTGCGCAGCACTTCCAGCCCGTCCAGGCGCGGCATGCCGATGTCGAGGATCGCCAGCGCGTAGTCCTGCGTGGTCAGTAGATGGTCGGCACTGGCGCCGTCGTGCATGCAATCGACCGTGAAGCCGCTCTGGCTCAGCGATTCCTTGAGGGATTCGGCCAGTCTGAGATTGTCTTCGGCAAGGAGGATACGCATGGGGGCTACTGCAAGGCAGGTCTGCAAATGTCGCGCGAGGAGTGATACCTGCAACGGGCAGGGCGTGCCTAGCTAGGGAAACTCCCAATCGTGGTGCATGCCCCACGCCGGAAATGAAGGGCACTTCGAAAGCGAACTGAAAGTGCGCGCCCCATACCATCCGCCCCATTCACAACTAGAACCAATCAAGGAGACTGGGATGAATCGCAAGGCAGTGGCTGTGGCGGTGTTGGGATGCGCGGTATCTGGCGGCGCGGCGGCGCAATCGAGCGTGACGCTGTACGGCCTGGTGGACGCAGGTGTCGAATACGTGAGCCATGCCGGCCCGAACGGCAACTCGCAGGTCAAGATGACCTCGGGCGGCAAGAACACTTCGCGCTGGGGCCTGCGCGGCACGGAAGACCTCGGCGGCGGCCGGCAGGCGATCTTCGCGCTCGAATCGGGCATCGCCATCGACACCGGCAAGCTCGATACCGACAACACGCTGTTCGACCGCCGCGCCTGGGTGGGCCTGCAGGACAAGACGCTGGGCAGCATCCGCATGGGCCGCGATTTCACCACCACCTACGACTTCATGCTGCCATTCGATCCGATGGGCTATGCGCCGAATTATTCGTGGGCGACGTCTGCCACCGCCACGGGCGGCCGCAAGGACGGCATGTTCTCGCGCTCGGCCAATGTCGTGCGATACGACGGCCAGTTCGGGCCGGTCAAGCTGGGCGGCACGATGTCGTTCGGCGAAGTGCCGGGCAGCTTCAAAAGTTCTTCCAAGTACGACCTCGGCCTGGGCTACAACGCTGGCAAATTTGCCGCGGCGCTGACGTGGGATCGCCAGATGGGCGCGGGCACCAGCACCACCCCGGCTGATTCGGTCGATTACGTGCAGGGTATCCACGCTGGCGCAAGCTACGATTTCGGCGCGCTGTCGGTCTACGCTGGCTACCGCAACTATCGCAAGACCTTCACCACGGCAGCGGCCAAGCAATTGAGCGATCTGTACTGGGTGGGCGCAGCGTACGACTTTACGCCAGCCTTCACGTTGTATGGCGCGGTCTACAAGCAGAACATCAAGGGCGACACCGATGCGGATCCGATCCTGTTCTCGGTGCGCGCTCAATACAATCTTTCCAAACGCTCCATGGCCTATCTGTCCGCAGGTTACGCCAAGGCGCGCAATGGTCAGAACGTGAGTGTCTCGCGGGATTTCGTTGGCTATGCCAACAATCAGGTCGGCGTGACGGCAGGCTTGCAGCACCGCTTCTGACCATTGTTTCGGGCCGCCGTGGTGGGCGGTCTTGCGGCGGCGCGAGGGGCTCGCGCCGCCGCTTTTTGCTTTCGACGCCCCATCGGCATCCGTCCTGGATCGCCGTCGCGCTCGATGCCGATTCAGTTGGCGCCCGTGACGCGCCAGACCATATTGCCGACATCGTCGGCCACCAGCAGGCCGCCGCGCTTGTCGACGGCCACGCCGACGGGACGACCCTGCGCGTTGCCGTCGTCATCGAGAAATCCACCGAGCACCTCGAACGGCGCACCCTTGGGCTTGCCCTGGTCGAACGGCACGAATATCACCTTGTAGCCCGCGCGTGGCTTGCGATTCCACGAGCCATGCTGGCTCACGAACATGCCGTCGTGAAAACGCGCAGGCAGACTGTTGCCGGACGCACCGGTCATGCCGATCGAGGCGGTATGCGATCCCACCGCGTAGTCGGGCACGATGGCCTTGGCAACCATGTCGGGCGCGGGCGGTTTCACGCGCTCGTCGACGTGCTGCCCGTAGTAACTGAAAGGCCAGCCGTAGAAGCCGCCGTCGCGCACCGACGTGATGTAGTCGGGCACCAGATCGCTGCCGATCTCGTCGCGCTCGTTCACCGATGTCCACAGCATGCGCGTGGTCGGCTCCCAGGCCATGCCGTTTGGATTACGCAGGCCGCTGGCATACACGCGGTGCTGCCCGGTCTGCCTGTCTACTTCCCATATCGCGGCCCGGCCCGCTTCCTTGTCGAGGCCGTTTTCGCCAGCGTTGCTGTTCGATCCGACCGTCACGTACAGCTTGCTGCCGTCGGGGCTGGCGATGATGTTCTTGGTCCAGTGATGATTCAGCGGCCCGGCCGGCAGATCCACAAGTTTCTGGCCGGGCTCGGTGATGCTGGCCTGTCCCGGTGTGTAGCGGTAGCGCACCACTGCGTCGGTATTCGCCACGTAGAAATCGTTGTCGACCAGCACCATGCCGAATGGCGAGTTCAGGTCTTTCAGGAACACCGAGCGCTGATCTGCGACGCCGTCGCCGTCGGTATCGCGCAGCAGCGTGATGCGGTTGGCGCTGGGCGTACCCGCGCCAGCGCGGCTCATCACCTTCTTCATGACCCAGCCTCGAATGCCCTTGCTGTCCTCGGGCTTGGGCGGGGCGTTGGTTTCCGCCACCAGCACGTCGCCGTTGGGCAGCACGTAGAGCCAGCGCGGATGATCGAGCTTGTCGGCGAAAGCTGCCACCCGCATGCCTTCGCCAGCCACCGGCGTCTTGCCGTTGTCCCAGCCCTTGGCCGGCGCAATATGCACGGTGGGAATCATTGTTTTGTTGGGCGCCGGCAACTGGGGCGTCGGGCCGAAACCAGCCGTCTCGGGCAGTTTCGCGGAGTCGCCGCAACCGACCAGCAGCGTCACCGCCGCGATCGAAAACAGCGTTGCCAGGGGATAGATCAGGTATTGGCGCATCGCGGGCTCCAGATGCCGGTTCGAGTGGTTCGAGTTGTGTGACTGGAGCATAGAAATCCGCACGTGCCCTGTCTGTCGGCGCGCAGGCAAGGCGATGTCGGCGGCTGTCCGACGATGTCTGTCACGACAGCAGGCCGTGACGTTCATGCCATTCGTGCAGCGACTCCTCGGGCCACGTATCGGTATGGACGTGCCCTTTGCCGCGCGGCACGTCGACCCAGGGCGCGACCCAGTTCAGCGCCGCTTCCACTACCTCCGGCGGTTTGGGCAGCGGCGTGTCGATGGCGCTCGCATTGGGATGCACCAGCTCGGGCCAGCGCGCGTCCCACAGCCACAGCGGGCTGCCGCATTCCCGGCAGAAATGCCGCAGCGCCTTCGATCGCACCGGCCGCTTGCCGGGCTCGCGGATCACGGCGTGGAACTGCGCGACGTGCTTCTGGCCTCTGACGCGCAACGTCTTGGCGTCGCCGCCCAGATTGATGCCATAGCCGCCGCTGCCCCCGGTCTTGCGGCAGATCGAGCAATGACAGTGCATGTACGGGTAGGGCGAATCGGATTCCAGACTGAAATGCACCGCACCGCATTGGCACGAACCTTCGAGATGCATAACGACTCCTGAATCGGGTTGTCGATGCGATCCAGTGTGGGCGACGCAATGGGCGCAATCAAGCGCGTTGTGGCTCCGTGGGCGGCCAAAACTGTGGCGTTGTCGGGCGTTGTCTGTCAGCGCACGGGAGTTTTTGTAAGGAGATGTGTGAATGCGGCACGCGGGGCCCGACAACGCTACTAAACTCGGGAACACGGTGTGCGGATGACGCATGCGATGCTTGTTTCCTGGCCGATGAACGCCAGTGCATCGCGCGGCTGGGGCCGACGACACGGCCGAGCCACCCGCACCGGTTCTCTCCATAACAACAGCTGAGAGGTCTCATATGTCCACAAATCGAATCATTCGCACCACTTCGCTGATCGGCGCGCTGACCGCTGGCCTGATCTCCGCCACGGCCTTTGCGCAAACGCCGGCCACCGCGCCGGCCGATTCGACCGCGGTGCCGCCGGGCACCACGCAGATCCAGCCGCCGAAGGATCCGCTGGTGGAACGTCGCGAGGCACGCAAGGCCGCCAGCGACCAGTACAAGGCCGAGAAGGCCGCCGCAAAGGGCCAGTACAAGCAGGAAGTGGGCGCCGCAAAGCAGGAGCGCAAGGACGCCAACAAGGCCGCCAACGAGGCGGCAAAGGTCGAATTGCAGCAAGGCACGACCAAGCAGTAATCAGTAATCGGCATCGACACGGCCGATTGCGGTCCGCCGTCGCCTCTCTGGCATCACGCCGGTCGGGCGTCGACGCATCGCTTAAGGTCGGCCGGGTAGACCAGGCCCGCATGAAGCCTGGTCGCGCTGAAACGGGCGCGCCGCGCATCTCGATGCGGCGCGCCCGTTTCGTTTGCGTGGGATGTCAGACCAGACGCGCACCGGGCCACGCGCCAGACATCACCGTGTTGCGCACCGACTGCCGCACCGTTTGCATGATGTCCCACAGCTCCGGCACCACGGGCCGGTTGCGCGCCGTGGTGAGCGCCACCTGTCGCGTGACCACGGGTTCGACCACACGCGCCGATAACAGCCGTCCCTGCGCAACGCGGTCGGCCACCGCGGCAAACGGCAGCAGCGTCGCGCCGCAACCGTCTTCCACCAGCCGCATCGCCACCGTATTCGACGCATCGCATTCCATCGCCATGTTGAGCGTGATGCCGACGCGCGCGGCCAGCGATTCAGTCAGCACGCGCAGCCCGTTGGACGTGCTCGGCAGGATCAGCGGCACTTCGCCGAGCCGGCGCGCGGGGAAGGTCGGCCCCAGATGGGTCCACGACGTGGGCGCTACTAGCGTGAGATCTTCTTCGAGCAGCACGTCCACCTTGAGCGCGCCTTGTTGCTCGGGCAGATAGAGCAGCGCCACATCGATGTCGCCAGCCGCCAGCCACGCCAGCACCGGGCTGGCCAGGCCCTCGACAAAGCGCAGTTTGGTCGCCGGAAAGCGCTGCTTGAGCGCCGTGCCGATGGCGGCGAACGCGGTATTGGCGATGGTCGGCTGCGCGGCGATCACCAGTTGCGCAGGGCCCTGCGCGGTCGATGCCCGCACCGCGGCGCGCGCCTCCGACAGCGTGGCGGCTACCTGACGCGCGTAGCCGAGCAGCGTGGTGCCAGCTTCCGTCAGCACCACACCGCGTCCACTGCGATGAAACAGCCGCGTATCGAGCGCCGCCTCCAGCCGGGCGATTTGCCTGCTGACGGTGGACTGGTCGGCGCCTAGTTCGAGCGCCGCGCGCGAAATGCTCTGCGTACTGGCGACGCAGACAAAGCACGCGAGATCGTCGGAATTCAGCGCGGACATCAGGCCTTCGGCGTATCGCCGATGGCAAAGGCCGACATATGCTCGATGGCCTTGACCAGCCCGGAATGATCCCAACCAGCGCCGCCCTGCGCGACGCACACGTTGAACAGCTGCTGCGTGGATGCGGTATTCGGCAAACCCAGACCGAGCGACTTCGCGGTGGACAACGCCAGGTTCAGGTCCTTCTGGTGCAGTTCGATGCGGAATCCCGGATTGAAGGTGCGCTTGATCATCCGTTCGCCGTGCACTTCCAGGATCTTCGAACTGGCAAAGCCACCCATCAGCGCCTGGCGCACGCGTGCGGGGTCGGCGCCGGCCTTGGCGGCCAGCACCAGCGCCTCGCTGACGGCTTCGATGGTCAGGGCCACGATGATCTGGTTGGCCACCTTCGCCACCTGGCCGTCGCCTACGTTGCCCACCAGCGTAATGTTCTTGCCCATCAGTTGCAGCAGCGGCAGCACCTTGTCGAACACGTCCTGCTTGCCGCCGGCCATGATCGACAGCGTCGCGGCCTTGGCGCCCACTTCGCCGCCCGACACGGGCGCATCGACATAGTCGCAGCCGAGCTGCTCGATCTTGACGGCAAACTCGCGCGTGTCGATCGGCGAGATCGAACTCATGTCGACCACGATCTTGCCCGGGCTCAGGCCCGCCGCCACACCGTCGTCACCGAAAAGCACGCGCGCCACGTCGGGCGTATCGGGCAGCATCAGGAACACCACGTCTGCTTGCCTGGCCACTTCCGTGGCGCTGCTGCACGACTGCATGCCGGCGTCGAGCAGGTCCTGCGGCACGCCGCTGCGCGTATGGGCGAACACGGTATGACCGCCGGCCTGAAGATGTTGCGCCATGGGCTTGCCCATCACGCCCAGTCCGATAAATCCGATTTTGCTCATGGTTGTTTCCGGTTACTGCGGGGTTCAGGATGCGAAGCGCTCGCGCAACGCGCGCGCGGCATCGCGCAATAGCAACTGGTCGATGCCGACCGCCACGAAGTGCGCGCCCATGTCGAGGTAGCGCCGGGCGTCGGCCTCGACCGGCGTCAGCGTGCCGATGGCCTTGCCGGCGCGATTGGCGGCGTCATAGATCTGCCGGACCGCGGCCTGCACATCGGGATGATTGGGATTGCCGAGATGGCCATATGCCGCGGCCAGATCGTTCGGCCCGATGAACACGCCATCGACGCCGGGCTCGGCGCAGATCTCGTCCGCCGCTTCCACGCCCTTGCGGCTTTCGATCTGCACCAGCACGCAGATGTTGTCGTTGATCGTCTTGAAGAAATCGGGCAGCGTGCCAAAGCGGTTTTGCCGCTGCGCACCCGATACGCCGCGCGTGCCGTCGGGCGGATAGCGGGTGGCCCGCACCGCGCGGCGCGCTTCTTCGGCCGATTCCACAAACGGAATCAGGAAGTTGTAGAAGCCGATGTCGAGCAGGCGCTTGAGCATCACCGCGTCGTTCCACGGCGGACGCACTACCGGCGCGCTGGTGCTGTCCTTCAGCGCCATCAGCTGCGGCGCGAACGTCAGCACGTCGTTGGGCGAATGTTCGCCGTCGAGCAGCAGCCAGTCGAAACCGGCCAGCCCGACGATCTCGCTGGTCACCGGCTGGCCGAGTGAACTCCACAGGCCGATCAGGCGTTTGCGCGCCAATACGTCGGCGCGAAACTTGTTGGGCAGCGGCGTGATCTGCGGCAGGTGAGGGGTAGGGGAGATGGTCATGTAAGCGTTCCTTTTCAATCGACGGCCAGCGCGGACAGCGGCCCCGGCGATGCGCCGCGCGATTGCAGCACGCGCGCGGCGGCATCGTCGAGCTGCGCCAGCGTGCCGCTGTCGACCGGGATGAATTCCGCGCGGGCGCGGCGCCACGCGCGTTCGGGATCGCCCGGCAGGCGGATGGCGTCGTTGCCCGGCTGCAGGCGCGACGCCTTCATCCATTCGACAAACGCCTCGACCTCGTGGCCGAACGTGGTGCTGGTGCCCATCCGGGCCGGATCGAAAATGATCGCCAGCATGTTGTTCCACACGGCGTGCTCGTGCGTAAGCGTTTCCGGGCGGATCGTGTGGCCGCCGGTGACGGCCGCGCCCAGCAGTTCGCACATGACGGCCAGCACATAACCCTTGTGTTCGCCGAACGTGCGCAGCGCGCCTTGCGGCGTGCCCGGATGCGGGAACATCACGGACGGGTCGTCAGTCGGGTGTCCGTGCGGGTCCATCAGGCAACCGGGCGGCACATCGACGCCCTTGTTGTGGGCCACCCGTACCTTGCCCAGCGCGATCGCACTGGTGGCAAAGTCGAGCACCAGCGGCGGCTGGTCCGCCAGCGGCACGGCGATCGTGAACGGATTGGTGCCGAAGCGCGGATCGTAGCCGCCATGCGGCGCGACGATCGGTTTTGACAGCACGTTGACGAAGTGGATCGAGATCATGCCCGCCGCGGCCGCCTGCTCGGCCCAATGGCCGACCCGCCCCAGATGGTGCGAGCGGCGCAGCCCCAGCACGCACACGCCGTGTTCGCGTGCCCGTTCGATACCGATGCGCATGGCCTGCTCGGTCACCGCCTGGCCCATGCCTCGGTTGCCGTCGAGACTGACGATGCCGCCCGATTCATGCACTACGCTGACCTGCTGGTTGAGCTGCAACTGGTCGGCCTGCCACGACAGCACGTATTTCGGGATCATCCCCACGCCATGCGAATCGTGGCCGGACAGGTTGGCGCCCACCAGATGGTCGGCAGTCAGCCCGGCCTCGCGCGCTTCGGAGCCCGCGGCCAGCCAGAGATCGACCACCCAGCGATGCAGCGCGGCGGTCGGAATACGATGTTCACTCATGCTCACTCCAGGTGAATATTGGCCACCTTGATCAGGTTTGCCCATTTGGCCACTTCGCTTTTCTGGAAACTGGCCAGTTCGGCCGGCCCGATGCCCGACGGCTCGACTCCCATCGACGCCAACTTGGCGCGCACGTCGGGCTGGCGGATGATCTTGCCGATTTCGGTGGAGAGCCGGTTGACGATCGGCGCGGGCGTGCCGGCCGGCGCGAAGATGGCCTGCCAAGACACAATCTCGTAGCCGTTCAGGCCCGATTCCGCCATGGTGGGCACGTCGGGCAATTCGGCGGCGCGCTTGGCGCCCGTGGTGGCCAGCGCGCGGAACTTGCCGGACTGGATCATCGGCATGGCCGCCACGCTGTTTTCGAACACCAGATCCACCTGGTTGCCCAGCAGCGCCTGCACGGCCTGGCTGCTGCCCTTGTACGGCACATGGGTCATGCGCAGGCCGGCCATGTTGGCAAACAGTTCGGCGGCCAGATGCTGCGACGTGCCATTGCCCGACGATCCGAAGTTGATGGACCCAGGCTTGGCCTTGGCGGCGGCAATCACGTCCTGCACGCTTTTCCACGGACTGCTGGCGTTGACTACCAGCACGTTGGGCAGCGTGCCGATCAGCGCGATCGGCTGGAAATTCTTGATCGGGTCATACGGCATCTTGGGATACAGGCTCACATTGATGGCATGCGAGCTGATGGTGCCGCCCAGGATCGTGTAGCCGTCCGGGGCAGCCTTGGCCACGTAGTCGGATCCGATATTGCCGCCGGCCCCGGCACGGTTTTCCACCACCACCGACTGTCCCAGCGTTTGCGACAGGCGCTGTCCGATCAGGCGGCCGAGCAGGTCGGTGGTGCCCCCCGCGGCGAATGGCACCACATAGGTAATCGGCTTGCTGGGATAGGAATCGCCCTGGGCCTGCGCGTGCGGCGCGAGCGCCATGCATCCAGTACAAAGCACGGCCAGCATTGGCCGCATCAGGCGTTGGTGAAAAAGCATGCAATGTCTCCGGTTGCGCAGGCGCGCCGCTGGTTGCCGGGATGGCGCCAGCACGCGGCGTTGCGCTTGGGTTATGGTTCTGCCTGTCGGGCTCGTGCGCGATCTGCGGCAGACTCGGGGCGTCTTTTGTCGCGCCCTGGCGTGCAAATCTACACGGACAGCCGCCGCGCCGACTTGCGGAAATTGCATAACAGAAATGCACGATAGACCGCGCAGCCATGCGCGTCAAACGGAACAATCGCAGACATTGCTTGCCGACCCGCCGCATCCAACCTCCCGGACATCGCCATGACTGACCCTGTTGCATCTTCTGCCCGCACTGGCGGGCGCGTGCTTGTCGACCAACTGCGCATCCATGGCGCCGAGCGCATCTTCTGCGTGCCGGGCGAAAGCTTTCTCGATGTCCTGGACGCGCTGCACGATCAGCCCGCCATCGACCTCGTCGTCTGCAAACACGAAGGCGCAGCGGCCAACATGGCCGAGGCCGACGGCAAGCTGACCGGCCGCCCGGGCATCTGCTTCGTCACGCGCGGACCGGGCGCCACGCACGGCAGCATCGGCGTGCATATCGCGCAGCAGGACTCCACGCCGATGATCCTGTTCGTGGGACAGATCGCACGCGGCCACAAGGGCCGGGAGGCGTTCCAGGAAGTCGATTACGCCGCGGTGTTCGGATCGATGGCCAAATGGGCGGCCGAGATCGACGATCCCGCGCGCATCCCGGAGATGGTCGCGCGCGCGTTCCAGGTCGCCACGTCGGGCCGGCCCGGGCCGGTGGTGCTCTCGCTGCCCGAGGATGTGCTCGACGGCCTCGTCGCGTGCGCAGATGCCGCGCCGTATCGCGCCGTAGCCGCCGCGCCGCGCGCCGAAGATGCGCAGTCGCTGGCCGACGCGCTGGCTGCTGCGCAGCGCCCACTGGTGATCGCCGGTGGCGCCAACTGGACCGACCAGGCGGTCCGCGATTTCGCCGCGTTCGTGAAGGCCTGGGATTTGCCCGTGGCTTGCGCCTTCCGTCGCCAGGACGTGATCGACAACCGCGATCCGCATTACGTCGGCCATCTGAGTCTGGGCGTCAGCCCCAAGCTGGCGGCGCGGGTCAAGGGGGCGGATCTGATCGTGGCCTTCGGCACGCGGCTGGGCGACATCGCCACCGATGGCTACACGCTGCTGGATGCGCCGTTGCCGCAGCAGAAGCTCGTGCATATTCATGCGGACAGCGCGGAACTGGGGCGCGTCTACCAGGCCGCATTGCCGATTCACGCCGGGATTGCGCCGGGTGCGGCGATGCTGGCGTCGCTGCCCGCGCCCGCGTCGTTGCCATGGCGCGAATGGACTGCCGGCGCGCGCGCCGAGCACGAGGCGTTTGTGACGCCGCCGAAGCCGCATGCGGAACTGACCGGCGTCGACATGGCGGCTGCCATGGCGCATCTGAACCAGACGCTGCCCGACGACGCGATGCTGACCAATGGCGCGGGCAACTACACGGTCTGGCTGCATCGCTTCTATGCGTACCGTCGGCCGCGCACGGAACTGGCGCCCACCTGCGGCGCAATGGGGTACGGCCTGCCGGCGGCCATCGCCGCCAAGCTGCGTCATCCCGAGAAGACGGTGGTGTGTTTTGCGGGCGATGGTTGCTTCCTGATGTACCCGCAGGAAATCGCCACGGCCGCCGCGCATGGCGCCAACCTGATCGTGATCCTGGTGAACAATCGCATGTACGGCACGATCCGCATGCATCAGGAGCGCCGTTATCCAGGGCGCCAGAGCGGCACGGCGATCGTCAACCCGGATTTCGTCGCGATGGCACAGTCGTGCGGTGCATGGGCGGAACGGGTCGAGAAAACCGACGATTTCGCCGCAGCGTTCGAGCGCGCCCAGCGGGCAGGCAAGCCCGCCGTACTCGAATTGATGACCGATCCGCTACAAATCACGCCCGCAATGCGTGTGACGGATCTGCCGCATTGAATGGTCGTCGGACGGGTTTAGGGCGAATTATGGGATTTCAATAATTCGCCCTAAACCCGACGAGGAGCCCCGTCAGCGGCAGCAGACGGCCCACAAGCGGCGGGATGTGGCCACTAGTGGTCAGCCTGGAATAACGATCCCTGCCTCAGGGTGTCTTGAGGCGTGGTCCGGCGCGCCGCATCGGGTGGATTCAGGATCTGGCGGATCTGGGCCAGATAGCGCTCGCCCACCGCGCGATGGGTCTTGCGCGCCTCCTCGGCAAACATCCGGCGCGTTGGCGGTCGGATCTTCAGTAGCCGGCAAATCGTTGACAGATAAGGCTTTTTCCCTTCGGCGGCGGCCCGGCGCGCGGCCGATGCCAGCGCGGCGTCGCCAATGCGGCCGCGCAGCCAGACCAGGATCTGGCGGTCATATTCGTTTTGCACACGGATCAGGTGTTCCATCAGAAAACTCCCAATACTGTTCATGCATACAGTACCTGTAAATATATACAGTAATCGGGATTTTTCAAGGGCGAAAGACGGGCAAGCCGCGCGCGTCGGTGCCACAATGCCAGCCGTTTCCGATCCACGCCGCCGTGCCATGCCTGCCAGTACGACCGATTCGCGCCAGATATTCGACCCGCTTCGCCCGCGCATTGAACGCACTGAATTGCGCTGATTTATGCGACTCCCCAGTCTGATCGCCCTCCAGATGCTGGAATGCGCCGCGCGCCTTGGCAGCTTCACGCGCGCCGCGGCCGAACTCAATGTCACCGAGAGCGCCATTTCGCGCCAGATCCAGGCGTTGGAAGCGCGCCTTGGCGTGCGATTTTTCGAGCGCGTCCGGCAGCGCGTCGTGCTGACATCGGAAGGCGACCGTTATGTGCGCGAAATTCGCGCCGAACTAAAGGCCATCGAACGCGCCACCAAGGATCTGGCGTCGCGCGCGGGCGGCATGGAAGTGATCGAGCTGGCCGTGGTGCCCACCTTTGCCACGCAATGGCTGATCCCGCGGCTGGCCGGCTTCCGCATCGACAGCCCGCGTATCGTGGTCAATATCCACGCGCGGCCCGAGCCATTCCACTTTGGCGATTCCGTCTACGATGCGGCGATCTATTTCGGGGATCGACCTTGGGATGGCCATCCGAGCGCCGCTTTGATCGACGAGGGCCCGTCGATTCCGGTGTGCAGTCCCACGCTGCTGGCTCACGCCAAGCTGCGCCGCCGCGAGGATCTGCTGCGCCTGCCGCTGTTGCACCTGGCCAGCCGGCCCGACGCCTGGCCCGACTGGTTCAGCGGCGAGGACGAAGCCATGCGCCGGCGCGCGCGGCTGGGCCCGCGCTACGACCTGTTCACGATGGTGACGCGCGGCGCCATTGCCGGACTCGGTGTGGCCGTGCTGCCGGAAATGATGGTTCGTTCCGAAATGGAAAGTGGTCAGTTGGTGACGCTGCCTTTTCCCGCCGCGCATGAGGCCGGGCGCAGCGGGTCGTACTTCCTCAGCCATCGGCAGGAAAAGCCCGGTGAAACCAAGCTGGCACGATTTGCTTCGTGGCTGGTCGGGCAATGTCGGGACGATGCGCCGGCATCCTGATGAGATGACGACAATCCCGGCTTGATGCCAGAACTGCATCAAGTCGGGAAAAAATATCAATTGCGCACCCGAGCGGGCAAGGCGAAACTTGGCGCCGTTCGTTTTTGCCGCTGTCCGCGATCGCGGCGCGCCGATTCCCTGCAGTCAGTCAACACAATGTCTTCGACCCATACGCCCCAAAGCCAGATCCGCGCGCAGTTTTCACGCGCCATGTCCGACATGTATCGCGCCGAAGTGCCGCAGTACGGCACGCTGATGTCGCTCGTTGCCGACGTCAATGCTGACGTGATTGCCCGCGTAGGCGCGGCGGCCGCGGGAGCGGCGGGGCAGGAGGCGCGCCTTGAAGTGGAGCGCCATGGCGCCATCCGCGTCGGCACGCCGGCCGAGCTGTCTACCATCCGCCGTCTGTTTGCCGTGATGGGCATGTTTCCGGTCGGCTACTACGATTTGTCCGTCGCGGGCGTGCCGGTGCATTCCACCGCGTTCCGACCGCGTGACACCGCCGGGCTTGCCGACAACCCGTTCCGCGTCTTTACATCGCTGCTGCGCCTCGATCTGATCCAAGACGTGGCATTGCGCGAAGCCGCCGCACAGGTGCTGAGCCAGCGCTCGATCTTCACGCCCGGCTGCATCGCGCTGATCGAACGTGCGGAACAGCAGGGCGGGCTCGATCAGGCGGACGCGGCGGAATTCGTCGCCGAAGCGTTGGAAACCTTCCGCTGGCACGGCAAGTCGACGGTCACCGCGGACCTGTACTGGAAACTGCGCAAGACCCATCCGCTGATTGCCGACATCGTTTGCTTTCCGGGGCCGCATATCAACCACCTCACGCCGCGCACGCTCGATATCGACCTGGTGCAGGCGCAGATGCCCGCGCGCGGTATCCGGCCAAAGGCTGTGGTGGAAGGGCCGCCCACGCGCAAGTGCCCGATTCTGCTGCGCCAGACCAGCTTCCTGGCGCTCAGCGAGCCGGTCAGTTTTGTCGACGGCGGCGAAGCCGGCACGCACACCGCGCGCTTTGGCGAGATCGAGCAGCGCGGCGTGGCGCTTACGCCAAAGGGCCGGCAACTGTACGACAGCCTGCTGGCCGAGGTGCGCAAGCGGATCGAGCCGGCCGGTGACGGGTCCAATGCCGATGCCTACCGCCAGGTGCTGGGCGACGTGTTCCGCGATTTCCCCGACACTCATGACGCGCTGCGGCAGCAGGGGCTGGCGTATTACCGCTACACGGCAGGCAATGCCGCCGCGCCGGGCGAGCACGATGTCGAGGCGCTGATCGCCGCCGGCGCACTGGTGGCCGAGCCGATCACGTACGAGGATTTCCTGCCGGTCAGCGCGGCAGGTATTTTCCAGTCGAACCTGGGCAATGAACGGCGCGACGACCTGCAGGCGTCGCCAAATCGCGCCGCGTTTGAAAGCGCACTGGGCGCCACCGTCAGCGACGAACTCGCGCTGTACGCCGCCGCGCAACAGGCATCGCTCGACGCCGCGCTGCAGGCGCTTGGGATTACCGCACGCGCCTGATTGGCGCCGCCCGCCGCCCGCCGCCCGCCGCGCATCTCGCGCAGAACATGCGCAGGAAAAGAAAGAGGCCCGCCGGGAAAGACTCCCGCGCGGGCCCATGAAAAGACGAAGGGAAAGTCTTCGTCGTGGAGCCGTGCGGCGGCGTTCGATACGCCGCGCTGCGCGCACGATCACCGGTCGCCGTGGCGCCGCTGTGCGACGCCGTTGAAAACCGTCAGACGCGCTTAGAAACGATGGCGCACGCCGATGATCGCGCCAAACTGGCTTTGACCCGCGCCCACCTGTTCGGAGGTAGCCGTCAGCGTGCTGGCGCTGCGGTTCAACGACGGGCCAAAGCCGGACAGGCCCATCGCCGAGCCGTTGCGATTCTGCGCGTAGGCGGCAATCGCATAGACATCGGTGCGCTTCGAGAAGGCATAGGTGCCAGACAACACGAAGCTGTACGGATCGCCGTTGCTGTTGCGCACATCGGTGTAGTAGGCCGCGCCGGTGACGGCGATGGCCGGCGTCACCTGGTAGGTCGCGCCGACCCAGTACAGGTTGGTGCGCAGCGAACTGCTGGCGAAGTCGCCGTAATACCAGCGATAGCCCGCGAAGGCGCGGCCCCGGCCAAAGTCGTAGCTCGCGCCCAGCGTGGCGCGGCGCTCGCGGTTGTCATCGGTGGCGATGGTGCTGCCGCGCACTTCGTCATACACCACGCGCGCCGACAGCGGGCCCGAGTCGTAACCGCCAGCGACCGACCAGTTGCGGCCGGCCTTGTAGTCGCCCGGCACTTCGCCACCGGCGCTGCTGTCGTAGCCGGTGCTGTAGAACAGGCCGTAATAGAACGCGCCGGTGCGGCCGGTGAGTTTCAGCGAATTATCGGCGCGGCCCGACATCCACTTGTCGTGCATCAGCACCGAATAGCGCGTGGCGATCGCCATCGGATCATAGGTCACCGAGAAGTCATACAGCACGGTCTGGTGGCGGCCCAGCGACAGCGTGCCGTACTGGTTCTGCAGGCCGACAAACGCCTGGCGGCCGAACAGGCGGCCACCCTGGTTCAGGCTGCCGGTATCGAGATCGAAACCGCTTTCCAGCGTGAAGACCGCCTTCAGCCCTTGGCCAAGGTCTTCCGCGCCGCGCAGGCCCCAGCGCGAGGTGGACAGATTACCTGCCGACATGCGCACGACGTTGTTGCTGCCGCCAGTAGCGGTGTTCGGCGCGTGGGTCAGGAATTCCACACCGGCGTCCACCACGCCATAGAGCGTGATGTTGCTTTGGGCCTGCGCCACTGCGGGCAGGGCAGGCAATACAAAGGTGGCGGCGGTGGTAGCCAGGCAGGCGAGACGGGTCTTCATGCTTCGTTATCCTTATGTTGAGACGCGCGCACGCGCGCCTCCAACGGGCTCGGGCGCAGTGCGGCGCCTGAAATGTAACGACTGGCCTCGAAGCAAAGAAGAGCGATTCGCCTGACAGTTTGTTTGTCGGTGTGGACAATGTCCTAGCTTGCAACCTCCATCAACGCATCGACCACCACCGCGCCCGATTCGCCGAGCATGACCGGGTTGAGATCGACCGAGCGGATCTTGCCGTGCGCGTGGTGCACCAGATCGCCGACGCGGGCGGCCAGCGCGCAGAGTGCGCGCACGTCGAGCGGCGCTTCGCCGCGCACGCCGTCGAACAGTGGCGCCATGCGCAGGCGTCGCACCGCGCGTTCGATGGCGGCGGGCGTGGCGGGCGCCAGCAGCACTGCCGTGTCACGCACGGTTTCCACATACTTGCCGCCATCGCCCACCAGCAGCACCGCGCCGAACACAGGGTCCCAGTGCGCGCCGACCATGCATTCGCGCCGCCCGCGCGTCATGCGCGCGACGATCACGCCTTCGCATGGCGCATGCATCGACTGCAGCGTTTGCGTCTGTCGCGCAAAGGCCTCGACGATGGTTGCGCGATCGTCGCAGTGCAATGCCACGAGCCCGAATTCGCTCTTGTGCGGCACGGCCGCAGAACTGGCTTTGACGGCCACCGGGGCGCCGATACGCTGCCAGGCGGCCACTGCTTCGTCGGCGGTCTTGCAAAGATAATGTTCGACAACCGGCACGCCGGCCTCTGCCAGATGCGCCAGGCTGGCCGCTTCGCTGAGCGTGAGCGCGGCCGCCGGCAACGAGGGAGACGAAGCCGACGATGCGGGCCGCGCAGGCATCGCAGGCTCGCTGGCGTTATCGCGTAGCAACTGCTGGTGTGCGGTCAACTGGTCGAATGCTGCCAGTGCATCGGCGGCGTGGAAGAACGTCGGCACATTGGCGGCGCGAAACACGCTGGCCACCGATTCCTGCCACGCGGCCACCGCAACCGGCTTGCCAGCCTGATCGGCAAACTGCGCGGCGTCGCGCGCAAAGCGGGGCACGTCATAGCCCATGCCCGCCACGGGAATATCGAGCAGCACCAGATCGGCCGAGTCGTCGGCGCCCACCACCGGCAGCACGTCGCCAAACAAGCCGCTGTTGGTCAGCAGCGCGGCGGTGACGTCGACCGGATTGGCCGTGGCGGCAAAGCCGGGCAGGCGCTCGGCCAGCGCCGATTGCGTGGCGGCCGATAGCGGCGCCATGGCGATGCCTAGCGTGTCGGCGGTGTCGGTCGCCATCACGCAACTTGCGCCCGAATTGCTGACCACCACCAGCCGCCGCCCGGATGGCTGCCAGCCGCGCAGGTAAAGCGGCGCGCAGCGCGCGAGCGCATGCGCGTCTTCCACGCGCCAGATGCCATGACGCGCCAGAAAGGCGTCCACCGCGCGATCCTCGTTGGCCATGGCGCCCGTGTGGGACGCGGCGGCGCGTGCGCCGGCCTGCGAGCGTCCCGACTTGACGGCGACCACCGGCACGCCGCGCGCACGCGCCACGGCAGCGGCTTCGGCCAGCACGTCGGGATCGTTCAATGTTTCCAGATAGAGCAGCAGCAATCGCACATCGGGATCATGTGCGACGGCCAGCGCCAGTTCACTGACGGTGACATCGGCCTGGTTGCCGGTGGCGTGCACGTGGCGCACGCCAATGCCCTGGTGTCGCAGCAGCCCATATACCAGCGCCGCGGTGCCGCCACTCTGGCTGACCACCGCGACTGGGCCGTCCTGCGGCGCAATCTCGATGAACATGGTCGAGAAGCTCGCGATGGCACCATTGCCGAAGTTGGCCAGGCCCTGGCTGTTCGGCCCGACGATGCGCAGGTTTGCGTCGCGCGCAATGCGCACCATCTCGTCCTGCTGACGCTTGCCGGCTTCGCCGGCCTCGCCGAATCCGGACGCAATCACGATCGCCGCATTCACGCCAAGCCGCGCGCAATCGGCCACCGCCTGCACCGCCGCGTCGCCGGCCACGACAATCACCGCCAGATCGGGCGCCTCGGGCAGGGCGTCCAGCGATGGATACGAGCGCAGGCCCTGCAGCGTGTCGCGCTGCGGATTCACGGGATAGATCGTGCCGGCGTAGCCCATCTGCTGCATGTAGTGGATCGGCCGGCCGCCGATCTTGTGGATATTGTCGGAAGCGCCGACGATGGCGACGGAACGCGGCGAGAGCAGGGCGGAGAGCGTGGAAGTCATTGCGTCAGGTTGGAAAGTGGGGATGTGTCAGGAGCGCGTGAACCGCAGCAGCATTTGTCCGTCGACATCGAAAAATCCGGCGCGTACGCGCTGGCCGATGACGATGCCGGGCTCGGCATGGCCCATCACGCGCGGGCCTTCATCGAGCGTGGCCAGCACCAGCGTGTATGGCGCCAGCGCCTGGAATGTCTCGGTAGGCGCGCGGAACACTTCGGTCACTGCATAGACAGTGGCCATGCCTGTGGCATCGCGCCAGATCAGCCGAGTGTTGCCGCATGCCCGGCAGGCATGGCGCTGCAGGGGCTGCCACGCGCCGCACGACTCGCAGCACTGGAAACGCAGCGCGCCTGCGGCAAGTCCTTCGGAAAATGGGCCGCTCATGGCGTCTCCAGTACCAGGCTGACGTGCGACGACAGCACGCCGCCATCTGCGTGAAACAGTGCGCGCCGACGCGCCGCGATCTGGCGCGAGCCGGCCCGTCCAGCCAGTTGGCGCGCCGCTTCGGCCAGATGCATAAGCCCGCCGGCTACGCCGGAATGGCCGAATGCCAACAGGCCGCCGTGTGTGTTCAGCGGCAGCAGTCCATCGGCCGCAAAGTCGCCCTTGCGCAGCCGTGCCACCGCTTGACCGCGCGGCGCCACGCCAAGTTCTTCGAGCAGCATCACCAGCGTGATCGTGAACGAGTCGTAGATCGCCAGATAGTCGATATCGTCGAGCGTGCGCCGTGCCTCGGACAGCGCGCGCGCGGCGGCATCTGCCGCGCCGCTGCGCATCACATCGTCGATCGCACCGAGATGCTGATGGCGATGCGCCTGTCCGGCGCCGGCGATGCGCACCGGCACGCCCGGGCCCGCTTCGGCGGACACCACCATCGCCACGGCGCCGTCGGAAATCGGGCAGCAATCGGACAGGCGCAGCGGGCTGGCGATGGGCCGCGCGGCGCGCGCCGCGTCAATGTCGAGCGGCTCGCGCAGGTGCGCATCGGGATGCCCGGCCGCATGCGCACGCATCAACACCGCAAAGTCGGAAAGATCGTCAGCGGCCATGCCCGCTTCGTGCAGATAGCGCGACGCCAGCAGCGCGTAATAGGCCGGCACGGAAGCGCCGTTCGGCACCTCGATCTCGGGCTCGCCGACTTGCGCCAGCGTCTGCATCGACTGGTCGCGGCTTTGGCCGCTCAGCCGGTTTTCGCCGGCCACGACCAGCACATGGCGGCAGCGTCCCGCGCGCACCAGATCGTGCGCGAGCATCGCCATCAGCCCGCCCGTGGCGCCGCCGCCCGCCATGCCGTGCGCATACGCCGGCTGCAGCGACGCGAACTCGCAGAAGCGGTCGGCCAGCATCAGGTGCGGCAACGTGGTTGCGTAGCCGCACAGCACGCCGTCGATGTCGCGGCGGCCCAGTTGCGCGTCATCGAGCGCCGCATCACTGGCCTGCGCCATCAGCGTGAGCGGAGTGCTGCCCGGCAGCCGGCCAAAGCGCGTGTTGCCGACGCCGCGCACGTAGCTGACGCCGTCGCTCATTTCTTCAGCAGCGGGCATTGCGATTTGGCCGCGGGCATGAAGGCCTGATCGCCGGGCACGGTGGCCAGCAGCTTGTAGTAGTCCCACGGATACTTCGATTCTTCGGGCTTTTTCACTTCGAACAGGTACATGTCGTGCACCATCCGCCCGTCTTCGCGGATGCGGCCATTCTTGGCGAAGAAATCGTTGATCGGCATCGACTTCATCTGCTTCATTACGGCCGCGGTGTCGTCGGTGCCGGCCGCCTGTACGGCCTTCAGGTAATGCGTGACCGACGAATAGACGCCCGCCTGGCTCATGTTGGGCATCTTCTTGACCTTGTCGAAATACTTGCGCGACCACGCACGCGTGGCGTCGTTCATGTCCCAGTAGAACGCTTCGGTGAGTACCAGCCCCTGCGCGGTTTTCAGGCCGATCGCGTGGATATCGTTGATGTACAGCAGCAGGCCCGCCAGCTTTTGCGTACCGTTGCGGGTCAGGCCGAATTCGGAAGCGGCCTTGATGGCGTTGACCGTATCGCCACCGGCGTTGGCCAGTCCCACCACTTGCGCGCGGCTCGCCTGCGCCTGCAGCAGATAGGACGCGAAATCGCTGGTGTTGATCGGATGGCGGGCGGCCCCGAGCACTTGGCCGCCCGCCTCGGTCACCACCGTCGTGGCCGATTGCTGCAGTGTGTGGCCGAACGCATAGTCGGCGGTCAGGAAGAACCAGCTCTTGCCGCCGCGCTGCACCATCGCCTTGGCCGTGGTGTTGGCCAGCGCGTAGGTGTCGTAGGCGTAGTGAACCGATACCGGCGTGCACAGGTCGTTGGTGATGCGCTCGGTGCCGGGGCCCGAGAACACCACGATCTTGTTCTTCTGTTTTGCCACGTCCAGCACGGCCAGCGCGGGCGCCGACGCGGCCACGTCGAGGATCGCGTCGACCTTGTCCTGATCAAACCATTCGCGCGCCTTGTTGGCGGCGATATCGGCCTTGTTCTGGTGATCGACGACCACCAGTTCGATTTTCTTGCCCAGCACCTTGCCGCCGAAATCATCGATCGCCATCTGGGCGGCGGCTGCGCTGCCGCGGCCCGTGACATCGGCGTAGAGTCCGCTCATGTCGAGCAGCAGGCCGATCTTGACGATATCGTCGGAGATGCCGCCCTTCGGCTGCGCGCTGGCCGGTGCCGCTGCGCAGAGCGACGCCGCAACCGCGATGGCGCCCAAAACGTGCTGGATGACGCTGTTTTTCATGGTGTCTCCTCCATGGTGGCTCGAATGTGTGGCCCGTTTCGATCCGCCGTGCATGCCGCGGCGGCGACGGGCCTCGGTATGGTCAAACGGTGGCGATCGGCGTGGTCGGAGACCCCACCGCGCCGGGCAGGCGCAACGGCGGGGCGGTCAGCATGAAGCGCGTGCGGCCGTGTGCGCGCAGCCAGTCAGCCAGTTCGCGCAGATACCAGAGCTCGCCCAGCGGCAGCCCCAGCTTGAACAGGCAGTGATGGTGCAGCGGCAGCAGCGGATGCGTTTTCGCATCGTCGGCGGGCGGCAGCGCCGGATAACGCTCGACGGCATAGTTGTCGGCGATCAGCGCGGCGATTCCCGCGTCGGTGATCCAGTTCAGCAGCCGGTCATCGCGTCCGTTCAGCGCGCAGCAGCTGTGATGCAGCACGTTTTCGTCGGGATTGCGCTGCATCGACAGCACCACCTCGGCAAAGCCGGTGCGCAGCAGCAGCATGTCGCCGCGCTCGACTTCCACGCGATGCGTTTGCATCGCGCGCATCAGGTCGTCGTAGCCGACGTTGCGGAAATCGTTGCCGTAAACATCGGCCAGATCCACCAGCACGCCGCGGCCCTGCATGCCTTTCACGGCGAAATTCTCGATGCCGAGTGCATCGGCGTGGCTGGCATGGCCATGGCCGCAGTCGTGCGCCTCGAAGTGATCGTCCTCGGCGTAGTCCACCGGGCCCACCACATCGGTATTGGCGCGAAAGCCGTTGTAATAGACGCGCTCGGCGCGCCCATCGCCATCGGCATCGAACAGCGCGCCCACATGCGCCAGCGAATCCCATTGCGTCGAATACTGCAGGCACAGCAACACCTGATCGTCGCTGATCACGTCGGTGGCGGCTGGATTGACCTTGGCCAGCGGGAAGTTCAGGTACGGGATGTCGTCGCGAAAGGTAGGGCGGAGCTGCGGCGGATGCCGGCGCGGATTGAGCTTGTTGCCGCCGGGGTAGTCGAGCGGCATCGACAGGCAGAAGCTGATGCCGGCCTGAATTTCTCGCGCGCCCTTGACCACCTGTTCCGGGCCGATCAGGTTGACGCGCCCGAGTTGATCGTCAGGGCCGAAATCGCCCCAGTTGGAGCCTTCCGGACGTTGCTTCCAGCGCATGCTTCATGCCTCCTCGGGTGGTTGGGAATGTCTTTGGGGCCGGCCGGGCGCGGCTGCAGGCGTGCGCCATGCCGCGCGGACCGCGTCGGCCTCGCGGCGCAGGGCGCGCGCCAGCGCCGGCTCGCGCTCGGCGATGCGCTCGTTGAGCGCGGCAATGCTGATGGCGCCCAGCGGATAGCCATCGGGGCCGGGCAGCGCGATGCCGATGCCGCCCATGCGCTCGACCACCACGTCGAGCAGCACCGCATAGCCGCGTTCGCGCGTGGCGTCGACATGGCGGCGCAGCATCGCCACGTCGATCAGCGGATAGCGCTTCAGCGACGGCTCGATGCACGCCAGCACCGCGTCGATCTCGTCGTCGGGCAGCGCGGCCAGCAGCGCGAGGCTGCCGGCGCCTACGCCGAGCGGGCGTCGGCTGCCGATATCGAGATAGTTTGCGCGGATCGGGAAGCTGCCGAGCCGCAGCTCCAGGCATACCGATTCCCATCCGCTCGGCACCGACAGAATCGCCGTGTCCTCGAAGGTATTGGCCAGACGGATCAGGGCGGGGCGCACCAGCGGGCGCATGTCAAGCCGTCGCTGCGATGCGGCCTGCAGCGTGAGCCATTCGCGTCCGGGAGAAAACGCCTTGGTTTCGGGGTCGCGTTCGACCATGCCTTCGGCCATCAGCGTGTCGAGCAGACGCAGCGCCGAAGCCTTGTCCACGCGCGCGGCGGCGGCCAGATCGGTGAGCCGCGCGTGGCGCGTATCGGACAGCGCACGCAGCAGCCGGCAGGCTTTCTGCAGCGATGTGCTCTGGACGGTCACGGATACGTCTCCCCCTGTTCGAATTTCATCGCATGAAATACTTGGGTGCGCGGCAACCGTTGGTTTATAGGCGATATGACGCGCGCGGTCATTCTGCGATGCATCAAAGTTTTGCGGGATGAAATCCGTGCGGCCGGTTTGACACGCACGCGCGTATGGCACACGCGGAAGTCACGCGCGTGGCCTGATCGGCGCGATGAGGAGGAGAGGACGGGAAGGGTGAATGAGGTGGCGCCGCCGGTCGACGCCCATCGCGGGGATTACTCGCCAAGAAATTCTGCGAGCACTTCCAGACCTTCGACGTGGTCTGCCACCACTTTGATGATGACCGCCAGCGGGATGGCCAGCAGCATTCCCGCCACCCCCCATAGCCACGTGAACACCAGCAGCGCAACAAAGACGGCCACGGCATTCATGCGGGCCATGCGGCCCGTCATCCAGGTCGTCATGCCATTGCCGATCAGCGTGGCAACAAGCAGCGATCCACCGGCCGCGGCCGCGGCAATCGCCAGCGTGCCGAATTGCATGAACGCGGCAACGCCCAGGCAGATGGCAATCAGCACCGCGCCGAAATACGGCACCAGGTGCAGCGCTCCGGCGGCCAGAGCCCACGCGCCGGCGTTGTCGATGGACAGGAATTTGAGCAGCACATAGGTGCAGATGGCCAACGCGCTGTTGGTGATCAGGAGCATCAGCATGTAGCGCTGGATCGACCGGTTGATCTCCTCAAGCATATGCACGTTGATCTTCTTCTGGCTGATCGTCTTGCCCGCCATCTTGATGAACTTGCGCTTGAAGATGTCGCCCGCCAGCAGCAGGAACCATGTCAGGAACAGCACTACCACGGCCTGCGCCATCATCGCGAACACGCCGATCGATCCGGCCCACAGCATCGTGTTGAGGCTGTCGGCCGGGCGCTCGACCACAATCGGGCCGCCACGCACGGGCGCCTGCCCGGTGCCGCCAAGGATTGTTGCGGCCCGCCGCACTTTCTGCAGCATCGAGTCGTCGCCGCTGAGCAGCGCGCCCACTGAACGCGACAGCTTGCTGGCGATCTCGGGAAGGCGGTCGACTATCGACGCAACCTGACCTTGCAGCAGATAGATGGCGCACAGCATCAGCGCCAGTCCGCCCAACATGACCACTGTTGCGCCCACCGCGCGCGGCACGTGCTGGCGCTGCAACAGGTTCACCATCGGCGACAACAGATAGGCGATGACGACGGACAGCACGATCGGCACGATGACGGGACGCGCCAGATGCAGCATGAAGACGGTGCCGAGTGTGGCCAGTATCACCAACGCGATGCTGGCGCGGCGCATCGACCCGGTCCAGGCGGGCGGTGTGTAGTCGGGCATGGTGACCGGCGCGGCGGCCGAGGCGATCGATCGTTCCGCAGGCGCCGCGCTGGTTTCGAGAGCTGCTTTTACCGCTGCGCCTGAAATGCCGGCGGGATTGTCCTGTGCCGCCAATGGCGGTTCAGCGCTGGGCATGCCGCCCGGAGATGGCGTTGCAGGGTGCGGCGCGGCGGAAGAGGGTGGGACGATCGACATGGCTCGCGGCGCAGTTAACAACGCTGGTTTGGGGGCTCGATGAAGGGATAGACCTGCTCCGAGCATAGCGGGCAGCGGCGGCGCCAAGTGTCGGCGCGCAACGTGTCGGCGTGTAGGACAGACGCGCAACGCGCGTAGCCTGCGGCGTGGCGGGCGCTTGAATGCAAAACGCCGGTCTTGTGAACCGGCGTTTTGGGAAAGCTGAAAAAACCTGAACTGGCGGGTGATTCAACGCGTCAGCGTGGGCGGATCGTCCGCGCACGGGCCTGAAGACGCATCGAGCAGCTGGTGCTGTTTGAGCAGGGGGTCGTTCTTGAGCATCCACCGTGCACCGAAAGCCAGTGCCACGATGCAGGCCAGCATATACGCAACGATCGCAGTGAGAGTCAGCATGGTTCTGTCACAGGAGAGGGTTGCGACCGCAGGGACCGACGTTTGCAAAAAATCGAAGCAAGAACCACAAACGCGGTGGGCCGGATGGGATCGGATTGTATGTGACAGCAGACGTTGATCCCAACCTATCGCGCCTGAAATTTTCTGTATGCCGATCTAAGCGTCACTAATATCGGCAGGATCTGCGATATGCCGGTGGCCAATATCGGGCCAGGGCTGGGCATGACTGGATGCGGCGGCCCAGCCGTTGATACGTATCAAGCGGCAGGCCGGCAAGGTGGGAGTATGGTCTTGCCTCTTTCAACTTGCCGAAGACAAGAGGACCTGCCCATGTATCCGAACCTGATCGTCCGCTGCGGATCGGGCCCGCAACGGTTTCTGCCGCTGCCGCGTAATCACTTCGAACTGATCCTGGAATGTCCGTCATCGGCCGCACAGGCGCCAGCGACCGCCAACCTTGGCGACAATCTCGCGCTGTTTGTCCGCAGCCCATTCCAGGAGATCTACTTCGAGAACCTTCCCTCCATCACCTGGCGGACAGCCTACGACGTGCGCGAATTGCTGGCGCCGGACGGATCGGTGTTCTACGTGGGGGACTTCACCAACGTCAGCGTCGCGATCTCGACGCTGACCGGTACGTACCAACGATTTGGCCAACAAGCTGTGTCGGCCGATATCGCGGTCCAGGACCGCGTCGAGCGACAGCTCAAGTCGCGCTTGTTGCTGATCGATGCTGCAGCGCACTGGCGTGTGCTCACGCTGCGCGACGTCGACCGGTGGCGCACGTGACCGTGATCATGCCGCAGGCATCGGCATCGGCATGGGCATCGGAATCAGGCGTCCCGACGGCCGGGGCCGGTCTGCGCCCTCAGTCTCAGTAGAAGCAGCCAAGTTCGTATTGTTCCGCACGCAACGCGCGCACATTGTCGCGATAGCGGTCGGCGCGGCTCCAGTATTCGGTCTGCTGCATCGCACGTTCCGACGCCCGCGCCTGATACTCGAGTGCCCGGCACTGGTTCCAGAAGGCGTTCTGCGCGCGCCATGCCACTTCCTCGTCGCGCGTGTCCCAGTTCTGGATCTGTCGGGACATCTGCGCGCGGTTTTCCAGATACGCCTGTTCGTCCTTCTTTACCCTGGCCGATTTGGTGACGGTGGTGACGTTGCCGCGCATGGTAGACGTCACGTCCCGATAGCCGGCCGGGCAGGACGCCGCCGTATAGAGCGTGTCGCCCGCGCCCTGGCATTTGGTGACGGCGTGCGCGGCGCCGGCGGCGGTCAGCATCAGCAGCAACAGCGGGGCGACGAGCGGTCGGCACATGATGGCGCTCCGGGGAGTCGGGATGCCATCACTGTAGGCAGCCGCGCGCGCCGTTGCCAGCGGATCAAGGTATCCAGATATTTCCGCGCGCATGGCGGCATTGGCGGCATGTCGGCCAGTCGATAGCACGCAGGGTGCACGCCGGATTCGCTTCCCTTCGATCATCCGGCGCCGGTGTCCGTCCGCACCGTCAGAGCAGCGCCCAGATTCCGTCGACGTCCCGCGCCGCGCCATCGGCTTCCAGCTTGCGCAGATGCGCCAGCAGCGAGCGCTGCGCCACGGGATGCATGCGCGGCGGCACATCGTCATAGACGCTGGCCAGCAGCGTGGCGATATCGGCGGGGGCCAGCGCGCGCAGCGCGTTCATGACCTTGGCCTCGCGTTGCTGGCGATGACGGATCAACAGCCGGATCGCATCGTGAGGCCGCGGCATCAGGAAGCCATGCCCGGGCGCGATCCACTCCAGATCTTCCGACAGCAGCGCCTGCAGCGAGGCCAGATAGGCGCGCATGTCGCCATCGGGCGGATTGATGACGACGGTCGAGCCCTGCATGACGTGGTCGCCGGTGAACAGCGTTTTCTCTTCTTCGAGCAGGTAGCACAGATGGTTGGACGCATGCCCGGGCGTGTGGATCACGCGCAGCGTGGTGTGCGGACCGAGCGCGATGCGATCGCCATGTGCGGGCGTGTGATCGGGCCGGAACGTCTGGTCCTGCCGATCGACGACTGCGGTGGTGCGGCCCCATACCGGCGCCGCAGTGGCCTCGCGCAGGCGGACCGATCCGGGCGAATGATCGAGATGGGTATGCGTGACCAGGATCCATTTCACCGGCCCCGGCGCAGCAGCCATCACGGCGTCGAAATGCGCGGTGTCGTCGGGGCCGGGGTCGATCACGGCCCACTGGTTGTCCGCGCCCGCTACGAAATACGTGTTGGTTCCTGGGCCGGTCATGGCATTGCCATTGTTGGCCGTAACGCGCCAGACGCGCTCAGAAAGCCGGACCGCCAACCCAGGTTCCAGCGTGTAGCGCGCATGGCCGGCACCATCGGGATCGATGCGAGCGATCTCGGCGTAGGGCGCTTCCTCGGGCATCACCGGCCGCTGTCCCTGGGGGCCGTCGGCAAGCCGCGGCATCACCAGCGGGATATGGCGCTGCTGGCGCGCGTAGTCGATACAGGCCTGCGCCGTTTCGAAATGCGCAATCGACTGCAGGATCTTGCGCGTGGCGTTGACCAGAGTGAGACGATTGGCCGGATCGATCGCGTCCACCGGACGCATCCAGCGGTGTTCCACGGCTTCCACGCCGTCATGGATCGCCGTCTGCCCGGCGGGCAGCAACGCCATGAAGAAGCGCGTATCAAAGCGCTTGGCCAGCCCCGGCGGCGTCAGCCAGTAAGCGCAGTAGGCAAGCTGGTCCGCCGCCACCTTCAAGCCGAGCATCTCGCACACATGGGCCAGCCCCTTGCCGCCGTAGCCCGCCGCCTCGCGCAGTTGCTCGCGCACCTGCGCATCGACTTCGTCGAGCCGGACGATGCGCCCGTCAGCATCGTACGCAAATAACAGATTGGCTTCCTCGAACGCTTCGCGGACCGCGCACAGGTAGTAATCGAGCCCATTCGACGCCACGCCGAGCCGCGCGCTGGCCTGCGCGTCGTCGAGTCCCGCACACAACGGATGCAGCGCGGTGTCCTGCGGATCGAGCACACCGCCAGGAAAAACAAAGGCGCCCGCGCTGCGATCGTCCTCGCGCTGCGGCCGGCGCATCATGAGGATTTCCATGCCTTGCGGGCCGTCGCGCAGCACCAGCATGCTGGCGGCGTGACGCATCGCTTTGGAGCGGACCGGAGCGGCGGAACTGTCGGACGGCGCGGCGGACGGGGTGGTGGAGGAAGCAGAAGCGGCAGATGACATGGGGCGGGACGAAGTCTCTTCGGATTCTTTATCGGCGAATGTCGGCGATTGTAGCGGGTTGCCGCATTGCCGCATCGCAGCAAAAATCCGCCAGACCGTCCTATTGCGGAAACAGCGCCATCTGCCCGGTGAGCAAGGTCTCGAAATCGTCGTCCAGGAACGGCAGGATCGCGTCGGCGATGGGCTGCAATTGGCGTGTGACGTAGTGTTCATAGTCGATCGGCGCGGCGCGTGTTTCCAGTGGCTGCGGGCCGGCGACGGTCATCAGGTAGCTGATCCAGCCGCCGTTCTGGTACTGGCGCGGACGCCCCTGGCTGTCGTTGAAGGCATCGGCGATGCGGGCGGCGCGCACATGGGGCGGCACGTTGCGCTGATACTCGTCGAGCTGGCGTCGCAGACGCTTGCGGTACACCAGCAGGTCGTCCAACTCGCCGGCCAGCGTGCGGCGCACCGTGTCGCGCACGTAATCGCGATACGGTGCGCGATTGAAGATCTTTTCGTACAGCGTCTGCTGGAACTGCTGCGCCAGGGGCGACCAGTCCGTGCGCACGGTTTCCAGCCCCTTGAAGACCATGTCCACGGTGCCGTCGGCGCGCATCACCTGGCCCGCATAGCGCTTTTTGCTGCCGAGTTCGGCGCCGCGAATGGTCGGCATCAGGAAGCGCCGGAAGTGCGTTTCGAACTGCAACTCCAGCGCGCTCTCCAGCCCGTAGGTCTGCCACAGATGATCGCGCCACCAGTCGTTGACATACGCCACCAGGCTGCGACCGATGCTGGCGGCGTCGCCTTCGTCGCGCGCCCGGCGCAGCCAGACGAAGGTGGAATCGGTATCGCCGTAGATCACTTCGTAGCCGCGCGCTTCGATCAGTTGACGCGTCTGGCGCATGATCTCGTGTCCACGCATGGTGATCGACGAGGCCAGCCTTGCGTCGAAGAAGCGGCATCCGCTCGACCCGAGCACGCCGTAGAAGGCGTTCATGATGATCTTGAGGGCCTGCGACAGCGGCTTGTTGCCGTCGCGCTTGGCGGACTCGCGGCCCTGCCATACGCGCGCCACGATCGACGGCAGGCAATGTTTGGTGCGCGAGAAGCGGGCGCCGCGAAACCCCGGTACCGAATCGGCGTCGTCGGGATGCGCGAGCCCTTCCACCAGACCGATCGGGTCGATCAGGAAGGTGCGAATGATCGAGGGATACAGGCTCTTGTAGTCGAGCACCAGCACCGATTCGTACAGCCCGGGGCGCGAGTCCATCACGAAGCCGCCCGGGCTGGCCTCGGGCGCCTTGTCGCCAAGATTGGGCGCCACATAGCCCTGCCGATGCATCAGCGGCATGTACAGGTGCGTAAATGCGGCCACCGATCCGCCGTTGCGGTCGGCCGGCAAGCCCGTCACGGTGGCGCGTTCCAGCAGGAACGGCAGCAACTCGGTTTTCTCGAAGATGCGCGTCACCAGTTCGCAGTCGCGCAGGTTGTAGCGCGCCAACGCGGGCTTGTCTTCGGCAAACATGCGATCGATCTCGTCCATACGGTCATAGGGGTTGTCGATCGCCTTGCCTTCGCCCAGCAGCGTACGCGCCACCGATTCCAGGCTGAAGGACGGAAAACTCCACGTCGCCGAGCGCAACGCTTCGATGCCGTCGATGATCCAGCGGCCCGGCGCCCCTGCGAAGTAGTGCTGCTGGCGGTTGTGCTCGCGCCATTCCATCTCCGCGCCCCCGCGGCCAAGCTTCAGCGGGATTTGATATTGACGCGCATGCTCGCGCAGCACACGCAGGTCGAACTGGATCAGATTCCAGCCGATTACCGCGTCCGGATCGTGCAACGCCATCCAGTCATTGAGTCGCTCGATCAGTTCCTGGCGCGATGCGCAGTATGCGAGCGCGAAATCGGTGTCGGGCGCGGCCGGAGCCGGATCCCGCTGTGGGGCAGGGCCGAGCATGTAGACCTGGCGCTGCCCACAGCCCTCGAGTGCAATCGAATACAGGTCGCCGAACGCGTTTGTCTCGATGTCGAGCGACGCGAGACGCAGCGGTGGCCGATAGTCCGCCGCCGGTTTCAGTTGCGCGTTGCGCAGCACGCCGTCCGCGCCGGCATCGCCGTCGAACCAGACCGGCGCGGTAATGAAGCGCTCCATCAGATAGCGCTCGGGTGGGCGGATATCGGCCTCGTAGACATCCACGCCCGCCTCGCGCAGCGTCTTTTCCAACTGGATCAGTTGCCGATGCTGCTGACAGTAGAGGCCGAGCACGGGACGACGCTGGAAATCCTGCAGTTGCAGCGGCCGAAGCGCCGCATTGCGTTCGCCGCGCAACAGCGCCTCCGCCACTTCGCGCTGGCTTTCGGGAATGAAGGCGGTCGACGTCTGGGCCGGCAGGCGCACCCGGCGCGGGCCATCATCGGTAGCGAGCCAGAACTCGACCTCCGTGCCGGCGGGCGTATCGCGCCAATGTCGGGTCAGGATAAAACCCTGCTGAAGTGCCACGCTGCAAGACCTCGGGATGTGTTTCTGGCGTGGATTCTAGCGGATCGGCCATGGCGCGGCCGGTTAGGCGCGCGCCGCTACCGGCAGCCGTGTCAACGTCGCCGAGGGCTGATTTGCATACCGACAGACACGTGTGATCGTCAGTATTTCGCCGCGCATAGTTTGATGTTTCTCTATCTAATTTCCGAAAATATCGCATATGCGCGACACATCAAAGCAAGGCGAAATCCATGGATAATGAAACTCAACATTCCGTCGATCGCGTGCCAATTGCAGAATTCTTGATGTAGACGGACAGGGGCGGCATTTGACAATGCTAACTTCTGACTTTGCCACGTTCCGAATGCTGGACGTACCACGCCACACGCGCCACCACCTTCCTTACAGCCAAATCGGTGAAATCCATGAACGAAACGCAAGCCGCTATTTCCATTCAAAAAGCCTGGCGCTCATTTGCGAGCGATCGAAGAAATGTTGTAAGCGAAAGTCGCGGCATTGCGCTGCGCATCGGTCATCGCATTCGTGGCTGGCATGATTTCTACCGCTATCAGAGGCAAAACAGAATCGTTTTGGTCTTCAATGGAAATGCCGAGAATCCAATGGTCGGTCATTCCTACTTTGCGCTTCAGAACGTCTTGTGGAGCCTTGTTTTGGGGCCGCGCCGCGAAATTTCCGCACGCGTTGCCGGAGCGTTTTCCCGTTATCCGGTCGGCGCCGACCGCCCGCATGCGGGAGAATTTGCGGGTATCGTATCCGGGCGCGAAAGCGTGCCTGACATGACCATTTTCAGGGAAAAGATCGAATACCTGGGAACGAAAGGCAATCTCTTCGTGCTCGATGCCATCTACACGCGATTCTTTCGGCAAGCATTCTATGCTGAGGTCGGGCAATTCACCGCAATGCCTTATTCGTATGGCCTGCACTACAACTGCAATACGCTCGTTAGAAACGTGCTCAGGCGGCTGGTGCAACTTGCCGCCGAAAGCCCCGCGCCCCGAGCTCAGCAGCCGCGCGTATATACCGATGCGGACGCGCTGTCCGTACTGATGGGGTGAGATGGCGCGGGCCAACCATGGTCAGTTAGGCGCGCCGATTCGTTGCTGACTTGAACCATCTCAATGCGGGAATACAGCAAAGGCATGCAGAGTAACGCTTTTATTCTTTTGCTACGACATAATGATTCCATCGGAAGCCGCAATGCGCATCCAGCGGGCCTGGCGCGTCTTTGCAAGAGAAAGCCGCCATGTGGTTGAAGAATGCATGGCAATTGCCGGGCGACTAGGAACTCCGGTGCATGATTGGGATGACTTCCAAAGGTATCAGGCAAATGGACGCATCGTCGTGCAGATCAATGGCGATGCCGCCAGCCCCTTCCTTGGCCACTCCCGCTTTATCGTCAACGGCATGTTCTGGGAGCTTCTGCTGAACACGCGGTCGATTCTGGAACCTCTGGTCGGCGACAATTTCGCTCGTTATGAAAGTAGGCGGGACACAAATTCAGTCACATACGCAGGCATTTCCTGTGGCCGGGAGCACATGCTTCGCTGCGTCAACTTCAAACGCAAGATTGCGCGTCTCATGGCTGCCGATCGGGTTCTGGTTCTCGACGACGCACACACGCCGTATTTCAAGCCGTTTTTTCTCGCAGAAGTGACGCGTTTTACCTCGGGACCATATTCTTACGGACTGCACTACAACTGCCATACCCTCATCCGCAACGTGCTGTTGCGCATGGAAAAGGTGGCAATGTCGAATCTGTAAAAATGGCCCGCCATTTTTAACCTCACGGTCGATTTTCCTATCTCTTGATGAATCCCTCGATAGACATCGTCCGGACGGAATCGGCCAGACGCATCCAGCGATGTTGGCACGCGTTTGCAACCGGTCGGCGATATGCGCCAGATGATGCCAGGGCACTTGCCCGGCGTCTTGGCAATCCGGTTGTCGACGAAAGCGATTACTACGCGTCGCTGTCGAAGAAACGCGTTCTCTTTTACATCAATGGCGCATCTGGAGACCCAACTAATGGGCATTCGGCCTTTATATTCGACGATGCGTTCTGGCATCTCGTGATTGGTGTCAGGTCGTTGATGACGGCTCGCGGGCAGTCCAACTTTTCGCGATACCCAATCGCTCATCGACCGCGCAATGACCTGTACTCGGTGATTTGCTGCCATGACGCCTGGTCGGTGGATACCGATCCCCATTACGCGGCGAAGGTCAGGTACCTGGTCGGCAAAGGCGTCTTCTTCACGCTGCGGGAACAATATGCGCCGCTTTTTCTTCCCGCGTTTCATGCCGAGCGTGAACAATTCATCGCCTCACCGTTTTCGTACGGTTTTCATTACAACTGCAATACCCTCGTTCGAAATGTTCTCATGCGGATTCTCCAAATGGCCATTCGCAAGCCGGTGTAATGCATCGATGTAAGGGAAAAGGGGCTCAGAGAAATCGGTTGGCCATTTGTTGGTGCATGTGATCATCGCTGGCAGGGAAGTCTGCTCGGGTGTGAGGCCGCAGGCGGCTTCAGATGGCTCGCATTGGAACTCGACCGATATTTGCGACCCGGGCGCATTCTGGTCCAGCGCTTATCACGTCGGACTATCCCACGCATATAGAAAATATCCGAATCAATCGAATTGACGATCTTTGAGATTCATTAACCTTTGATCGACACCTTCTCGGTTAACGTGCGCCACCCAGTCCCCTGCACCTGACCGAGACTATGAATCGCTGTTGCTATCGAGTCGTTTTCAACCGGCGTCGCCGCATGTTCATGGCGGTCCAGGAGTCGGCGACTCGCCAAGGCAAGGGCCGCGACGGCGGCAGCCCGGCCGCGACGACCACCGGCGAAGCGCACACCGTGCGCTTCGCGCGGCCTGCGATGGGGCTTGCGGTCTGGATGGCTTTGGGCCTGCCAACAAGTGGCTGGGCGCAGGTGGTGGCGGACCCCAACGCGGGCGCAAATCGGCCCACGATTGGCCAAACGGGAAACGGCCTGCCGCAGGTCGATATCACGCGGCCGTCGGCCGCCGGCGTATCGACCAACGCCTACACGCAGTTCGACGTGCCCAGGGCGGGCGTTATCCTCAATAACTCGCCGACCGTCACCGCGACGCAACAGGCTGGGTACATCAACGGCAATCCGAACCTGCTGCCCGGCGGCTCCGCACGGATCATCGTCAACCAGGTGACGAGCACGCTGCCGAGTCAGTTGCGGGGATATCTGGAGGTGGCGGGGCCACGCAGCGAAGTGATCGTGGCCAATCCCAACGGGATTCTGGTGGACGGCGCTGGCTTCATCAACACCAGCCGCGCCACGCTTACCACCGGTGTGCCCGCATTTGGGGGCAGCGGCAGCCTGGACGCGTTTCGCGTCACCGGTGGCCAGATCACGGTCCAGGGCGACGGCCTGAATGCCGCGCGCGTCGATCAGGTCGATCTGATTGCGCGGGCGGTGCAGGCGAATGGCGCACTGTATGCGGACCAGCTCAATGTCATTGCGGGCGCCAACCAGGTCAGCCATAACAGCTTGAGCGCGACGCCGATTGCGGGCGCGGCTGCCACGCCCACGGTGGGGATCGATGTCGCGCAGCTTGGCGGGATGTATGCCAACAAGATCCTGCTGGCCTCGACCGAGCATGGCGTGGGCGTCTCGCTGCGTGGCGTCGCTGCGGCACAGGCCGGAGACCTGACGCTCACCACCCAAGGCAAGCTGGTGCTGGCCGGGCAGGCCAACGCGAGCGGCAACGTGGCTGCCTACGCGCGCGACGGGATCGACAACACGGGCACGACGTACGGCACGCAGGGCGTTTCGGTCACCACCGATGGCGCACTGTCGAACAGCGGCACGCTAGCCGCGCAGCAGTGGCTCAACGTCATGGGCGACAGTGTGTTCTCGACCGGGACGATTGTGGCCGGCGTAAACGCGGATGGCACCATCGCCACGGGCGCGCAGGACGGCGTGACGAGTGGCGTCATCGGTGGTGTCATCGGCGGCGACGGCGATGTGCGGCTCGCGGCCGGAACAGTGACGAATCACGGGCAGGTCATCGCATTGGGCGATGCCACGATTGATGCGACGTCGCTCGACAACGCCGCAGGCACCATCGTCGCCGGGGGTCAGCTCGATGTGGCGACATCCGGCGCGATCAGCAACCGCCAGGGCAATCTGTACGGCCAGTCCGGCCTGTCGATCAGCAGTAGCTGGCTGGACAACAACGGCGGGTCGGCACAGACCCATGGCGACCTGACCGTCAGCGCAACCGGCGCCGTCACGAATACCGATGGGATGTTGGCGGCAAACGGCGATCACGGCAGCCTATCGGTTGCCGGCGCCAGCGTGGATAACACGCGCGGCGTGATCGGCAATTCGGGCGACGGCGCGACCACGGTCACGGCTTCCGCCACGCTCACCAACACCGCCGGCAGGCTGGGTGGCAATGGCGACGTCAGTGTTCACGCCCAAACACTCGCGAACAATACCGACGGCACGGCCGGCGCGCTGCTGGCCGCCGGCGGCGCGTTGCATCTCGACGTTGCGACCGCGGTGGACAACCGCAGCGGGTCGCTCTACGGCGGCAACGGCCTGACGCTGGACCAGGCCGGCGCGACGCTCGATAACACGGGCGGCCAGATCCTCGGCGGCACCGACGTAAAACTGAATGTCGCATCGCTGAACAACCTGAGCGGCGCGATCCGGGCCAACCAGGACGTCGCCGTGGCCGGTGCCATCTCAGGCAGCGGCGAGATGGCGGCCGGGCGTAATTTGTCGCTGGCCATCGTGGGCGACTACAGCAACGACGCCGCGAACAGGCTGCGCGCCGATGGCGACATGCTGGTGTCCGCGACTGGCACGCTGACCAACACCGGCACGCTAGCCGCAGTCGGCGGGCTGACCGTCCAGGCGGCCGATGTCGTCAACGCCGCCGGCGCGGATATGAACGGCACGACGACCACGGTCACCGCTGCGAACGCGCTCGCGAATGCGGGCCGCATCGAAGGCGATACGGTCTACACGAACAGTCCGTCGATCATCAACACCGGCACGATCCTTGGCAACAACGTCACCGTGCAAGGTACGGACGTCATGAACCATGGCGCCAGCGCCCTGATGGCTGCCGTCCAGAACCTGAACGTCTACGCCAGCGATTCGGTACAGAATCTGGATGGCGCCACGCTCTACAGTGCCGGCAACCTGCAAATCGCCCGCGATGGCAGGCGAGACCCCGATACCGGCCTGCTGGTAGATCAGACGAAAGCCCTGACGAACAGGTCGGCCACCATCGAGGCCGAAGGCGATATCGACATCGCGGCCACGCAGGTCAGCAATACGCGCACGAGCATCGTGACCGCGCCCGGGACGCCCACATCGACCAGCCAGACGCTGACGATCTGGCAGGCCGGACTCTCGGACGGGGAACTCAGCCACCACACCAGTATCACCTTCCCCGGTTGGACCTGGAATGCCAGCAACGCACAGGTCAGCACGCCCCAGACGGAAGCCTTGCGCGCACCGATCACGGTGACGGTGGACAAGTCGACCGTCACGGGGTTGGACATCGGCAAGCAGACGCTGACATTCACTGAGTCGCCGATCGAGCAGTATGTGGGGTACGCCGCGGCGCCCAACTGCGATGTCGGCACGGGCATCTGCTCGCGCCCGATTGCTACCCATCCGACCCAGTACTACCAGTCGATCACCGACAACGGCAGCACCTACAGCATTACTTTCTGGCCGGATTGGGACCCGAACCAGCACATCCGGCCGGATCAGGTGCGTCAGGAGAACTTCGGGCACGACTACAACGAGATCGCCCGAACCACCGTCACCACCACGGCCACCGACCAACTGATCAGCGCCTCGGACCCGGCCAGGATCCAGGCCGGCGGCAGCATCCGCATCCACAGCAGCGGCGGCAACATTCTGAACCAGTCGTCGATCATGGCCGCGGGCGAAGACCTGATCCGGGTTGCCGCAGAGGGCGCCGTTCAGGATATCGGCACCGCATTGCAGCAGACGGTAAGTACCGCGGAAACCTCCACGTTCTACTGGCATCAGCGCACCGGCGGCAGCCAGGACTGGCAGGACGTGGCGTATCCGTCGACGCCACAGGCGCCGACCACGGTCATGGCGCTGCCGGCCATTGCGTCGGCCAACCAGACGGTGCAAACCAGCGCGCAAACGATCGACATCACGACGGTGAACCGCTCGGGCGAGATCGTCACCGGTAGCGGCGTATCGGGTGGAGGCGCGCAAGACGTCATCGCGAACCTGCGGCTGCCCAACAACGACCTGTATCACTACCAGAGCGCACCGGACGCGACGTACCTGATTGCCACCGATCCGCGCTTCACGCAATACGGAACCTTCCTCTCCAGCGACTACATGCTTGGCCAACTGGGGCTGGACCCCATGAAGACGCAGAAGCGGCTGGGCGATGGCTTCTACGAGGAGAAGTTGATTCGTGATCAGGTCACGCAACTGACCGGCCGCACCTTCCTGGCGGGCTACAGCGACAACCTGACCGAGTACCGGGCGTTGATGGACAACGGCGTGGCCTATGCCAGCGCTTTCAATCTGACACCCGGAATCGGCCTGACGGCCGATCAGATGGCACAGCTCAGCACCGACATGGTGTGGCTGGTCAGCCAGGATGTGACGCTGCCCGATGGCTCGCAGCAGACCGTGCTGATACCGAAGCTCTATCTCGCGACATCGCACACCGTCGACCTGCAAAGCTCCGGGGCGCTGGTGACCGGCAGCCAGGTCAGCCTGAATGCGTCGGGCGACGTCACCAACAGCGGCAAGCTGGTGGGGGATCTGACCACCCAAGTGCTGGGCCACAACATCGTCAACCGTGGCCAGATCGGCGGCACCGGAACGATCGTGGTGCAAGCCCAGCAAGACGTGCGCAACGTCGGCGGGCGCATCACCGGAACGGATACGCTCGTCACGGCTGGGCGGGACGTGATCAATGCCTCGCAGACGATCGCCAATACGACCACGCTGGCCAGCGGCAACAGCGCCAGCGCCACGGGCATCGGCGCGGTCGCCTCGATCTCGGCCACGAACAACGTCGGTGTACTTGCCGGACGCGATATCTCGATGAACGGCGGCAGCGTGAGTGCCGGTAAGGACGCGCTGCTCGGCGCCGGCCGCGACCTGAACCTCGGTACGGTGGCAACCGGTACCACCCAGGATGCCTCCGCGCACGGCGGGCAGGATTATCTGCACGACCTGACCATGGTCGGCGTTGGCAGCAGCATCGAGGCCGGCGGCAATGTCACGGCCGTCGCAGGCCGCGATGCCACGCTGAGTGGATCGGCGATCCTGGCCGGCGAAGACGCAACGCTGTTGGCTGGGCGCAACACGACGGTCACGGCGTCCCTGGACACGCACACACGCGACGCGGGCGCGTTCAGCAACAAGCAGTCTCAGTTCACGGAGTTGTCTCACGACGAGACCGCGCGTGGCAGTTCGATAAACGCGGGGAACAATGCCACGTTGGGGGCCGGGCAAACCGTGGCCGGCACGATACTGCAAGCCAATGGCATCACGCCTGTGGCCACCGACGTCGGCGGTACAGCCGGCGGCAAGGTCGGCGACCTCGCCATCCTCGGCTCATCGGTCACCACGGGCAGCGCAAACGGTGATGGCGGCGCGGCCACGCTCGCCGCAGCGGGCGACGTCACCGTCGGCACCGTCACCGAACAGCACACTTCCGAGGGATGGTCCCAGACGCGGCGCTCGGGCTTTCTGTCCAAGGAGCAGACGACCACGCAGACAAGCCAGCAGCAATCCGTCGCGGTGGGCTCTCTCGTATCGGCGGACAGCATCGCCGCCAGCGCTGGTCGGGATCTGACCGTGATGGGTTCCAGCATCGCGGGCAGTGGCGACGTTTCCCTGCACGCCGACCGCAATCTCGTGATTGGCGCGGCAGAGAATTTGACTTCGAGCACCACGTCGCAGGACACCCGCAAGTCGGGCATGTTCTCGAGCGGCGGCGCTTCCGTGACGTTCGGCAAACAGCAGGTCAACCAGACACAGTCTGAGCAGTCCATCACCCATACGGGCTCCATGGTCGGCAGCGTCGACGGAAACGTCAGTCTGAGTGCGGGCGAAGGCTATGCACAGACCGGCAGCGCCGTGACGGCACTACAAGGAGACGTGGACATCCGCGCCAAGACAGTCGATATCACGGCTGCCACGGATTCCTGGCGTTCCGACCAGGAATCCCACTTCAAGCAAAGCGGCCTGACGATTGCCGTGTCGAATCCGGTGCTTGCCGCGGCGCAGACCGCCACCCAGATGGCGCAGGCCCAAAGCCAGACCAGCGATACGCGCATGAAGGCGCTCGCCGGGGCGGCCACCGGGCTGGCAGGCAAGAACGCCTTCGATGCGGTGAGCAAAGATCCGCAGGCCGCCGGCGGCATCAGCCTGAGCATCACGGCGGGCAGCGCGAAGCGCGATAGCACGCAAACGCAGACCAGTACGACGGCCCGTGGCAGCCAGGTCAACGCTGGCGGCAACGTGAGCATCCAGGCGACGGGCGCCGGTCAAGGCAGCAACCTCAACATCATCGGCAGCGACATCGACGCTGGCAACGACCTGCGTCTCAAAGCCGACAATCAGGTCAACCTCCAGGCCGCAGTCAACACGGCCGAGCAGCACAGCACCAGCAAGAGCGTGTCCGGCGGCGTGGGCGTGGCCGTCGGCTACGGCTCCAACGGCGCGGCCTTCGGCGTGACGGCCAATGCTGCCGCTGCCCGACGGAATGCCGATGGCAACGACGTGTCGTGGACCAACGCCCACGCCACGGCAGGTAACACCCTCACCATCGAATCGGGCGGGGACACCAACCTCAAAGGCGCGGTGGCGTCCGGTAATCAGGTCGTCGCCAACGTGGGTGGCAACCTGAACATGGAGAGCCTGCAGGACACCAGCACGTATTCCAGCAAGGACCGGTCGACCAGCGGCAGCGTGACGATCGGTAATGGTTTCTCGGGCAGCGCGAGCGTCAGCCAGCAGAAGATGGACAGCGACTTCGCAAGCGTTGGCGAACAGACCGCGATCCGGGCCGGCAGCGATGGCTATCAGATCGACGTCAAGGGCCATACCGATCTCGCGGGCGCGGTGATTGCGGGCGGGGCAGCGGACAAGAACAGCTTGTCCACCGACACCCTGACCGTCAACGACATCCAGAACCACGCCGATTACAGCGCCAGCAGCATCGGGATGGGTGGCGGCTATTCGTCGGGCGGCAGCAGCGGCAAGTCGGGCGTCGGCGTCAATCAAAGCGGCGAGGCTTCGACGGCTGGGTCCGGCGCCGTGCCGGGCACCGATCTGCCGACCACAGGCGGCGCTGGCGAGGGCTTCTCGTTCGCGCCCCCGATGGTGGCCGCGGCGTCGGGCGACGCCAGCAGCACCACGCAAAGCGGCATCAGCGACGGCAACATCACGATCCGCGACGATGCGAAGCAGCAGGAGCTGACCGGCAAAAGCGCCGAGGACACGGTGGCCGGCGTGAACCGCGAGACGACGAACACCGAGAATGCGTTGAGCCCGATCTTCAATGCAAACGAGATCAAGGCGGACTTCGAGATCGTGGGCGCGCTGCAGCGCGAATCGGGAATCTTCCTGAACAATCGGGCGACCGAAGCGGAGTCGGCCAAGAAGGCGGTCGAAGCCGCAGCCAAGGATCCGAACGCGTCCCCCGAGCAGATCGCCGCCCTGCAACAGCAGGCCGATGACCTCGCAAAGTGGGGGCAAGGCGGCACGTACCGTCAGGTGATGACGGCACTGACGGCGGCGGCCAGTGGCAACGTGACGGGTTCGACAGCCCAGTTCGCGCAGAACGCAGCGGTGGGGTACCTGCAAGGGCTGGCGGCAAATGAGGTCAAGGGACTGGCGGATTCGCTCGGCAAGGGCACGCCCGAGGCTGAGACCGCCCGCGCTGCGCTACATGCGATCGTCGGTTGCGCGGGCGCCGCCGCGGCCAGCCAGAGTTGCGGAGCCGGCGCGATGGGTGCGGCCACCGCATCGGTGCTGGGTTCGCTGCTGAGCCCGACCGATGGCATGACCGCGGAGCAGAAGCAGGCGCGGGAGAATGCGATTCAGAGTCTGGTGGCCGGGGTGGCGGGTGCGACGGGCGGGAACGCGGCCACGGCGATGAACGGGGCGACGTTTGAGATCGAGAACAATCAACTTGCGCTGCCGCCGCCTACACCGATTTGGACACCCGGAGAGCAGCAGAAGCCTTTCAAGACGCCGGGCAAATCTGCGGATCCGAATACGGCGACCTTGACGGGCAAGCCCGACAAGTCGAAGGATATTGAGTCAAAGCCGTTCTATCAGCCGCTGGTTGAGGGTTTCGAAACGGTAAAGGATATTATCTTTACACCGGTCTCGGAGACCGCCAACAGCAAATATGATTCGATCATTAATCAGGTCCATCATATTTGTACGGACAAGAATTGCGTCGATGCATCAAAGGGTGGGCCATGGACACCCAAGTTCCAAGAACTCTTCGATGGTGCGGGAATGTCGCTGCAAGACGAGGCAAACAAGGTCTTTGTCGAGGGACACAAGGGGCCACACCCACAGGAGTACCATGACGCCGTGTTTAAACGTTTGGAGGGCGCCGTACGTGGAATTCCGGAAAACACCCCCGAGTATAGACAGGCTCTGAATTTTGCATTGGACAAGGTCAAAATCGAAATTGATACGCCAGGCACCACCTTAAATAACTTGGTAACTAAAAAATGAGTCGCAGAAATTTCTATAAGATTAGCCTTGATGGGAACTGCCCAGGACAATGGCACATAGCTCAGCCTGTTGATGGTCGAGGCGAAAAGGTTGTTACCGGCCGCTTTGGCATCGGCAAACTATGGGACACCAGCATTCCACTCCGAAGCAAGATCTACCATCCCGGACATCCCGTGTCCTTCTCGCTCGGTGGGATCGGTAATTACTTTGTGAACAAAACGTTGATGGATGCGCTATTGGCTGCTCTTCCTGCGGGCACTGTGCAGGCCATACCTGTAGATATTGAGGGCGTAGACGAGACATATGAGATCCTCAACGTGCTCGACATTGTCGATTGCGTGGACGAAGCTCGTAGCGGTTTTTCAATGTTTCCGCGCTGGACAGAAGAGGATGGTCAACCGGATAAAGTGGGGGACTATCGCATCGACATCTTGCGCATCGACCCGATGCGCGCTGCTGGGCACGAACTCTTTCGTACCAAAGGCTGGTTGGTCGGGCTCGTATGCTCCGAGCGCATCCGCGACTTGTTGATCTCGCACGGCGTAACGGGGATACGCTTCACCCTGGTGAGCTAACGCATCCGCATCCTGCGGCTTCCGCGCCGGGGCGAATCATCTTCAATGGCAGCGAGATCAAGGCGGACTTCGAGATCGTGGGTGCGCTGCAGCGCGAATCGGGAATCTTCCTCAACAACCGGGCGACCGAAGCGGAGTCGGCCAAGAAGGCGGTCGAAGCCGCGGCCAAGGATCCGAACGCGTCCCCCGAGCAGATCGCCGCCCTGCAACAGCAGGCCGATGACCTCGCAAAGTGGGGGCAAGGCGGCACGTACCGTCAGGTGATGACGGCACTGACGGCGGCGGCCAGTGGCAACGTGACGGGATCGACAGCCCAGTTCGCGCAGAACGCAGCGGTGGGGTACCTGCAAGGGCTGGCGGCAAATGAGGTCAAGGGACTGGCGGATTCGCTCGGCAAGGGTACGCCCGAGGCTGAGACCGCCCGCGCTGCGCTACATGCGATCGTCGGTTGCGCGGGCGCCGCCGCGGCCAGCCAGAGTTGCGGAGCCGGCGCGATGGGTGCGGCCACCGCATCGGTGCTGGGTTCGCTGCTGAGCCCGACCGATGGCATGACCGCGGAGCAGAAGCAGGCGAGGGAGAACGCGATCCAGAGTCTGGTGGCCGGGGTGGCGGGTGCGACGGGCGGGAATGCGGCCACGGCGATGAACGGGGCGACGTTCGAGATCGAGAACAATCAACTTGCGCTGCCGCCGCCTACGCCGATTTGGATACCCGGAGAGCAGCAGAAGCCTTTCCAGACCCCTGGCATGCCCGTGGATCCGAGCGAGGCCACGCTGACTGGTGCGCCAAATAAGGCAAAGGACAATGTAACCAAGCCGTTCATGCAGCCCACGCAGGATTATGTCGATGCAGTGGTAACCGCAACAAAGAAGCCGATCTCCATCCCGTTGCAGATCGTGCAGGGGCTAGGGGCAATTTTCAACAGTGCTGAGAAGGGTTCAAGCCAACTTGGTGGTAGGTCCCTGGAAGACCTCTCGAATGCTGGTCGGCAAGTAGACCCGGCCGATCGTGGCGGCGAGATAACTACGGCAGGACGGGCTCTCCAGAAACACGGAAGCAGGCCAGATAGCGCTTTCCCTTCAGCGAAGGGCAATCCGTCACAGATGAATGACCAAGGCCAGGAAGTACTTGATGGGATATTGAAGTCGCCAGGTGCTACTGTTAAGGACAACAACCGATTTGGTGGTATAGACGTGATCGCACCAGACGGCCGCGGTGCTAGATTTGATGCAGATGGCCGTTTCCGTGGATTCTTGGAGCCCCCTATAAAATGAAGCAAGACCCTAAGCTGGAAATTGTGATCGCTAGCGATGTTGACTACGCAGAGCTGATTGCCGAAATTTATAGCGATGGCAAGTTTGTTGCGCTCGTGAGCCAAGATGATGGCATCAAGCATCTGAAGGTTGTATTCCCTGGCTGCGATGGAAACGAGGTAGCAATCGTGCGAAACGTGGGGCTTGAATGGCTCAAACAAGCACTGGTACAGGCCGAAATAGCACTAGTCGATGGCCGTAGATAGAAAGAGCAACGGGAGTGCCTTATTGCGGTTGAAATCCCGCCTTGCACCCTGCGACGCTATTTATCTCTAACGATCGAGGATGGCAAGAAAGCGAAATGAAGATTGATCCACAACGTCGTTACGCATCACCCGAATCCTTTTTTGATTTGGACGGAAGCGTCGTTATGAAGCTGTCTGCGGATTCAGCGACAGCTATTTGTCGCGCTGCGGGAGCTCGTGGGCTTGTCATCACTCGCGTTGAAGGTGGCATCTGGCACCATCCTGGCTTCGAGGCCAGAGTCGATTGTATTTGGGATGGCGTAGATCCACCCGTGAGTCGTGACGTGGCGATGGTCAATAACAAAGCTGCCCGAGATTTCATCAATGACGAAAAATCAGAACACGATACCTTCGTCATCACGGCGCTGCGTTTTGAAGGTTAGACGGGACAAATTCCGGAAACGGTGGCGCTCTGTTGCGTCAACAATTCTCGGCATGATGTTGCTGCCGCCTACCGATCACCCCAGCGAGAGCCAAAGATTTCGTCCCGCGTTGGCCGCAGGACCATGCTACCGTTGATCCGTACAGAAGACCGGTGTATTAAATCGTGACTACCAAAACACTCGCACAGTTATTCCAACAAGCAAGGGGACAGGCAATTGCTTGGGGAGACGATATGGTAGAGCAAATCTTTCTCCTTCCGCTGCATGCAGGAAATCTCCGCTGTGAGATTCAGTTCCTCGCCATAAAAAAAGTGCCCACTCAGGGTCTCCGCTTAAGGATCGAGAAGGCGTCAATCGAAGTGGAGAATCAGCACTTGACGGATCTTGTGTTGTGGACAGACACAGCACCTGACACGGTTACTTTCGAAGTAAGCGGGAAGGCCGAGCACACGCTGAAAATCTGGAATGTATGGCGAATCGACGGAATCATGCAAGCATGGGTTGGTAATACCGGCATGGTTATTTCCAACAATGACGGCGGTACAACGTTAAGGTGCAGTGACGGTACGCAAAACGTTTCATTCGATGACTTGGTTGCGCATCTCAAATTTCGTCAATGTTAGCGCCAATTATTTCGTGGACAGGACAGATGAGCGCCAACATTTTTTATAAAATTGGCCTTGAGGTGTAGATGAGCCCTATGAAATCCTCAACGTGCTGGAATTGTCGACTGCGTGGACGAGGACCTGACCGGGTTCTCCATGTTTCCGCGCTGGACCGAAGACGACGGCCAGCCAGATAAAGTGGGCGACTATCGCATCAACACCCTGCGCATCGTTCCTACTAAAGCCGCAGGGCACGAACTATTTAGAGTCAAAGGCTGGTTGGTCGGGCTCGTATGCTCCGAGCGCATCCGCGATCTGTTGATTTCGCACGGCGTTACGGGGATACGGTTCACCCTGGTGAGCTAACGCGTCCGCATCCTCCGGCTTCCGCGCCGGGGTGAATCGCCATTTCACAAGACAAATGAAAAATAATTCGCCGGCCACACGGTTGTGGCCGCTTTTTGCCAGTCTTTTGCTTGCAAGTCGCGCAGCATTCGCACAAACAGCGCCAGTCTCGGCTCTGACCACCCGCATCGAACAAGACCAACGCACCCGTCAGCAGCAGGAAGCCCGCGAGCGCCAGCAGTCGGTTCAATCCCCTGGGCTGCGTGCGCAGGAGGTCGGACCAGTCGAATACCCGTCGCTGCCCACTGAAACGCCGTGTTTCCGCATCGATCGGTTCGTCGTCGAAGTCCCTGACAACCTGCCCGCGGCGTCTCGTGCGCAGGGCGCATCGGCTTTGCCACAGGATCCGTTCGCCTTTTTGCGCCAATGGCTGGACCGCTATCAAGCGGCGTGCGTCGGCAAGCAAGGGCTGGATATCCTTCTCAAAGGTGCGTCGCAGGCCATCCTCGGTCGTGGCTATGTGACGACGCGCTTGCTGCTCCCGCAGCAGGACCTGAGTACCGGCACGTTGCAACTGACGCTGATCCCTGGCGTGATCGGCGAACTGCGTTTCACCAACCCGGACTCCCGCGGCACGTGGAAAACAGCGTTTCCGGCCCGACCGGGCGACTTGCTGAATCTGCGCGATCTGGAGCAGGGGCTCGAGCAGATGAAGCGTGTGGCCAGCCAGGATGTGGACATGCAGATTGTCCCCACATCGACGCCTGGTCAGAGCGACGTGGTGATTGCCGTGCGTCGCAACAAGCCCTGGACGCTCGTTGCGTCGATCGACAATTCGGGCTCTCGCTCCACGGGAAAATGGCAAGGCAACGTGAGCGTCGGGGTCGACAATCCGCTCGGCCTGAATGACATCCTCAATATCGGGTACAACCAGGACCTGATGTTCAGCAACAAGGCGCACGGCACGCAGGGGTGGAATGGCTTCTACTCGGTGCCGTGGGGCTACTGGACGGCGACGCTTTCGGCCTATAGCAGCAACTATTTCCAGCAGATTGCCGGCGTTAACACAACGTTCGTCTCGAGCGGCAAGTCAGAGAACGTCGACCTGAAGCTCCATCGCGTACTGCGTCGCAGCCAGAATGATGTGTTCGGCGTGCAGATGCGCCTGACGCGCCGGTTCGGCAAGAGTTTTATCGAAGATACCGAGATTCCGCAGCAGCGCCGCAATAACACGATCCTGGAATTCGGCGTAACCGATCGCCACTATTTCGGTCAGTCCCAACTCGACGCCACGCTGGCATTCCGGCAGGGCACCGGTGGATTTGGCGCACAGGATGACGTGCTGGCGGCCGACGGCGGTCCCACATGGCGCTATCGGATGATGGTGCTCGATGCCAACCTCTCGGTGCCCTTCAAGGTTGCCGATCAGGCCCTTCGCTACGTCACGACGGTGCGCGGCCAGTTCACCAACGATCGCCTGTACTTCGTCGACGACCTGAGCATTGGCAGCCGATACACGGTGCGCGGCTTCGATGGCGAGAATTCGCTGGCGGGCGAGCGGGGCTTCTACTGGCGCAATGAGTTGCAGGCACCGTTAGGTGCCAGCGGGCATGCGCTGTATGTCGGACTGGACTACGGCCGCGTGTATGGACCCTCCACCACGGGGCAGGTTGGTACGCAACTGGCGGGTGCCGTGGTGGGGTTGCGCGGTGGCGTCGGTGCATTGGAACTGGGCAATCTGTCCTACGATGTTTTCCTCGGTATGCCCGTCTACAAGCCCGAGTCGTTCGACACCGCCAGCGTCACGGCGGGGCTGCAGGTCGTCTACCAGTACTGATCATCACGCGGGGCGTTGATCGCGGGCCATTGTGCACTTCATTGTTTGATTTTACGGTTCTCCACAGCATGCGACGCACCGGTCCCGCCCGCACCCAAGGCGCCGCCCTTATCTTGGACAGATCCCACAAAGGGCGTGGCCAATCGACTAATTTATGCACACTCACAATGACACCCACTGAAGCCGCGACCCTCATTCAGAAAAACTGGCGCGCCTTTGTCAAGGATCGACGGTACGTGGCGAACGATTCCCGCGAGATTGCCGGGCGTATCGGGCATCTCGTGGCCACCGAAGGGGATTTTTGGGAATACGTGCGGCGCGGCAGGGTGATCGTGCAGATCAATGGCGCGCCAGACGGCCTGCGGCGCGGACACTCGTGCTTTTTCTTTGAAGGAAAGATCTGGCACTACCTGGTCGGGGAACCCGTCACGTTTCCCGATGGCACCGTGCTATCGCGCTACCCGACGCGCGTCGAGCCGTTCTTCGGCGATTACGGCGGCATCCGGCGCGACTGGATCCAGCGTGACCACGCCTATAACGCCAAAATCAACTACCTGATCTGCAATCGCCGGATTTCCGTCCTGCATGACGCATATACCCGGCATTTCACCGCGGCCTTTAACGCGGAGAGCCAACGTTTTGCTCGGCGGTTTCAAGTGCGAAGTGCAACACCCCTCAGTTATTGAACAGGAAGCCGGTCCGTGGGATTGGCCAGAACCTGA
>NZ_JBXALD010000010.1:0-284209 GCF_058799075.1 Cupriavidus sp. GW822-FHT06G04 | reverse complement strand
AACGAGGCCCGCTACGCGCGACTGAATCAGCCGGACGGATTCTTTGGCAAGCGCAAGGACATCGATCCGGATGGGTACGCTGACTTTATCAAGTTCGTGGAAAGGCTTCAGTTCCTGGATCAAGTGCCGTCGCTGGGCGGTGGCAAGAAGTTTTGGTTCTTCCATCCGCTGGCTTTTATTCGGCATTTTAGGAGGTGTGGGTGGTACAGCTTGCGCGAACTAACCCAAACACTCCCCCGTCATTCATCGCCGCACGCTGGCGGAAATATCACGTGGCAAGAATCATACCGTCGTTGGAAAGAAGGTACGCAACGTAACGGCTCAATGCCCGCCAATATGCACGTTGCGTTGAATTACATGTGGAGAAAATATGGATTCTCAGCATTCCAGCGACAAGCACATTTTCTTGCGCAGATTTTCAAGGAAACGGGCGGATTAATGGCTACCGTGGAGGCTGGCGATACAAGTTACTTTCGAACGATGTATGAAGTCTTGACGGCACAGGAAGCGGGAGAGGATTTCGATCATAAGCATAGATGGCTTCAGGCAAATGGCTTCTTGCGCGGGAGAGACCGTCCGACATACGTCGCGCAGCGGCCAGGTGAAATTTCGCGAAAAGCTCTGCAACTTGGCAACACCCAGCCGGGTGATGGCCCCCGTTTTTGTGGGCGGGGACTACTCCACCTCACTGGTCGCAAGGGCTATGCAGATTATGGATTGTTTTCTGGGAAAAATTTCACCACTGATCCAAATCCCCAGTTAATTTCAACGAATTCCAGAATTTCCGCAGACTCTGCAGGCTATTTTTGGGTTAGCAAAATAATGCAATCTTCAAACACCGGGGCGTTGCGCAGCGGAATGAATATAAATCGTCGTGCAGATGTTGGCGCGGAAAGCATAAACGTGGCGGCAATAACCACACCCGTTAACGGAGGAGGAACCGGCCTACCCGAAAGAAGAGAATTTTTTGAATATGTTTTTTATATTCTCGGAGACACAACAAAATTCCCTTTTGGACTGACGCGACAGGTGGAGCCTTGAAAATGAAAGGCCAATTTCTCGGAGCCCACTTGGTGGCGGCGATTTTTTTCCAAACCCTCGCACTTACACATTCCGCAGAGACGATGGCAGCAGAAGTCAGCGCCACACGCTCTGATGACTGCGGCATTAAAGCAAAACTACCAACTGAGTTGAGTGATGATGGTCGCACCAAATTTCAACCCTGCATCGGCTCATACAAAAGTGATCAAGGGGCTGTCTTCTCCTTTGCACCTGTCAGCAATGACGCTCATGATGCGAACTGGATTGACAGAATTCCAGCGCTACATATAAGGAGCGTACCTATCCTCGTTGAACGAAAATCAAATTTCGGGAGAAATTTTTCGGCAACTCCTAAAGCACCAAGAGAATGTAATTTGGTAGCAAGCTCAAAGATTAAAAATCTATCTGGAAGAAACTGGTATGGATGGCTTGCAGAGGATAATTACAGGCCAAAAAATAAAAGGAAACTAAGCGAAGATTATTGTCGCACCTATTTCTCAGATCGAATATGCCTAAGGATGCTGATAGGAAATTCAAAGGAGAGCGCGGTCATGTCGCAATACTGTCTCCCGAAGGAGGATGGCTTTTTTGATTTGGATGAAGGGATAAACTATAAGATGTTTTTGGAGATTATTAATTCTTTTGAATTCATCGAAAATTAATGCATCAGGGCGACCGGTGAATGTGGGTTCGTCGCCCCACGTAACTAAGGATGGTATTCAAAAAACCATCCGCAGCGCCGAGTTGACCGTGTGAGAGAGACCAAGTGAATTTGATCAGCAATTCCCCCCGAATTCCGCGTGCGATTCGGTGCGTGCAAGGGCGCTATCACCCGCCTTTCGGGCCGTCGCCCAGAATCCCGTCGTCGCTGAGCGGTGGCAAGAAGTTTTGGTTTTTTGATCCGCTGGACCTGTAAGTAGTTTTCTCCGCAAACTTTAGTACTTGCCAAGTCTGCATCACTCATGACACTCCCCCGCGCAACCTAGCTGACAGCGGTTCACTGTATTCCTGTCGAATAATGCGATTTACAAAACGTGTAATCCTGAGCCTTACACTTTTAACTACAGCAGGCCTTTGCGCAGCCGCAAGCAAGCAAACGGGGCGTGCCAGTGGATCGGTGCATCGACTCGATTCGATTGTCGAGAAGCAGTGTGGCGTAACTTTCAGTGTGCCAAAGGGAGTCAACGTCTTTCTTGTAAAGAACTCATCAACTACCCCATCTGTGCGCTGTACATTGGCGTTGCTCAGGACAGATCGGCCCCATGTTCCAGCTACCCGAGGGGTTACAGAAGGGTACTACGAAGAGGCAGACCTGGTACTCGTCGTGAAGGCGGCACCTATGACTGACAGATTAGCCGAGTTTAATTTCGCGCTTGCTGATGAACCCGGCCACCATGTCCGGTATGTTGGGCAACCACTCACAGAAGCCGCAAAACGAATAGGTTATATGCACGAGAAAGTAACCAGGCTTAGCGTTGCGAGCAAAGACGACACGTCGCTATTGGCTGCTGAATCCATGGTAACTCAAAGAAACTCAGATGGTTCGCGGGCGCGTTCTCGTCGGTTGGATATTATTTGGGGCACCAATGACATCTCTGTAGGGGCGACAGTGTGGTGTATTGCATCAAAGCCGCGGGACTGCCAATTCCAGAAGCAGATTCGAATCCTGTTTGGCACTATTTCAACACAGCGCTCGCAATGAGAGCGCCGCTCTGGCACGAGAGTGAAGGTTTTCAGGTGCTAGTGGCATATCGCATTGATAGAAGCTACTTAGCATCACCTTTCTAAAATTTTCGAACTCGTTCTGAGAATTTTTATGAGAAATTTGGTTATCCGGTTGTTCTTTCCCGACTTCGACGCTGAAAATGACATCCCCAATTCGCGTAGGCGATGACCTCGAAAAGGGCGGACAGTCACAGGCGGCTCCTTAACCATGAACTTCTTGGGCCGCGCGCTCGCGCGCAGGGGAGCCAGCACTGTGCGCCGAGCACGGGCCGACAACAATCGCCCAAGGCGAGGAACGATTCACCGATCAGGGTGGGCAGCCGGTAGCGATGCACCAACATGGCTGCGAATGCGGCTGCCGCCGCCTGATTTCTTCGCTACAGAATGTCCGCATTGGCTAGCGCATGCCGACTGATTTGACGTCGGCCGGCTTGGGCCGCTCTCGTAGGCCGCGCTGGGTGCCGCGCGAGGCCTTGCGGCGCAATGGCTTGCCTGAACTCGAATGCGTCACCGGTGGATCCTAATTTGCTCAATCTTGGAGGTCTGATTCGGCATATGCTGCGCACAATCGAAGCGGAACGAAGAAGAGTCCAGCCGAAATATCAGTCCCTCACCGGGTGACGCTTCCTGAGAATTGTATCGACTGTAGCGGGTTTTTTTGATCGTGGTCGTATGGGGCTGACCTCTGCGGCAGTTACAAAGCGAGTAAGCCCCTATGACGTAATAAGCCGACCTCAACGCTGGGAGGAAACGCGGCTTGCCTATCAAACGCTCGGAGACAATAAATGAGGAAATTTTTATGCACGGTCGCGATAATTTTTGTTTCGAAAAATTCAATAGCTGACACTCGCATCATTTCTTGCCTTGGTTTTTATTCGGCAGAAAAGAAGGCGGCCACATCTGTGGTTGTTAGTCACGGATTGCGTCCGATAGGGGTTGCAAGAATTGATCACCAGTTGGATGGCGGGGCATTCAACCTTGATAATTCTATTTTGGTGACATATGGGCTGGCGTCGAAAACGGTGACCAGGTCACGGGATACAGCGACAGATTGAGTCACCACAATAGAGTGGCTCTAATTTTAGGATTGCCGGCGGCATAATAATGAGAAAAATTGTCGTGAAAATAATATTAATTATCCTTGGTGGTACGCATTTTCCGGTATCTGCGGAAGGGATTTGTACCGCTGGTGAAGCAGCGATATTTAACTGCGATCTTCGGGGAGGGGCTGCGTCACTGTGCGAATCAAATAGTGATGGGGCTTTAACTTATCGACACAAAACAAGAAATTCAATAGATCTCGAGATTTCTGACGGGGATGGTCGTAGCGAGCAGGTTTTTTATTTTAGTAGCACCCCTTATGCAGGAGGTGGAGAGGCGCACATTCGATTTGCAAAAGGAGGGTACACCTATTTTCTCTATGACAAAACCGTGAAGACTGAAGAGGGGCCAGATTCTTCAGCGGGGATTGTGGTGTATAAGGGAAATATAAATACTGCCACTTATGTTTGCACAAATGATGCGTCGATACGTCAATCTGTCTATCAAAGAAACAAGATGGAGAGATACAAAGATATACTAAAAAATAGTCGTGTTGATAGATAACTCTCTTAAAGCGGCGATCAAATGGTGAAAATTGTGGCCATTATAGGCGGATATTTATTAGTTTTTTCCGTTCTGACAAGTGCTGCGCCGCCGCGACAAGAATTATCCGGGGATTGGGTCTGGTTTATGGCGCCAAAGTCTAGAGCATTTTCAATAAAATTGAGGCAAAACGGTAGAGATGTGAGCGGGCAGTATTGTGCGATTGTGCAGAATGGAAATCGAATAGACTGCGATGATGAAGAGAATCCAAATATGTTTGGCGTAACGAATTCCTCTGGAACGGATGCAATTGTCGAGTTTTCATCTTTTTTTGGTGCTACAAAGGGAAAGTCGCAACTGAAAATAGTCAATGGCCAATTAATTTGGCACGTTGAAAGGGCACCATCTGGGGGCGCTTACTACGCACCCAAAGATGCAGTCCTCGTGCGTAGTAAGTAACGTTGGCATAGAAACTCATAGGTAGATAGCTGAGTGTGTTAAACCGAGACCGCCAGCACAACCAAAAGCTTTGAGACCGAAAGTGTCTGGGTCTGGGTCCGCATGCTGGAGCATGCGCGGGTGACGCCTGTGGATAGCGCGACCGTCCAGCTCACATTCCAGGCCGCGCCCGACACCTTTGTTTCAGGCCAAGGCAAAAACGACAGTGAGTCGGCAGACGCGGTAGATCGTCCGGAGCATCCAGAAAACCTGCTGCCGCGCGCAGCCCGGCTTGCCGCACCGGCTGACATGCGATATCCGATCCGCTACCAGATGCGCGCGGCCGTGGGACGCGGCCCGCTGGAAGCGCTGGAGCTGCGCAATCTGCGGATGCCGGAGCGGATCTTTGTGGGCAGGGAGTCGCTGGCTCTAGCCGGAACTATGGCGGCAACGCGCAAGTAATCACCGGGTTCAATGATCTTTGGCACGCGTCGCGCCACAGCTCGCGCACGATGAGCTGGGATCCGACGACGACATGACGCAGCCCGTCATCGTCAGGCCCGCCGCGCATAGCTGCCTTCGCCGCAATTCCCTCAAAAGTCCACTTTCTGGCCCGGCTGCGGCACGATCACGGCGGTGCCAGTCGACGTGCCAAGGGCTGCTTTCAACTCGTCGGGCGTGCCGCGCAGCATCGGTGAGGTGCCGTAGTGGATCGGGATCGCGTACCGGGGCTTGATGAAATCGCGCAAGGCGATGGCGGCGTCCTGCGGGCCCATGGTGAAATGGCCGCCGATCGGAATCAACACCAGATCGGGCTTGTAGCGGTCGGCCACCAGCAGCATGTCGCCATACAGGCCGGTGTCGCCCATGTGCCAGATCTTGAAGCCGTTTTCCATTTCGATGATGTAGCCCACGGGCTCGCCGCCATAGTGAGTCTCATCTTTCCCCGTGGCGGGATTTTTCCACACCAGTTCGGACGAATGTTCGGCGTGCACGGCGGTGATTTTCGGACCGTTGGCGCCGAATGGCTGGATCGTCCCGCTCTTGCCGAAGCGCTGCGACAGGTTGGCCGGCACCATGCCCAGGCTCACCAGTTGCTGGCCCATGCCGCCGCCGTTCCAGATCGGCGCGTTGTTCAGCTTGGCCAGATCTGGCGCATCACCAAGGTGATCGCCATGTGCGTGCGTCACCAGAATCAGGTCCACCTTGCCCAGCGCCGACAACTGCTTGAACCCGGCAGGCGTCTTGGGATTGGCGGTCAGCCAGGGGTCTACCACGATGACCTTGCCGCCTGGCGTGGTGATCCGTATGGCGGCCTGGCCAAGCCACAACACTTCGGTCTTGCCCGCGGCGACGGGTGCGGTGGATCCCGCCGGGGCCGCAGGCTCGGCCGGCACGGGCGCGTTGGCGACGTTGCTGGCGCATGCGGCAAGTGTGCAGACGGCGCCGGCCAGCAGGATCAGGCGGGGGCGAAGCGGGATGCGGCGGGTGATCATGGTGGTCCCTTGTTTGAAGTTGTCTTGACATTGCCAAACCGCGTCGCGCCTGGTCGGAGATCGCGGTGGCTGCACCGCCTCGGGAAGACTCACGTTCGCGCCTAAGCGTTGCGAGGGGCAGTATTTGCAAGCTGTCAGACGCTGTCAACTGGCGCTGGCGCGCGGCCTCCGGATTGCACTTGTAACGCTTGATTTAAGAAAACGGCCATGCAGGCCGATTTTATCGACTTGCATTTACATCTGCTCACGATGGCGTAACCCACTGTAATCGTTCGTCGACCATCATAGTTTCCGTAAAGCAGGGCCAGTGCTGGCCCGACAAGGAGCCTGAAATGCGCAAGTCGATTCGTTACACCGGTATTGCTGTCATCAGTGCCGCCATGCTGGCGGCCGGGACCGCCTCGGCCCACGACCGCTACCACCGTGGCGGCGGAGGCGGGTCTGCGGGCGCCGCGATTGCGATTGCCGCCGTGGCCGGCCTGGCGCTCGGTGCGATAGTGGCCAGCAGCCAGCCAGTGGTAGCGGCACCGGCGCCGGTCTATGCGCCGCCGCAGCCGGTCAGCTATGCCGCCCCGCAGGTGCCGCCGGGCTACTGCTATAGCAACTACCAGGGCGCCTACGTGCCGTGCGGCCGCGGCGCGCCAGTGCAGTACGCCCAGCCGCAGCCGTACTACGGCTATTGAGCGCGACGTACGACGGAGCGAGATGGACGGCGCCTGACGCCCACCCGACGTTGACCGGCCGCCGGCCTACGAAAGAGGGCGGCGCCGCCGTTGAATCGGTCTCGGCGGAACGTGAGGGATGCTTGAACGGACTTCCGGCAGCCACGCGGCGAGAACCGCCGCGCGCGTCGTCTCGCAACTCACAGTCGCTTCAGTCGATGGCACCCGGTCGTCGGCGCATCACCAGATACAGGCCTGCGGCGGCGATGGCCATGCCCGGCCAGGCCATCTGCGGTATCGCTTCGCCAAGCACCGCGAATGCGATCACCGCCGTGACAGGCGGCACCAGAAAGAACAGCGCGGATACGCGCGACGCCTCGCCACGCCGAATCATCGCCAGCAGCAGCGTGATGGCCACCAGCGAATTGCCGATCACCAGATACGCCAGCGATCCAAACAGGCCGGCCGTCCATTGCACGTGCATCGGCTCCAGCAGAAAGGCCAGCGGCGCGGTCACCATCAGGCCGACAGCGTATTGCACGGTGTTGGCCAGCACCGGGTGCACCGACACGCCAAAACGTTTCTCCCACAACGTGCCCGTAGTCATGGCCAGCAACGCTAGCACCGCAAACACCAGCGCCAGCGGTGAACTGAGATCGATCGACGATTTCGCCATGATCACCATCGTCGCCCCCGCAACGCCGAGCGCCAGGCCGGCCCAGCGGGTGGCGTCGACGCGCTCGCCCGCCAGCGCCGGCGCAAGTAGTCCGATCAGGATGGGCTGCTGCGACGTCACCAGCGCCACCGCGCCGGCGGACATTCCGAACTTCAGGCTGAGATAGGTGAAAGCGAAATAGCCGGCCTGAATCAGCAAGCCGACCATCGCCAGATGCAGCCATGGCGCGATGCCGGGCGGCAACGCGGGCCGTATCCAGAGGCACGGGCCGATCAGCAGCGCCACCACACATGCGTAGCGCAACGCCAGGAAGGTCAGCGGATCGGCGTACTGAAGACCGAGTTTCAGGAATACGAAGCCGCTCGACCATAGCAACAGAAACATCGCGGGCGCGATACGCAGCCAGAGCGGCGTGGTCGAAGCATGCATGGTGCGTTCTGGCATCAACGATGGGCGGGCGCAGTCGGGAACAACCGAACGATAGCACCGGCGTCCCCAACACCGCCGTCGGGCGGAATTTTTGATCGTTCGACGGGGGAAAAATTGATTCAGTCTTACTCTGATCAGTGCGGAATACAGCGCAACCAAGGACAATTCAGCGCCTGTTTGGATGAATGAACGGGCGGCAAATTTCCGCGCGTTTGTGAAAGGCTGATTACCGTGAACAGAATAGTATTTGCGAATCTGGATTCCTATTGCATTTCGATCCCATCGGAAATGCCGGGAAAACGATGGCTGATCATCAGTGCATATCGCTGCCGGGATTTTCGGGCGGTGCACATCGATGGCCGCATGATGGATCCTGGCAAGCTGGTGGCGGAGCTGCAGCGGCATTGCCCGGATTTCAGGACCACCGTCAATCAGATCGTGATCGCGGCGGGGAATTCGGCCACCACCACCGGTATGGCCAGCATATCGAGCCTGCTGTCGGCGCGTCTTTCGCCCATACTGGTGCGCGGGTTTGAAACGGATGTGACGACAGAATCCCCGAAAGACATGATTGCGATTGCCGCGTTGCCGGGGGATGGCAATGGCAACGAGCTGCAGAATTTCCGTATGTGCGTGGGGCGCTCAGGGGCGGCGGTATCCGTACTGCATCTCAACGGATTCGGCGTGGCGGTCCAGGTTCACGAGGGCGGTCCGGGCGCCGATATCGATCTGTCGCTCGATGAACAAGAGCGGCGCGCGCTCTGGTATCACGCGGCCCGTACTACCTCCGACGATGCGATGCTGAGGTACTTCTCCCGCCTTGGACTGAACAGGCGTCGCCATGGATTTTCCCGGTTCCTGCCGTTGCGTACGCGTCGCTAGAGCGCGCGAACCCTATGCTAGATTAGGCGCCGGCATCGATCAGCGGAGCGACATGTGGCGGGATTCCAATGGATTCATTGATCACGGCGGCGGCGCGTGCGCTGGCGGCGGGCGACCCGCTTGGCGCGCTGAATCGCATTGCGCTGCGCGACGATGCGCCCGCGCTGGCCTTGCGCGGCATCGCCATGGCTCAGTTGGGCGACTTCGCCCTGGCGCGCGGATTGCTGCGCGCCGCCGGTCGGGCGTTCGGTCCCAAGGAAGCACTGGCCCGGGCGCGCTGCGTCGTGGCCGAAGCGGAGATCGCGCTGGCTTCGCGCGATCTGAACTGGCCGCAGAAATCGCTGGACGCCGCACGACGCGTGCTGGAAAACCACGCCGATGTCGTTAACGCCGCGCATGCGCGCTATCTGGCCGCACGCCACCATTTGCTGGTGGGCCAGCTTGACGCCGCCGAACATGTCATTGCAGATCTCGATCCGTCGCCGTTGCCGCCGCCGTTGCGCGCATCGCACGAACTGGTGGTGGCGGGCATCGCCATCCGTCGGCTGCGCTCGGCCGCCGCGCTCGCGGCGCTGCAGCGCGCGGAACAGGCCGCCCGGCACGCCGGCATCGCCGCCTTGTCCACCGAAGTCGAACACGCGATGCAGCGCTTGCGCTTGCCGGTGGCACGCCTGATATCGCGCGGCAGTGTGCGGCCGATGTTGCTGAGCGATGTGGAAGCGCTGCTGGCGTCTCCGGCGTTGATTGTCGATGCGTGCCGCATGGCGGTCCGCATGGGCGCGGAAATCGTGCCGTTGACGCGGCGTCCCGTGCTGTTCGGCATCGCCCGCGCGCTGGCCGAGGCATGGCCCGGCGATATGGCCCGTGACGACCTGATTGCGCGAGTGTTTCGCATTCGGCGTGCCGACGAAACACATCGCGCACGGCTGCGCGTCGAGATCGGCCGCCTGCGGGCCGCGCTGCGGCAGATCGCCAGCGTGCAGGCTACCGCGCGCGGCTTTGGCCTGGTGGTACACAGCACGGGCGACGCCGTGGTGCTCGCGCATCCCGTCGATGCGGCGCATGCTGCCGTGCTGGCTTGTCTTGCGGATGGACAATCGTGGTCGAGTTCGGCGCTGGCTCTGGCGCTAGGCGCCAGCCAGCGCACGGTGCAGCGCTCGCTCGATGCGCTGGCCGGTACAGGCCATGTGCAATCGATCGGAAATGGCCGCGTGCGCCGCTGGATGACGCCGCCGCCAACCGGATTCGCGACGCCGTTGTTACTCCCCGTGCTGCCGCCCGGCGCGTAGGATGGTTTCATCATCAACGTGTTCGAGAGGAAACCATCATGAAGCGATCCACCGCAGATATCGTTCGGGAATACGGCCCATTCGAGGGCGTCACCCATGTGCATGGGCTGACCTACGACGGGCGGCAGGTGTGGTTTGCCGTTGGCGACAAACTGCTGGCGCTCGATCCGGCCAGCGGCAAGACGCAGGGCGAGATCGCGGTGCCGGCGCATGCGGGTACCGCGTTCGACGGCCGTTACCTGTTTCAGATTTCCGAGAGCCACATCCAGAAAATCGATCCGCAAACCGGTCGCGTGGTGGGGACGATTCCGGCCCCGGGACATGGCAATGACTCCGGGATGGCGTGGGCCGAAGGGTCGCTCTGGGTTGGGGAATATCGCGCACGCAAGATCCACCAGATCGACCCCGAAACGGGCCACGTGCTGCGCACGCTCAATTCCGACCGGTTTGTGACCGGGGTGACGTGGGTCGATGGGCAACTGTGGCATGGCACGTGGGAAGGCGATCAGAGCGAGCTGAGGCGCATCGATCCGCAATCGGGCAAGCTGCTGGAATCGATCGAGATGCCGCCGGGCGTGGGCGTATCGGGGCTGGAAGCCGATGGTGCCGAGCGCTTCTATTGCGGCGGGGGCGACAGCGGCAAGGTGCGCGCGGTCAGGCGTCCGAAGGCGTAGGCGGTGCGCGGGGGCCGCGGGGCATGCGCCGGCCCTGACGGAGCGAAAGGGATTCTAACCACGCGCCCCCCCGCCGCTCAGATCTGGATGTAATCGCGCGGCACGGGCGCGGCGCTGCGCGGCGGCTCGCCAATCATCTCCAGTACCGTCGATTCGATCATGTACGTCATCGCCGTGAGCGCCAGATCGTTGGCTTCCTCGCCGAACGGCTCCTCGATTTCCGCGCTGAGCGCTTCGAGCGCAAAAAACGTGTAGGCGATAAAGCAGACGATCACCGGCGTCATCAGGCCAATGGTGTCCAGCAGGCCAAACGGCAGCAGCGCGCAGTACAGATAGATGCAGCGATGGATGATGACCGAATACGTGAACGGAATCGGCGTGCCGGCAATGCGTTCGCATCCGCCCAGCGCGGTGCTGAGCTGATTGAGCGAGGTTTCCATCGAATGCGCGAGCGGCGCGGCCAGTTGGCCGGCGCGCAAACGGTCGCCAACCCATTCGCCCGCCAGCAGCAGCGCAATGGCCGGCCGATACCGCACCGTTTTCAGGCGCGCGGCGTCCTCCTCATCCATGAACGGCGCAAGGTCGGCCCAGGCGTCGGTGCCGCGCAGTTGATGGCGCAGCGCGTGGATGAAAATGCAGAGCCGGTAGGCCAGATGCCGCGCGTGGCTCTTGTCCGCCACCAGCGTCAGCGCCTGGCGCGTGAGCGAGCGCGATTCGTTCAGCACGCTGCCCCATAACGTGCGCGCCTCCCAGTAGCGCGCGTAGCTGGTGCTGTTGCGAAAGCCCAGGAAGATCGCCAGCGTCAGGCCGATCAGCGAAAACGGTACGAAGTTCAGCGACACCTTCCAGTCGCCGATGCGCCCGTGCGCGGCCGTGATGACCGCCGCGAACAGCGTGATGGCCACCAGTTGCGGGGCAATCCTGGGCAGGACCGACCCACGCAGCACGAACAGCATGCGGAACCAGTGAAGCGGCGGGCGAATAATCATCGGAATGACAGGCCGGGACGATCAAGGCTGCCATGTTCGCACGGCGGCGCGCTGGTGTGCACGCCGCCGTGTGTGGGCCATCAACGATCGTTGCGGATCGGCCCGAACTCGACCGGCACCCAGGCGTAGCCGACAGAGTCGCGCCGCACGTGTCCCAGCCCCGGGAACGGCAGATGCGCCCCGCCCACCCACAGCTTGCCCTTGGCCGCCTCGGCCAGCACGCGCTGGCGCGTCAGCGCGGCCTGATGGCTATCGGTGTCGAATTCGATCGAGATGTTGGGACGACGGAACTGCGTGGCGTGGCTATGAACGATATCGCCCCACAACAGCAGTCGGTCGTTGCCCGATGTGAACAGATAGCTCGTATGGCCCGGCGTGTGGCCGCGCGTGGCCATGGTCTGCACGCCAGGAATCGGCGCGTGGCCTGCTGCGGCGTTGAAGGTCTGGAAGCGATTGGCGGCCTGGTACGGCGCCATCGCGTTGCGCGCCATCGCAAATAAACCCTTTGCCGATTCGGGCGCGGCGGCCTCGCTGGCCTCGCTGAGCCAGTAGTCGGCGTCGGCCTTGTCGGCGTAGACCGTGGCGTTGGGGAATACCGGCTTGCCGTCGGCGCTGAGGCCGCAGGCGTGGTCGCCGTGGAGGTGCGTCAGCAGCACGGTATCCACCTGCTCGGGCGTGTATCCGGAAGCGCGCAGGTTGTCCAGGATCCCGCCCAGTGTGGGCCCGAAGCACGCGGCGGCACCCGTATCCACCAGCACCAGGTGCGAGCCGGTGTTCACCAGGTAAGCATTGACCGCCGTCTGCATGCCGGGCGTGGAGGCGACGAACATGCGCGCCAGCAGGCTCTGCACCTCGCGTGCGCTGGTGTATTTGAGCACCTTGGGATCGATATCGATATAGCCGTCATACAGCGCGGTCACCTCGAACTGGCCGACCATCATGCGATAGAAGCCCGGCGCCTGTGTCTTCTGCTGTGCTGGCGGCGCGGCCTGCGCCGCGGTGGCAGCCAGCGGCAGCGCGGCGACGCCAATGGCGAAGGCGACGGCCATCGGTCCCAGAACAGCGGCGGCGGCGCGGCGGATGCGATGCTCCGAATGCGGTGTCATAAGACGGATTCCCCCTGAATCGGTGATTTGAATGGGCCTGATAAGACATAAATGGCCGATACGAACCCTACCCGCCTCCAGAGGGCCAGGCAAGTCACGCATAGGGTTGCGCCTCTCATACCTTCGTCGGATTTCGCGCCAAGGCCGCGAGTCGTCGATATTGCAAACAGGCCACCCGCGCGATTGTAAAAAACACATCCCAATGGCAAGCGGGCGACGGTTTTACCAGCGTTGGCGGAGTGGCATCGATTTTGCCTGCAGCGGTAAAGTCCGCTCCCCCGTCTCGCGCGCGGCAATGTGCCATTGCGTCGCTTGACCACGGCCATCCACGCACGGGGTTATCCGGGGCGGGATTATTCGAACGATGACGAAGGAGTCCCCATGGCTGAGAAGCAACCGTTCCTAACGGATATCAAGACGCTGCGCGAGCGCGCCCGCCAGCACATCGACGACGGCGCGGTGACCGCCGGATACAGCGCCGAGCGTGACACCGTAATCAAGCTGCTCAACGACGCGCTGGCTACGGAGATCGTTTGCGTGCTGCGGTATCGGCGCCATTACTTCATGGCCAAGGGCCCCAATTCGAAAAGCGTAGCGGAGGAGTTTCTGGCGCACTCGAACGAGGAACAAGGCCATGCGGACCAGATCGCCGAGCGCATCGTGCAACTGGGCGGTGAGCCCAATTTTTCGCCCGAGGGCCTGGCCTCGCGCAGTCATGCCGAATATGTGGAAGGCGCCACGCTGACCGACATGATCAAGGAAGATCTCGTGGCCGAGCGCATCGCGATCGACACCTATCGCGAAATCATCCAATACATCGGAGAAAAGGACCCGACATCGCGCCGCTTGATGGAAAGCATCCTCGCGGTAGAGGAAGAGCACGCCGACGATATGGCCGATTTGCTTGCGGCCAATCCGGGCGACAAACAGGGCTAAAGCGAATCGGCGCTGTCAGATTCAGACATCGCCGAAATTTGCGTGTACCGCAGCGCAGGTCGTCACGATGGGGCCTGCGCTGTTGCTTCTTGATCGCGTTGCTGGACAGCGTCCGCTGCCCGTTTCGTCCGGCGACGATCGCGCATCAGGGCACATACGCCCGACGCACCACATCGGGAATGCTCAAGGGGATCTTCGTGCCGTCGCGTCCCTGTAGAGAATCGGTGGCCAGTTTGCGTCCGTTGCGATAGAAGACCGCGTGCAGCGCACCGAAGCTGTCTGCACCCACGGTTTTGACTTTGACTCGCCCGCCGTGGTGCGGTTTGATCGGCAAGATCTTGGACAGAAAGGTGTGCGCCCTCGACGGCTTGTTGTGATGAATCGATGCGTATATTTCCCACGGGTCGCGCGCGCGGACTTCGCCAATAAAACCCCGCACGAAAATTCGGCGCCCGAGCGCTACCGAAAGCTCGTGGGCGATACTCCGGTCGGTCTGTCCAGCACTAGGAAGAGGACGAAGGGGACGCGGATTGGCCGTTGTCGTAAAGCCATTTGTGGAGGCATAGGCATAGGAAGGCGGCATCCCGGGTGGGGAAGCGTCCCGCACCGCATGGTACGTCGGCGGCGGCCCCTCAGGGTAAACCGGTGTAAAGATCGGCCAGGCCGAATCGCTGCAGGCGAGGACGACTTGGTCGGTTTTTTCCCAGATGTCGGGTGGCACAGTCCGTTCTAGCAGTTCGCCAAGCTGAAAACCGGCCAATAAGGTGCCCTTGATGCGAATTCGTCCCGTCCCGTTCGAGTGGGTAGCGGCTATCGATGAGCCAATGATCAACCAGTTTTCGTTCGAACGTTGCGATGATTGAATTTTTACGCAATAGGAATCGGAATGAGAAAAAATGATTTGCATGGTATGTCCAATTACGTTGGGTTAGACCATGCCAATCTGAATCGTACGGTTTGTCAGAAACTTGGTATGGCCACAACACAGTTTGCGCTAAAGGGTTGCCATGCGTTTTGATCGCTGTGGGTGCTGAATTGCTATTAGTAAATGTTCTACGGAATAGTCAGAATCTGATAAAGCATTATCGCCAGTAAATTCCCACAGCGGCCACACCGGCGGCGATTGGCCTGTGTGGGAATACGACGATTTTCAGATCACCCGGCCGTGGTCGCCGCGGGCCCAATAATTACTGTCCCTGAACGTCACGCGCAGGGAGTCCATCGACACAGGCGCGCCTTGTCCGCGGTTATATCGAGTGCCGCACCACAGATCGCCGTGAAAGAGGTAGCTGTGCAGGAACGGGCCACCGATCCTGATCGCAAAGGGTTCCTGATGGGCGGGAATCGTGCGGAATCGTCGCCATGGCAGGGCATTCACGCGTGGCGGCCGGTTGTAGTGGATCGAGGCATAGATGTTCCACGCATTGCTCACGTCGAGCTGGCCCTGGAAGCCCAGGACAAAGAACGGCCGCCCCAGGCCTTTTGCCAGGTCCTGCGCGATGCTGCGGTTGATCGAATTCTCGAAGGACGGGCTTGGGTGTAGCGATTGGTACGACGGTGGGAAGGGTCTTCTTTCGCACGCAGCGCTGTATGAAGGCAGCGGGGCCGCGGGTTGCACGTGGTAGGCGGGCGGAGAGCCCTCGTGCTGGGCGACATATGGCGCGCCGGAATTGCTGATCGCCAAAATCACCTGCTGCACGCGGCTCATGATTTGGCCCGGCACGGTGCGCCTGAGGAAGGCAGCAAGCTGGTGACCGTCAAGCACATTGCCGTTGATGCAGATATGGCCCGTTCCATAGTGATTGCGGGCGCCGGTCTCTGTGCCGATGATCAGCCACGTGAAATCAGGGTTGTCGACCGAATCGACATTTATACAATAGGCATCAGGATAGGAAAAGACAATATCCATTAGAGTTTATATGTCAATGAATAAAAAATGAAGCAAGAAGCAGGCGATTCGACTTTGATGCGATAGGCATCGGCAAAAATAATTCCCAAGGTGCGAAGGGATATCGCTTAGCCGACGACTTCGAAAGCAAACGGGGGCGCTGGCGACTTACCACCTGGCGCTTGACCGTGCGGGAGTGTGCACGACCGATGGGTGGCGCGTATTGATTGCGCTTCGCGAACGATGTGATTAGCGATACGGCGCTGCATGCGACAAGCGACGAGCGTTGTGGTCAGGCGGCGGTCGGGGAAATAAAAAAGCGAGGGGTGTCAGCCCTCGCTATGCATTGTCCTGGTAGACGCCTGCCGCTGGCGTCGGAATGCTTACTTGATGGCCGTACCGGGCTTGCAGTCTTGCACATACCCGGTGACGCGGCTTTTGCTCAGCATCGGCCGCCATTGGTCGGCGCTACGAATGTCCACGTCGGTGCCTGATGCCGCCGCGCGCAGCGCTATCAGGTAGGAATAGCCGGCGCTGGCCTGGTGACCGTAGCCGACGCGCACATCGACGCGGCCCGGTTCCGGATAGGCCTCGATTTCAGCGTCGTCGCCGAGCTTGCGCTTCAGGCACAGGACAAGATCTCCCACGCTGGCATCGGAGTGGATGCGCGTGGCGTCGCGCGATTCCAGATACTCGGGGTTGGCGCCGCTGGCGCAGGCGGCCAGCAATGGCGTGGCCACTGCTGCAATCAGCAAAAACCGCATTCCGGTCATTCAATCTCCTGTTGGTGGGTTCGAGGCGTCGAGACCCGCGATCGTGCCATGCGCGGATCGGCCGGTCAAAAACCGAGATCAAGCCTGACGTGTATCCAACCCTGCGTCGTTGGCCTCAGCAAAGAGCCAACCTCTGAGGCGTCCACGCGGCAAATCCTGATGGGTTCCCACCTGCGGGAATCCGCGCGCAAGCTCCCCAATGTGCGATATCGGTCCGGCCAACTTTGATCCTCGGCAAATTATTACCCGGATATAATTGACGGCCAAATATTACCCGGGTAATATCGCGTCTTCGATCGAATCTCGATCCCAACACGATCCCAACGGAGACCCAAATGGAAGACGTGGAAAGCTGTACCGCCTTTGCTGGCGAGCGTCGCCTGGCCGCTGGCACGCCCGCGCAGGTGGCGCTGGCGGTGGCCGCCGCGCTGCGCGCAGACCCCAACCAATCGATTCTGGCCTTTGACGACCAGAGCGGCCGTCAGGTCGATTTCGACCTGCGCGGCAGCGACGCGGACATCGCCGCGCGGCTGTCCCCAGGCGCGGCCACCCCGGCGGCCGCCGACGACGCGCAGGGCAAGCGTGGACGCCCCAAGCTCGGCGTCGTGGCGCGCGAAGTCACGCTGCTGCCGCGCCACTGGGACTGGCTGGGCGACCAGCCGGGCGGCGCATCGGTGACGCTGCGCAAGCTGGTGGACGCCGCGCGCAAGGGGCACGGTGTCGATCTGGCTGCCGGTCGCGCCAAGGCCGCCGCCGACCGCTTCATGTCGACGATGCTGGGCAATCAACCCGGTTACGAGGAAGCGTCGCGCGCGCTGTACAACGGCAACCGCGACCAGTTTCTCGCCTTGTCGGCCGCCTGGCCCGCGGATTTGCGCGATCACGCGCGCCAGCTTGCCGCGCCCGCATTTGGCGCCGACGCGTGACGATCAGCCAAACGTGAACGCGTAGGCCTGTGCGCCCGGATCCAGGAAGCGGATCTCGAACGTGTGTTCGCCCACGTCGCCCGCCTGCCTGACCAACTGATAGAGCCGCGTGGCGGTGATCGCGCCATTGCCGTTTGCGTCGATGTCCGCGCCGTGGCTGGCGCCGGGCGGCTTGCCGTCGATCGTCACCACAAAGCGCACGGCGCGGCCATCGGCGGCTGGCCCGAGCACCAGATGCAGGTCGCGCGCCAAGAAGCGATAGGCGATGCCACCGCCGGCGCGGTCCAGCGTTGCCTGTTCCGCGCCCGCGGTCCATTGGCCCGTCAGCCCCCACTGGTTCAGACGCAGCGCGCCCACCGTGTAGTCGCGCGATTTGTCCTGGCGCAGCCCGCCCGGTGACGCAAATTTCTCGGCCTGCCGATAGCCGACGTAGGTCTCGCCTGATCCCACGTGCCGCAGGTCCGGCGCGGCTTGCGCACCGGGCGCGTCCGGGGTTACCACGTCGCGCGAGGCCGAAGGCTTGCCGGCTTCGGCCAACAATTGCTGGATCTTGCGCTCGGAGTTGGCGTAGTCGCCTTCGCCAAACTGGTGGTGGCGGATATTGCCGCGCGCATCGACGAAATAGGCGGCCGGCCAGTAGTTGTTGTGGAAGGCGTTCCAAATCCGGTAATCGCTGTCCACGGCCACCGGGAACCCGATCTTGAAGTCGCCGATGGCGCGACGCACGTTCTCGGGGTTTTTCTCGAACGCGAATTCGGGCGTGTGCACGCCCAGCACAGTCAGGCCCTGATCCTTGTACTTGTCCGCCCATGCGCGCAGATACGGCAGTGTGCGGATGCAGTTGATGCACGAATACGTCCAGAAATAGACCAGCGTGACCTTGCCCTGCAGTTGATCGCGCGAAATCGGCGGCGAATTGAACCACTGCACCGCTCCGTCCAGCGACGGCAGGCGGCCCTCCACGGGCAGGCGGCTGGCAAAGCCGGCGCTGGTGTCGTTGGCGGCCAGCAGCATCGCGGCCGGTCGCACGGTTGCGGCGGCCAGCGCGGCCTGCTGCGGCGTATTGTCGAGCTGACCGGCCTCCTCGCTGGTGGTCAGGCTGGCGCTACGCACTGCGCCCGGCCTGGGGTGGAAACGGTCGACCAGCGCCTGTTCCAGCCGTGCCGTGCTGCCGACCGACAATTGCGCCAGCAGGCCGGTGTCGGCGCCCGCGGCAATCGCGGCCACGCCGCCCAGCACGCCTACGCCAAGCCCGCGCCGCAGCCATTCGCCGGCGCCCATCGACCGCTTCATCGCCGCAAACAGGCGCCCGCCAACGCCCAGCGCCGCCGCCAGCGATGTGGCCGCGCCGGCCGCATAGGCCGTCAGCAACAGCGAGCTTTGCACGCTCGCGCCTTGCAGTGCCGCCGTCGTCAACACGATGCCCAGGATCGGGCCGGCGCATGGCGCCCACAGCATGCCGGTGGCCACGCCCAGCAACAGCGACGCCCATGGCGATGCATCGGCCGACGCGCCGTTGCCGGCCAGCCGGTTGCCGAGTGCCACCACCGGGCGCGTCATCGCATCGGCCAGCCGCGGCACCAGCAGCGCCAGCCCGAATGCGGCCAGCAGCGCCAGCGCGGCGTAGCGCCCGTACTGGTTAGCCGCGATCGCCCACGCGCCGCCCACCGACGCCAGCGTTGCCACGCCGGCAAACGTCAGCGCCATGCCGGCCAGCATGGGCAGCCGGCCGCGCACAAACGGCTGGCCGGTGCGCGCCAGCACAAACGGCAACACGGGCAGGATGCAGGGGCTGAGGATGGTGAGCGCGCCACCCAGGTAGGCAAGGATCAGCAGTGTCATGATCGGGGTCCTTTCGGCAGAGTCGGACCAACGGTTGGTCCGGCGTTTTGGCATGTCCCGATTTGGCGCCTGGCATCTACCTTGAATGTGTCGTCAATGCGGAAAGTTGTACCGCTTTGTGGGGCTCAGGCGTCCAGATACATTGCGATACACGAAAGCCGACCGACGCCCATACAATCTCGCCAACAGACGCATTGCTCACATTCTCAAAAAATATTCTTCCAGGGGTGACATAGATGGAATCGCATGTGGACCATGTCCTGATCGTGGACGACGACCGGGAAATCCGCGAACTGGTCTCGACCTACCTGACCAAAAACGGCCTGCGCGTGACCATGGCGCCCGATGGCCGCCAGATGCGCCAGTTCCTGGAAGCCAATGCTGTCGACCTGATCGTGCTCGACGTGATGCTGCCCGGCGACGACGGTCTGGTGCTGTGCCGCGAGCTGCGCGCGGGCAAGCACAAGGCCACGCCAATCCTGATGCTGACCGCGCGCGACGACGAGACCGACCGCATCATCGGCCTGGAAATGGGGGCCGACGATTACCTGACCAAGCCATTTGCCGCGCGTGAGCTGTTGGCGCGCATCAAGGCCGTGCTGCGCCGCACGCGCATGCTGCCGCCCAACCTGCAGATCACCGAGGCGGGGCAGATCCTCGCGTTTGGCACCTGGCAGCTCGACACTACCGCGCGCCACCTGATCGACAGCGAAGGCACCATCGTGGCGCTGAGCGGCGCCGAATACCGGCTGTTGCGCGTGTTCGTCGATCATCCGCAACGCGTGCTCAATCGCGACCAACTGCTCAACCTCACTCAGGGCCGCGAAGCCGACATGTTCGAGCGCTCGGTCGATCTGCTGGTCAGCCGGCTGCGCCAGCGCCTGAACGACGATGCGCGCGAGCCGGCGTATATCAAGACCGTGCGCAGCGAGGGCTACGTGTTCTCGATGCCGGTGGAAATCAAGGAGGCGCGTCAGTGAATGCACGCCTTTGGCGCGGGCCGCGTACGCTGAGATCGCGCCTCTTCCTGATCCTGCTGACGGGACTGATCGTTGCCCACCTGATGTCGTTTGCCGTGCTGTTTGGCGAGCGCTATGTTTCGGCGCGTCAGGTGATGCTCGGCACGCTGGAGACCGACGTGGCCACTTCGGTCGCCATCCTGGACCGGCTGCCTGCCGCGGAGCGGCCGCAGTGGCTGCCGCGCGTGAACCGCGGCAACTATCAATACATCCTCGGCCCGGGTTTGCGCGGCGTGCCCGAGATGACGCAGCGCGGCAAGGACATTGCCGATCGCATCATGGAGGCCACGGGCGGGCGTTTTGCGGTCACGGTCGAGTCGATTCCGGGCGACGGCAAGCAGGTGCAGGCGCACCTGACGCTCAGCGACGGCAGCCCGCTGACCATCGACGTGCATCCGCGCATGACGCCGGTGGCGCAGTGGCTGCCCTATGTGCTGGTACTGCAACTGCTGCTGCTGATCGTGTGCTGCTGGTTCGCCGTGCGGCAATCGATCCGTCCGCTGGTGGCGCTGGCCGACGCCGCCGATGCCCTCAATCCCAACGCGAAGGCGGCCCCGCTGGACGAAGGCGGCCCCACCGAAGTGGCGCGCGCCGCGCGGGCGTTCAACGCGATGAGCGAGCGTATCGCGCACTTCGTGGCAGAGCGCGTGCAGATTCTTGCGGCGATTTCCCACGACCTGCAGACGCCGATCACGCGCATGAAGCTGCGTGCCGAGATGGCCGAGGATTCCGAGGAAAAGCGCAAGATGGTGAACGATCTGGCGGAAATCCAGACGCTGGTGCAGGAAGGGCTGGCGTATGCGCGGTCCACCAGCGGCGAGGGCGAAAAAGCGTCGCGTATCGATCTGGGATCGTTTGTGGAAAGCCTGGTCTACGACTATCAGGACACCGGCAAGAATGTGACGATCGAACAGAACGTGGGCGGAGCGATCGTGACGCGGCCGCACGCGCTGCGGCGCATCCTGACCAATCTGGTCGACAACGCGATCAAGTTTGGCGGTGCGGCCGAGGTCAGCGTGCGGCGCGAGCGCGACGCGGTGCTGATCGACGTAATGGATCGCGGTCCCGGCATTCCCGACGACAAGCTCGATGCGGTGCTGCAGCCGTTTGTGCGGCTGGAAGGGTCGCGTAGCCGCGAAACCGGCGGCACGGGGCTGGGCCTGGCCATTGCGCACCAGTTGTCGGTGGCGATCGGCGGATCGCTGAAGCTGCGCAATCGCGAAGGCGGCGGCCTGGCGGCGGAAATCCGCATCGGCTAGCCAGCTAACCACCCGCGCGCCTTGCGCGCGTTTGTCTTCATCGCGGCCGCGCCCTCAAAGGCGCGGCCGCGTCGTTTTCGGCGTATTGCCTGGGCGCATCCTGCGCCATGTACCCCCTCCCCGCCTGGCATCCGGCCAGCCTTTCCGACGGTGCGCGCTGCGTCGGCCGCGCATTGCTTGAGCCTTTTTGTACGTCTTTGTATCAGCCCGCCGCTGCGATACGTGGCCTGACATAACCGCCCGAAATCCGCTACGGGCGCGATACGTGGGGCGCCTTAAATACGTTCCGTGGCAGCGCAACGCAACGACGAAAAGCCGGAGACGCCGCTTCTGCACAACCGTGAAGTACCGATTGCACATCGCAAACACTCAACGTTCAGATAAAGGAAGCCAATCATGTCCAAGACCTTCACCCAACGCCTGGTTCTCGCCGTCGCCCTGGTTGCCGCCGCCGCTGGCGCGCAAGCCGCTGTGACCGGCGCCCGCGACCCGTACCTTGACGGCGCACGTGCCGTGCAAGGCGCGCGCGACGTTTTCAGCGAAGGCGCACGCTCGGTGTCCGATGCCCACGACCCGTACACCGACGGCGCACGCGGCGTGCAGGACCAGCGCAGCCCTTATTACGACGGCGCCCACGTGGTGGCCGGACTCGATCGCACGGGCGTATCGGCCCCGCCGGCCCGCGCTGTCGATCCGTACTACGACGGCGCGCGCAAGGTCGATCCGTATTACGACGGTGCGCGCACCTTGGCAGGCATGGACCGCACCGGCGTTTCTGCCGATCCGGCCCGCAAGGTCGATCCGTATCTGGATGGCGCCTACGCCTGATCCCGCCGCATGTTCTTGAGCCCTTTTACCCAAACCACTCGCAACAAGGAATTCATCATGACCCGCATCGAAAAAGTGCTGTACACCGGCAAGGTCCACGTCACGTCCGGAGGCCGCGACGGCAAGGCGCATAGCGACGACGGCAGGCTCGACATCGCGCTGTCGTCGCCCGGCAGCAAGGGCCAGGGCACCAATCCCGAGCAGCTGCTGGCCGCCGGCTGGTCGGCATGCTTCATCGGCGCAATCGGCCTGGCCGCGGGCAAGCGCAAGATCCAGTTGCCCGCCGACCTGTCGGTGGATGCCGAGATCGACCTGGGCACGGCGGGCATCGAATACCTGCTGCAGGCGCGCCTGCACGTGCACATCCCCGGCATCGAGCGCGACGTGGCGCAGGAGCTGGTGGAGACCGCGCACCGCACTTGCCCGTATTCGAAAGCGCTGCACGGCAATATCCAGATCGAGACCGTGCTGGTCTGAGCGGCTGCCACCGCATCGCCAGCAAGCCCCGATTGCCCCAATCGCTCGATTCAACACAACGTCGTCACGCTCCCGATCATGCGCAACCTCATTCGCGCCGTACTGGCCGCCGCCGGCATCGCGGCGATCTACACCTTCGGCACCGGTGCCATCGCTGAAAGTCCCAGGATGGGCGATCAGGGCGTGGCGCCGGAATTCGTCAACATCACGCAGTGGCTCAACAGCGAGCCGCTGACGATGCAGGGCCTGCGCGGCAAGGTGGTGCTGGTCGATTTCTGGACCTATGCGTGCGGCAACTGCGTCAATACCCTGCCGTACGTCAAGCAGTGGTACGACAAATACAAGGACCAGGGACTGGTGGTGGTGGGCGTGCACACGCCGGAGTTTCCGTTCGAGAAATCGACCGCCAATGTGCAGGCCGCGCTCAAGCGCTTCGATATCCGCTATCCGGTGGCGCAGGACAACGGGTACGGCACATGGTCGGCGTATCGGAACCAGTATTGGCCGGCCACGTACCTGATCGACGCCGAGGGCCGCATCGTCTATCAGCACTATGGCGAAGGACGCTACAAGGAAACCGAGGCGGAGATTCAGAAGCTGCTGGCGCAGCGCAAGGCGGCTGGCGTGCAGTAACAGGCTGGCGGCGCTGCGGCGCCGCCGCTTCCGCTTGCAGCGCGCGTCTAACCGCCGTTATCGAGCAGCACTATGGTCATCAGCACCGAGGCGTCGCTGACGGCCTTTACGTCATGCCGGACGTTGCCGGCCAGATAGATCAGGTCGCCCTGGCGCAGCCGACGCGACCCGCCATCGAAGGCGATCTCGATTTCCCCTTCCAGACACTGCATCGTCATTGGGCCCGCCACCGCATGCGGCGGCATCTGCTTGCCAGCCAGCAGCACCAGACGCGCCACTTCCATATGCGGCACCTTGAACAGCGCGGTGGTGGGCGTGTTTTTCAGATCGACGCCGAGCGGCTTCACGCTCGTGGTCTGGCCGGAGGTCAGGTGCGGAATCGACATGGCTCTATGCTCGCTGGACTGGGGATTGGCTGACAAAAGACAGCTGCGCCTTGCTGCGCGATGCCATTCAGTCTATTGCCAAAGCAGCGGGGCTGCGAAAGCAAAATGTTGCCTGCCTCGCGCAACGTCATGCGCCTGCGCCGATTGGCGCATTGGCTTCGAACTTGGCGCGATGCGTCGAGAAAAAGGTGCGCACGTTGCGCACATTGCCGGCGCCCGTGAACAGCCGGCGCGCAAAGGCGTCGTACGCGCCCATATCGGCCAATTCGACGATCACCACGAAATCGGGCCCCGGCGACACGCGATAGCACTGCGTGACGCCCGGTTCCGCGCAGACTTGCGCTTCGAACGCCGCGCAGTCTTCCGCGGTCTGTCGATCGAGCGTGACCTCGATGATGGCGATCAGCGCGCCGCCCAGCTTCTCGGAATCGAGTACTGCGATTTCCCGCGCGATGACGCCCGTTTCGCGTAATCGGCGCACACGGCGCATGGTGGTTGGCGCCGATGCAAACACGCGCTCGGCCAGCGCCGCATTTGAAAGCGATGCATCGGTCTGCAGCGCGCGCAGGATTCGGCAATCGAGGTCATCGAGCGGGACAGGGGGCGCAAAGGGCATACGATTTTTGTGAAAGAAAATTTCATCGATGGGATTGATCGATGAGTTGATTCATAAATGCCGAATTATTGAAAGAAAATTTCATTGCCGCAACCCTACCATCGCCGCCATGGATCGAATGCGATCGCTAACGTAAATCAATTGGAGAGGTCATGTGCGGAATAGTTGGCGCGGTGGCGCAACGCAACGTGGTGCGAGATCTTGTGGATGGGCTGAAGCGGCTCGAATATCGCGGCTATGACTCGTGTGGCGTGGCCATGCTGCAGCACGGCAAGCTGGTGCGCGCGCGCAGCGTGGAGCGCGTGGCTGCGCTGCAACGCGATATCGAGACGCACGGGATCGACGGCGCCACCGGCATTGCGCACACGCGCTGGGCAACGCACGGCATGGCGGTCACGGCCAACGCGCATCCGCATGTCTCGCCCGACGAGCGTGCGCCACGTATTGCGGTGTCGCACAACGGCATCATCGAAAACCACGAGACGCTGCGCGCGGAACTGCAGCAGCACGGCTATGTATTCGTCAGCCAGACCGACACCGAAGTGATCGGGCATTTGATCGATCACCTCTACAACGGTGATCTGTTCGAGGCCGTGCGCGAAGCCGTGGCGCGACTGCGCGGCAGTTTTGCGATTGCCGTGCTCTGTCGCGACGAACCGCACCGGCTGGTAGGCGCGCGCAATGGCTTGCCGCTGGTGGTGGGCGTGGGTGACGGCGAGAATTTCCTTGCGTCGGACGCCATCGCCGTCGCCGGCGTCACTAACCAGATCGTCTATCTGGAAGATGGCGATGTGGTCGACGTGCAGATGCATCGCCACTGGATCGTCGACCGCCACGGCCAGCGCGCGGATCGCGCCGTGCACACCGTGGCGGCGCACAGCGCTGCGGCCGATTTGGGCCTGTACCAGCACTACATGCAGAAGGAGATCTTCGAGCAGCCGCGCGCGGTGGCCGACACCTTGCAGGACATCACGTCGATCATGCCGGAGCTGTTCGGCGATGGCGCGTATCGACAAATGGCCCAGGTCGATTCGGTGCTGTTGCTGGCGTGCGGGGGCAGCTACCATGCCGCGCTGACGGCCAGCTACTGGATCGAGGCGCTGGCAAACCTGCCGGTGCGCGTGGAGATCGCCAGCGAATACCGCTATCGCGAGGCGTTCAGCCATCCCAATACGCTGGTGGTGGCCGTATCGCAAAGCGGAGAAACCGCCGACGTACTCGGCGCCGTCCATGCGGCCCGCGAGCGCGGCATGCAACGTACGCTGGCGATCTGCAACGTCGCCACCAGCGCGCTTGTGCGCGAATGCGCGATGCATTTCATCACGCGCGCGGGCGTGGAGATCGGCGTCGCGTCGACCAAGGCCTTCGTCACGCAATTGGTGGCGCTATTCCTGCTGGCCCTGACCCTGGCGCAGATCCGTGGGCGCCTGAGCGATGCCGACGAGCAGCGTCACCTGCGCGCGCTGCGTCATCTGCCCGATGCATTGACCCGCGTGCTTGCGCTGGAGCCGCATTTCATCGGCTGGGCCGATCAACTCACGCGCAAGGAGAACATCCTGTTCCTGGGACGCGGCATGCACTATCCGATTGCACTGGAAGGCGCGCTGAAGATGAAGGAGATTTCCTACATCCACGCCGAGGGCTACGCTGCCGGAGAACTCAAGCATGGACCGCTGGCGCTGATCAGCGACCAGATGCCGGTGGTGGCGGTGGCGCCCAACGACAGCCTGCTGGAAAAACTGAAGTCGAACATGCACGAAGTGAACGCGCGCAGCGGCAAGCTCTACGTCTTTGCCGATATCGACTGCGCGCTGCAGCCCTCCGACGGCCTCGAGATCGTGCGCCTGACCGAACACTACGGCATGCTGTCCCCGATCGTGCACACCATCCCGATGCAACTGCTCGCGTATCACACCGCGCTGGCGCGCGGCACCGATATCGACAAGCCCCGCAATCTGGCGAAGTCGGTGACCGTGGAGTGAGTGGGGGCGATGTGTGGGGAGATATGTGAGGCGCCACGCGCCTCATCGCCCTTCAACTTCAGAGCGGCTCACGCCGCCACCGCCATCATTCCGGCTGGATGTTGGCCTCTTTCACCACCTTGCCCCACTTGGCCAGGTCGGACTTTATCAGCGCCGCGTATTCCTGCGGCGTGCCGCCCTGCACCTCGATGCCGGCAGCCTCGAGTTTGGCGCGTACCTCGGGCAACTTGAGCGCGGCGTTGATCTCCGTGTTGAGCTTGGCGACGATTTCCTTAGGCGTGCCGGCCGGCGCGAGGAAGCCGCCGTTGGTATTGGCGTCGTAGCCCTTGAGACCTTGTTCCTCTGCGGTGGGCACGTTCGGCAGCGCCTTGGAGCGCTTGCGCGTCGATACCGCCAGCGCGCGCACGTTGCCCGATTTCACCTGTTCCTGAATCGCGCTGATCGTGTCGATATAGAGCACCGTGCGGCCCGCGATCAGGTCCGGATGCGCGGCCGAGGAGCCCTTGTACGGCACCAGCAGCACCGGCGCGCCGCTGACCATGCGGAACATCTCCGCCGCCATTTCCTGCGCACTGCCGCGACCGGACGTTGCCACCTTGGCCTCGGCCGGATTCGCCTTCATCCATGTCACCAGTTCCGGCACGGTCTTGGCCGGGACCTTGGGATACGCGGCGAAGACCAGCGGAATCTCGTGCGTGTAGACGATCGGCTCGAAGCTCTTCTCCGGGTCCCAGCCCAGGTTCTTGAACAGGAACTTGTTGATGTTGTGGCTGCCCCCGACGATGCCGATGGTGTAGCCATCGGGCTTGGCGTTGGCCAGCACCGCGGTGCCAAGGTTGTTGGACGCGCCGGGACGGTTCTCGACGATAAATGGCTGGCCAAGCTTGACCGACAGCTTTTCGCCGACCACGCGCGCGATCAAGTCGATGCCGCCGCCGGCCGGTGCGGGCACGATGATCGTGACGGGGCGGCTTGGATACGGCTGCTGCGCCAACGCGGCGCCCGGGTTTGCCAGCAGCGCGGCGGGCATCGCCAGTACGCTCAGCAGCGCGGCGAATTTACGGGGGATCGATTGCATGGTGGTCTCCTGGAAAAGCGATGGACGGCTGCTGCCGACTCTGTTTGCGTAAAAGAAGCTGGAATCAGCCGCGTCCGACGAAAGGCATGGCGCTGGCCATCACGGTCATGTTCAGCACGTTGGCGTCGAGCGGTAGCGACGCCATATGCCGCACGGCATTGGCAACGTGGCGCGCGTCCATCATCGGCTCCGGCGCGGTCGTGCCATTGGCCTGCAGCACACCGCGCGTCATCCGTTCGGACAATTCGGTCAGTGCGTTGCCGATGTCGATCTGGCTGGCGACGATGTTGAACGCGCGGCCGTCCAGCGCCAGGGCCTTGGTCAGGCCGGTGACCGCATGTTTGCTGGCGGTGTAGGGCGCGGTGAACGGACGCGGCGTATGCGCTGAAATCGATCCGTTGTTGATGATGCGCCCGCCCTGCGGCGACTGGCGGCGCATCAATCCGAATGCGGCGCGCGCGCACAGGTACACGCCGCTCACATTGGTGTTGATGACGTTGAACCACTTGTCCAGCGGCAGTTCGTCCATCGGCACCGCTGGTGCGTTGACGCCGGCGTTGTTGAACAGCATGTCGACTCGGCCGAACTCGCGCTCGACGGTGTCGAACAGCGCCTGCACGCTGGCCGGATCGGTGACGTCGGTCGGCACGGCCAGGGCAGTCTGGCCCCGTTCGGCAGCTTGCGCGACAAGCGTCTGCAATGGGTCCGCACGACGACCCGCCAACACTACGGTCCAGCCATCGTCCAGCAATGCCAGAGCGGTCATGCGGCCCACGCCGCTGCCGGCGCCGGTGACCACTGCGATCTTTCGGGTTGCGTTCAAGGTTGTCTCCTTTTTTTGACGATGCATCATGTGCGGCATCGCGCCGCGCGTATGTGGGTTGCGATCTATCCCGTCACCGTCAGCGCGATTTCGCCGATGCCGGCCACGCTGGCGTGAACCAGGTCGCCGCGTTGCAGCGGTCCGACGCCCGCCGGTGTGCCGGTGAAGATCAGGTCGCCCGGCATCAGCGCGACCGAGCGCGACAGCATCGCCACCAGTTCCTGCACCGGCCAAAGCAGCTCGGATACATCCGCGCGCTGGCGTTCCGCGTGATTGACCGTCAGCTGTATCGTCCCGGATTGCGGATGCCCGCACATTTCGGCGGGCACCACCGCGCTGCACGGCGCGGCGTGGTCGAATGCCTTGGCGGGCTCCCACGGGCCGCCGACTCGCTTGGCCTGCTGCTGCAGGTCACGGCGTGTCATGTCGAGGCCGACCGCATAGCCCCACACATATTCCAGGGCGCGCGCGGGATCGATGTCGCGCCCGGCGCGGCCGATCGCCGCCACCAGTTCCACCTCAGGACAAAAGTCCTCGGTGCCCGGCGGATACGGCAGCGCTTCGCCGGCGTCGTCCACCGCCGTGGCCGGCTTCATGAACCATGCGGGCATTTCCTGCGGCACGGGCTCGTCATCGCGCCAACGGTAATTGCGTCCGATACAGAACACGCGGGCGATGGGAAACCGTGCGGCACTGCCCATGACGGGGAGCGAACGCGGCGCGGGTAGCGGCAAGACAAAATCCATCGGTCTCTCGAAACTAGGTGCCGTTGATTGAGGCCCGACCGCGCGCCCTACGCGGTGCGGCAACCGGGCGCCGTGCGCAAAGCGATTTGGGCTGGGCGATCGATACGCCGTGGCGATCAGGTGGTCAGGCTCATGTTCGGGCGCGTGCCGGCAAGCGCCTGCGCGACGCTGTCCAGCACCATGCGCGCCATCGCCTCGCGCGTTTCCCATGTGGCACTGGCGCGATGCGCCTGCAATGTGGTGCGGTCGGAGCGGCGCAATGCCAGCGGCACGCGCGGCTCGTCGACAAATACGTCCAGTCCCGCGCCGGCAATGCCGCCGGCCTCGATCGCGCGCACCAGATCGGCCTCATTGACGAGGCGCCCGCGCGCCACGTTGACGAGGAAGCCGCGCGGACCCAGCGCATCGAGCACCGCAGCATTGACGATGCCCTCGGCCTTGTCCGCGGCGGCGCACAACACCAGCGCGTCGCTGTCGCGCGCCAGCTGTACCAGATCGGCCACGAATTCATGCGGCACGTCGTCCATCGCACGCAGGTCCGTATAGCGGATCGGGCAGCCAAAGGCCGCGGCGCGCGTGGCGACGGCGCGGCCGACGCGCCCCATGCCGACGATGCCCACGCGCATGCCGCTGAAGCGGCGCGCCAGCGGAATGGCGCTGGGCTGCGGATACAACTCCCACTGCCCGTCTCGTACGAAGCGATCGCCCGCGCAGATATTGCGGCACGCGGCAATCAACAGCCCGATCGCCAGATCGGCAACATCCTCGGTCAGCGCGCCCAGCGTGGCCGTCACCGGCAGGCCGCGCTCGCGGCAATATGCAAGGTCCACTGCATCGGTGCCCACGCCATTGACGGCCACCACCTTCAACGCCGGAAGCGCCTCCAGCATCGCGCGGGAAATACCGGTATGGCCCCCGGTGATCACGGCTTCGATCGATGCGCCATGTTGTTGCAGCCACGCGGCCTGGTCGTCGATTTCAAAGTACTTGTGCACGTCATACAGCGCGGCCAGTTCTTCGTTGGCGGCAGGGATCAGGATGGGATTCAGTTGCAGGATCTGCGGCTTCATGTGCATCGATGTCAGGCTGGAAAGTGAAGCCATGGTAGGCAATAGTTGATTGTCAATGCAATATTGATATATAAAATCAACATAAATCAGTTTCTACGAGTCACCACCATGGGTTCCTGGATATCGATGGACGAGGCGTGCGCGCGCCTTGGCGTGCGGCCGCAGACGGTCTACGCCTATGTGAGCCGCGGCAAGATCGAGGTCACGTCCGACCCGGCCGATACGCGGCGCAGCCTGTACCGCGCCGAAGACGTCGCCAGCCTTGCGCGGCGCAAGCAGGCCGGGCGCAAGCACGAAACGCTGGCCACTAATACGCTGTTCGGCGCAGAGCCCAGCATCCCGACGGCGCTTTCCACTTTCGTGCGCGAACGCCTCTACTACCGAGGGCAGGATGCGGTGGCGCTGGCCCGATCGGCTACGCTGGAAGAAGCGGCGCACCTGCTATGGAATGCCGAACAGCCCGTGGATTTCTCGTCGACCGCGCGCGTGGCGCGGCCGGGGCGCGTGGCCGCATTCCGCACGCTGGCCGAACTGGCCGCCACGGGGCATTCCACGCACGGCCGCATGACGCGCGTGCTGCATGCGGAAGGGCAGGGGCTGATCGGGAAAATGGCCAATGCGTTTGGCGCGCAGCCGGGACGCGATGCACTGCACCGGCGTCTTGCGCAAGGCTGGAACCAGCCCGCGGCGGTGGCGGATCTGCTGCGCACCGCAATGGTCTTGCTGGTGGATCACGAGCTGACCAGCTCGGCGTTTGCCGCGCGCATCGCGGCGTCCACCGGCGCGTCGCTGCCCGCGTGCCTGCTATCGGGACTGACCACGCTGTCGGGGCCGCTGCATGGCGATGCGTCCGGGCGCGTCAAGGCCCTGTTCAGCGAACTGGAGCGCCAGGGCGAGGACGAAGTGATCGCCCATCATTTGTCGACGGGGCTGCCGCTGGCCGGTTTCGGTCACCATCTCTATCCTGAAGGCGATCCACGCGCCGCGGCGCTGCTGGCACTGTTTGATCCGCCAGCGGTGATTGCGCGCTTTATCGACAAGGCCACGCGCCTGACCGGGCTGCAGCCCAATATCGACGTAGCGTTGGCCGCGCTGGTTACGCACTGCGGCCTGCCCGACGATGCGGCATTCGGCATGTTCGCCACCGCGCGCAGTATCGGGTTGCTGGCGCATAGCCTGGAACAGCTTGGCGTCGGTCAGGTGATCCGGCCGCGCGGCCGCTATGTCGGCGTCATGCCGGAAAAGACCTGACGCGCAGCGCGCGGCAGCTTTCGAAAGGGCGCGCCCGATGCGCGCGGCATCGGGCACGGCAGGGGCGACGGTCAGCGCGCCGACTTGAACGCCGCGCGAAGCTCTTCGGCAAAAAGCTGCGGCTGTTCCCACGCGGCAAAATGCCCGCCGCGCGCCACCTGGTGGTAGTAGTTCAAGGACGGATAGGCCGCCTTGCTCCAGCTTTCCGGCGCCTGATAGATCTCGTGCGGAAATACGCTGATGGCCACCGGCACCTTGATGTCGCGCGTTTTCTGCGCGTCGGCGCTGAAATTATTGTTGTTGTTCTCCCAGTAGAAGCGCGATGACGACGCGCCAGTATTGGTCAGCCAGTACAGCGTGATGTCGTTGAGGATCTCGTCGCGCGAGAGCACGCGCTCGGGCACGCCGCCGCTATCGCTCCATTCCGCGATCTTTTCGTAGGTCCACGCGGCCAGTCCCGACGGCGAATCGGCCAGCGCATATCCCACCGTCTGCGGGCGCGTCACCATCATCGCGCCGTACGCCGCATTGCGTCCGAAGAAGCTGGAGAGCGACTGGAATGCCTGCTTTTCCGGGGGTGTCAGCGAAGCGGGCGGCGCATCGCCGGCCAGGATCGACTTCATCACGTCGCCCGGCACCGTGGCGGGCATGTTCAGATGGATCGCGCGCAGGCCGCTCGGTGCCTGACGCGCCAGCGCGTCCGAGATCACCGAGCCATGGTCGCCCCCCTGCGACACGTAATGCGTATAGCCAAGCCGCTTCATCAGCACGTCCCACGCGCGCGCGGTGCGGTCGGGGTTCCAGCCCAGATCCTTGGGGCGGCTGGAAAATCCATAGCCGGGGATCGACGGAATGACGACGTCGAACGCATCTTCGGCGCGGCCACCGTAGGCGGTGGGATCAGTCAGCGGGCCGATGGTCTTGGTGAACTCGAAGATCGATCCAGGCCAGCCGTGGGTCAGGATCAGCGGTAGCGCGTTGGGATGGCGCGAGCGCACGTGGATGAAATGGATGTCCACGCCATCGATCGTGGTAACGAACTGCGGCAACGCGTTGAGCTGCGCCTCGGCCTTGCGCCAGTCGTACTGGGTGCCCCAGTACTTCACCAGTTCCTGCGTTTGCGCCAGCTGGATGCCTTGCGAGGCGTCGCCGACGGTTTCCTTGTCGGGCCAGCGCGTGGCCGCGATGCGCTTGCGCAGATCGTCGAGTTGGGCCTGCGGCACGTGCACGTGGAACGGGCGGATGCTTTCGTCGGCATTGGCGGGTTTTGCCGGCTTGGCGGCGGCGACCGGCGCCGGCGTGGACTGCGCGGCGCGCACGGACGGGGCGTGGCCGGCAAGGGCTAGCGTGGCCAGCGCGGCGGCCAGTGCAAGGGTGTGGCGGCTCAAGGCCGATGACTGGAAACTGCGGACGGCTGCGTGCGACACAATGGATCTCCGGTTGGGTTGGGCCACGACGCAGGCGCATTCGCTGCCTGCGTGACTTGCAGCGCAGTGTGGGGGGCCGATGTATTGCGGAGGTGTCGCGCGCGGCGCGTTATGCATCGCCATGTATCTGGCGGCCGCGCTGAAACATGAAGATACGGACGGGCCTGGGGCGCCGTGCGCACGTGAGAAGTGCGCTGCCCGGTTATCATCGGCAGCCCTACAGTCATGGAGAAGCGATATGACCGACGCACAGCGCTATCTGCGCGAAGCCATCCGGCTGGCGCAGGCCAATATGGAGCAAGGCGGGCGTCCGTTTGGCGCGGTGATCGTCCGGGACGGACAGGTGCTGGCCACGGGTGTGAACCAGATCCTGACCACCAACGACCCTACTTCGCACGCGGAGCTCAACGCCATCCGCGCCGCAAGTCAGAAACTTGGCACGCCCAGCCTGGCCGGGTGCGCGGTCTATGCCAGCGGGCATCCATGTCCGATGTGCATGGCGGCGATGCGCCTGGCCGGCGTGGCGGAAGTGGCCTATGCCTATTCGAACGACGACGGCGAGCCGTTCGGCTTGTCGACGGCGGCCATCTACGCCGACCTGGCCAAACCGTTCGCACAGCAGTCGATGAAGATTGCGTATGTGCCGGTGCGCCTTGACGGCGCCGAGGATCTCTACGCGCAATGGCAGCGGCGACAAGCGGGGAAATAGCAGCAGCGCGCGGCGCGCATGCATTGGGAGGGTGCGCCGCCGTTGCCGCCTTCGTCACTGCCCCGGAACTGCACGCCGCTTGCGCCCGGTAGCGCAAAGCGGCAGCCGGGGCGCGGCGACAAGCTCAGTCGAGCGTGATCTTGGCCGCCTTGACGATCTGTGCGTAGCGCGTGGTATCGCGCTCGATCAGCTTGCGAAACTCGTCGGGCGTGCCGCCCACGGGGATGAAGCCGAGTTCGGTCAGCTTGCGCGCCACTTCGGCGTTGCGCGTGGCCGCCGCAATTTCCTTCGCCATGCGATCGACGATCGGCTGCGGCGTGCCGGCAGGCGCCAGCAGGCCGGTCCACGAACTCATCACGAAGCCCGGAAAACCGGCTTCCTCCATGGTTGGGATATTCGGCTCGCCGGGCCAGCGCTTGGCCGATGCCACGGCCAGCACGTTGATCTTGCCCGATTTCACATGCGGCATCGGCACCAGCAGCGGGTCGAACGCCACCGACACTTCGCCCGACACCAGCGCGGGCAGGATCGGCGCGCTGCCGTTGTAGGGCACGTGCGTCATCTTGACCTTCGCTTCCATCGCCAGCCGTTCGCCGGTCAGGTGCGCGGAACTGCCGACGCCGCTGGACCCGAACGTCAGCGTATCGGGATGCTTTTTGCCGTAGTCGACCAGTTCGGCGACGGTCTTCACCGGCACCTTCTTGCTGGCGAACAGGAATAGCGGCAGCTCTGCCATCTCGGCCACGGGCGTGAGGTCGGACGGCTTATAGCTGAGCTTCGAATACAGCGACATGTTCGCGCTGTACGCGGCCAGCACCGACACGAAGGTGTACCCGTCCGGCGCCGCGCGCGCGGCCACGCCGACGCCCAGCGTGCTGTTGGCGCCGGGTTTGTTCTCGATGATGATGGGCTGGCCCAGGCTCTGCGATACGCGCTCGAACACCACGCGCGACACGGTGTCGGTCGACCCGCCCGGCGTGTACGGCACGATGACCTTGATCGGCTTGCTGGGCCACGCATCGGCGGCCAGGGCCGCATGGCCCGAAAACACGGTGGCAATGGCAATGGCCATCACACGCGCAACGCGCGTGGCTTGACGCTTGATACTCACTACATCTCCTTCACTGATATTCTTCTGCGCCCCGTGGATGACCCCGGGGCTCTGTGGCCGATTCAGGCGGCCTTGCGGATTATCGGTGAGGAAGTCTGCCGCGGAAGTCGGGGTCAGCCCCCGGTTTTCGATGCAATGTGCGATAGCCGCACGGCGCGGCGATCGCGTTGTCGTCAGTCGATGCGCGCGCCGGAACTGATCACTACCGGCTTCCACGCCTGATATTCGGCCACCACGAACTTGCCGAAGGCGTCCGGCGCCAGGCTCATCGCTTCGGCGCCTTGTTGCGCCAGCTTGTTGCGCATGTCGGGTTGCGCCAGCGCCTGGGTCACGGTCTGGTTCAGCTTCGCGACGATTTCCGGCGGTGTGCCCTTCGGCGCAAACAGGCCGAACCACGCGCCCGTGACCAGTTTTGGCACCCCGGCCTCGGCCATCGTCGGTACGTCGGGGAGGGCCACGGACCGCTTGCGCGATGTCACCGCCAGTGCCCGCAATTGTCCGCCGCGAATATGCGAAATCACCGAAGGCACGGTGGCAAACATGAACTGCACGCGCCCGGCCAGCAGGTCGTTGAGCGCATCGGCGCCCTTGTACGGCACATGCGTGGTCTTTACGCCGGTGCGCTCGTTGAACAGCACGCCGGACAGATGCGCGGCGGTGCCGACGCCTGTGGAGCTGAAGTTGAGTTGATTGGGATGCGCGCGCGCATAAGCCACCAGTTCCTGCACGGTGGTGGCCGGCAGGTTCGGATTGACCACCAGCACGTTCGGCACGTCGGCAATCGGCGCGACCGGCTGCAGGTCGGTCTGCGGGTTGACCTTGAGCCGCGTGTAGAGCGTGGGATTGATCGCCACGGGCCCCACCGACGTGGCTAGCAGCGTGTAGCCGTCGGCGTCGCTGCGGCCGACAAAATCGGTGCCGATATTGCCGCCCGCGCCGGGACGGTTTTCGACCACCACGCTCTGGCCGAGTGCCTTGCCCATCTGCTGCGCCACCTCGCGCGCCAGGATGTCGGTGGTGCCGCCCGCGGTAAAGGCCACCACCACGCGGATCGGTTTGGATGGGTAGGGCTGTTGCGCATGCGCGTTTGCGGCGCACACCAGCAGAACCCCGACGGCCGTGCGCCGCAGGAAGTCTTTCATCGCTGTCTCCGGTCTGGTTCTTGTCATGGGCGTTGCGCGCCGCAGCGCGGCGGCAATCCCTGTCATGCATCTTAGAAAGACACCAGCGCCCAGCTTTGACGAAATAGAAACGCAGCCATCATCGGCGGCGGTGCGGATCGAGCGGTGATGCGGACACGGACGCTCGAACGCCGCGCGATGGGTGGCGATGGCGCGACGGGGGCGCGTCCGGCCGCGCTAGCGCGGCTTCAGGAAGTGCTGTTCCATGGTGGCGCAGCGGCTCAGGTGGTCGAGCAGCCGGGCAACGCCCGACGGCAGGCTGTCGCGGTCGCGCACGCATACATGGAAGGTGCGCTCGGCCCAGTCGTCCTTCAGCGTCAGCAACGACAGCCCCATCATCTGCAGGTAATTGCGCGCGATGCCTTCCGGCACCACGGCCAGCCCCAGCCCCTCGCGCACCATGCGGCAACGCGCCTCGAAATTCGACACCTGTGTCTTGACCGTCAGCGGCCGCGAGATCGTGCCCGAGACCAGCGCCAGGAAAGCGTCGAACGTGTGGCGCGGAAAGTAGCCGAGAAAGTCATAGTCGAGCGCTTCTTCCAGATGCAGCGCGCCCCTGGCCTCGAGCGGATGCCCGCGGGGCACCACCAGTCCAACCCGATCGGTGCGATACGGCAGCGAATGCACGCCGGGGCTTGGACTGCGCGCGTGATAGATGCCGATATCGGCGTCGCCGTTGGAAACCATGCGCGGAATGTCAAAGCTGAATGCTTCGATCAGATCGATGCGCGTATCGGGGTCGTGCTTGAGGAAGCCGCTGATATCGGCGGGCAGAAACTGCAGGATCGTCGAACGATTCGACGCGAGCCGGATCTTGGCGATGCCGTCCAGCGAATACGCCGCCAACGCGTCCTGCGCCAGTTGCACGCTGCGCACGATGGCCTTGGCGCGCTGATAGAGCATGGCGCCGGCCGGCGTCGGTTCCACGCCGCGTCCGTGGCGACGCAGCAGCGCGGTACCGGCGCGGCGCTCCAGCTCGGCAATGCGCTTGCTGGCAGCCGACGTCACGAGGTTTTCGCGTTCGGCCGCGCGTGACAGGCTCTTTTCCTCGACGGCGGCAATCAGGATGGCAAGCGAAGGAATGTCCATATCCATGCGGTGAGCGTGCTCCAAAAGGAAAGGCTGGGCCGATAACTGCGTGCGCAGAGTATGCACCAGCGCGCAGCGGTGCGGATGCGCTGCGCGGCTTGGGAGCTTTCACCAAATGTCAAAGCTGGCGCACGCGCCGTTCGTACCATGGAAGCCATTCCAGAAGGAGACAAACGGCATGCTGATCGACCAATTTGCCGCCTATGTCGGACAACAGGCTCACGCGCCGCTGGCCGACGACGTACAGCATCACGCACGGCGCGTGGTGATCGACTGGTTCGCCGCGCTGCTGGCCGGTGTGCCGATGGCGCCGGGTCAGCAGCTTGCGGCGGCGCATCAGAAGGAATTCGGCGTCGGGCACAGCAGCGTGATCGGCCGCGCCGCCACTGCGTTTCCTGCGCTGGCAGCATGGGTCAATGGCAGCGTGTCGCATGCCGCCGAGTTCGACGACATCTTTCGCGATGCGGTCTATCACCCCGGCTGCCCGACGATTGCCGCCGCGCTGGCGCTGGCCGAACATCGCAACGCCAGCGGCGCGGACCTGCTGCGCGCCGTGGTGGCCGGCTACGAAGTCTCGACGCGCATCGGTGCGGCAATTCAGCCGGCGCATTACCGCTACTTCCACACCACCGGCACCGTGGGATGCATTGGCGCGGCAGCGGCTGGCGCGTTGCTGATGGCGCCCGGCGATGCCGAGGTGGCTGGCCACGCGATGGCCACGGCCACCACGTTTGCGTCCGGCCTGCAGCAGGCGTTTCGCTCCGATGCGATGACCAAGGCGCTGCACGCGGGCCACGCGGCGCAGACGGGCGTGCTGGCCGCGCAGGGCGCCGCGCATGGCGTCACCGGCGTGCGCGACATCCTCGAAGGCGACGCGGGATTCGGCGCGGCGCTCTGCGGCAGCCCGAACTGGGATATCGCCACCGAAGGGTTGGGTAGCACATACAACGTGACGCGCATCACGCAGAAGAATCACGGCTGCTGCGGGCATACCTTCGCCGCAATCGACGCCGCCATGCGCATCGTGCGCGATCACGCGCTGGACACCGCGAAGATCGCTGCCGTCCGTGTGCATACGTACCAGGTTGCGCTGGATGTCACCGGCAATTTCACGCCGGCCACGCCGTTCGAAGCGCGCTTCAGCCTGCCTTACGTGGTGGCGCACGGCATCCTGCGCGGCGCGGTGCGGCTCGACGCCTTCGAGCCGCAGCGCCTGGCCGATCCATCGATCCGCGCGCTGATGCAGCGCATCACGCTTGCCGCCGACGCGGAGCTGAGCGCAGCGTTTCCGCGCCAGCGCGCGGCGCGCGTCGAGATCGAAATGGCTGACGGAAAGCGCCATGCGCACTTCGCGCCGTATCGGCTGGGCGATCCGGAAGCGCCGCTCGACGACGCCATGCTGGCCGACAAGTTTATGGAACTGGCCGCGCCCGCGCTGGGCACGGTCAAGGCTGCCGGCCTGCTCGATGCGTTGTGGCGGCTCGACGAGCGCCCGGTGCGCGATCTGGGCTTGCACGCATTGCTCGCGGGTTGAGCGGCGCAGCGGCATTGCTCCCATTTTCAGGAAGGACGGATTCATGATCGGAATCGATAACGACATCGCGCGTGGCCCCGGCCATGCGGAAATGGAAAAGAAGCCGGACGCGCCGCGCGCCAACGATGGGCTCGGCGCTCGCGGCGCAACGGGAAGCGTGCTGGCCCGCGCGTTGTTTACACCGGATGTGGTGGCGCTGGTGGGCGCCTCGGCCGATGAACGAAAGAACACCGCCCGGCCACTGCGCTTCATGCGCAAGCACGGTTTTGCGGGCCGCATCCTGCCCGTGAATGCGGGCCGCAGCGAAGTGATGGGCCTGGCCGCGTACCCCAGCGTGGCGGCCTTGCCCGAATCGATCGACCATGCGTTTGTGATGGTGCCCGGTGCGCAGGTGATCGACGCGCTGGAGCAGAGCGCGGCGCGCGGCGCGCGCGTGGTGACGGTGTTTTCCGATGGTTTTGCGGAACTTGGGGAAGCGGGCATGGCTGCGCAGCAGGCGCTCGCGGCGCGTGCACGCGCGCTTGGCGTGCGCTTGCTGGGACCAAACAGCATCGGCGTGGTCGATGTGCACAGCGGCGCCATCCTGTCGGTCAATGCCGTGCTCGAAATGGACGCGCTGCAGGCCGGTTCGGTCAGCGTGATTTCGCAAAGCGGATCGATGCTGGGGGCGCTGCTGTCGCGCGGCGCAGCGCGCGGCATGGGGTTTGCCAAGCTGGTGTCCGTCGGCAACGAGAGCGATATCGGCGTGGGCGAGCTGGTCGACATGCTGGTGGACGACGCCGCCACCGCAGCGATCCTGTTGTTCCTGGAGACGATCCGCGATGCGGCGGTGCTGGGCCCGGCATTGCGGCGCGCCCGCGCGGCCGGCAAGCCCGTGCTGGTCTACAAGCTGGGCCGCTCCGCACAGGGCGAGGCGCTGGCGCAATCGCACACCGGCGCGCTGGCCGGCAATGACGCCGCCGTCGACGCGTTCCTGCGCAAGCATGGCGCGATGCGCGTCGAGATGCTCGAAACGCTGTTCGAAGCCGCACCACTGGCCATTCGCCATGCACGCACCGTGCCCGCGCTGACGCGTGCCCCGCGCGTGGCCGTGGTGACTACCACCGGCGGCGGCGCGGCTACCGTGGTCGATCGGCTGGGCCTGGCCAACGTGGAAGCAGTGCCGCCGCCCGATGCATTTGTCGCGCATATGGCCGCGCGTGGCGTGAAGATTCGCCAGACGCCGATCATCGACCTGACGCTGGCCGCCACCAGCGCGCAGTATCGCGACCTCGTCGAGCAGATGGTGCAAAGCGATTGGTGCGATGCCGTGCTGTGCGTGGTGGGATCATCGGCGCAATTCCATCCGCAATTGGCAGTCAAGCCAATCGTCGAGGCCAGCGTCACGCGCGGCAAACCGCTGCTGGCGTTTCTGGCGCCCCATGCCGCGCAATCGCTGCAGGTGTTGCAGGCCGCTGGCGTGCCGGCGTTTCGCACCCCGGAAAGCTGCGCCGACGCACTGGCCTGCCTGTTCCGTGCAGCTGCTGCAGCAGCCGATGATGAGGGGAGTCCATCAGCGCCGTCGACGCCGTGGCCACCAAATCTGCCGATCCGGGGCAATCTGACCGAACTGGAAGCTGCCGCCGTATTCCAGGCGCTGGGCGTGCCGATTGCCGCGGCCGCGCTGGTCCGCGGCGAATCGTTGGCCCATCCGGTGCCGTATCCGGTCGTGGCCAAGATCTGCTCGCGCGACATCCTGCACAAGACCGAGATCGGCGGCGTACAGGTGGGCGTGCGCGATAACGCGGAACTGGCCACCGCCGCCGCGCGGCTGCTGGCCAACGCGCGCCAGGCCGCACCCGATGCGCAAATCGACGGCATCCTGGTGCAGCGCATGGAAGACCGGCTGCTGGAGCTGATGCTCGGCTATCGCAACGATCCGCTGGTTGGGCCGATCGTGGTGCTGGGCGCGGGCGGCGTCACAGCCGAACTGCATCGCGACGTGAGCCTGCGTCCCGCGCCGGTCAGCCTCAGCGAAGCACGGCAGATGATCGACGAGGTGCGCTCGACGCGTCTGGTGCGCGGATTCCGCAACCTGCCGCGTGGCGATGTCGACGCGCTGGCCGATGCAATCGTGCGCTTCTCGCACCTGTGCGCGATGCAGGGCGTCACGGTGGACGAAGCCGAAATCAATCCGCTGTTTGTGCGCGCCGATGGCGTGGTCGGTGTCGACTGCGTGCTGCGCCTGGCGGAACCTCAAATCTGAACACCAGGCGGATCACCACGGCGCGCACGCGCGTTGCCGAACCGCCATCCGGAGACAACGACATGCATTTCAAGCTCACCCCAGAACAGCAGGAATTCCAGGACGCCGTCAGCCGCTTCGCGCAGAAGACGCTGCGGCCCGGCGCTCGCGAGCGGGCCCACACCGACGCCTATCCGTGGGACGTGGCGCGGATGATGGCCGAACAAGGACTGCTGGGCATCACGATCGCCGAGTCCGATGGCGGGCAGGGCGGCACGCTGATGGACGCAATCATTGCCATCCAGGCCGTGGCCGGGCATTGCCCGCGCAGCGCGGACGTAATTCAAGCCGGCAACTTCGGCGCCATCCGGGTGTTGGCCGAGTACGGCTCGGCGGCGCAGAAAGCCAAATGGCTGGCGCCGCTGCTGCGCGGCGAGACGCTGATCTCGGTCGGCATGACGGAGCCCGAAGCCGGTTCCGCCGTGACCGAACTAAAGACCGCCGCAACGCCCGATGGCGACGGCTATCGCATCAACGGCACCAAGATCTTTACCACGCACGGCCCGCATGCCGATGTGATCCTGGCCTACGTGCGCTTTGGCCCCGGCGTGGGAGGCATCGGCTCCGTGCTGATCGACACCAAGGCGCCCGGCGTGCGGATCGGACAGAAGTCTCGCTTCATGTCCGGCGAAGAGTGGGCGCAGATCTACTTCGAGGACGTCCATGTGGCGGCCGAAGACGTGCTGCTGGCCGAAGGCGGATTCAAGAAGCAGATCGCGGGCTTCAATGTCGAGCGCATGGGCAACACGGCGCGGTCGCTGGCGCTGGGCCGCTACGCCTATGAAGTGGCGCGCCAATGGGCGCTGCAGCGCAAGCAGTTTGGCAGGCTGCTATGCGAATTCCAGGGCCTGCAGTGGAAGTTTGCCGACATGAAGATGAAGCTCGATGCGGGCCAACTGCTGTTGTATCGGGCGGCCAGCAATGCCGACAGCGGACTGCCGTCGGCCGAGGAAACCGCAATCGCCAAGGCGTTCTGCAATCAGGCCGGCTTCGACATCGCCAACGAGGCGTTGCAAGTGATGGGTGGCATGGGGTACAGCCAGGAAGAACTGGTCGAATACTGCCAACGCCGCTGCCGCGGATGGATGATCGCGGGCGGTTCGATCGAGATCCTGAAGAACCGCATCGCCGAATCGGTCTTCGAGCGCACGTTTTCGCAGCGGCCCTGACGCGCGGCGGACGAAATCCGCGCCAATCGGTATGCAGGCGGAAGCGGCGCGCGTCGCTTAGTGCGAGGGTGCGCGCCGGGACGCCGGCGTCTCCGACTACTTGCGGATCGCTCACGCGCAGCGCGGCGTTCGCGCGCGTATGGGCGGGTGGTCGCCGGACGCGCGCTCAGTCGTCGTCATGCCAGCGGTGCCACTCGTGCCGGCGCCATTCGTGTTCGCGCCAGCGTTGCTCGCGGCGCCATTGCCGTTCCTGCCATTCGCGTGCGCGCCAGTCGTCGTAGTAACCGGGCGCGACCACTACCGGCGCGGGCGGTGCCACCACGACGGGCCGTGGGGCGTAGTACACCGGCGGCGGGGGCGCGGCTACATAGGCTGGCACGCCGATGCCGATGTCGAAATTGACGTGTGCCTGCGCGGCGCCGGAGGCGGCCAGCGCGGCGATACCAAGGGTCGCGGCGAGAAGAATCTTGTTCATGGGGGCGTCTTGTACCTTGCTGCCTGTATGCCGATAGTAACGGCGCCCCTGCGCGTTCGTTGACCCGTGGTGACGAGCCTTTGTAAGCTGTTGTATCGCCTTGCGCGGCGGCAGGCGGGGCCGGCCCGCGTGCGAAGATCGCGCGATTTGCAAGGCATTGGCGGGGCAATCGATGCGCATGTACGGCTCACACCCGCTGATGCCCGCCACGGCGGCGATGTGGATCGCCGCGCGGCTGTTACCGGTTGATGCATCTTGGCGACACGGCGGGTCCGGGAAACTTGTCGTTCCTTAAGCGCACCTTAAGAACCCGCGCGCCGCGATGTTGCCGCTGGAACTTGCACAACGATTTTTACGCGAGCGGCATGCGCGGTGCCGCCGCTCGCATTGTTGCCGCATCGATTGACTAGGGCCGCAGCGTTTCCAGCGCCGCCTGGGCGTCGCGCCGCAAGCGCTCGATATCGAGGCCGACGACGGCGCCGTCGCGCACCACATGGCGGCCCCGCACAAAGACGTCGCGCACCGGTGTGGGCTCGCCTGCGGCCACCGGCGCCGTGGCGATGTCGTGGAAGCCCGCAAAGCGCAGGCCGCTGACGTCGTAGATCGCCAGGTCCGCGGACTGGCCCGGCGCCAGCGTGCCGACGCCAGGCAGCCCCAGCACCTGCGCACCGCCGGCCGTGCCCCAGTGAATCACCTCTTCGACGCGCGTCTGATCCGCGCCGCCCAGCGCGCGATGGATTAGCCACGCGAAGTTTGCCTCGTGGACCATGCTGCCCGATTCGTTCGACGCCACGCCATCGACGCCGATCGACACCGGCACACCCGCATTGGCCATGGCGCGCACCGGCGCGATACCGCTGCCCAAACGCGCGTTGCTGACTGGGCAATGCGCCACGCCCGTGCCGGTCTGACCGAGCATGCGGATCTCGTCGGGCGTCACGGTCACCAGATGCGCAAACCACACATCGGGCCCGAGCCAGTCGTGATCGGCGACGAACTGTACCGGCGTGCAGCGATATTTCTCCGCGCAGAAGCGCACGTAGTTGTCGGTTTCCGACAGATGCGTATGCAGCCGCAACTGCATGCCGCGCGCAAATCCGGCCACTTCGCGCAGCAGCGCGGGCGGCATCGAGAAGGTTGGCGTAGTGGGCGCGACCACCACGCGACGCAGCGCGTCCGCGCCGGCATCGTGATAACGCGCCTTCAGCCGCTCGATATCGCCGAGCATTTCATCGAACGTTTCCGGCACCAGCGCGGTGGCACGCATGCCGGGGTGGTCGGACTTCGACTGCACCGCGCCGCCCCGGCACAGCACCAGTCGCATGCCGAATTCCTCGGCCACGTCGAACAGTACGTCGCCGGTTTCGGCACCATGCCCGTGGTGGTAGAGGTAGTGATGATCGGCACAGGTGGTGGTGCCCGACAACAGCAGCTCGGCCATGCCGAGCCGCACCGCGGTGCGGAAGATCTCGGGCGTGAAGCGGTCCAGGCGCGGATATGGCACGCTGGCCAGCCATTGCTGCAGATCGGCGTTCATGCCCGCTGGCACGGCCTTGAGCAGGTTCTGAAACAGGTGGTGGTGCGTGTTCACCCAGCCCGGGTACACCACGCAGCCTGTCGCATCGATTACGGTCTCGCCCGGTTGCGGAGCGAGGCCGGCGGCCATTTCCGCCACGCGGCCGTCGCGCACGCGCAGGTCGATCGCGCCCGCGCGCGCCGCGGCGCCGGTGCGGCCGGTCATCACGGCCGCAGCGTTGCGGATCAACAGATCGCCGGAAGCGATGGAGTGGGTAGGCGTCGTCATGGTTTCAGACCTCAGGAACATGTTCGCCGGTGACGGCCAGCTCGTGATCGTCGTCGCGCGTGGGCACGCCATTGAGCAGCAGATTCAGAAGTACCGACACCACGCAGGAAATGATCACGCTGCTGTGCACGAACGGCTGCAGCGCGGCGGGCAGCTTTGCCAGCAGGTTGGGCATGATTACCGGCATCAGCGCGCACGCCAGCGTGATGGCTACCACGCTCAGGTTTGCGGGCTTGCGTTCGTAATCGACCTGCCCCAGTGTGCGGATGCCTGCCGCGACCACCACGCCGAACATCACGATGGTGGCGCCGCCCAGCGCGGCGGCGGGGATCGACGAGAACAGCGCGCCGATCTTCGGCACCAGCGCCACGGCGCACAGCATCACGCCGCAGACCGCCACCACCCAGCGGCTGCGCACGCCGGTGACGATCACCAGCCCGACGTTCTCCATGAACGCGATGAACGGAAACGCCGCGAACATGCCGCCGATGGCGCTGGCCAGGCCGTTGGCGCGCAGGCCACAGGTGGCCTCGCGTTCGCTGACGGGCCGCTTGACGATATCGCCGATGGCCACGAACAATCCCATCGATTCCACCATCTGCACCACCATCACGATCACCATGGTGACGATGGCGCCCGCGTTGAAGGTCGGCATGCCGAACGCGAACGGCATGACCATCGTGAACCATGGCGCGCGCGCCACCTCGTCGAAGCTGCCCATGCCGAGCAGCCATGCCGCCGCGCCGCCGATCATCAGGCCGATCAGCACGGCCAGGCTGCGCACCAGCCGGCCGCCGTGGCTGTTGATGAACAGGATCAGCGCGATGGTGCCGAACGCCACTACAAAGAACAGCGGCGAGCCGAAGTCCTTCGCATTGTGGCCGCCGCCGGTCCATTGATACGCGACCGGAAACAGCGACAGCCCGACCGAAGTGATGATGCAGCCGCTGACTACCGGCGGGAAGAATCGCTTGAGCCGTCCGATGACCGGCGCCAGGAACATCGTCACCACGCCGGCGCCGATCACCGCACCGCATACGCCGGTGAATCCGAGCGACGGGTCGGAGCCGATCGCGATCACGGGTCCCACCGATCCGAACGCCACGCCCTGCATCAGCGGCAGGCGCACCCCGAACTTCCAGAAGCCGACCGTCTGCAGCAGCGTGGCGATGCCCGATGTAAACAACGCGGTGCTGATCAGCAGCGTGGTCTGTGCAGGCGTCATCTTCAGCGCGCCGGCCACGATCATCGGCACGGCAATCGCGCCCAGATAACTTACCAGCATGTGCTGAAAACCTAGCGAGACCATCGCCCGCGCTGGCAGGATCTGGTCGACGGGATGGACGGGGGTGGTCATGGGGGCGCTCCTGCCTTGTGGTGTGGGTGTGCACCCAACTTAGCGACGCCGCAACCGGTCTCGTAGCAACATTGCGAATGCGCACGCATGGAAGCGAAATGGCAGGGGTTTTCCGCAGCTTGCACGGAATCTGCATTGATCCCTAGGATGAAGCCATTATCGCCAGTCCGCCCCTCGATCTGCACCATGGGTCATCATGCTGCACCAAGATTGAACACCGCCAGCCATGCCCGTGCGCTCGATCACGTGCAGGCGCTGTCCGCGCGCGTGTTCGGTCCGACGCGCCTGCATAGCGACGACGCCCATCCGCAAGTGCAGTTGCAGACCTGCCAGATCGGTCATCTGACGCTGGCCACCACACGCTACGACCGCGCGATGGAGGTGGTGCCGCAGCCGGGCAAGGACGAATACGTGATCCAGACCGTGATCGCCGGCCGGTGCCGCGTGGAAATCGACGGCGTGGCCGAGGACATGGAGCCGGGCAGCACCTGGGTGTTTTCGCCGTCGCTGGCGGTGCGACTGTTGCTGGACGCCGATTGCGAACGCTTCAGCGTGGTGGTGCGCCGTCATGCGCTGGAGGATGCGTTCCGTACCTGCTTCAACTTCGATCCGCCGGGGCCGCTGGTCTTTGCGCTGCAGCCGCTCAGCGACGCGCAGCGTGCCGGCCGCTGGCGCGCGATGCTGACGTGGCTGCGCACCGAAGCCGCCATGCGCACTGGCCGCCCGGCTCTGCCGGCGGCCGACGCCGCCATCGAACAACTCTGCCTGACCACGCTGCTGGTCGATCATTTCGGCGAGGACGGCGGACTGCTGCCGCGCGGCTACCTGCCGACGCTGCCCGCCTATGTGCGGCGCGCCATCCGCTACCTGCGCGCCAACCTGGACCAGCCGATCACGCTGCAGGAACTGGCCGCGCACTGTGGCGTCTGCGAGCGCACGTTGCAGTTGGGCTTTCGCAAAAGCAAGGACACCACGCCAATGGAATACCTGCGCGTGCTGCGCCTGCAGGGCGCCCGCGCCGACCTCCAGCGCGCAATGCCCGGCCCCGGCGTGGTCACCACCATCGCCCTGCGCCACGGCTTCACACATCTGAGCCTGTTCGCGCGCGAATACAGAAGGGAATACGGCGAACCGCCTTCGGCTACGTTGCGCGGGGGTGGGTGAGGGCGCGCTACCAACGCACCACCGGGCAGCGTATGATCGCCGGGCCCCCCCACGGTTGCCGATGTACTCGCGATGACCCACCAACCTCATCTGTCTCCCAAGCTGCATCTGACCACTAAGCATGGTTTTGCGCTGCATGACAGTCGGCAGCCCGCATTTCATCGCGCTTGGCACATCCATGACTGCGGCATGCTGCTTTGGCCGCGCATGGGCCGGCTCAAGACGGTTTGGAACGACGTTGGCGGCGAGCCGGACGCGCCGCATGCGGTGTCGCTGGTGCGCGGTACCGCTGTGCTGCTGCCAGCGACGACCTCGCACCTGACCGCATCGGAGCAAGGGCGCCAGCAGCATGGAGAGCTTTACCTGCCGCCCGACCGCCTGCCCGCCGGCCGACGTTTTGGCGCCATGCATCTGGACGCAGCGACCATTGCGATGCTGGAGGGGTTGCTGTCCCCGGGCATTGCGATGACGAGTGCGGCGTGGCTGGTGCGCGCAATCGTCGAACAACTCGCGGCAAGCCGGCCGCTGGCGATGCCTGAAGCACCTTCATCGGTGGCGATGCGCATGGTGCGGCGCTTCCATCAGGCGCTTGAGCGCGACCTGCCGCTGCCTTCGATCGATGCGGTTGCAAGCGAGCTTGGCGTGTCGATCCGGCATTTGCAGCGCGCTTGCCAGATCGAGTTCGGCGTGACGCCAGTGACTGTCAGGCGCCGCGTCCTGGCCACGCATGCCCGCGGGCTGATCGCCCAGGGAAAATCAGCAGCCAGCGTCAGCATGGATCTCGGTTTCGCGTCGAGCGGTCATCTGCACCGCCTGCTGCGCGAAACGCGCTGACTGTGCGGTCGCCCGCCGTTGCCCCGTTGCAAATAGGGCGCTGCAGGGCGCTGCAGGGCGATGCGGCCCGTGATACTCGATCCATTTCCTCGCTAAGCCATGACCACGGCGTCGATCTCGATCTCGATCCACGCGCCGTCGGGGAGGCTCGCCACGCCCAATGCGCTGCGCGCGGGCAATGGTTGCTCCGGGAATGCGATGCGGAGAATTGCCGACGCCGCATCGAGCACTGCCGGATGATGGCCAAAATCCGGTGCCGCGCGGATGAATCCGCGCACACGGACAATCTGGATCACGTTTGACAGATCGTCATCGCAAGCCATCCGCAGCGCTGCCAGCGCGTTCAGCATCGACACTTCGGCGGCGCCGCGAGCCGGCTCGACATCGGCCTGGCCGCGGCACTGGCCTGCCATGGCAACGCCTTGCCGCCTGCAGACTTGCCCGGCGATCGACACCCAGCGCGATGCGTCCGTATCCACGATGCAATACGGCGCATAGCTGCCGCGCGGACGAGATACCTCGGGCAGCGTGAATCCTGCTGCGCCAAGCAGAGCCTCGGGAGAAGCGGCCGTCATGGTTCGCCCCATGCCACCCCGCCACTGAGCCAGCATCCGTCGGGCGCGCCGGAATCGGCATGGCGCGGCGCAACGAGGATCTCCGATGGGCAGCCCATGGCATCGCCCTGCCACACCGCCATCGATGCTGCGGTCCGGCCGCGACCGTGCAGTTGTTTAGTCTGGTTCAGGTATCCCCAAAGCGCCGCCGCGGCGATGCCGGTCGCGGCATCCTCGGGATAGCCTGACGACTTTGGAAACTGCCGTGCATGAACTACGGGCGTGCCGTCGACCCGGGGTGTGCCGAATGCGTACGGATACAGGCCGGTGGAGCCGATCGACGCGCACAGCGGCGCCATGGTCGAGAAATCCGGTTGCAGGGCGTCGAGCATCGCCACGGATGGCAGGGCGATGAGCGTCTTCACGCGGCTGGTCGCGGCATTGACGACCGTATGGCTGCCGGCGGGCAAGCCGAGCTGCATCGCCACGCGGACCGATGCTGCGGCGTCCAGCTTGGCGGTGCGCACCGCCGGCTGCGAGATCCACACGCGTTGCGATGCTTCATCCCAGTTTGCCAGCACGATGCCGCTCAACGTCTCGATGCGCGCCGTCGACGTGGTCCAGCGCCCCCACTGGCGCAGCGCCCAGAGCGTGCCCACCGTGGCATGTCCGCACATTTCCATTTCGTGATGCGGCACGAAGAAGCGCAGGCGCCAGTCGCAGCCAGCATCGCTCGGCAATACGAAGGCTGATTCGTGGCCATGCGTCGCGGCGACGCGCTGCATGGCCGCCGCATCCATGCCGCGTGCGTCTGCGACCAGCGGCACCGGGTTGCCGCCTTTCCCATCGCGTACAAAGACGCGAATCAGTTCGACGTTACTCACCGGTGGCTCCAACCGACTTGGCGATCCTGCCCCAGTACGGGATGTCCTGCTGGACGGCGGCCCGCAGCGCCGCCGGCGTACCGGGGCGAACGGTCACCCCCTTGCCGGCGAGATCGTCGGCCACGGCCTTGTCGGCCAGCACCTTGTTCAAGGCCGCATTGAAGCGGTCGACAATCGCCGCGGGGGTTCCCTTTGGAAATGCGATGCCGTACCACAACTGCTGTTCAAAGCCTGGCACGCCCTGGCTTGCGAACGTCGGTACGTCGGGCAGCAATGGCGTCGCTGCGGTCACAGCGATGGCGGCGATCTTGCCGGCTTTGATATATGGCGTGAGTCCCGCCGGATTGTCGAACATGATCTGCACCTGGCCGCCAATCAGATCAGTGTATGCAGGCGCCGCGCCGCGGTATGGCACGTGGATCATCGGCTCGCCGATGAATTTCTGAAACTGTTCGCCCATCAGGTGCGACACGGTCCCGACGCCAACCGACCCAAAGGTGTGCGGAGCCCGGTCGGACTTCAAGCGAGCGACGAGCGTACGCGCATCGGGCACTCGCAACGCGTTGTTGACCGCCAGCACGTAAGGCGAAGTGCCGATGAAGCCGGCGTATGCAAAGTCCGCTGTCGGGTTGTAGGCCAGCCGGGGATAGAGCGCGACGCTTACCGCGTGGGTGCTCGTGGTGACCACGCCAGCCGTGTAGCCGTCGGCAACGGCCCGCGCCACGAAGCTGGAGCCGAGCGTGCCGCCTGCGCCGCTGCGGTTGTCGATCACCACCGGTTGTCCGAGTTCGCGCTGCAGAAGCGGCTGGATCGAGCGCGCCACGAGATCGGTGCCGCCTCCGGCGGGAAACGGCACGACCATCGTGATCGGTTTCTCTGGCCAGCTTCCGGCATGAGCGGAGACGGAACATGCGGCGACAACGGCCGCCAGTATTGCGCGCCGTAGGCCGCGCGTCGGATTCGACAGGGGGGACATGTGCACTCCTTTCGTTGGAATACACGAAAGTCTAAAAACGGGGCGGCCCTGTCTCAAACCGGAATGCGACGGCGCGCGATCCAAAAAGCGCATGAGTCTTGCCAGAGGGCTGTGGGGAGTTCCGCCTATGTGCCGCCGGGCGCGGCCAACGCCGATCAACAAAAAAGACGCAGCCGACGTGAGGCGGCTGCGCCGTCAATCACCCGCCAGTATCGTTGGCGGGGTCCCAGAGCTTTACGTCAGGCGGCGATCTGCGCGGGTTGGCAGATGCGCAGCAGCGTTTGCAGGCGCGCGCGGTCCAGGTTGCGGCCGATGAAGACGAATTTGCTTTCGCGCGGCTCGTTGCCCCATGGGTCAGCGCGATGGAAATCCATCAGGCGATGCACGGCCTGCAGTACGTGACGGCATGTGTCGTCCTGCACGGCAACGATGCCCTTCATGCGGAATACATCGTCGCCTTGCGCGGCCAGCAGCGCGCGCAGCGCGTGCTCCAGCCGCTCGCGATCGAACGGCGTGTCGAACACCAGCGAGACCGATGTCACGGACGGATCGTGCCGATGCGCATGATCGTCGCCGCCGTGTTCGTGATCGTGATTGCAGGTTTCGTCGCAGATGTGATCGGCGTGGTGGTGCGCGTCGTGGTCATGATGACCATGATGATGCGCATCGGCCGCGTCATCGGGCAGTTGCGTCGCGCCCGGCGTGAAGCCGCCAATGCCCAGGATGCGCGACAGGTCCACTTGCGCGTAGTTCGAGCGCAGGATCTGTGCGCCTTCGTTCAGGTGGTGCAGGCGATGCGTCAGCGCGTCGAGCCGCGCCTCGGACACCAGATCTGACTTGTTCAGGATGATGCGATCGGCCGCCACGATCTGATCGACCGCCTGGTTGTCGAAGCCGGACAACTGCGGATCGTCCAGATGGGCTTCGATATGCACGGCGTCGACCAGCGTCAGGATGCCGTCGAGCGTCACCTGTTTGGCCACGTCGTTGTCCATGAAGAACGTGGCGGCTACCGGCGTGGGATCGGCCAGCCCGCTGGTCTCCACGAGGATATGGTCGAAACGTTCAGGCCGTTCCAGCAGCTTCTGCAGGATGCGCACCAGATCGGTCCGCACATCCACCACACAGCAGATGCAGCCGTTGGTCATCTGGTAGATCTCCTCGTCCGAGGTCATCACCAGGTCCGAATCGACATCGACTTCGCCAAACTCGTTCTCGATCACAGCGATGCGGTGGCCGTGCTTCTGCGTGAGGATGTGGTTCAGCAGCGTGGTCTTTCCTGCACCCAAAAAGCCGGTCAGGATGGTGACGGGTACGGGTGGCAGGTTGCGTTGCACTTCGGTCATGGTGTCTCCCGGGTGATGACATCGGTATTGACTGCGGCAAGCGTTGTGCGCATCCCGGCCCAGCGCGAGACCAGGCCGGTGTGCGGCACGTCGAACAGATCGAGCACGCGCCCGACCGTGTGATTGACGATCTCGTCGACGCTTTGCGGATGGGTGTAGAACGCGGGCATCGGCGGCATGACGATGGCGCCCATCTCGGTCACCGTGGTCATGTTGCGCAGATGCACCAGATGCAGCGGTGTCTCGCGCGCCAGTAGCACCAGCCGCCGGCGCTCCTTGAGCATCACGTCGGCGGTGCGCGTGATCAGGTTGTCGGCCACGCCGGTGGCGACGGCAGCCAGCGTGCGCATCGAACACGGCGCGATCACCATGCCGTCGCAGCGGAACGACCCGCTCGCAACGGCGGCGCCGATGTCGCGCACGTTGTGCACCACGTCGGCCAATGCTTCCAGTTGCGGACGCTGCATGCCAAGCTCGTGATGCACGGTGAGCCATCCGGACGGCGAACAGATCAGATGGGTTTGCCACTCCGGCGCCGCCTGCATGGCCTGCAGCAGGCGCACGCCGTATGCCGCGCCGCTGGCGCCGGTGACCGCCACCACGAGCCTGCGCGGGGCGTTCATGCGCGGGCCTCCGCGGCGCGTTTTTCGGCCAGCGCATGCAACACCTGTTCCGGCTTGATCGGATAGTGGCGGAAACGCACGCCGATGGCGTCGAATACGGCGTTCGCGATGGCCGGCCCGATCGCCACGATCGGATCTTCGCCGACGCCCTTCGCGCCGAACGGGCCGCCCGGGTCCGGCGCAGCTTCCAGCAGTACGGTGTGGATCTCGGGCATGTCCATCGCCAGCGGCATCTTGTAGTCGACGAAGTTGGCGTTCAGCGATCGCCCGGTCTTCATGTCGATCTGGTAGTCCTCGTAAAGCGTGTGGCCGATGCCCTGCTGGATGCCGCCTTCGATCTGCCCGGCCGCGGCCACCGGGTGGATCACCTTGCCGATATCGTGTACCGGCACCACCTGCTTGACCGTGATGAAGCCCGTCTCGGTATCGACCTCGACCTCGACGAAATGCGCGGCGAACGAATACGACTTGGTCGGGTGATAGGTTGCCGTGCCCACTAGTTGCGCGGCGGGCAGTCCCTTGCGCGGCATCACGGCCTCGCGCACGGTCATGGTGGGCCCGATGCGGTCGCGCACGGCGATCACGCCGTTGGCAACTTCCAGCTGGTCGGGTTCGGCCTCCATCTGGCGCGCGGCGCGTGCCAGCAACTGCTGCTTGATTTGCGCGGCGGCCATCTGCGCGGCGCGTCCCACCATGTAGGTGGTGTGGCTGGCAAAGGCGCCGATATCCCACGGCACCACATCGGTATCGCCATGCACCACGCTGACCGATTCGAACGGGATCGCCAGTTCCTCGGCGACGATCTGCGCCAGCGCGGTATGTGCGCCGGTGCCCAGGCCCGCCGCGCCGGTCAGCAGCACCACGGTGCCGTCTTCATTCATCTTGACGATGGCGTTGCCCTGCTCCTTGATGCCCGGATAGGCGCTGCTGCCGTGCATTTCGCAGCCGATGCCCCAGCCGCGGCGGATCACGCCATGCTGGGCGCGCGTCTGGGCGCGGCGCGCGTGCCAGTCCACCACTTCCATGCCCTTGGCAATGCACGCCTCGAGGCCGCGCCCGATCAGCGGATGATTCGACGGCGCGATATCGCCTTCGCGCACCGCGTTGCGCAGCTTCAGCTCGGCCGGATCGAGGCCCAGATGATGGGCCGCCTCGTCCATCTGGATATCGAGCGCGTAGTAGGTCTGCACCACGCCGTAGCCGCGAAACGCGCCCGCGATCGGGCTATTGGTGTAGACGCAGCGACCTTCCAGCCGCACGTTTTCGCAGCGATAGAGCGATACCATCGCCGCGGTGCCGACATTGGTGACACCGGGCCCGTGCGATCCGTAGGCGCCGGAATTGAACACCACCTTCGCTTCGCGCGCGGTGATGGTGCCGTCGTTGCGGAATCCCTGGCGCAGCCAGATGCGCGCGGGGTGGCGCGTGCGTCCGCCGAGAAAAGTTTCCTCGCGCGTGTATTCCATGCGCACCGGGCGATGGGTTTCGCGTGCCAGCAGCGCGCACAGGAATTCACCTTGAAACAGGTCCTGCTTGGCGCCGAAGCCGCCGCCCATGTGGTCCACCAGCACGCGCACCTTGTGCAGCGGCAGCCCGAGCACTTCGGCCATGATGCCGCGCACCATGAACGCCGTCTGCGTCGAGATCCAGACCGTCAGGTTGCCGTTGCCGTCCCATTTGCAGGTCAGCACGTTCGGTTCCATATAGGCCGGCGTGGGGCGACCGCCTTCGTAGACGCCTTCGAGAATGAAGTCGGCTTCTGCAAAACCGCGGTCGATGTCGCCGCGTTCCACCACCACGGGGGGGAGCACAAGATTGCCACCTGGCTCGCGGTCGTGGATCGGCACGGCGCCGGGCGCGGCGGCGTCCTCCACGGTGAACATCGCGGGCAGCGGCTCGTATTCGACTTCGATCAGCTCGATGGCGCGCGCGGCGATTTCCTCGCTGACGGCCGCCACCGCAGCTACGCCTTCGCCCCAGTAACGCACCTTGTCGTCGAGGATGTACTGGTCGCAGGTGACGGAGGCCGAGCGCGGATGGGGCGATCCCGCGTGCAGCACGCGCGGCACGTTTTCATGCGTGAGGATCGCCTTCACGCCCGGCAGCGCCAGCGCAGCCGCGGTGTCGATGCGACGAATGCGGGCATGCGCGACATTGCAGCGCTTGAGCCTGGCGTGCAGCAGGCCCGCCATCGGCATGTCGGCGACGTACTTGGCGTTGCCGGTGACCTTGTCCAGCAGGTCGGTGCGCTTGACGCTGTGTCCGATCACGGCGTGGGTCATTGTGCGTTCTCCGTTGCGCCATGCGATGGGCAGGGACGTTGGATGGCCTCGGCGGCCTTTTCCACCGCCTCGATGATCTTGGTGTAGCCGGTGCAGCGGCAGATGTTGCCGGCCAGCGCAAAGCGGATCTCGTCGCGAGTGGGGTTTGGATTGGCATCGAGCAGCGCCTTGATCGCCACCACAAAGCCCGGCGTGCAGAAGCCGCACTGCGCCGCGCCGCAGCGCATGAACTGATCCTGGATCGGATGCACGGTATCGGCACCGGGCTGGATGCCCTCGATCGTGGTCAGCTTGCATCCATGCGCCTCGGGCGCGAGCATCAGGCAACTGTTCATCGGCGTGCCGTCGACGAGGATCGTGCAGGAGCCGCATTCGCCTACATCGCATCCCTTCTTGGTGCCGGTCAGGCCCGCGTCGTTGCGCAGCGCGTCGAGCAGCGTGCTGTGCGGCTCCACCGCCAGTTCGCGCGGCTCGCCATTGATTTCCACTTCGATCAGTTTGCGCATCACAGTGTCTCCAGGGCTTGGGCAATGGCGCGGCGTGTCAGCACGCTCACCATTTCGCGGCGATAGGCGGCGCTGGCGCGCACGTCGCTGATCGGACGCGCGTCTTCCATCGCGGCGTGGGCCGCCTGGAGGACTAGCGCCTCGCTGATCGGCCGGTCGCGCAGCAGCGCTTCGGCGTGGGTGGCGCGGATCGGCGTCGGCCCTACGGCGGCCAGTACGATGCCGACATCGGTGCAGTGGCCGCGTTCGACCGTGATGGATACGGCAACGCCCACCGTTGCCAGCTCCATCTGCACGCGGCGTCCGTGCTTGATATAGGCCTTGCCCGTATGGGGCGCCGGCGCTGGGATGGTGATACGCGACACGAGTTCGTCGGGCTCCAGCGCGGTCTTGCCGGCGCCGGTGACGAAGTCTTCCACACGCATGGCGCGCGACCCCTGCAAGCCGTACAGATGCACCGACGCGCGATCGGCGATCAGCGGCGCAAGCGAATCGGCCGACGGCGACGCGCGGCACACGTTGCCCACCACCGTGGCGCGGTTGCGCACCTGTATCGATGCGAAATCGGTGACCGCGCGCGCCATTCCCGCGTAATGGCGGCGCACCGCATACGACGTTTCCACTTCGCGCGTGGTCACCAGCGCTCCGATGCGCAGTCCGTCGACGGGATCGAACGCCAGCACGTTCATGCCCGGGATTTTCTTGATGTTGATGACGTGCGCGGGCTGCCGGTGCGATTCCTTGATCTGCACGAGCAGGTCGGTGCCGCCCGCCAGCACGCTGGCCCGACCGCCGCAACGGTGCAGCAGCGCGGATGCCTCTGCAAGCGTGGCGGGTTCGAGATATTCAAACGCTCTCATCGTCGCTCCTGTGTGGATGCTTGCGGCCCGTGCGCGCCATGCGTTTGCCGCTGACCGTGAAAGCATGATGGTTGCCACACCATCATCGGTAAATACCCATAACCGGATTTATTGATCGTGTTACCCTCTGAATCGACTGCCATGACCCCCACAACAGAGCAGGCGAGAGACATGCCCACCATCAGCAACATGAACGTTTCGCTGCGGCAATTACGCGCGTTTATCGCCGTGGCCGAAGAGCGTCACTTCACGCGCGCAGCGGAGAAATTGAGCCTTTCGCAGTCTTCCGTCAGCGCCCTGATTCACGAACTCGAAAGCAATCTCGGACTCAAGCTGTTCGATCGCCATACGCGGCTGATGCAAATCACGCAGGCCGGCGCGGAACTGCTGCCGATGGTCAAGAAGGCGGTGGCCGATATCGACAGCGTGCTGGACAGCTCCGCGGAATTGCGCACGCTGGGGCGCGGGCGCGTGTCGATTGCCGCATCGTCGATCCAGGCCGCGCTGATGCTGCCGCGTTTCATCCGCGAGTTCTGCGTCGGCCATCCGGGCGTCAAGGTGGACCTGCACGACGTGGCCGAGGATGAAGTGCCGCGCATGGTCAGCGCTGGCGAGGTCGATTTCGGTATCGGCACGATTCCCGAGGGTCAGCCCGACCTGGCCGCGCACCGGCTGTCGTCGGATGCATTCGTGATCGTCATGCCGCCGAGCCATCCGCTGGCGCGCCGGCGCGATCTCACCTGGGAAGACGTGGCCCGCCTGCCCGTGATCGGTCCGCACCGCGGCAATCCGATCCGCGATTGCCTGGACGCCGCGCTGGCCGCGCGCGGCATCACGCTGGCGCGCGTGCACGAGGTGTTCCTGCCGCTGACGATGGTCGGCATGGTCGACGCCGGACTGGGGATCGCGGTGATGAGCACGGCGGTCACGCGGCTGACGTCGGCGCTGGGGCTGATCACGGTGATGCCGCAGGATCCGGTGATTCACCGCGAGATTTCATTGCTCACACATGCGGACCGGTCGCTATCGCCGCCTGCGCAATCGTTCCGCGACCTGCTGATGCGCCATCGCAGCGATCTGGCGAAGTAGGCGCCGCGCGACGCTGCATGCCCGGGGCATGGCGTCCCCGGCATGCAGGCGTCACGCAGCGGCGACGCCGGCGCGTCTACGCGGCTTTCTTGGCCAGCATGCGCGGCGCCTCCTGCGTGCCGCGCACGTTGAACAGCAGGTTCAGCAGCACCGCGCACAGCGTGCCGAGCAGGATGCCGTTCTGGCAGAACTTGGCCGCCAGCTCCGGCAACTGCGCGAAAAACCTGTCGGCGACCAGCGGAATCATCCCAAGCGCCACGCTGACGGCGACGATGTAGGCGTTCTTCTTGTTCTCGACGAAATCGACGTGGCCCAGGATGCGCACGCCGGTGGCCGCCACCATGCCGAACATCACCAGCGCGGCGCCGCCGAGCACGTATTGCGGGATCGACGCCGCAAAGAACGCCAGCTTCGGCAGGCAGCCCAACACGACCAGGATGCCGCCCGCCGTCGCGCACACCCAGCGGCTGCGCACACCGGTCACCTGCACCAGCCCAACATTCTGCGCATACGAGGTGTAGGTAAAGGTATTGAACACCGCCCCGACCAGCGCGCCGACTCCATCGGCACGCAGGCCACGCGCCAGGTCGTCCGGCGTGACCGGCCTGTCGACGATTTCCCCGAGCGCGAGAAACTGGCCCACGCCCTCGATCATGATCACGACCATCACCACGCATAGCGTGATCGACGTCATCAGGTCGAAGGTAGGCAGGCCAAAGTGGAACGGCGTGATGAACGCCACCCAGTCGGCCGCATGCACGCCCGCGAAGGTAACCTTGCCCAGCGCCACCGCCACCACGAAGCCGGTCGCGATGCCGATCAGCACGGCGATATTGCACAGAAAGCCCTTGAAGAACGCGATCATGCACAGCACCGTCGCCAGCACCAGCGTGGCGATGCCCAGGTTCACGGGCAGGCCGTAGGCCGGATTGGGCGCCGGGCCGGTCGGCGTGGCGATGGTGGGATTGCCGCCCGCCGCCCAGTTCACGCCGACCCGCATCAGCGAGATGCCGATCACCAGCACCACGGTTCCGGTCACCACAGGCGGAAACAAGCGGATCAGGCGGCTGACATAGGGCGCCGCCACCAACGTGAAGACGCCGGCCACCATCACTGCGCCGAATACGGCCGGCAATCCCAGCGATGGATTCGATCCGGTGGCGATGATCGGGGCGATGGCGGTGAACGTCACGCCCATCATCACCGGCAGGCGGATGCCGATTTTCCAGATGCCGATGCTCTGGATCATCGTCACCAGCCCGCAGCAGAACAGGTCCGCGGCGATCAGGAAGGCGATCTGGTCCTTGGGCAGGTGCAGCGCGCCGCCGATGATCAGCGGCACGGCGATCGCGCCCGCGTACATCACGAGCACGTGTTGCAGGCCGAGCGCGGCCAGGCGAAGCGGGGGCAAGACTTCATCGACCGGATGCACCGGGTCGATCCCATGCGAAGTGGGGGTGGGGATCATGCTGTCTCCTTCGTCTTCCAGGCCGGAACTGCCCGCACGGTTGGCCGAAAGGAGGCTGCAGTTGCCGCCCCCCGTGGTCTGTCGCCACGTTTTCCGCCACCTGCGTTTCGTTGTCAGGGCAGCATGCCAGCCACCGGACATTGGGTAAATGGGGCGCTTGGATTAATCGATCGGGTCATCCGATCAATCGCATCCGGCGCGGATTCCGTTACATCGGCTTCAGTGTTTTCCCGTATCGATGCGCGCCAGCAGCGCTGCCGCGCGCGCCATGGCCTCGTCGTCGATGCGTGCGCGGATACCGTCGAAGTTCGGCCCGCGTGTGGCATCCAGGCCCATCCGCGACGTGGTGCCCACGCCCGAGGCGGACGGATCGAGCGCGCTGCCGGGCAGCCCGTCGACCACCACCACATCGAGATGGGGCTGCAGATGCGTGGCGATGGCCCACAGCACCTGCTCGTCGCGCGTGATGTCGACGTCGTGATCGACGGCCACCACGGTTTTCAGGTACGGGTCCCAGCCCAGCAGCCCGAGCATCACCTGGCGCGCCTCGCCCGGGCGCGATTGGCGCAGCGCCACGTAGGCGTGGAAATGCGTGCCGGAACTGGGATAGTGCACGGCGGTGACCGATGGAAAGCGCTCCATCAGTTTTTCCACCATCTCCGATTCGCGCGGAATGCGGCCCAGGTTCAGATGCTCGGCCGAATTGCCGCCGACCACGTCGACCAGCCAGGCGTCGCTGCGCCGCATCACGGTTTCCACGCGCAACAGGTTGTTGGTCGAGCGGTCGGACGAATAGCCGGTGAATTCGCCAAACGGCCCTTCGTCCACGCGGGCGGTGGGATCGAGCACGCCTTCCAGCACGATCTCCGCATGTGCGGGCACCTCGATGCCGTAGCGCGGCGTGCGCACGACTTCGAGCGGCGCGCCGAACAGCCCGCTGGCGACGTGGCGCTCGTCCACGCCATACGGCAGGCGCGCCGCGCCAGCGAGCATGAACAGCGGATGCGCGCCGATCACCATCGCCACGGGCAGCGGCCTGCCTTGCTCCACGGCGTGCTGGAACATGCGCCACAGATGCCCGCGCGAATGCAGGCTGGTGGCGATCTCGTTGGGCGAATGCAGCATCGAGCGGTGATAGCTGGCATTGCCGAAGCCGAGTTCGCGATCTTCCGCGATCAGGATTGCGTTGGTGATATACGGGCCGCGATCGGTGGCGAAGTGCCGGATCGTGGGCAGCGTGCCGAGATCGACGTGCTCCTGCACGATGCCGGTCACCGCGCCCGATTGCAGCACGCGCGGCGCCATCAGCCGGCGGCTGCGGGCCTGGTATTCGGCATGGATGCGGGCCGGCGACACGCCGCCGAGCATACGGCCCACGCGCTCGCGCGAGGCAAACAGGTTGGTGACCAGCGGCGCGCCCAGTCCGGCCACATCGTCGAACACCACCACCGGGTGGCGATTGCGCTCGGCCAGCGTCCAGACCAGTGCGGTGGGGTCCTGGTTGGCGGTGACGGTGTCGCGCACGGTCAGCACGTCTTCGGGAAAGGCCGCGCGGTACGCGGCGAGAAAGGTATGAAAGTCCTGCGATGTATCGTCAAAGATCGGCGGGTCTAACGCCGGCAGGCTTGCAGATGGGGCAGTCATGGCATGGCTCCGCTTGGATAACGCCAACGGGATACCGTTGCCGCGCGCGGGCGCCGACAGAGAAGCCGGCGCCCGCGCGTGACCAGACGGCGAAGCATGTTGGGCGCGCACGCGGGTGCGCGCCGCAGGGCTACGGCACGTGCGAAAGGACGTGTGCCGGGCGCGCGTCAGCGCGTGCTGGCGTACGTGTCCTTCAGGCGGGCCTGCGCTTCCTCCTGGGTTTTGGGCGGCGCCGTGGGCTCGATGCCGACCAGCCGGGCGATGTTGTTGCCCATGTAGTCCTCCAGGCCGTCCTCATCCAGGTCCATGCCCTGCGGGGCCGGCCCGCACAGCATCTCCAGTTCGCGCAGCCACATGCCGGGCTCGTTCGGCGGCGTATCGGTGCCGAACACGATCTTGTCGCGCGGCAGCTGACGTGCGAACTCGACGATGCGCGACTGGAAGCACCAGCCCGATTCGCAATACACGTTCGGCGTATCCATCGCCATCCAGAACGCCTCGAACGAATAGTTGCCGCCGGTCTGGATGCCGAAATGCCCGATGATGAAATTGACCATCGGGAATTCGCGGATGATCGGATAGAACATCGTCGGAATCGTGTACGGGCCGTCGCCGGTGTGGATCAGCACCACGATGTTGTACTTGGCGCAGACCTTCATCGCGGGGCGCAGCCAGTCGAGCGCTCGGTCGGGGCGATAGCCATGCATGTTGGCATGCAGCTTGAGCATCTTGAAGCCGTATTCCTTCACATGGAATTCCAGCTCCAGCGCGCCTTCCTCCGGGCCCCAGCGCGGATTGAACGTGAAGTTGCCGATAAAGCGATCCGGGTACTTCTGGCACAGGCTGGCCACGTAGGCCATGTAGTCGCGAATGCCCTCGCGGCCGCGGCGGTTGCCGTCGCGATAGCCGGTGTTGCCGGGCGGCGGCTGGATGAAGCCCATGTCGATGCGGCGCGGCTTGCCGTTGATCATGTAGGGGCCGTCCATCATCTTGAGCATGCGCTCGCCGTTGAACGGCTCGCCGGTATGTCGCCAGGCTTCGTCGACGAGGTTGGTGGGGTGCAGATGGGTGTCGATGATCATGTTTGTGTGCTCCGTCGGAATCTCGTTGAACTGCCCGCGTTCAGGCTGCCAGGCGCGCACGCGCTTCTTCGAGCGTGCGCGGCACCGGCGTCGGCTCCAGGCCGATCATGCGGGCGACGTTGTTGCCGAGGTAATCCTCGAGCGTGTCTTCATCGAGATTGAGGCCTTGCGGCGGTTCGAAGCACAGCACCTCCAGCAGCCGCAGCCACATGCCGGGCTCGTTGGGCGGGGTATCGGAGCCGAACAGGATCTTGTGCTTGGGCAGCACCTTGGCGAACTCGACGATGCGCGACTGCAGGCACCAGCCCGATTCGCAATACACATTGGGCATGTCCATCGCCAGCTGGAATGGCTCGAAGCAATACACGCCCCCGGTCTGCACGCCAAAGTGCGCCATGATGAAATTCACGGTGGGGAATTCCTTCATCATCGGCACCCATTCGGTGGGAATGCTGTAGGGGCCATCGCCGGTATGGAGCTTGACCAGCACGCCAAGTTCGGCGCATTTCTGCAGCGCCGGACGCAGCCAGTCGAGCGCGCGGTCGGGACGATATGCGTGCATGTTGGCCTGGAACTGCACCATCTTGAAACCCAGGCGCTTCACATAGTGTTCGATGGCGTTGACGCCGTTTTCCACGCCGCAGCGCGGGTTGTAGACGAAGCAGCCGATAAAGCGGTCCGGATACTTCTGCACCATCTCGCGCGTGTAGGCCATGTACGCGTCGATGGCTTCGGAGCCCGATTGCACACCGTCGGTGTAGGTGTAGATCGTGTTGCCTTGCGGCGGCTGGATGAAGGCGCGGTCGATACGGCGCGGTTTGCCATTGATGGTGAACGGGCCATCCATCATCTGGATCAGGCGTTCGCCGGTAAATGGGTCGCCGTCGTGCCGCCAGGCCAGATCGACCAGGTTGGTCGGGTAACAACTGGTGTCGATGATCATTGAGATCCCCTAACGATGACTCTGGTGAAAGAGATGGAGTCGTGTCAGGGAGGTGGGACCGGTCTGGTCGTGACGCCACTGACAGGAACTCCGTCAGTGAGCAATCTCCAGATGAACCTCGCGGCATTGCGCCGCTGCTGTTCAATCGACCGCTTCTACCCACGCGTTCGTTATATAGCGCCGTGTTTGCGCGCGTCAAGCGCGACTTGTGGTGCGGTGCACGAATATCGTTAGGCGAAATCATTCGTTCGGCGCGCGCCCGCCCGTTCCTAGCATGATCGTCTTCCCAATCTCCGGTACAGGAATGAGGCGTATGACAACAACAACAGCAGCGTCCCGCCATACCCCCGCGCGTCGTGCGCTGGCAGGCTTGTGCGCAACAGCCGTGGCGATGACGGCGGCGTGCGGCAGCGACGGCGGTAGCACGACAAACGCGTCCGACAATCCCGCGCCAACAACCGTGGCGGCCAGAAAGCCCAACATCGTCTTCATCATGGCCGATGACCTCGGCTATTCCGATCTGGGCGCATTCGGCAGCGAGATCCGTACGCCTAACCTCGACGCTCTGGTGCGGCAGGGACGCATCCTGGCCAATCATCACGCCGCAGCGGTGTGCGCGGTTACGCGATCGATGATCATCTCGGGCACTGACCACCATCTGGTTGGCGAGGGCACGATGGCAACCACCGATGTGAACTACGTCGACGAGAACGGCGCGCCAAAACCGGGCTACGAGGGCTATCTCAACGATCGTGCACTATCGATCGCGCAGTTGCTCAAGGACGGCGGCTATCACACGTACATGGCCGGCAAGTGGCATCTGGGCAGCGGCCTGCCGAATGCGTCGAACCAGGGCGCAAACGTGGGTACGGCGTCGCCGGGCCAGACGCCGGTGTCGTGGGGATTCGAAAAAAGCTACGCGCTGCTGGGCGGCGGCGGCGACCACTTCGGTCGCAACGGCAGCACCGCTTACGTGGAAGACGATCACTACGTGACGCCCAACACCACCAACTTCTTCTCCTCCGATTTCTATACGTCGACGATCATCAAGTACATCGATTCCAGCACCGGCAGGAATGCCGATGGCAAGCCATTCTTCGCGTACCTGACGTATCAGGCGCCGCATTCGCCGCTGCAGGCGCCCGCCGCGTATATCGATCGCTACAAGGGCGTGTATGACGCGGGCTACGAGCCGATCCGCGCGGCGCGGCTGGCGCGGCAGAAGGCGCTGGGACTGATCCCCGCCGATTTCACGCCGAATCCCGGCCGTGACGAGACGCTGACGGTCACGCCGAAATCGGCAAACTGGGGCACCGCATCGGCCAACTACGTCACGTCGACCCACAGCGTGGCGCAGGGCGGCGTCGATACGCGCGTGATGAACGCGAACAAGAAATGGGACAGCCTCAGCGCGGACGAAAAGCGCGCACAAGCGCGCTACATGGAGATCTACGCGGCGATGGTGGAGAACCTCGACGCCAACGTCGGCCGTCTGGTGCAGCATCTGAAGGACATTGGCGAATACGACAACACGCTGATCGTGTTCCAGTCCGATAACGGACCGGAAGCCAGCTATTACGAATTCAGCGGCAACTACGATCAGAACTACGACGCCAAGAACGCCGCGGCCGCGGTGTATCCCACGCTCGGCACCACGGCCTATACGGGATCGGGCAATCTCGATTACGGCCAGCGCTGGGCCGAAGTGAGCGCCACGCCGTTCCGCTTGTGGAAATCGTTCCCGGCCGAGGGCGGCCATTCCGTGCCGACCATCGTCAAGCTACCGGGCGCCGCGCCGGACAAGGCTGGTGCGCAGCTAAACGCCTTCACCCATGTGGTGGACCTGGCGCCGACGTTTCTCGATATCGCGGGCATTGCCGCGCCCAGCACGCCGGCCGCGCCGCTCTACGATAGCAAGGGCGTGAACCGCAATGCGGGCAAGGTGGTGTACGACGGCCGCAATGTCTATCCGATCACCGGGCTGTCGTTGTTGCCGACGCTGCAGGGCAAGGCCGCGGGGCCGGCGCGCACCACTTTTTCGGAAGAGCTGTATGGCCGCACCTATGTCTATGCGGACAACTGGAAAGCGGCCTGGATCGAGCCGCCGTTCGGCCCGGCCAATGGCGAATGGACGCTATATGACATTCGTGCCGATCGCGGCGAAACCAACGACCTGGCGACGCAGCGCCCCGACGTGCTGGCCGATTTGAAAGCGCGGTGGAACGACTATGCGAAGGCGGTCGGCGTGGTATTGCCGAAGGTGCCCGGCATGATCTACTGAGGCAGGCCGTGGCGCGGAATCGATTCACGCTGGGCTGGCGCATCGGCGCCATCGCGTTCGCCGTGGCGCTGTTGCTGACGTGGGCGGTGCGCGCGGTGCCGCTGCACGCGGCCGCGCCGCTCGGCACGCCGCAGCAATGCGCGGCGTATCGCGGCGCACCCGAGCACTGGCGACAGCAGCGCACTGCGGGCATGGCGCGCATCGCCGGCGGCGAATTCGTGCCGGGCACGACGATGGGATATCCCGACGAGCGGCCAGCCGGCAAGGTGCGCGTGGGCAGTTTCTGGATCGATCGCACCGAAGTGACCAACGCGCAGTTCGAAGCCTTCGTGCAGGCCACCGGCTATGTCACTGACGCCGAGCGCGCGGGCGAAGCGGTGGTGTTCCACAAGCCGACCGGAGAAGAGCTGCAGCAGCGCCCGTATGCATGGTGGTCGATGGTGCGCGGCGCAGACTGGCGTCATCCGACAGGACCGGCATCGAACCTGGACGGCAAGCGCAACCAGCCGGTCACGCTGGTGACCCAGGCCGACGCGCGCGCCTATGCGCAATGGCTCGGCCACGATCTGCCGACCGAGGACGAATGGGAGTACGCGGCCAAGGCCGGACGAGGCGACGCGGCGCTGGAAACGGCACCCGTCGGCGGCGATGGCATGCCGTCGGCCAACTATTGGCAGGGCGTGTTTCCCGTGTTGAACAGCGCGAAAGACGGATTCGACGGCCTGGCGCCGGTCGGTTGCTTTGCCGCCAACGCGTTCGGCCTTTACGACATGATCGCCAACGCCTGGGAATGGACCGCCGATCCGTACAGCGGGCCGCGCCAGTCGCATGCCAATGGCGATACCGCATTCGTCGCCGCGCAGTCGCGACGCGCGCGCGAAAGCCGCATGGCCGTGATCAAGGGCGGATCGTTCCTGTGCGCGCCCGACTTCTGCGTGCGCTATCGCGCGTCCGCGCGCGAGCCCGCCGAGCGCGACTTGCCGACATCGCACATCGGCTTTCGTACGGTGCTGCGTGATGGCTGAGCGCAACAGTTGGACTGGCGATATGCGATGCGGATGGCGGCTTGCAGTGGCGCAGCCATGGCGATACGGGTTACGGCGCGGCGGGTGGTCGGATTGGTGGTCGGAAGGGTGGTCGATCGCATGTGTCTGTGCGTGGCTGTTGCTGGCGCAGGCGCTCGGCATGTCGATGGCGCGCGCCGACGCGCCCCGTGTGGTGCGCATCGCCGTGGTGGCGCACAGCGATCGTGACCTTGTCGACGCGGCAGCGGTGCAGAACACCTCATCGTCCGTGCGGCTGCAGGCGGTGGCATTTCCGAACGCGGCTGCGGCACGCCGGGCGCTGGCGGCACAGCGCGTCGACGCATCGATCGCCGAGGACACGCAGGCGCTGGCCGGCGACACGTCGCTGTGCGCGGCTGCCTACACGGTCACCTATCCGATGGGCCTGTATGCGCGTCGCATCGGGGCCTTGCGACAGGTGCCGCTTGAGGCCACGGTCGCTGTGCCGGCGGATCGCGCCGGACAAGGCCGCGCGCTGTTGCTGTTGCAGAACTTCGGGCTGATCCGCATCGACGCCAATGCCGGTTTACAACCGCGCGTGCGCGACATCGTCGACAATCCGCGCAAACTGCGCGTGGAGCCGGTTCCGGCCAGCCGGCTGGCTGCGGCGCTGCCGCACCACGCGCTGGTGGCGATGCCTTTTGCTGTGGCCGATGCCGCCGGCCTGGCGCCCGCGCGCGATGCGCTGGGCATCGAGGACGCGCGCGTGCCGTGGGCAAACGCGCTGGCCGTGCGCGCCAACGAATGCCATGCCGATTGGGTGCGCGCCGCCGTCGCGGCGCTGCATTCGCCCGCGATGAAGGCGTTCATCCTGGCGCGCTTCCAGGATTCCGTGCGCCGCCCGTGGTAGGCGGTCCGCCGTTCGCGGCAACCCGGCATCCCGGGATTTCCCCGCATTTCGCAGTCTAAATTGTGATCGATAACTCACATCGAGAGGCTTTAGCCTATTTTTGTATCGTCTTTGTATCGGTCAGGTATCAAAAAGGCTAAAGATCCACTTTGGGGCGACGTAAACCAGGGATGTCAGGGGCATTCAGCCATATGCGCGCGGATGCCACCCATTGAAAAAGAAGGGAACAATAAACATGGCATCCGTCTCGTCTCTGGGCATTGGCTCGAACCTGCAACTGTCCGACCTGCTCGACAAGCTGGCCGCATCCGAACGCGCCCCGCTGACCGCGATGCAGGCGCAGCACTCGGCCTATCAGACCAAGCTGACCGCCTACGGCACCGTCAAGAGTCTGCTGTCGAGCTTCCAGGCGGCGGCCAAGACGCTGATGACGCCGGCCACCTTTGGCGCCGTCAAGTCCAGCGTTGGCAACGCCGACATCCTGGGCGTCACCACTGCCGCCAGCGCCGTGCCGGGCGATCTGAATGTCAACGTTACCAAGCTGGCGCAAGCCCAGGCGCTGGCCGGCATCGGCTACGCCAAGCAGGACGCGCAGATCGGTTCGGGCACGCTGACCTTCGAGTTCGGCACGACCACCGGTTTCGACGAGACCTCGGGCGCCTACGTGAATCCGAAGTTCACGGCCAACACCGCCACCGACAAGGCGCCGAACCCGCAGACCGTCAAGATCGAGGCGGGCAAGGGATCGCTGCAGGACATCCGCGACGCCATCAACAAGGCCAACATCGGCGTCAAGGCCAGCATCATCAACGACGGCAGCGCCAAGCCCTATCGCCTGATCCTGACCTCCGACAAAACCGGCGAGGCGATGAGCATGCGCGTGTCCGGGTCGTCGCCCGAACTGCAGGCGCTGGCCGGCTACAACCCGGAGACCCCGGGCGCCAACGGCATGACCGAGACGCTGCGCGCGACCAACGCCGCGCTGACGGTCAACGGCATCGCCATCGTCAGCGCATCCAATACCGTTGTCGACGCGGCGCAGGGCGTGACCATGACGCTCAAGAAGACCGGATCGACATCGGTGTCACTGACGCAGGACACCGACGCCATGAAGGCGTCGATCCAGGCGCTGGTCACCGCGTACAACAACATCCAGTCGTCGGCCAAGACGCTCACGCAGTTCGACACCAAGGCCGGCACCAAGGGCGCGCTCAATGGCGACGGCGTGCTGCGCGGCATCCAGACCTCGCTGCGATCGGTGCTCAATACGCCCGAGGGGGGCATGCCCGCGAACGCGCCCAAGATGCTGGCGGCGATCGGCGTGTCCATGCAGAAGGACGGCACGATGGCGATCGACACGAAGAAGCTCGACGCGGCACTGAAGGACAACCTGCGCGACGTGACGCAGCTGTTTGCAGGCGACGGCAAGACCGGCGGGTTTGCCCGCCGCCTGTCCGACGTGGTGGACCGCGTGACCGCCGACAAGGGGCCGCTCGGCGCGGCGAGCGCCGGTCTCGAAAAGACCATGAAGGATCTGGAAAAGCGCTTCGACGCGGCCAACGATCGCGTGGAGGCGACCATCGAGCGTTATCGCAAGCAGTTCACGCAGCTCGATCTGATCGTCAGCCAAATGAATCAGACAAGCAGTTATCTGACTCAGCAATTCAACGCATTGAACAATGTGTCGAAGAAGTAAGTCACTCGCACGATAACGTAGTCTTTCAACCGGGCCGATGGCCCGGTTTGTCTTTTGGGGCGGAGCGCGCTCCGCTTCCCGCACTTCCTCTGCCATGCGCTGCGCGCAACTTATGATTTGTCTATGCGACGAATCTGATTCTGGCACCCGTACTTTCGTATTGCTCTGATATACCCATCCGCGTTTTGGGACGGTAATGGATACCTATCGCCTCAATCGCAACGCAGGCCTCGTATCCGGTGATCCTGCGGCCGCCAAAATCCCAAAAGGAAACGCCGATGGCACATCAAGATTCTGCATCCGTCACCCGGTCGGTCACCGTGACCGGTACCGGGCTGCCCGACATCATGGGCGAGCCCGCGCTGGAATTCGCCAAACTGAGCGGCCACGAGAAGATGTGCGAGCTGTTCGAATACGAACTGGAACTGCGCACGCCCGACGAGCGCAACGATGCCTTCGGGCCGGCCGCCAATCTCGACACCCACGCGCTGCGCGGGCGCGAGCTGACCGTCACGATCACGCTGCCCGAGGCCATGGGGGCCGGCACACGCGAAATCAGCGGCATCGTCACGCGCGTGAGCGGCCCCGTGCCGGCCGAGCGGAACCTCGCTTACCGCATCACGGTGCGGCCGTGGCTGTGGCTGGCCACGCTGAACCGTGACTTCCGCATCTTCCAGAATCAGACCGTGGTCCAGACGCTGGACGAGCTGCTGGCGGATTTTAATTTTCCGGTGGAAAAACGCCTTGATGTCGCGCGGTATCCGATGCGCGAGCTCCAGGTCATGTACGGCGAAAGCACGTTCGATTTCTTCCAGCGCCTGACGCAGGAATGGGGCATCGCCTGGCACATCGAACACAGCGGTGGCAAGCACCGGCTGGTGCTGACCGATGGCAACGGCGCGTTTGCGCCGTTCCAGGGCAGCCCCGGCTACGCCACCCTCTACTGGCAGCGCGCGCCCGAGGATATCGGCGAGGAAGGCCTGGAAACGGTGGAAATCCACGACCAGTTGGTCGCGGGCGCTTGGACCAGCAACGATTTCGATTTCACGCGGCCGCGCGCCGACCTGACCGTGGCGGCGTCCGACCCGCTCGACACCGCCCACGCCGGCGCCGAAGTGCGCGAATGGCCCGGCGACCACAGCACGCCGGGCACCGAAGGCGATCCGTGGAAGGAGGGCGAGCTGGTCGCCCGCATGCGCATGGAGGCGATCCGCCAGCATGGCACGCGGCTGAGCGGCAAGGGCAATCTGCGCGCGGTGGTGCCCGGCTGCACGTTCGTGCTCGAAGACTTCATGCAGCGCAAGGCCAATCGCGAATATCTGGTCCTGGGCGCCAAGCTGACCCTCGACGAAGAAGCCAGCGACCCGGAATCGAGCTGCGAAGTCGAGTTCATCGCGCAGCCATCCAACGAACTGTTCCGCCCAGAGCGCACGCAGCCGAAGCCGCGCACTGGCGGACCGCAGACGGCCACGGTGGTGGGCCCCGAGGATCAGGAAACCTGGACCGACCAATATGGCCGCGTGCGGCTGCAGTTCCACTGGGATCGGCTTGGCCGCCACGACGCCGGTAGTTCCTGCTGGGTGCGCGTGGCGTCGGCCTGGCAGGGCGATCGATTCGGCGCGCAGCATGTGCCGCGCATCGGCCAGGAAGTGGTGGTGGATTTCCTGAACGGCGATCCCGATTGCCCGATCGTCACGAGCCGTGTGCCAAACGAGCACAACATGCCGCAGTGGCCAATGCCGGCGCATCACGTGCTGTCCGGGTTCGTCAGCAAGGAAGATCACGGCGAACGCGCCAACACGTTCGTGCAGGACGACACCGAAGGGCAAATCCAGACCCAGCTGCAGAGCGACCACCAGGCATCCGGGCTGAGCCTGGGCTTCATCGCGCGCATCATGCGCGGCGTGGGGCGCAAGGACAAGCGCGGCGAGGGGTTCGAGCTGCGCACCGATGCGCATGGCGTGGTACGGGCCGGCAACGGCATGCTGCTGACAACCGAGCGACGTCCTAACGCGCAGGCGCACCACAAGGACATGGCCGAAACGGTGCAGCGGCTGGCCGGGGCACAGGCGCAGCAGGAAACGCTGGCCGAAATGGCGCAGGAAGTGGAAGCGCAGGACGCCGGCGATCAGGCGGAAGTGGCCAAGGCGCTGAAGGCGCAGAACGACGATATCCAGGGCAGCGGCAGCGCCAATCCCGAGGCCGGCACCTTTCCGGAACTGGCCGCGCCGCATCTGGTGCTGGCCAGCCCGGCCGGTATCGAGGCCACCGCCGCGCAGTCGTTGCATATCGCCTCGGGGCAGCACGTGGCTGTTTCAAGCACCGGGCATATCAGCCTGTCTTCGGGCAAACGGCTGATCGCCAGCATTTCCCGCGGCGTGCGCATTTTCGTGCAGAACATGGGGTGGCGCCTCGTGGCGGCCGGCGGCGACATCGACCTGCGCGCATTGCGCGACAGCATCAACCTGCTGGCCAAGCTGGATGTCACCGCCACCGCAAACCGCATCACGCTGTCGGCCAAGGAAGAGCTGGTCATCGTGGGCGGCGGCAGCGGCACCACGTGGAACGGCAGCGGCATTACGCACAAAACGGGGTCGGCCTACGCGATCCACGCGGCCAAGGTCGATATCGCTTCGGGGCAGAAGGCGTCCGCGCAATTCCCGGAGCCGCCCGAATTCGGCAAGAGCGATGTCGATGTGGCCGGTCTCTACGCCAGCCATGCCACGTTGAAGAGCTGCGACGTCGCGGTCGAGGACTCGCATGGCAAGGTGACGCAGGGCAAGGTCGACGGGCAGGGCGCGGCCCCAGTCGACAGCATGGCCCCGGGCCCCGCGCGCGTGACGTTCGGCAAGGACCGCGCCGATCCGCTCGCCGCATCGAGCCAGTTCACGCCGCCGCCGTGGCCCGCACCGGATGCCGACGCAACCCAGTGATCCGTCACGAGACAGGCTGCCAACGGCTTCTTGCAGCCCATCTCGTCATACCCACGCCCCCAGACATGCTTCATCATGCTTGATTCCTCTTTCGCCCCCACCGCTCGCCCGGATCACGTCGCCGTTGCGCCGTTGCACTGTATTCACGTCGCCGATGTGTGCGCCACTGCGGTCGAATTCGACACCTGGCTGCAGCGCGCGACGCGCGGACATGTCAGTCTCGCCCGTATCAAGGATGTGGCCGGCGCCATGCCGGTCATGGGCAATATCATCGCGCTCGGTGACGCACTGGGCGACATCGCCGCGCTGATGGAGCGGCGCACACATCCGGGCGTTCTCGACTGGGCTGGAATCGGCATCAATCTGCTGGGCGTAATGCCCGATGCGGAAACCGCTGCGGTCCGCATGAGCCTGCGGCCGATGCTGGCGCTGGCGCGACAGGAGGTCGTGCAACAAACGCGCAGCACGGGCGCGGTGCAGTTTGGGGCGTCTGTGCTGGCTACGTTGCAGCCGAGCTTGAACGCTAGCATCGCCGGCGATATCGAGAACTATCTTGCACAGATGCAGGAACTGCTGCCGCGCATGCTTGCTGAATGCGGAAATTTCGGCGCCCAGCAAATGCTGCTATTGGCGCGCGCCATGGAGCAGATCATCGCCGGCCCATCCCATTGGGCTGGGCAAGCCGATGCCGATCGGCCGTTTTTGCGCACGGCGGGCCGGACGATTGTGCGCGATCCTCGCCAACCCATTGGCAATTTCCTGCAGGCCGCGTTCGATGCCTGCAGGTTGCAGGGGCCGGGCGCGAATGGCGTCGAGCGGCCCGCCGTGTCGCCGGGCACGCGCGACGAAGCCATGCTGGCGCCGGCTGCGCTGCGCGCCTTTGCTCCGCGCCTGCGCGGGGGCCTGGCGCTGCAGTCGGATCCGGCCGTGCGATTCTCCATCGCATGGCTTGTGGGGCTGATGCGCGAGGCGCTGGCCGGCTGGCGCAGAAGCGGCGCGGACAGTATCGTCGCCGTCAACGTGCGCGCCGGGCTCCGTCGGAAGGTGCAGCGCGTATTGCCGCAGCAACAGCTGGAAAGCATCAGCCGAAACGTGCCGGCGCGCGGCAGCCCCAACCCCGCCCGCAACGGCCCGGCGCCGGCGGCCACGCACGCCGGCATCAGTTTTGCCACTGGCGATCAATCGTTTTCGCATACCGACTTCCCATTGCCGGGTTTCTCGGCCATGGCATGGACGCGCACCTACCGCTCCAGCCTCGCCGCCTATGATGACGGCGCGCACGGCGCGCGATGGACCACCGACTACACCACCCGCTTCGATGTGCTGCGCGAACAGGGTGTGGAAGTGCTGCGGCATCATGCCGCGGATGGCCGAACCCATGCGTATCCGTTGCCGGCCATCGGGGGACACCACCACGACCCCATCGAGCAAGTGACACTGGAGCGCACCGCGCGCGATTGCCTGATACTGGTGCGCCGCCACGGCAGACGCGACCGATACCAGCGCCATGGCAACCGCTTCAGGTTGACCAGCATCGATCTGCGCGGCGGCGCGCGCGTGGCGCTGGTCTACGGCCACCGCGAGGGCGATGGCGGCCTGCATGCGCAAGCGCCTTCGGCGGTGATGGCCTATCAGGGCGATGTGTTGCAGGCCCACATCGTCACGCGCATCGATCAGGCCGGGCGGATCGAGAGTGTGTGGGAAATCGCCGAAGGAAAGCCTGACCGCCAACTGGCGCGGTACGACTACGACCAGGCGGGCAATCTGGTGCGCGCCGAGGACGAGCACGGCGCGTCCCGCACCTACCGCTATCGCAATCATTTGGTCACGCGCTACACGGACCGCACCGCACGCGGCGTGTGCCTGCTGTGGGACGGCGATGGTCCCGAAGCGAAGGCCGTCCATGCGTGGTCCGATGACGGCAGTTTCGATACGCGCCTGACATGGGACGATCACATCCGGCTGACCTGCGTCACCGATGCGCTGGGCAACCAGACCTGGCACTACTACGACATCCTGGGCTATACGTACCGCATCCGACATGCCGACGGTCTTTCGGAGTGGTTCTTCCGCGACGCCGCCCGGAACATGGTGCAGCACGTGCGGCCGTGCGGGGCGATTGAACGCTACACCTACGATGCGCGCGGCAATCTGCTGGAACATGTTCGCGCCGATCACAGCGCCGTGCACTACGCATGGGACGACAAGGACCAGCTCGTCAAGATGTGTGACGCCGAGGGCGGGCTGTGGACCTACGACTATGACCTCAAAGGCAACGTCACCGAGGCGATCGATCCCCTCGGCCACGCCACCGAGTACACCTACAACAAGGCCAATCTGCCCGTGCGCATCACCGATGCCAACGGCGTCGAATCCACGCTGGCCTACAACGCCGCCGGGCAGCTCACGCGGCGCACCGATAGCGCGGGAAAAACCAGCGCCTGGCAATACGACGATCGCGGGCAACTGACGGCGTTCACGGACGCGGCAGGCAACGTCACGCGCTACGCATACAGCGCCGGCCGGTTGCAGCGCATCGATCATCCGGACCAGCAGCCCGAGCATTTCGAACAGGATGCCGAAGGCCGGCTGCTTTCCCACACCGATGCGCTCAATCGCCGCACGACGTGGCGCTACAACGAAGCGGGGTTGCTCGACAAACGCACCGACGCCGCCAACCAGACGATCAGCTATCGATGGGACCGGCTCGGCCGGCTGGTCACGCTGACCAACGAGAACAACGCAAGCCACGTGTTCGGCTACGACGCGGTTGGGCGGCTCGTGAGCGAGACCGGCTTCGACGGTCGCACGCGGCGCTATTTCCATGCGGGGGATACGGGTGTGCTTGCGGAGGTCGCCGAAGGCGACTGGATGATGGAACTGGAATTCGATGCGATGGGACGGCTCATCGCACGACACGCCCGGCGCGGGGACGATACCGCCATCGCTGCCTCGGAAGCCTATGCCTACGACGGCAACGGCCGGCTGATCCTGGCTGAAAACGCGACCAGTCGCGTGCAGTGGTTTCACGATGCGTGCGGAAACATCGTGCGCGAGCACCATCACTATCGCCACCTGACGCAGGCGCGCGTGGCGGTCTGGCGCCATGAGTACGATGCGCTGAACCAGCGCGTGGCGACGGTCCGCCCCGATGGCCATCGCATCGGCATGTCGACCGACGAGGCAGGGCACATCGTGGCCATGCACCTTGATGATCAGGAACTGGCGCGATTCGAACGCGACGACCTGTACCGCGAAGTGCACCGCATACAGGGCAACGGGCTGACCCAGCGCCTGCAATACGATGCGGTAGGACGCCTGCGCACGCAGACGGTTGCGCAGCGAGAACATCCCGAAGCATTCCTGATCCGGCGAACGTACCGCTTCGACGCCGTCGGGCAGGTGACCGCGATTCGCGATACGCGACGTGGCGACTTGTCCTATCAGTACGATCCCGTGGCGCGGCTGCTGGCTGCTAACAGTGCGCTTGGCCGGCAGACCTTCGTTTTCGATCCCGCCGGCAATCTGCTCGACGATCCGACGCTGCGCACGTTTGGCTTTGACGCGGCGACCGGGCAACCCGGGTTCGGCAGCCGCTTGCAAGGGCGGCCGGCGCTCACGGACAACCTCGTTGCCAGCTACGACGGCGCGCTATACCAATGGGATGCGCGGGGCAATCTCGTCCAGCGCACGATCAACGGCCAACACGAATATTTCGCGTGGGACGGCTTCAATCGCCTGGTGAGCTACGCCAATGCCAAGGTGGTGGTGCGCTTTGGCTACGATGCGCTGGGCCGCCGCACCTGGAAGCACAGCCAGTCCCATTACTTCGACGATCCGCGCGCGGGCGAGGGCTGGCGGCGTGCGGAGCGTGCCAGGCTGGATCGCGAGCATGGCTGCGCCATGACGCTGTACGGCTGGGATGGCGACGCTCTGGCGTGGGAAAGTCGAGAAAGCGCGCGCGATGTCGACAGCGCCTATCGCTTTGTCTGCGGCGAAGCGCGCACCACGCACTATCTGTACGAGCCAGCGACATTCGTGCCGTTGGCCCAGGCCGTGGTGGCCTCGGCTATCCGCCTGCATGCGGAACCGGAATATGGGTCCGACTATGATTTCGCGAGCGATCCGCTCTGGCACACCGAGATCGAGCCGCAGCCGTTCGACGCCATCGCGTGGTATCACTGCGACCATCTAGGCACGCCGCAGGAGATCTCCGGTCCAGATGGACTGACCGCCTGGAGCGCGCATTATCTAGCGTGGGGCGCGGCGCAGCAAACTACCACATCGGCCGCGCACAAGGCTGGCATTCAGAACCCGTTACGTTTCCAGGGTCAGTATTTCGACCACGAAACCGGCCTGCACTACAACCGCTACCGCTACTACGAGCCGACGTCGGGGCGATTTATCAGCCGGTGTCCGATGGGTTTGACGGGTGGGCTGAATTTGCATCTGTATGCGCCAAATCCGGTGGATCGCATCCACCCGCTGGGGCTCGGGTCGTCGATGCGAGTATCCGGTGGCGGCTGCATGCCCCCCGCGCCCGCGGCGGGACCTGCTTGCGCGCCGGTTGGCCACATCGACCACATCGACCACATCGACCATTTCGACCATTTCGACCACTTGGGCCACCTCGGCACCGATCGCGTGACGCAAAGGCCCAGAACGCGGATGTAGCGCGCCTGTCGGCGAGTGCCGCGTGCATGCAGCACCCGCACCCGCCAACCGCCTGCGTCGGCGCCGCCGACGGATCGTCCACAGCGTCTGGAGCGGCTATAGCGTTTTACGGCTTCTATAGCGCGCCGGCCAGCCTGAATTGCCCCACGGTGCGATGCAGCGTATTGGCCTGGTCTTCCAGCGACGCCGCGGCGGCCGTGGCTTCTTCCACCAGTGCGGCGTTCTGCTGTGCCATCTGATCCATCTGCGAGACCGCCTGGTTGACCTGCTCGATGCCGCCGGTCTGCTCTTCGGTGGCCGCGCGCATCTCGCCCATCAGGTCGGTCACGCGCTTCACGGCCTCGACGATTTCCTCCATCGCCTTGCCCGCGCCTTCCACCAGCTTTGCGCCGTCTTCCACGCGTTGCGCCGAGTTATCGATCAATCCCTTGATCTCCTTGGCTGCCGTAGCGCTGCGTTGCGCAAGGCTGCGAACCTCGCCGGCCACCACGGCAAAGCCGCGCCCCTGTTCGCCAGCACGCGCGGCCTCCACCGCCGCATTCAGCGCCAGGATGTTGGTCTGGAACGCAATGCCTTCGATCACGCCGATGATGTCGACGACTTTGCCCGACGCCGCCTTGATCTCGCCCATCGTGCCCACAACCTTGCTGACGATTTCGCCGCCGCGCACCGCGATGTCCGAAGCGCCTTCCGCAAGCCGCGCAGCCTGACGTGCATTGTCGGCGCTTTGCCGCACGGTGCTCGTAAGCTCCTCCATGCTGGCGGCGGTCTGTTCCAGCGACGCGGCCTGTTCTTCGCTGCGGCGCGACAGATCGACGTTACCTGCCGCAATCTGACGTGCGGCGCCGGCGATCGAATCGGCCGAACTGCGGATCTGGCCGATGGCCCCCACCAGCCGCGTCTGCATTTGCTGCATGTTGTACAGCACGCTTTCGCTATCGTCGGGCGCGGTGTCTACCTGCATGGCCAGATCGCCGTCGGCAATCCGCGCGGCAATCTCCGATGTCAGCGCCGGTTCGCCGCCAAGCTGCTTGTGCAGGCTGGCCGATACGCGGATCATCACCACGCTCATCAGCGCGCCGACCGCCAGCAGCCAACCCAGCGATTTCCACAGCGCGGCGCGAAACTCGGCCTGGATGTCGTCCATGTACAGCCCGGCGATGAAGTTCCAGTCCCACGGGCGGAAGTTCAGCACGTAGCTCAGCTTCGGTTGCGGCGCCTCGGCGCCCGGCTTCGGCCAGAGGTATTCCACAAAGCCCTTGCCGGTCGTCTTGCCGATCTGCGCGATGTCGCGGAACAGATAGACGCCGTTGGGGTCCTTGGTCTCGCTCATGTTCTTGCCGTTCATTTCCGACTTGATCGGATGCATCAGCACCACGGTGTCCGAGCGCATTACCGTGAAATAACCGTCGGCGCCAAAGCGCATCGCGCGAATGCGATCGAGCGCCTGCTTTTGCGCCTCCTCGCTGCTGAGCTTGCCCGCGCGCGCCATCGCCTCGTATTCGGCAACCACTGAGTTGGCCGTGTCGGTCACCTGCTCCAGGGTCAACTCGCGATCCTGCAGACGCATGTCGCGCATCTGCCATGCGTTCCACAACGTGATTGCCAGCAGGCAGACCCAGCTCAGCACCAATGGCAGCATTAGCTTCTTTCGCAGACTCAGGTTTTGCAACATCCAACTCCTCCGTTTCGGTGATTGACTCGTGGGACGCTTTAACAGTCGTCCTCTGTGAGCGGCCCTAACGGCGGCCGCAATACGAAACTTGATGGAGCGCGGCTTCCAAATTATCGATAGTGGCGCATGCGGCGCTCAGGCTACGGCGTAAGCGCAACAGGCGTCACACGAAGGGGTTGCGTAACGATCCGTAATGGAAACATCGGACCAAACGCACTGCGACCATTACGCCGAGGTTGATATGGCAAATGAGAACGATTATCATCGCTTGGGTTTGGCGGGATTGTGATGCGGTCGCCATGTGCGAGGCCGCGCGAGGCCAGACCAGATCGCCCCAAACACTTTCCTTTTTTCGCGCAGCAGTGTCCATCGGCACGGCCCGCACGTTGACCCACCCGAATGACCGACACCGCGCCAGCTTCCGGCCAGCAGCGCCGCGCCTTCTGGCTCAAGCATCTGCACCAGTGGCACTGGATCAGTTCCGCAATCTGCCTGATCGGCATGCTGCTGTTTGCCGTCACTGGATTCACGCTCAATCACGCGGGGCAGATCGAGGCCAGGCCGAAGGTGGTTGCGCGTCACGACACCGCGCCACGCGCTGTGATCGACGCGCTGAAACGCGCCGCGCCGGCCGACGCGGCCACGCGCAACCAGAAGGGACCGGTGCCCACCGCGCTGAGCGACTGGCTGGCGCAAACGCTCGGCGTGGAAGCGGCGGGGCGCGAGGCCGAATGGTCGGCCGACGAAATCTACGTCGGCCTGCCGCGGCCCGGCGGCGATGCGTGGGTCAGCGTGGCACTCGATACGGGCGAGGTCCAGTACGAGTCCACCTCGCGCGGCTGGATTTCCTATCTCAACGACCTGCACAAGGGCCGCAATACGGGCCGCGCGTGGAGCCTGTTCATCGACGTCTTTGCCGCCGCCTGCCTGATTTTCTGCATCACGGGCCTGTTCCTGTTGAAGCTGCACGCCGCCGGCCGCGTGGCAACGTGGCCGCTGGTCGGCGCGGGACTGGTGGCGCCGCTGCTGCTGGCCATCCTGTTCATCCATTGAACGCATTTCCCTTACATCCATCGAGAAAGGTAGCTCCAAGATGCGCCGACTTCTGACCGTCACCATGACCGGCCTTGCCGCCGCGCCGCTGGCCCCTGCCATGGCCGCCGACCTGAACGTCAAGGTGGAGATTCCCCGCCTGAACGTGGCCGAATATCACCGTCCCTATGTGTCGATGTGGATCGAGCGCGCCGATCAGAGTCCGGTCTCCACGCTGGCCGTCTGGTACGACGCCAAGAACAAGGAAGGCGAAGGCACGAAGTGGCTCAAGGACATGCGCCAGTGGTGGCGCAAGGCCGGGCGCGACATGCAGATGCCTGCGGACGGCGTCTCCGGCGCCACGCGCGCGCCGGGCGAACATGCGCTGACCTTTGCCGACAGCAAGGCGCCGCTGGGCAAGCTGCCCGCCGGCGACTACCAGTTGGTGGTGGAAGCCGCGCGCGAAGTGGGCGGACGCGAACTGGTGCGCGTTCCGTTTGCGTGGCCGCCGAAATCGGCGCAGACCGCGCGCGCCAAGGGCGAACACGAACTGGGCGCCGTCACTGTCGACCTCAAGCCCTGACACTTTCCCGACCGCACTTTGATCACTGGAGTCCCGACGATGACCAAGCCCGTCCGCATTTCCGCACGTCTCGCCATCCTGGCCCTGGCCGCGCTGGCCCCGCTTGCGGCCCATGCGCATCGCCAATGGCTGCTGCCGTCCGCCACCGTGCTGTCCGAAAAAGACGCGTGGGTGACCGTCGACGCCGCGGTGTCCAATGACCTGTTCTACTTCGAGCACGTGCCGATGCGGCTCGATAACCTCGTGGTCACCGGCCCGGACGGCAAGACCACCGTGCGCCCCGAGAACGCGTCCACCGGCAAATACCGCAGCACCTTCGATCTTCACCTTACGCAGCCGGGCACCTATCGCGTAGCCGTGGTCAACAGCGGCGTGTTTGCCAGCTGGAAGGACAACGGCCAGACCAAGCGCTGGCGCGGCGCGGCCAGCGACTTCGCGCAGAACGTGCCGGCCAGCGCGCAGGACCTGCAGGTGACCGAGATCGCCGGCCGTATCGAGTCTTACGTGACCAACGGCCGCCCCACCCGGCAGGTGCTGGAAAGCACCGGCCGCGGCCTGGAACTGGCGCCGATCACCCATCCGAACGATCTGATCGCCGGGGAGGCGTCGAACTTCCGCCTGCTGCTCGACGGCAAGCCGCTGGCCAACCAGGCCGTCTCGGTGGTGCCGGGCGGCATCCGTTATCGCGATCGGCTGGGCGAGATGAGCGCCACCACCGACGCCGACGGCAAGTTCAGCGTCAAATGGCCGAATCCGGGCATGTACTGGATGGAAGCGGAGCTCAAGGACGAGAAGACGTCGATCCCGCAGGCCCGCACGCGCCGGGCCACCTATGCGGTGACTGTCGAAGTGTTGCCGCAGTAAGCGCAGGCAGGCGATTCGATGCAGCGCGTGCTGATTCCCGTTGCGCTTAGTGCGCCGCCGCCGTCCCCCGTCGCGCACGGCGCGCTATGCCAGTGGGCCGGCGACACGATGGGGACGACGTGGTCGGTCAGCGCGGTGCTTGCCGCGGGCCAGCGCGCGCAGGACATCGACGCAGGCATTCGCGCGGTGCTCGCGGACGTGATCGCGCAGATGAGCAACTGGTCCGAGACTTCCGATATCACGCGCTTCAATCGCGCCGAAGCCGGTAGCTGGATCGCGCTGCCCGACGACTGTTTCGCGGTCGTGCAGGCCGCGCTGCAGGTGGCGCGCGACAGCGGCGGCGCCTACGATCCGTCCGCCGGACCGTTGGTCGATCTCTGGGGCTTCGGGCCGGCCGGCCGTGGCGCCACGACGCCGTCCCCCGACGACGTGGCGCGCGTGCGGCAACATTGCGGCTGGCAGCGCCTGGAAATCGATCCGGTGCAGCGCCGGGCGCGCCAGCCCGGCGGCCTGTCGCTCGATCTCTGCGCGATTGCCAAAGGCTTCGCGGTCGACGCCGTATCGCGCTTTCTTGAAGCGCAGGGCGTCGCGCATCATCTGGTGGAAATCGGCGGCGAACTGCGCGGTCAGGGGCTCAAGCCGGACGGCATGCCGTGGTGGGTTGAACTCGAAGCGCCAGCGCCCGATGGCGCCGTCACGCGCACGCTGGTTGCGCTGCTGGGCCTGTCGGTGGCGACGTCGGGCGACTATCGCCGCTATGTCGAACACGATGGCCAGCGCTATGCCCATACGATCGATCCGCGTACCGGCTATCCGGCCGCGCATGCGCTGGCGTCGGTCACGGTCATTCATCGCGATTGCATGATGGCCGATGCCTTGTCCACCGCGTTGACCGTGCTCGGCCCGCAGGCGGGCATCGCATTTGCGCGGCGACACGCCTTGGCGGCACGATTCCTGGTGCGCACGCCGCACGGCTTTGAAGAACTGACCACACCGGCATGGGCCGCGATGCTGTCATGACGCGCTGGCTGTGGTGGATCGTTGCGATGGCCGGCGCGGCGCTGGCGATAATCGCGCCGGACCGGCACGCGATGGCCGCATGCGTGGCACTCGCGTATCTCGGCTTTTGCCTGGCCATCGTCGGCGCACACCGCCGCCGTCGCGCCGCGCGCACCGTGCTGGCGTCGCCGGACGATGCCACGCGACCGACGCTGGTGGCCTACGCCAGCCAGACCGGATTTGCCGAGCAACTGGCGCTGCAGACCGCGCGGGCCTTGCAGGGTGCGGGAATGCCGGTGCAATTGCTGTCGTTCGCGGAACTCGACGGCGCGCGGCTGGCCGGCTGCGACCAGGCCTTGTTCGTGGTCAGCACCACCGGCGAAGGCGACGCGCCCGACATGGCGTCCGGCTACGCGCGCCGCCTGCTGGCGGGCGCGCCGCCGCAGGCGTTGCAACGGCTACGCTACGGTGTCCTGGCGCTTGGCGACAGCAGCTATGCGGGCTTCTGCGCGTTCGGCCACGCGTTGTTGGGCTGGTTGCAGCGTCATCATGCGCAGCCGTTGTTCGACATGGTCGAAGTCGACAATGGCGATCCCGGCGCGCTGCGTCACTGGCAGAATCATCTGGCGGCATTGAGCGGCGGCGCCGAGATCGCCGATTGGGAGCGTCCGCGCTATGGCCGCTGGCAATTGGCCGAGCGACGCCTGCTCAATCCCGGCAGCCAGGGCGATCCGGCCTTTCATCTGGCGCTGACGCCCGCCGATGTGGCGGATTTGTCGTGGCAGGCGGGCGATATTGCCGAGGTCGGCCCCTGCCTGCCGCCCGATGTGGTGGCGCGCCTGCTCGATGCGCTGGGACTCGACGGCGCGGTGACGGTCCGTTGCGACAGCCGCGTCATGCCGCTGGCGCAGGCGCTGGCCACGCGGCTGCCGCTGCCCGATGCGCACCTCCAGACGATGGCGGGGCTGACGCCTCAGCAACTGATCGATGCATTGCCCGCGCTGCCGCATCGCGAATATTCGATTGCGTCGTTGCCCGCCGACGGTCGGCTGGAATTGCTGGTACGCCAGACACGCCGCGACGACGGCTCGTTGGGGCTGGCATCGGGCTGGCTCACGGCGCACGCGCCGGAAGGTGCGGATATTGCGCTGCGCGTGCGCACCAATCGCAGCTTCCACGCGCCGCCCGACGATCGTCCGCTGATTCTGATCGGCAACGGCACCGGCCTGGCGGGTTTGCGCGCGTTGCTAAAAGCGCGCGCCGCGGCCGGTCAGCATCGCAATTGGCTGCTGTTTGGCGAGCGATCGGCCGCCCATGACGATTTCCACGTTGCGGAATTTCAGGCGTGGCGCGCGCAAGGCGTGCTGCAGCGCATGGACCGCGCGTGGTCGCGCGATGGCGGCGCGCCGCACTATGTGCAGGACGCGGTCGAGGCCCATGGCGCGGTCATTGCCGACTGGGTGGCGCAGGGCGCGGCGATCTATGTCTGCGGCAGCCTGCAAGGGATGGCCGGCGGCGTGCACGCGGCACTGTCGCGCGTGCTGGGCGAAACGCGGCTGCAGGCGATGATCGAATCGGGACACTACCGCCGCGACGTCTACTGACGCGCCCCGGCGCGTGGGCCGCATGAGCAGCGGCATGCGACGCCGTATCGAGCTATCGCGCGCGTTCCCGGCGAGCGGCCACCAGCGCTGCCAACGCCCGTTTATGCGGCGGCGCAGGATCGCCTCGTGCGTAACATTCCGTTATCCTCGCAAGTCAGATTCAGACGAGGAGATCCGATGTTCCGCACCGCCCAGGCTGTTCGCGCGCCCCGTTCCCATTCCTCGCGTTGGCCGCGCGCCGCGCTTGTCGCGGGCTGCCTGGCCGCGGCGCTCGCCACGTCCGCGCAGGCGGCCGGCGCCGAGAAGTACGCAGTGCCCGGGCTGGAAAAGCCGGCCACTGTGCTGGTGGACCGCTGGGGCGTGCCGCACATCTACGCCAATACGCTTTATGACGCGTTCTACGTGCAGGGTTTCATGGCCGCGCGCGACCGTCTGTGGCAGATCGACCTGTGGCGCAAGCGCGGACTCGGCGAGATGGCGAAGGACTTCGGGCCGGCCTATGTCGAAGGCGACCGCATGGCCCGCGCCGTGCTGTTCCGCGGCGACATGTATCGCGAATGGCTGGCCTACGGATCGGACGCCAAGCGCGTGGCGGAGGCCTTCGTCGCGGGTGTGAATGCCTACGTGGCACAGGTGGAGGCACGCCCGGAGCTGCTGCCGCCCGAGTTCAGGATGCTGAACTACAAGCCGTCGCGCTGGCGCGCCGAGGATATCGTGCGGATCCGCCATCACGGCCTGACACTGAATATGACCGGCGAAATCGATCGCGCGCAGATCTTCTGCTACGTCAAGCCCAATGCCGTGCGCGCCGACTGGGTGCGCCGCGAACTCGACCCGCCGGTCGAGCCGAAATTGTCCGAGGGCCTCGATCCCTGCGCCGTGCCCGCCGCCGAACTGCGCAAGGCCTACGATCTGGCTACCGCGGCACCGCGCTTTCCGAAGGAATGGTGGTCGCCCGGCAACACCGGCAAGGCGGAGAACATTCCCGTCGACCGTTTGTATGCCACCGTCGATGCGGCCAGCGATACGGCGCGCAGCCTGGGATCGAACAACTGGGTCATCGCCGGCAGCCGCACCGCCACGGGACGTCCCATCCTGGCCAACGATCCGCACCGTGCTCACGGCGCGCCGAGCCTGCGCTATATCAGCCATCTGAACGCGCCGGGTTTGTCGGTGATCGGCGCGGGCGAGCCGTTTCTGCCGGGCATCTCGATTGGCCACAACGGCACGATCGCATTCGGCCTGACGCGCTTCTATATGGATCAGGAAGATCTGTATATCTACGAGACCAATCCCGCGCAGCCGCACGAATATAAATACAAGGGCCGCTGGGAGCCGATGGAGACCATTACCGAGCAGATTGCCGTGCGCGGCGAATCGACGCCGCGCAAGGTCACCATCGATTTCACGCGTCACGGGCCGGTGTTGTATGCCGACGCCAAGACCAATCGCAGCTATGCGCTGCGCGCGGCGTGGCTCGATTACGGCATGGCGCCGTATTTCGGATCGATGGACTATATGCGCGCGCAAAACTGGGATCAGTTCCGTGCCGCGATGAATCGCTGGGGCGCACCGGGCGAAAACCAGGTCTATGCGGACCGCTTTGGCAATATTGGCTGGATTCCAGGCGGCTTGACGGTCAATCGCCCGAACTGGGACGGCCTGACCCCGGTGCCCGGCGATGGCCGATATGAATGGGCCGGTTATCGCAATATGGACGAACTGCCGTGGGCCTTCAATCCGGCGCCGGGCTATGTGGCCACCGCCAACGAAAACAATATCCCGCCCAATCACCCGGCCGCGAAAATCGGCGTGGGCTATGAATGGAGCGACAGTTCGCGCGCGCGACGCCTCAAGGCGCTGGTGGCGGCCAACGCGCGCAGCACGCTCGAAGATTCGATGGCGTGGCAGAACGACACGGTGTCGCTGCCGGCACAGCGCGTGGTGGCGCTGCTCAAGCCGCTGAACAGCAGCGATGCGCAGGTGCAGCGCGGGCTGGACCTGTTGCGTAACTGGGATGGCAACGAACGCGCCGACAGCGCGCCGGCGGCGCTGTTCGAGGTGTGGTTCAGCAAATATCTGCGCACGGCCGTCGTGCGCGCCGCGTTGTCGCCGGAAGGCGCGCGCCTGGTTGGCGCGGGCGACGCCAGCCGCGTGATCGCCGTGCTGGAGCGGCCCGATTCATGGATGACGGTCGACAAGCGCAACGACATCATGATGGGCACGCTGAAGTCCGCCATGGTGGAACTGGAAAAGAAACTCGGCAACGATCCGAAAGGCTGGCAATGGGGCAAGCTGCATACGGCGGTGTTCGAGCATCCGCTGCATGCGATTCTGGACGCTAATGCGCGCCAGCAATATGACGTCAACGCGGGGCCGATTGGCGGATCGTCATTTACGCCGATGAATACCAGCTATCGCAATAGCGATTTCCAGCTGACGGCCGGGGCGTCGTTCCGCATGGTGCTGGATGTGGGTAACTGGGATGGGTCGCGCGTGGTCAACACGCCGGGACAGTCCGGCAACCCCGCCAGTGCGCATTATCGCGACCTGGCGCCGTTGTGGGCGCGCGGTGAGTATTTTCCGCTGGTGTATTCGCGCAAGGCCGTGGAAAAGGAAAGCCGCGAGAAAGTGGAGCTGATACCGCAGTAATTGCCTCAGGGACCGGTTGGCACGCCAGGCTTAAGCGTGCACAACCGGCCTGCCGATTACCACCGAAGCAGACGTGGTCCCCACAGCGCCCCAATGGCGGTGGGCACCAGCATGCCGAGGACGTACCACACCCCCCAGAACGCCACGCCCATCTCCGGGCAGTGCAGGCAGTAGACCAACGTGGCGACGGCGCCGGACAGCAGGCCGCCCACGGCGCCGGTCAGCCGCAGCCGGGTCGGCGCGAGCCCGCGCAATGCCCAGAAGACCGCGATGAATACGGGGGCCGACAGCATGGCAATCGCGAACGGGCAGACGCGCCAGGTTTGTCCCAGCACCGCTGCAACGCGCTCGCCGGCCGGTGTTTCCGCCAGCACATAGGCCGCGCCAATCCACACGGCAACGAACGGTGCCGATATCCCCGGCCAGCCTGGTCCGGTGCGCATGCCGGGCCGCGCCAGCCGCGTCACCATCGACAAGGCGCCCAGCAGCAACGACAGCGGCAGGGCCACCTTGGCCCAGAACAGCGGAGTGGTGGCGACTTCGGCCAGGTCGGCGCGTAAATGCAGTGTGGCCGCCAGCAGCAGGATCGCCGCTGCCGCACCGATCGCGATGGCCATACCAAAGCGGCGGCCGACCACGTGCCGGTCGACTGGCGCGACGCCAGTGGCAAGCATGGAAATCAGGTCGTCGGTCTTCATCGTGTTCCTCGAATTTTTGCAGCGAGCGCTTTCAGCCCGCGATGCACCCCCACCTTTACCGCCGACTCCGACATGCCGGTCATCTGCGCGGCCTCGCTGACCGATAGTCCTTCCAGCTTCACGTACACGATCGGCAGGCGCTGTCGATCGGGCAACTGGTTCAGCAGCAGGTTCAGGTCACGCTTGGCCTGCGCCGGCTCCAGGTCGGGCGCCGCTGCCACATCCATTGCGGCGTCGAGCGGATCGTTCAGCGCATCGTGCCGCCCGTGCGCGCGGAAATGATCGGCAAGCTTGTACCGGGCAATCGCGTGCACCCAGGCCGTCAGGGGCTGGCCCGGCAGGTAGGTGTGGCGCGCATTGTGGACGGCCAGCAGCACTTCCTGGGTCAGGTCCTCGACATCGCCGGCCTGCTGCGGGAGCCGGTGACGGAAATAGCCGCGCAGCATCGCGGACAACTCGGTCAGGAATTGCCCATAGGCCTCCTGGTTCCCCGCCAAGCCGCCTGTAAACAGGCCGAGCAGGCGGTACTCCCGCTGTTTCAGCACGTCCTGTTCTACAGTTCGTTCCATCGGTCGCGTTGGTTACACCGGCTACGTTGATTTGCGCGAATTCTACGCCGCGATGGCCATCGTGTGTGTTGCAAGGCGCTTCGCAGCCGGCGCGTGACGGAAAAAATATTCCGGCGCTGTAACCGGATGCGCATCCACGTCGAATTTCCTCTCAGACGCACACATTCCGTGTGAATCTGGTGCCGGCCCTTAAGCGGCGCGGCGCAATGTTTCGTCGACCGGGACGGTCCCGGTTCAACAAGGTAACGAGGAGTCGAAAATGATCAAGACTGTAATTGCCGCGGTGTCCGTAATGTTCCTGATGGGTGGCACGGCAGCATTCGCCCAGACCGGCGGCTCGATGGCGAAGGATTCGATGGCGAAGGACAGCATGTCGAAGGACTCGATGTCCAAGGACGGTATGTCGAAGGATGCGATGTCGAAGGACGGCATGGCAAAGGACGGCATGGCGAAGGACAACATGTCGAAGGACAACATGTCCAAGGACAGCATGTCCAAGGACAAGATGGCCAAGCCGAAGTCCCACGACAAGATGGGCAAGGAAGGCGATGCCATGTCGGGCGGAATGAGCAAGTAACGCTGGGCAATCTCGGCCAGGCATCGTTGCGGTAAAACGCCGCGGTGCCCGGCCCTCGGAAATTGAGGAGGGCGAAATGGCACTCTCGCATGACGCAATCAACGCTGGCGTCGCCCCACGCAAGATCCAGCCGGGCTGGGTGCGCATCTCGCACTGGCTCAATGCGCTGGCGGCCCTGGTGATGATGCTCTCCGGCTGGCGCATCTACAACGCTTCGCCCGTGTTTCCACCATTTCGCTTTCCCGGCGATATCACGCTTGGCGGATGGCTGGGCGGGGCGCTGCAGTGGCACTTCGCGGCCATGTGGCTGCTGTTCTTCAACGGGATCTTTTATCTGGCGATGAATCTGGCCACGGGCCGCTTTGTGCGCAAGTTCTTTCCCCTGCGACCGCGCGCCGTGTTCGATGACCTGCTTGCAGCATTGCGCGGCCGCTTGTCTCACGCCGATCTCAGTCATTACAACGCGGTGCAGAAGCTGGCCTATCTAGGGGTGATAGTGGTGCTGCTGGTGCTTGTGTTGTCCGGTATCGCGATCTGGAAGCCCGTGCAGTTTCCGCTGCTGCGCGAGATGATGGGTGGCTACGACTTCGCGCGCGTGGTTCATTTCTGCGCGATGACGCTGCTCGCCGTCTTTGTCGTGGTGCATGTGGTCATGGTGGCGTTGGTGCCGCGCAGCCTGCTGACGATGATCCGCGGACGTTGACCCAACTGGAGCATGAGTCGTGAATCCCAAATCTTCCCGATCCATCGTCGTTGACCGTCAGTCGCTGGCCATCGACGTGCGGCGCGAACTCGACGCGCCCTCGCGGCGCCTGTTTGGCAAGCGCATCCTGACCCTTGGCGGCCTGGCCATGCTGACCGGTTGCAGCCTCACCGACGAAGCGTCGGTGGAAACGATTTTATCGCGCGTGTCGCGCATGAACGATCGCGTGCAGGCTTGGCTATTCGACCCGAACCGGCTGGCCCCGACCTACACCGAGGCGGACATCACGCGGCCATTCCCGTTCAATGCGTTCTACGGTATCGACGAGGTCACCGTGGTGAACGGCGACGACTTCCGGCTCAAGGTCGGCGGGCTGGTGCAGGAAAAGAAAAGCTGGACGCTGGACGAGCTGTACGCGTTGCCCCATGCCGAGCAGATCACGCGCCATATCTGCGTGGAAGGCTGGAGCGCGATCGGGCGCTGGGGCGGCACGCCGTTTGCCGGGTTCCTGAAACGCATTGGCGCCGATACCACGGCCCGGTATGTGGGATTTCGATGTGCCGACGACTACTACGAAAGCATCGACATGGCGACGGCACTTCATCCGCAGACCTTGTTGACCTTCACTTACGATGGCGAGCGTCTTCCGCCGAAGTACGGCTTCCCGATGAAGCTGCGGATGCCGACCAAGCTTGGCTACAAGAATCCCAAGCACATCATGGAAATGTTCGTGACCAATACCTTTCCGGGCGGCTATTGGGTAGATCAGGGTTACAACTGGTTCGGAGGGTCCTGAGGCTCTGTGGTCAGACCCGCCCTGGACATCAACGAGCCCCGCGCTTCTTGTCTAACGCTCAAGGGCCAGCATGCTGGATGCTATGTCGGCCGCTGTTACGGCAAGGATTTGTCGATATGCATCCACCACGCCATCCACTTGGCCCGGCGCCGACACCTCGGCTTCGGTGCGGCCACTCAGGATCTTGCCGTCCGGTAGCCGCCTGACGGTCCAGGCGATGGTGGCCGCGGCTTGCTTTCCCACGTCGGCGTCAAGCATTACCACCTCGGCTGTCACCCGTACGGCCGGCGTGGTGGCCGGCAGGCCGTGCTGGTAGATATCGACCGCATCAAGACTCGATTGCAAATGCTGCGACAGTGCATCGCGAAGCTCGTCCGGCAATGGAGACGTCCAGCGAGACGTCTCGAGCAACTTGACGCCGCCGCCAGAGCCGTCGCGCACCATCAACTGAGCGCGATTCATGCGCTCGGGTACACGCACTGGCATGACCTCGATCCATCGTGGCGCGAGAGTCCGGCTAATTCCCGCTGGTACGGTGGTTGCCGTGTCGGATGAACCGGCCGCCAATGTGTAATAGCGCGGCTCCGGTGACGCGCAGCCGTTGATCATGACTGTCGCCGCGAGGATCAGCGGAACGAGCATGCTCTGACGCATCATCATTTATCTTCCTTTTTCCCTTGCAGGAGCGCTTCGGGATGCCGCTCCAGATAGTCGGTGAGCGTGCGCAGCGACGCGGCAGTTCGGGTGAGTTCCTGCATCATCCGTCGCGTGTCCTGCTGCAGTGATGCATCGGGCGCCAGCGCACCATTCGCGGTGGCGAGCGTACGGCGCGCATCCTGCAGCGCCGCCAGCGCCGCTGGCGCCACGTCGCCATTGACCTGCGCCACGAGCTTGTCAGCGTTGGCCAGCATCTTGTTCATCGACACCATCGCCGTTCGCGCGTCCTGTCCGATCTGTTCGAACGGAACTCTGCCGATCCGGGTCACGATGTCACCCAGCTTGGCTTGCAGTTCGTCGAAGGTGCCAGGCGTGGTGGGCAGTTGCGGCGGCGATGCGTTCAGGTCGAGCTCATCGGGCAGCGGCGCTTTCGGAAAGAAATCGAGTGCCACGTATAACTGGCCGGTCAGCAGGTTTCCGGTGCGCAATTGCGCGCGCATGCCGCGCTGTACCAGGCTGTGCACGATGGCGAGCTTGCGCGTATCGTCGGCCACGTCTTTTTCGCGCAGGCCCATGCGGGACGGATAGAGTTCGACCACCACGGGCATGCGGAAAGCCTTCTTGTCACGCTGGTATTCGATACCGATCGAGCGCACCTGCCCGACGGTCACACCGCGGAAATCGACGGGCGCGCCTGGAGACAGGCCACGCACCGACTGATCGAAATTGAGGACTGCCAAGGCAGGCGCAAGCTCATCCGGTTCCTTCATGGCTTCGGACTGGTCCGCCGCCAGCAGGAATTCGGTGTTTTCTGCGGCCGCGGTGTGCGCAGTCGAGTGCTCCGGCGCCTGGAACGCCACGCCGCCGAGCATCACCGTGACCAGCGACTGCGTGGAGAGCTTCAGCCCATTGGCATCGAGCTTGAGGTCGACGCCGCTGGCGTGCCAGAAGCGCGTATCGCCGCAGACGAGCTCGTCATAGGGCTTGTTGATGAAGACCCGCAACGTGATGTCGCGGCCGTTCGGGTCGAGCTGATAGGCCACGACATGGCCGACGGGGACGCGACGATAGTAGACCGGTGAGCCGATGTCGAGCGAGCCGAGATCTTGTGCGCGCAACACAAACTGCCTGCCCGAGGCATCGGTGGTGATCACGGGCGGAACTTCCAGCCCGGTGAAACTATGCGTGACCACGGTGGATTTGCCCGCGTCCACGCCGATATATGCGCCGGATAGCAGCGTCTCCAGCCCCGAGACGCCGCTGATGGCAAAGCGTGGCCGTACCACCCAGAAACGTGTATCGGACACGGCGAAGGATTTTGCATCCTTTGTAAGCGCAATCGTCGCAATCACATGAGAACGGTCCGCCGCAAGCCGCGCTGTCTTGACTACGCCGATCTCGACATCCTTGTAGCGCACTGGTGTTTTGCCGGGCGTCAGCCCTTCAGCGGTGCGGAATGTGACCGTGATCTCGGGCCCGCGCGACGCAAGCGTGCTGATGAACAGCGAAAGTCCGACCACTGCGGCCACGATGGGAATCAACCAGACCAGCGAAGGCAGCCAGCGTGCCGGCGGCCTGCGGACCGGCTCAGGTATCGATTGCGGCGCGTCGGGGTTAATGTGTTCGGGCATGTTCGGCTTGCGAGAGATCGATTGGCTGAGGCGACGCATTCAGGTTGTCCCATAGCAGTCGGGGATCGAAGCTGAGCGATGCGAGCATGGTGAGCACGACGACCGCGGCAAAGGCCAGCGCTCCGGCCCCTGGTGTGATGGTGGCCAGCGACCCGGCGCGTACCAAAGAGGCGAGCAGTGCGACAACGAAGACATCGAGCATGGACCATCGACCGATGAGTTCGACCACCGCGTAGAGCCGGGTCTGCTCACGTAGGCGCCAGGTCGAGCGGAGGCGCACCGTGAGCAACAGCAGCGTCAGGATCATCATCTTGAGCAGAGGCACGATCACGCTGGCAATCAGCACAATTAAGGACAGCATGTGTGAGCCCGACAGCCACAGGTAGATCACGCCCGACAGGATGGTGTCGTGCTGGGTGCCGAAGATCGACTGCGTCACCATGATCGGCAGCAGATTGGCCGGGATATAGAGCAGATAGGCAGAGAGCAGGAAGGCCCCGGCGCGCGCCATGCTGGCCGGCTTGCGATGGTGCAGGGTTGCGCCGCAGCGTGGGCAGGGCGTCCCTTCCAGCACCATCGGGCTGGGCAGCTCGCAAGCATGGCAAGCCAGCAGTCCCTGCGCGGTCGCGGTCGGGTAGTGCGACCGCGGTGCGCTCATGACGCGGTTGCGGGGAGCCGCCGGCACGTCATGCGTGATGTCGGCATCGAGGTGGCGCCAGAGGTCGCGCGGTGGAAACGACAGGATCGCGGCAAGCACTGCCACCAGCGCACCGAATGACCAGAGCGCGACGCCCGGCAGCACCTGCGCGACGGTCGATAGTTTTACCAGTGTGACGAGCACGCCGATCATGAACACCTCGATCATGCCCCACGGCCGGATAAGCAGAATGGCGCGTGCGATGTGGTGGAACGTGCGCGGCATGCGGCGCTGGGCCATCGGCACAAGCAGGAAGCCCATCATCAACAGCTCGCCCAGGGGCAGCAGCAAAGTTGTGGCGAATACGAGCAGGGCCACCGCTGTCATGTCATCGGCGTAGAGCACCTGTATCGCACCCCATAGGGTGGTCTCCATGCGCGTGCCCTTAAGGTCCATGGCGACGATCGGGAACATGTTGGAGATCAGCATCAGGATCACCGCCGTCACGACGAGCGGCAGCAGACGGCGGTAGGCCCGCGTACTGTCGCGATACAGCTGTGCCCCGCAGCGCAGACAAATGGCCCGTTCACCGGCCTGCAGTGTCGCGCGGACATGAAGTGCGTCGCAATGCTCGCACGCGATCAGCAGATCCGGATGCTGGCCAGGAGGCAGCGAAAGCAAATGGGGGTGATGCACGGCCGGGAGTCCACCGAGGAGCAGATGAAGTCCGGCATTCTGCTACATAATGACTAAATTGTCATCATGACGGTATGTATTCTTCAAGATTGGTGGCGCACACAATGCACGGCCCGCGCTGTGCCATAATCGCCCGTCGCATAAGCTTCTCTTACTGAAGATGCCCTCCGATCCTGAAATCCAAGACCATCGTCCACGTGTTGCGGCTGAACGGCGCGCGCGCATGCGCAGGCGTCTTATCGAAAGCGCGATGATCGTTTTCGCGCAGCGGGGCATTGGGTCCAGTGCGATCCCGGAAGTTATCGCGGCGGCCGGTGTCTCGCAGGGCTCGTTCTACAACTACTTCCGCACCAACGATGATCTGTTGGCGGCCGTCAGCGACGCACTCAGCCACGACATGGTGGAAATGATCGAGGGCGTCGTGGCGGATGTCGACGATCCGGCGTTGCGTGTCGCTACAGCCGGCCGGCTATATCTGCACCTGGTGCGTGCCTATCCCGTCGTCGCGCGCTTTCTCGCCGCCACGGGTTTCAGTCTCGTCGGAAAGAAAAGCGCGATATACGAACAGCTGCCAGCCGATATCAAGGATGGCGTGAAGCGTGGCGCGTTCGACGCGGACGCCGCTGACATAGGGCTGGACCTGGCGACGGGCGCGGCGCTCATCGCCGTGCAGCGCATGGCGAAAGGTAGAACGGCCAAGGATTACCCCGAACGCATCGTTCGCGCAGTGTTGAAATCGCTCGGTGTACCGGCAGCGAGCGCTGCAAAGTTGATCGCGGCGCCTCTGCCGAAGCTTGTCGCGCCACCGGAATCCCTCCTCAAGACGGCGCAGCAGAAGCTCGCCGCCCTGGCCGAAGCCGCCAGCTAGCGATCCCGCGCCGCGTCTAAGGCGCGTCGTTGATCGCGGCGCCGAGCATGTCCCCAAATAGTTCGAGGTTGGCATTGAGCGGCGAGCTGGATATGGCGTCGGCCGTAGCGCTCTCCACGCCCAGTGCGCGCAATGCCACGGCCGCGGCCAGTTCGGAAAAATCATCGCTGCACTCGCTCTCCAGCATGCGGTGCATCGCGCTCATTGCGGCGCCGGTAACGATATTGAACGCCAGCGCGATTGGCATGCGCGTGAAGCGATTGCGGCGCACCCCATCCTCGAGATCCCGGCGCACGAATTCCAGCATGCTCGGCGCCTGCCAACCCGACCATCCGAAGCGCCCCAGGATGCCGGCCACACCCGGCTGGTGTACTGCCAGCATCGAGGCCAGGCGTATGCCGCGGGCGATGTGCTCGGCAGGATCGTCATGGCTGCGCACAATGGGGTCTATCGCTCGAATCCACTGCTCGGCCATCCTGCCTATCAGTTCACGCATGATCGCTTCGGACGACGGAAAGTACTTGTAGAACGTTCCGCGCGACACCTGCGCCAGGCAGATGATGTCGTCGATCGACGGTGACGGGTTGCGATGCTCCATCAGCAACCGCAACGTACTGCCCAGTAACAGCGAGCGCATGCGCTGCCGCCGCTTGGCTGCCACGCGCTGACGATGGTCGGCCACCTCCCACAGCTCGCCTGCAGCGGCAAATCCCTTCTCTATCGCGGTCATTGATCGGTTCTCTCCTCATGGGCGGGCGGATCGGCACGGCCGCGCGCCTTCTTCGCCTCACACGCGCGACTGTCGATGTCGCCTCAGTCACACCATCTAAATATATAACATGTCATCCTGACTATTGCGTCATTATGATGTATATTTCGGGCGCTTGGGAAAGCTCGAATGCCCCAAGCAGGCCTGCTGTCACTCACGCCCGGAACGAGTCCGTTGCATTGGCTCGATGGCGCGAACCGCTGATGACGCGCAGGCGAGTGACGGACCTACTGGAGCGTAGAAATTGAACAGGAATCAGCGAGCGGCAATGCTCACCATCATCGCGGCGGCGAGCCTGCTGGCGGCGTGTACAGAGAAACCTGCGTCCGAACCGTCGGACGTAAGGCCGGTGCGGACCGTGGTCGTAGGGCGTAGCAACGGCACGATCGGCGCCAACTATTCGGGAGAGATTCGCGCGCGTTACGAAAGCCAGTTGGGCTTCCGGACGGCAGGCAAGATCGTTGCCCGGATGGTGGAAGTGGGCAGCCATGTCAAGCGCGGGCAGCCGTTGTTGCAGCTCGATCCGACCCAGGAAGCGTTGCAGGTGGCGGCCGCTGGCGCGGACGCGGATGCTGCGCGAAGCCGGGTGGCCCAGGCTCGGGTCGATGTGAAACGGACCGAACAATTGCTGGCGCAGAACTTTGCTTCGCAGGCCGAACTGGACCAGCAGCGCCTGGTGCTGAGCCAGGCCGAAGCCCAGCTTCGCTCGGCGCAGGCGCGCCAGCAACTGAACGCCAACATGCGCGGGTTCACGACGCTGGTGGCCGACCGCGACGGCGTGGTCAGCGCCATCAACGCGGAAGCCGGTCAGGTCGTGGCGGCCGGGCAGTCGATCGTCACCGTCGCGGCCGACGGCGAGCGCGAGGTGTCGATCAGCGTTCCCGAGTCGCGCGTCGACGAACTGCGCAAGGCCCAGAGGCTCACGATCACGGTGTGGGCACATCCCGAAAAATCGTGGAACGGCAAGCTGCGCGAATTGGCGCCGGACGCTGACAGCGTCACGCGTACGTACTCCGCGCGCATTTCGATCCTGGACGCGGATGCAGATGCGGATCCCAGTCTCCTTCGTCTTGGCATGACCGCTTCCGTCATGGTTCCCGACGCGGACGGCAGTGCCGCGCTTCGCGTGCCGCTGACTGCCGTCGTCGATCACGAGCGTAGCCGGCAGGTGTGGGTGGTGGACCCCAAGACATCACGGGTAAGCGCGCGCGAAGTGAAGCTTGGCGCAGCGCAGAACGACAGCGTCATGGTGGTGTCGGGTCTGGCGGCCGGCGAGACGGTGGTGAGCGCCGGCGTGCATATGCTGCAGCCCGGCCAGCAGGTGAAGGTAGCGGAGGCAGTGACCGTCGCTCAGGCGGGAGGTTCGAAGTGAAAGGCGTCAATCTGTCCGAATGGGCGCTCAAACACCCCCAGATGATCGCGTTCCTGCTGTTGCTGTTGTCCGTGGCGGGTCTGCTGGCATACGGCAGGCTGGGCCAGAAGGAAGACCCGGAATTCACGATCAAGACCATGGTGGTGCAGGCCTACTGGCCGGGAAGCTCCGCGCAGCAGATGGCCGATCAGGTTGCCGACAAGCTCGAGCGCAAGCTGCAGGAAGTGGCGGAGATCGACTATACGTCCGCCTACGTGAAGCCGGGCGAAGCGCAGATCAAGGTCAACCTGCGCGAGGAAGTGCCGCGATCGGCCGTGCCGGATGTCTGGTATCAGGTCCGCAAGAAGATCGGCGACATTCGCCATACGCTGCCACAGGGCACGCAGGGACCGTTCTTCAATGACGAGTTCGGGGACACGTTCGGCAACCTGTACGCCATTACCGGTGATGGATTCAACTATGACGACCTGAGACGGATCGCCGATGCCGCGCGTAACGAGTTCCTTCGCGTCGACGATGTCAATAAGGTCGATCTGGTCGGCAAGCAGGAACAGAAGATCTATGTGGAAGTCTCCACCGCCAAGCTTGCTTCGTTGGGCATCGATCCGGCGCTGATCGCGCAGACCCTTGCGCAAACCAATGCGGTGACTGCGGCCGGAACGGTGCAAACCAGTGCCGAGCGAGTACGGCTGGACGTGAGCGGCGAGTTCGACTCCGTCGAAGGTATTCGCGCCATCGGCATCCGTGCCGGCCAGCGTACCTTCCGGCTGGGCGATATCGCCGATGTCCGTCGCGGCTTTGTAGAGCCGGCCACCTCGCGGATGCGCTTCAACGGCAATGAGGCCATCGGCCTGGCGGTGAGCATGCGCAAGGGCGGTGACGTGATCCGGCTTGGCACGAGGCTCGATGAAGCGGTCAAGCGCATCGAATCGACCCTGCCGGTCGGCGTTCAGATTCACGCCGTCAGCGACCAGCCACGCATCGTCGAGCATTCCGTTTTCGAATTCAAGAAGAGCCTCGCCGAGGCCGTGGTCATCGTGCTGGTGGTGAGTTTTCTGTCGCTGGGGCTGCGCACTGGACTGGTCGTCGCATTGAGCATCCCGCTGGTCCTGGCCATGACGTTCCTGGCGATGTACGTGATGGGGATCGACCTGCAGCGCATCTCGCTCGGTGCACTGATCATCGCCCTTGGGCTGCTGGTGGACGACGCCATCATCGCCGTCGAAATGATGGCGCTGAAGCTCGAGCAGGGCTGGGACAAGTTCCGCGCCGCCACCTACGCCTACACGGCCACGGCATTCCCGATGCTCACCGGCACGCTGATCACGGCGGCGGGCTTTCTTCCGGTTGGCTTTGCGAAGTCCGGCACCGGCGAGTATGTGTACTCGCTGTTCCAGGTGGTGGGCATCTCGCTGCTGCTGTCGTGGGTCGTGGCCGTGCTGTTCACGCCGTACATCGGCTTCAAGCTGTTGAAGGAGCATGCACATGCCTCGCATGACGAGGAGGCGGTCTACCAGCGCGGCTTCTATGCCAAGTTCCGCCGTTTCATCGATTTCTGCCTGAGGCAACGGGTATGGGTGCTCGGCATTACGCTCGCCGCGTTCGTGGGCGCGCTGGTGCTGTTCAAGGCAGTGCCCCAGCAGTTCTTTCCGGCGTCCGACCGTGCGGAACTGATCGTGGACCTGTGGATGCCGGAGGCTTCGACGTTCGATGCCAGCCAGCGCGAGGCGCTGAAGCTCGAGGCGATGCTCAAGGGGGATCCGGACATCGTTGCGGTGACGAGCTTCGTGGGCAACGGCGCGCCGCGCTTCTATCTGCCGCTCGATGCACAGACCCCGAACCTGAACCTTGGCGAAATGATGGTGATGACCAAGGGCGGCGAGGCGCGTGAGCGTGCGAAGGAAAAACTCGAGAAGCTGTTCGCCGAGCATTTCCCTAACGTAAGGGGCCGGGTCAACCGCCTGGAGAACGGTCCGCCAGTTGGCTATCCGGTGCAATTCCGGGTCTATGGGCAGGACAACGACAAGGTCCGCGCTATCGGCGACAAGGTGGCAGCCATCATGCGCGAAGAGCCGCATGTGCGCCAGGTAAACGAGGACTGGAGCGAGCGCATCAAGCGCGTCCAGGTCGAAGTCGATCAAGACAAGGCGCGCGCGTTGGGCATTAGCTCAGGCCAGATCAAGCAGGCGCTCGAGGCGTCCATCTCAGGCACGCCGATCACGCAGTTCCGCGAGCAAGACCAGGATATCGACGTGGTGTCCCGCCTCGTCGCGGCGGAGCGCACGGATCTGAACAATCTGAAGGACGCCAAGATCTATGTACGCGATGGAAAGTTCGTGCCGGTTTCGCAGGTAGCCCGTCTAACCCTTGCCAGCGAGGAAGGGGAATTGTGGCGACGCAATCGCGTGCCGACGATGACGGTCCGTGCCGACATCGCTGGGGCGCAGGCGCCCGACGTCACCCGTGCGCTGCTGCCGCGGATCGAGGCCCTGGAAAAGGATCTGCCGCTCGGTTATGGCATCGAGATCGGCGGGGCCGCGGAATCGAGCGCGAAGGCGCAGCGCTCTGTGTTTGCGGTGATGCCGTGGACCATCATCGCGGTCCTCGTGCTGCTGATGATCCAACTGCAGGACATGAAAAAGATGGCGATTGTCCTGATGACCGCGCCGCTCGGCCTGATCGGGGTGAGCGTGATTCTCGCCGCCTTCCGGATTCCGTTCGGCTTCGTTGCAATGCTGGGTGTCATCGCGCTGGCCGGCATGATCATCCGCAACTCGGTGATCCTGGTCGTCCAGATCGACGGCGACGTACGCGCCGGCGTGCCGCTGTGGACGGCCATTGTCGAAGCGGCAGTGCGGCGGTTGCGTCCGATCGTGCTGACGGCACTGGCGGCCATCCTGGCGATGGTGCCACTCACCCATTCGGTGTTCTGGGGCCCCATGGCGTGGGCAATCATGGGCGGCCTCGCCGTGGCCACGGTGCTGACGCTCGTGTTCCTGCCGGCCCTGTATGCGACGTGGTACCGGGCCAAGCGCCCCGCGACCGTCTGATCGCAAATCTGACGTTGAGAATGATTGTGATGAAGAGTTTGAAAATGGCCCCGCGCGCCGCGCAAGTGGCGCTGGCCTGCATGCTTTGCCTGAGCGCCGCGGAGTCGAGCGCAATGGATCTGGTGGGCGCCTACGAGCAGGCATTGGCGCATGATCCGACGACGCTTGCCGCCAACGATGCGCTGGCGGCCGGGCAGGAAAAGGCCGTGCAGGGCAGGGCCCTGCTGCTTCCCAGCCTCAGGCTGCAAGGCGGCGTGGGACGCGCCGTGGTGCATTCTTCGGCGACCGACGACGGCGCGTCCCTGATCCCGCCCAATACCTCGGGCACCGTGCGCCAGGCCGGCGTAGTGCTGGTGCAGCCGATCTACGACCGGGGCGCGGTGGCCGCGAAGAAGCAATTGCGCGAGCAAACCAGCCTGGCTCAAACGCAGTTTGGCCAGTCCCGTCAGGACCTGGCCTTGCGTGTGGCAGAAGCGTACTTCGGCGTGGTGCTGGGCGAGGAGACGCTGCGCGTGGTACAGGCGGAGAAGGCGGCCTTGCGGCAGCAGCGCGACCGCGCGAAGGCGCGCTTCGATATCGGGCAAGGAAAGATCACCGATCTTCAAGAGGCCCAGGCGAGACTGGACGGCGTGGAGAGCCGCGAAGTGACGGCGCAATCCGTACTGGAGCAGCGTCGCTCGCGCTTCCAGGAGATCGTTGGCACATCGCCCGATCAGCTGAGCGGCCTCGCTGCGCGGTTTGCGCCGCGGCCGCCGGAGCCAGACAATCTTGCGGCGTGGCAGGCCAAGGGGGAGGAGCAGAGCTTCCTCGTCAAGACGCGGCAGTCGGAACTGGACATTGCCGGCGCCGAGATCGACAAGTACCGGCTCGCCAGCCGCCCGACCGTCTCGCTCGTGGCGGGTTACAGCTCGCAAGGGCAAACCGGCAATCTGGCACCTTGGGTGGCGGCCAACACGCGTTCTGCGACGGTGGGCTTGCAGGTCAACATTCCGCTGTACGCCGGGGGCGGACTCGACTCCCGCGAGCGGGAGTCCGTTGCGAAGAAGAGCCAGGCCGAGCAGGAGCTTGCCGCGGCCAGACGCGATGTGCGCCTGAACGTGCAGGATGGGTTTCTGTCGGTAAAGACCGGCGTGTCGCGTATCTCTGCGCTTGAGCAGTCGTTGACGTCGGCGCGCAGCGCTCTGGCCGCGACGATCCTCGGCCGGGACGTTGGCACCCGGACCGAGCCCGACGTGCTCGACGCACAGCAGCGTGTGTTCGCCGCGGAACTGGACGTGGTGCAGGCACGGCTGGACTACCTGCTGGGCCGCCTGCGACTTGCCGCCGCCGCGGGCGAATTGAGCGAGGACACCCTGCGGTCGCTCAACGATTGGCTCGCGTCCTGAGAGGAGCCTCCGATGCTCGGCGATCTCTATCACCATTTGAGCGGTAGTTTCCTGGCGCCAACACGCTAGTCGCGGAGATGGCGGATACCGGGGGCGTGTCGCGCTTCAGCATGGTGCCGGTGCGCTGGTGATCCGGTGTATCGGCCTGCATCCGCGCGGTTTTCTGACGTCGACGCCGTGTGCTGCTGTGGCCAAACCGCCGCGGCCCCCAAATTGAAGCTTCGGCCATTTATGACCCAGGCCGGATTGACCACACTGCGGTCGCGCCGCAAGACACAGCGCTGTCCGGATCCCCAACGTACTAGGCATAACATCATGAAGCTCTCTATCCAGCATTTGTTGCTCGCTCCCCTCCTGGTGATCGCGGCAACTTCGGCAAATGCGGCCGAATCGACGGACATGGCAGTGAAGGGCACAATCCGCCCTGCGGCCTGTGATCTGTCGCTGTCCAATGGCGGTGTGATCGACTTCAAGACCATCCCGGCCTCGTCGCTGCAGCAGTCGGCGCCCACCGCGCTTGCGCAGAAGGAAGTCACGGTGGCCATCAATTGCGAGGCCGAGACCTATGTGGCCATGAAGATGTTCGACAACCGCGCCGACACCATCGCCAATAACGTGCTGACGCCCGCCACGGGAATCTACGCCGGCAATGCATTCGGACTTGGCAAGGTCGCTGGAAAGGCCGTGGGCTCCTACGCGTTCCAAATGTTTGGCGATGATTCCTTCGTGAGCAATCTCGGCAAGAGTGCAAGACTGACCCGTTCGGACAATGGCGGCGCCACATGGTTGGGGCTGCAAGACGGCAATTACATATACGGCGGCACGCTTTACTCCTGGGCCGAAACATCGGGCGGTGCGCCTATTCGTGTCAAAACGGTGACGCAGTCGATTGCCGTTTTCACGGCACTGGCTTCCAAGGATGCGCTGCCAGACTTGACGGACACCGTCTCGCTCGACGGCTCGACTACGATCTCGCTGGTCTACCTGTAAGTACCACGCGGGGCGTCCCAGATTTGGCGCGCCCCGCGTTTTTTTGACGCCCCGGCGCCGCGTCAGAGCGCCATCTCCGATTCCTCGTGCTGCTCGGTTTCATTGCCGAGACTGCAGGGCATGAGCGTAGGCCCGAAGCGTCCGGCGTGCTCGTTATGTGCCGCTATGGCTACACAGCCGCGGTCCCCGAAATTGAAGCTTCTACCATTTATGACCCGGGTTTGATTGACCAAACTTCGGTCAGACCGCGAGACACAGCGCAGTCCGAAACCCGCAAACTACCAGGCATAACATCATGAAGCTCTCTATCCAACATCTGTTGTTCGCCCCCCTCTTGGTCGTCATGGCAACCTCCGCAAATGCGGCCGAATCGACGGACATGGCAGTGAAGGGCACGATCCGTCCTGCGGCCTGCAACCTGTCGCTGTCCAATGACGGTCTGATCGACTTTCAGACCATCTCGGGAACGTCGCTGGCGCAGTCGGCGCCCACTGAGCTTGCGCAGAAGGAAGTCACAATGACCGTCGACTGCGACGCAGAGACCTATGTGGCCGTGACGCTGGTCGACAACCGTGCCGGCACAGTTCCCAGCAACGTGCTGAAACCTGCCATCGGCATCGACGACCGCCTCGGCTTCGGGCTTGGCAAGGTCGACGGGAAGGCCGTGGGCGCCTACGCGTTCCGAACGTTTGGCAGTGATTCCTTCGTGAGCAATCTTGGCGAGAGCGTGTCGCTGTCCCGTTCGGACAATGGCGGTGCCAGTTGGGTACAGGTGGCAAACGACAATTACCTGGTCGGCAACGTCCTTTACACCTGGGCCGAAACACCGGGCGCTTCGCCCATTCGTGTCAAAACCGTGACACAGCGGATGGACGTCTTCACTGCACTGGCGTCGAAGGATGCGCTGCCAGACCTGACCGACAGCGTTTCGCTCGACGGCTCGACCACGATCTCGCTGGTCTACCTGTAAGTACCGCGCGGGGCGCGCGTCAGAATTGGCGTGCCCCGCGTTTTTTTGACGCCTTGGCGCCGCGTCAGAGCGCCATCTCCAACACCCGCGCCACGTGCACCGCATCCCTGCCGGCGCCATCGTGAATCTGATGGCGGCAACTGGTGCCATCGGCCACTACCAGCGTCTGCGCATCGGCGCGGCGCACCGCGGGCAGCAGCGACAACTCCGCCATCTTCATCGATACCTCGTGATGCTCGGCCTCATAGCCGAAACTGCCGGCCATGCCGCAGCATGACGATTCGATCAGCGCTGTCTTCAGGCCGGGAATCCAGCTCAATACCTGTTCCACGGGCCGCACCGCGTCGAACGCCTTCTGGTGGCAATGACCATGTAGCAGCGCCTCGGTGTGGCCCACGGGCTTGAGCGTGGGCGCGAAGCGTCCCGCGGCGTGCTCGCGCACCAGGAATTCCTCGAACAGGAAGGCGTTGTCCGCCAACTGACGCGCCGCATCGCCCAGGCCGTATTGCAGGAATTCGTCGCGCATCGTCAGCAGGCAAGACGGCTCGAGCCCCACCACGGCAACGCCGCGCGCCACGAAGGGCAGCAGCGTGTCGATCGCGCGTCGGGCTTCGGCGCGGGCCTCGTCGACCAGGCCTGCGGCCAGGAACGTGCGGCCACAGCACAGCGGGCGGTCGCCCGGCACTGCGGATAGATGCACCGTGTAGCCCGCGCTTTGCAGCACGCGCTGCGCGGCGCGCGCGTTATCGGGTTCCATATGATTGTTGAAGGTGTCGACGAACAGCACCACTTCCTTGCCGCCCGCCGGTGGCGCCACGTAATCTTCGCGCACGAACGCGGCTCGCCAGCGCGGCAGCGAGCGCCGGGCCGACAATCCCAGCAGGCGCTCGCCCAGCTGCGGCAGCCCTGGAACGCGATCGCGCAGGTTGAACAGCCACGGCAGCCTGCTGGCGATGCCCGCGTAGCGCGGCAGGAACGCCACCAGCCGGTCGCGCGCCCGCAAGCGGCCAGCGCGCGCATTGGCGGCGCGCACTTCGATCTTCATCTTCGCCATGTCGATGCCCGTTGGGCAATCGCGCTTGCAACCCTTGCACGACACGCACAGGTCCATGGTTTCCGTGACGGCCGGATCGAGCAGTCCCTCGTTGCCGATCTGGCCAGACAACGCCAGCCGCAGCGTATTGGCGCGGCCGCGCGTCAGGTGTTGCTCGTCGCGCGTGACGCGATAGCTCGGACACATCGTTCCCGCATCGAATTTGCGGCAGTGGCCGTTGTTGTTGCACATCTCGACCGCGGCGGCCAGCCCGCGCGCGGGATCGAAGCCGGTGCCGGGTGCGCTTTGCGCCTCGGTCACCGGGTCGCGCGTGACATTCCATGCCGACCAGTCCAGCGCCGGCTGCATTGGCTTGACGGTGTACTGCGGCGCAAAGCGGAACAGCGCCGCGTCGTCCATCTTCGGCGTGCGCACGATCTTGCCGGGATTGCAGCGATTGTCCGGATCGAACAGCGCCTTGACCTCTTCGAACGCGCGCGCCAGCGATGGCCCGAACTGCCACGCCACCCATTCGCCGCGACAGAGCCCATCGCCGTGCTCGCCCGAGTACGCGCCTTTGTATTCGCGCACCATCGCCGCGGCTTCTTCGGCGATGGCGCGCATCTTGGCCGCGCCGTCGCGACGCATGTCGAGAATCGGCCGGACGTGCAGCGTGCCAACGCTGGCGTGCGCGTACCAGGTGCCGCGCGTGCCATGCTTGTGGAACACTTCGGTCAGCCGCGACGTGTACTCGGCCAGGTGTTCCAGCGGCACCGCGCAGTCCTCGATGAACGACACCGGCTTGCCGTCGCCCTTCATGCTCATCATGATGTTCAGGCCGGCCTTGCGCACTTCCCACAGCGCCTTCTGCGGTCCCGCGTCGGGCATCTCCACGACCGATCCGGGCAGCCCGAGGTCGCTCATCAGTTCGACCAGTTGCTGCAGCCCGCGCAGCGTGGCGTCGCGGTCCTCGCCGGCAAATTCCACCAGCAGGATTGCCTCGGGCTCGCCCACCAGTGCCTTGTCGATGACGGGCCGGAATGCGGGATTGTTGCGCGCCAGGTCGATCATGGTGCGGTCGACCAGTTCCACCGCCGCGGGTTTGAGCGCGACGATATGGCGCGTCATGTCCATCGATTGGTAGAACGTCGGAAAATTCACCACGCCCAGCGTCTTGTGCGTGGGCAGCGGCGCCAACTGCAGCGTGATCTGGCGGAAATACGCGAGCGTGCCTTCGGAACCGACCAACAGGTGGGCAAGATTGACACTGCCGTCGCTGGTGTAGGGTCGTTCGCTGCGCGGCGCGAAGATGTCTAGGTTGTAGCCGCCGACACGGCGCAGCACGCGGGGATACATCTGCGCGATGGCGTCGCGTTCGCGCTCGGCGATGCGGCGCACGCCGTCGGCGATGGCGCGGTGCGGTGCGGCGTCGGCCGGCCACGTGGCGTCGAAGCGGACATCGTCGCCGTTGGCGAGGATCGCCTGCACGCCAAGCACGTTGTGCACCATGTTGCCGTACTGGATCGAGCGCGACCCGCACGAATTGTTGCCGGTCATGCCGCCGATCGTGCATTGCGCCGCCGTGGAGACATCCACCGGAAACCACAGTCCATGCGGCTTGAGCCAGGCGTTCAGATGATCGAGCACGATGCCGGGCTGCACGGTGACCGTGCGCGCCTGCGCGTCGAAATCGACGATCTGGTTCAGATACTTGCTGTTGTCGATGACCAGCGCTTCGCCGACGGTCTGGCCGCACTGGCTGGTGCCCCCGCCGCGTGGCAAGAGCGGCGCCTTGAAATCGCGCGCGATATCGAGCGCCAGGCGCGCATCGGCCTCGTCGCGCGGTACCACCACGCCGATCGGCATGATCTGGTAGATCGATGCGTCGGTGGCGTAGCGGCCGCGGCTGGCGTTATCGAACAGCACCTCGCCGCGCAGTTCGGCGTGCAGGCGCCGATATAGCGGCGATTGCAGCGCGGGCGCGGAGGCGGCGCCGGGCATGAAGCGCAGCGGTTGCACGCCGGGCGGCGTGGGGGTGACAGGCAGGGCCATAAGCGGGTGTCTCCGTTTGCGCGTACTTGCACCCCCGCCCACGCCTGCGCGATGCACGCGCCAGCGGCGCGGCCCGCGTGGACCGTCAGGCGGCGGCGTTCTGTACGCGTTCTAGTTCGGCAATCAGTGCGTCGTGCTTGTGCTGCAAATGCGCGCGCAGGATCTCGCGCAGCGCCGCGCCGTCGCGCCTCGCCAGTGCGTCGAGCATCTCGCCGTGTTCGCGTACGGCCAGATCCCACTTGTCGTGGTCGAAGTTCGAGCGAAAGCGCAGCGCCTGGATGCGCAGGTTGATTCGGCGATAGGTCTCCTCCAGGATCGGATTGCGCGCGGCGGCGTTGATTGCATCGTGGATGCGCCGGTTCAGCGCGTAGTAGTTGGGCAGGTCGCGCCGCGCATGGCACGCCAGCATCTCGTAATGCAGCGCGCGGATCTCGTTGAGTTCGGCTTCGGTGATGCGCTGGCATGCCAGGTCGCCGGACATCGCCTCGAGCGCGCCCATCATCTCGAACAGGTGGTTGATCGATTCCTGCGACAGCACCACCACTTCGGCGCCGCGATTGGGCAGCAGCGTCACCAGCCCGTCGCCGGCCAGCACCTTGAACGCCTCGCGCAGCGGGGTGCGCGACACCTGCAGCAGATCGCACAGCACGCGTTCATTGAGCCGCGTGCCCGGCGCCAGATCACCTTCCATGATCATCGTGCGCAGGCGCTGGGCAACCGCCACATGCAGGATCTGGCGGTCGACGGCTTGCGGGGAGGAGGTCGGATTTGTGCTCATCAGGGATCTTGTGGCTTGACAGTATTGTATTCAAAAACTAATGTTGGGCAAGCACGAACCGCAATCCGGTGCCATCGGCCACCGCAAGAAACACGAAAAAGCCGAAAAAATAAACGTGCGATCGTTGATTTATAAGGGTTTATCGCGCAGCGACGGGCGTTTGTGCCGGCCAACATTATCCTGCATCCCGGCCCCGCAGTGCAGCCCTGTTTTTTGAATACAAAATTCAAATTTGAGGACACGAGGCGACATGATCCGACTGAATTCCCATCCCAGCGGCCGGCATTTCCTGCAGATTCCCGGGCCCACCAACGTCCCCGACCGTGTGCTGCGCGCGATGGACTATCCGACCATCGACCATCGCGGCCCCGAGTTCCAGCAACTGGGCAAGAAGGTGCTTGCCGATATCCGCAAGGTGTTCCAGACCGCCCAGCCCGTGGTGATCTACCCGGCGTCGGGCACGGGCGCGTGGGAGGCCGCGCTGGTCAACACGCTGTCGCCCGGCGACAAGGTGCTGATGTTCGAAACCGGCCATTTCGCGTCGCTGTGGAAAAAGATGGCGGACAAGCTTGGGCTCGATCCCGAATTCATCGTCGGCGACTGGCGTCATGGCGTGGACGCCGCTGCGATCGGCGCGCGCCTGGCCGAGGACCGCGCTCACCAGATCAAGGCGGTCTGCGTGGTCCACAACGAAACGTCGACCGGCGTGACGTCCGATATCGCGGCCGTGCGCCGCGCCATCGATGCGGCCGGTCATCCGGCGCTGCTGCTCGTGGACACCATTTCCTCGCTGGGATCGGTCGACTATCGGCATGACGAATGGGGCGTCGACGTGACCGTTTCGGGGTCGCAGAAGGGCCTGATGCTGCCGCCGGGCATCTCCTTCAACGCGGTAAGCCAGAAGGCCATCGCGGCGTCAGCCACGGCGAAGCTGCCGAAGGCCTTCTGGGGCTGGGAGGAAATCCTGGAATCCAACAAGAACGGCTTCTGGCCGTACACGCCGGCCACCAACCTGCTCTACGGCCTGTCCGAAGCTTGCGACATGCTGTTCGAGGAAGGCTTGCCGAACGTCTTCGCGCGGCATCGGCGCCATGCCGAAGCCACGCGCGCCTGCGTGAACGCATGGGGTCTGGAGATCCTGTGCCAGAACCCCGCGGAATACAGCCCCGCGCTTACGGCCGTGGTGATGCCCGACGGCCATAGCGCCGACGCGCTGCGCAAGGTGGTGCTCGAAAACTTCAACATGTCGCTGGGACAGGGCTTGTCGAAGCTGTCCGGCAAGGTGTTCCGGATCGGCCATCTCGGCGATTTCAACGACCTGACGCTGATGGGCACGCTGTCGGGCGTGGAGATGGGACTGGCGCTGGCCGGCGTGCCGCATCGCAGCGGCGGCGTGCTGGCCGCGATGGAAAGCCTGCGCAACGCCGCGGCGTCGCAGCCGGCGCTGCGCGTGGCGTAACACCGCAAGGCGCCGCCCGATGGCATGCGATCGCAACCGATCGCATGCCGTCGGCGCCGCGTACGCCGTGTTTTACCTGGCTGGAAAGCGCGGCGCGAAAGAACAGATAACAGAAAGCAGAAAACAGAAAGCAGAAGCAGAACCCGAAGCAGAACCCGAAGCCGTAGTCGAGGGCGCCCGCAAGAGGCGCTCCGCCACCCAAAGGAGACAGACCATGACGTACCGTTATGCCGTGCGCGCGCTTGCGTGCGCCTCGCTGTTTGGTGTCGCGCTGGCCGCCGCGCCGGCGTTTGCATGGGAACCGACCAAGCCGGTCGAGGTGATCGTGCCGTTCAGCGCGGGCGGCGCGTCGGACCAGATGGCGCGCTCGATACAGGGCATCATCGCCAAGCACAAGCTGATGAACCAGCCGATGATCGTGGTGAACAAGGCCGGCGCCAGCGGTGCGGAAGGGCTGATGGACACCAAGGCGTCGAAGGGCGACGCGCACAAGCTGCTGGTTACGTCGTCGGCGTTGTACACGGTGCCGATGATCAGCCAGTTGCCGTTCAACTGGCGCGACCTGACGCCGGTGGCGATGGTCGCGATGGATGAATTCGTGCTGTGGACCAACGCCAGCGCGCCATACAAGACGCCGGCCGACTATATCGCCGAGGCAAAGAAGAGTCCGGGCAAGCTCAAGATGGGCGGCACCAGTTCCAAGCGCGAAGACCAGATCATCGTTGCGCAGGTCGAGCGCAAGGCGGGCGTGCGCTTCATCTACATTCCGTACAAGGGCGGCGGCGAGGCGGCCACGCAGTTGTCGGGCAACCACATCGATTCCAACGTCAATAACCCGTCGGAATCGATCGGCCAGTGGCGCGCCGGCGAACATCGCGCGCTGTGCGTGTTCGCGCCGGAACGCATGCAATACAAGACCAAGATCACCGCCACGCAAAGCTGGGGTGACATCCCCACCTGCAAGGAACAGGGCCTGGACGTGCAGTACCAGATGCTGCGCGTGTTCATGCTGCCGGGTGGCGTCACGCCGGATCAGCAGAAGTTCTATGTGGACCTGATGCAGAAGGTGGTCGCCACGCCCGAGTGGAAGGAATACCTCGAGAAGAACGCGCTCAAGAACGATTTCCTGACCGGCCAGAAGCTGACGGAATTCCTGACGACCGACGAGACGCGCCACAAGGACATCATCAAGGAAGCCGGTTTCCTGGCCGCCAAGTGATGGGGATCGCTGTCGCCGCACGGCCGCATGGCCGCGCGCGGCAGCGTCGAATGCGCGAATGCGCAGGGCAGGACACGGGCAGGCGCGTGCGGCCGCGCAAGGTGGCGTGCGACGCGCCCGAGTCCTTTCCCGGCAGTCCAATCTTCCGATGCCATGGCGACGCAGAACGCCAAGGGGACAATCCATGAGCGAACAAACACATGACGCCGCCGCGCCGGCGGCGCTGACGGTGCGCACGGCGGAAATCGCCGTGGCCGTGCTGATTGCGATCGGCGCGGTGGTGGTGATGGTGACCAACTATCAGATCGGCGCCGGCTGGGCGCCGGACGGCCCGCAGGCCGGCTATTTTCCGCTGCGCATCGGCGCGCTGATCTTCATTTCCTGCCTGGCGGTACTGTGGCAGGCGCTGCGCTCGCGCAACGATACGGTGTTCGTCACATGGCCGCAGTTGCGGCAGGTGGCGGTGATTCTCGTGCCGCTGACCGTCTACGTGGCGCTGATCGCGTTCATCGGCATCTATGTGGCGTCCACCGTGTTCATTGCCGGATTCATGCGCGTCGTCGGCAAGTTCGCGTGGTGGCGCGCCGTGCTGACTGGCGTGGCGATCAACGTGGTGCTGTTCTGGATCTTCGAGATGCAGTTCCGCGTGCCGCTGCCCAAGGGGCCGCTCGAAGCGGCCTTTGGATTCTGAGGGGACGGGCATGGAAGAACTCAATGCACTGATGGGCGGCTTTGCCGTGGCGATGTCGTGGCACAACGTCGGCCTGATGCTGGTGGGCATTCTGCTCGGCATCGTGGTGGGCGTGCTGCCGGGCCTGGGCGGGCCGAATGGCGTGGCGATCCTGCTGCCACTGACGTTTTCGATGGAGCCCACATCGGCCATCATCATGTTGTCCTGCATCTACTGGGGCGCGCTGTTCGGCGGCGCCATCACGTCGATCCTGTTCAACATTCCTGGCGAGGCGTGGTCGGTGGCCACCACCTTCGACGGCTATCCCATGGCGCAGCAGGGCGAGGCGGGACGCGCGCTGACGTCGGCCTTTACCGGATCGTTCCTGGGCGCACTGGCCGGCGTGTTGTTGATCACGTTCCTGGCGCCGATGGTGGCGAAGTTTGCGCTGCGTTTCGGGCCGCCGGAATTCTTCGCGGTGTATTTCCTGACCTTCTGCAGCTTTATCGGCATGGGCAAGGAAGCCAAGGCCAAGATCGTGATCGCCATGTGCATCGGCTTTGCGCTCGCGGCGGTGGGCATGGATACGGTATCGGGCACGCTGCGCATGACCTTCGGATCCACCGAGCTGTTGCGCGGTTTCGATTTCCTCGTCGTTGTGATCGGCCTGTTCGGCATCAGCGAGATCCTGATGACGATGGAGGAAGGCGTGGCGTTTCGCGGCAAGCGCGCCAACATCGACCTCAAGGTGGTGCTCAAGACCTGGGCCGAGCTGCCGCGCTACTGGATGACGCTGATCCGCTCGTCGCTGATCGGTTGCTGGCTGGGCGTGACGCCGGGCGGCGCCACAGCGGCGTCGTTCATGGGCTATGGCGTGGCCAAGCGGTTCTCGCGCAAGCGCGAGACGTTCGGCAAGGGCAATGTGGAAGGCGTGATCGCGCCTGAATGCGCGGCGCATGCGGCCGGCACGAGCGCGTTGCTGCCGATGCTGGCGCTTGGCATCCCCGGGTCGGCCACGGCGGCGGTGCTGCTCGGCGGCCTGATGATCTGGGGCCTGCAGCCGGGCCCGCTGCTGTTTGCCGAGCAAAAGACCTTTGTGTGGGGCCTGATCGCCAGCATGTACCTGGGCAACCTTGCCGGGCTGATCGTGGTGCTGTCGACGGTGCCGCTGTTTGCCGCGATCCTGCGCATCCCCTTCGCGATCATCGCGCCGCTGATCCTGGTGGTCTGCGCCATCGGCGCGTTCACCGTGCACAACGCGATGTTCGATGTCTGGCTGATGCTGATCTTCGGCGTGATCGGCTACGTGCTCAAGAAGCTCGACTATCCGCTCGCGCCGCTGGTGCTGGCGCTGGTGCTCGGCGACCGCGCCGAAGACGCGTTCCGCCAGACCATGCTGATGTCGCAAGGCGAGATGAATGTGTTCTGGTCCAATCCGCTGGTGGGCTCGATCATGGCGCTGGCCGTGGTGATCCTGGTGTGGCCGGTGCTTGGCGCACTGTTCGAGAAAACCCGCCGCCGCAAGATGGTTTCCGCCCACGAAGGAGCTGCCGAATGAGCGAAGAGAATCCGCAGGCGCCGACGCTGCTGGTAACGCGAGACGATGCAATCGCCACCATCGTCCTCAATCGTCCCGCCAAACTCAATGCCTTCACGCTCGACATGTGGCGCCAGCTGGGCGACGCGTTTCGCGCGCTGTCCGCCGACGACACGGTACGTTGCGTGATCGTGCGCGGCGCCGGCGAGAAGGCGTTTTCGCCCGGCAACGACATCGGCGAATTTGCCACCGCGCGCTCGAACAAGGCGCAGGCCGTGGCCTATGGTGCGGTGATGCATGCCACGGCGCAGGCCATGCTCGATTGCCCGCATCCCGTGGTGGCGCAGATCCATGGCATCTGCGTCGGCGGCGGCCTGGAAGTGGCGGCGATGGCCGACCTGCGCATCTGTGGACAAGGCAGCCGTTTCGGCGCGCCGATCAAGAACCTTGGGCTCGTGATGGCGCATGCCGAGATGGCGCCGCTGATCGGCCTGATCGGCACCTCGCGCACGCTTGAGCTGCTGTTCGAGGGACGCATCGTCGATGCCGAAGAAGCGCTGGCGATGGGACTGGTGTCGCGCGTCGTGCCGGACGACCGCGTGGCTGACGAGGCGCGCGCCACCGCCATGCGCATTGCGGCGGGCGCACCGCTGGTGGCGCGCTGGCACAAGAAATTTGCGCGGCAACTGGCGGCTGGCCAGCCATTGTCGCCGGCCGATATCGACGAGGCGTTCGACTGTTTCGACACCGAGGATTTTCGCACCGGATATCGCGCGTTCCTGGCCAAGGAAACGCCCCGGTTCAACGGCCGCTGATGCGCGCCCTGAAAGGAGTACCGATGTCTGCAGCCACTTCCGCTACTTCCGCCACTTCCGTGCAGCACGGCGCATTGTCGGGTTTGCGCGTGCTGGAGCTCGCCCAGATCATGGCCGGGCCGACCTGCGGCATGATGCTGGCCGATCTGGGCGCCGATGTGATCAAGATCGAGAAGATCGACGGCGGCGACGATGCGCGCGGCTATCGCGAGCCCACCATCCAGGGCGTCTCGGCGCCGTTCCTGATGCTGAACCGCAACAAGCGCGGCATTGCCTTGGACCTGAAGCAGCCGGAGGGCCGCGAGGTGTTCCTGCGCATGGTGCGCAACGCCGACGTAGTGATCGAAAACTTCCGCAAGGGCACGCTGGAAAAGCTCGGGCTCGGCTACGACACGCTGTCGCAGGAGAATCCCGGCCTGATCTACTGCGCGATTTCCGGCTACGGCCGCACCGGCCCCTTTGCCGACAAGGGCGGCTTCGATCTGATTGCGCAGGGCTTTACCGGGCTGATGAGCATCACGGGCGAAGAGGGTGGCCCGCCCTTGCGTACCGGTAATTCGATTGCCGATATCAACGCGGGGCTGCTGGCGGCGTTCGGCATTCTGGCTGCCTACCAGCATCGGCAAAAGACCGGTCGCGGACAGGTGGTGGAAACGTCGCTGATAGAGGCCGGGCTGCAGCAGCTGTACTGGCATGCGGCGATTCATTTCGCCACCGGCGAATCGCCGGGGCCAAGCGGATCGGCGCATGTGCTGGCAACCCCGTACCAGGCATTTCCGACCCAGGACGGGCACATCATTGTGGGCGGCGCCAACGAGAAAAACTGGGCGCGCATCGCGCAGGTGCTGGGCCATCCCGAATGGATCGACGATCCACGCTATCGCCTGAATGCCGATCGCATGCGTCATCGCGATACGCTCCTGCCGGCGATGGCCGCGATCCTGCAAACGCAGTCGTCGGCGCACTGGCTCGCGGCGTTCGATGCCGCGGGCGTGCCGGCAGGTCCGGTGCACTCGATTGGCGAGGCGCTGAATCATCCGCAGACGCTGGCGCGCGGCATGGTGGTACGCCAGCAGCATCCGGAGGCGGGGCCGATCCGCACGCTTGGCCTGCCGATCCAGCTATCGGAAACGCCGGCGCAATATCATCGCCCGTCGCCGCGGCTCGGCGAACATACGCGCGCGTTGCTGGCGGAATGCGGCTATGCGGAAGCGGAGATCGATGCGATGCTGCGCGCCGGCGTGGTGGCCGAAGCAGCCGCCGCGGCGTCGGCCGTGGCCGAGGCGTAGCACACGCGGTGTGACGGCGCGCGGCGCGGGGCCGCGCGCTTCAATCGACGTAGACTTCAGTCGACGTAGAACAGGATGCTGATGAACTGGCAGATGCTGCCGGCCAGCACGAACAGGTGCCAGATGCCGTGGAAGTGCCGCACCTTTTCGTCGAACAGGAAGAAGCCGATGCCGGCGGTGTAGATCGCGCCGCCGGCTACCAGCCAGTACAGCCCCGCCGCCGGCAGCGCGGCTGTCAACGGGCCGAACGCGAACAGCACCAGCCAGCCCATGATCACGTAGATCGACAACGACAGCACCCGCGTGCGATGACCCACCCACAGCTCCTGGACGATGCCGATGGCCGCCAGCCCCCAGTTGATGCCGAATAGCGTCCATCCCCACGGTCCGCGCAATGTGACCAGTGCGAATGGCGTATAGCTGCCGGCAATCAGCAGGTAGATCGCGCAATAGTCGAGCCGCCGGAAGATGTCCTTGGCCGGCCCGCGCACGCTGTGATAGATGGTGGAAATCGTGTAGAGCAGCACCAGCGTGGTGCCGTAGACCACGGAGCTGACCACCTTCCAGGCGTCGTGATAGAGCGCCGACGAGGTGACCAGCACCGCCATGCCGGCAGCGGCAAGCACCGCTCCGGCCAGATGACTGTATCCATTGAACCGTTCGCCGCGATACATCCCGAAAGCTCCGTGTGCGTGTTTGGCCAGCGGGCATTCTGGCATGAATCGCGCAGATAACGCGTCATTGCCTGCAGTTGCAGGGTTATTTCATTGACTGGACATGCTTGAGGGTCCGTGCGTTAGCGGTTTCGGCTGCCGCATCAACGTAGTGCGCGCCATGATTTCGCGCAAAAGCGGGCTGAGATCCGTCGCAAACACACGCCACAGTGCGAACGTGAAATCTTGTGAAGCGCGCCGAAGGCGTCTTGCTTTTGGGCAGGTCATCATCTTTCATGAAACTTCCGCCCGAAGTTTCCCCATCAACCGTCAAGTCAAGGAGTACCCATCATGCCCTTTGTGACAGCCAAGGATGGCACCGAGATTTTCTACAAGGATTGGGGCAAGGGCCGCCCGATCGTGTTCTCCCATGGCTGGCCGCTCTCCAGCGACGCGTGGGATGCGCAGTTGCAGTTCTTCCTGCTGCAGGGCTTCCGTGTGATCGCGCATGATCGCCGCGGCCACGGCCGCTCGGGCCAGCCGTCCGACGGCAACAACATGGACACCTATGCCGATGACCTGGCCGCCGTGCTGGACAAGCTCGACGTGCGCGATGCCGCGCTGGTCGGCCATTCCACGGGCGGCGGCGAAGTGGCGCACTACATCGGCCGCCATGGCACCAAGCGCGTGTCGCAGGCCGTGCTGATCGGCGCGGTGCCGCCGCAAATGTTGAAGACCGCCACCAATCCTGGCGGCCTGCCGATCGACGTGTTCGACGGCATCCGCAAGGGCGTGGCGGAAAACCGCTCGCAGTTCTATCGCGATCTGGCCATGCCGTTCCACGGCTACAACCGGCCGGGCGCAAAGCCGGTGCAAGGCACCATCGATGCCTTCTGGTTGCAGGGCATGAGCGGCGGCCTCAAGGGCCAGTACGAGTGCATCAAGGAATTTTCCGAGGTCGATTACACCGAGGACCTGAAGAAGATCGACGTTCCCACGCTGATTCTGCACGGCGAGGATGACCAGATCGTGCCAATCGACAATGCCGGCCGCCTGTCGGCCAAGATCGTCAAGAACGCGGTGCTGAAGACCTATCCCGGTTTTTCGCATGGGATGTGCGCGGTCAATGCCGATGTCATCAACGCCGATCTGCTGGCGTTCTTCAAGAAATAGTTTCCGGATGTAACCGCCGCGCGCGCCCTGTAGCGGGCCGCGCACGGCTTTCCCGCCTCGTCTCGCCTCCCATCCCTATAACCACCACGCGCGAATATCATCTGCGTGTTGCGTTTTCCATCGTTCCTCTCGACTTCAAACGGGCATTTGGCGTCACATAGTTGACACATCAACGCTGAAGACTGCGCGTCTTGCCGGATCCACCCCCCGGCGCCACAGGTGTCCATCCAGGCAGCATTGGAGAACCCAGAACGCGGCCGAGCGCGCAGGGCATCTTGTAGTCGTCGCACTCGGCCGCCGTCCCGGACCAGGAACCATGAAAACCAACACACCCGATTTCTTGCGGATCGGCAGACCTGCGCTACGCGCCGGCCTGCTGTGTCTGGCCCTGCTGCTGAGCGCTTGCGGCGGCGATGACAACAACGCCCCGCCGCCAGCCGACGGCAACGGCAATGGCGGCAATGGCGACGGCAAGCCCGCGGCCTGCGCCACGGCGCGCTGCGCGCCGGCGCCCTGATGCGCGCCGCGCTATCCATCCATCGCCGCGCAATCCAACGATTGCCGCACCGCACGACTCCCATCCAATCCGCAGATCAGGCATGACATTCAATCCATCCAAGCGCAAGTTCCTGCGCAACTCGCTCGGCACGGCAGCGGCCGCCGCCACGCTTGCTTCGTTCCCGCCCAGCATTCGCCGCGCGCTGGCCATCGAAGCCAATAACGCCACCGGCACCATCCAGGACGTCAAGCACGTGGTGCTGCTGATGCTGGAAAACCGCGCGTTCGACAGCTACTTCGGCACATTCCGAGGCGTGCGCGGCTACGGCGACCGCTTTGGCATCCCACTGGCCAACGGCAAGAACGTCTTCTACCAGACCGATGCCAGCGGCAACACCATCACGCCCTATCGGCTCGATGCGATGCTCGGCAACGCGCAGCGCGCGGGCGGTACGCCGCACACCTGGCCCGATGCACAGAACGCGTGGGATCACGGCCGCATGAATCGCTGGCCGGTGGCCAAGAACCGGCTGTCGATGGGCTATTACGACACCGCGGAAGTGCCGTTCCAGCGCGCGCTGGCCGACGCCTTCACGTTGTGCGACGCGTATCACTGCTCGATGCACACCGGCACGATCCCGAACCGCCTGTTCTACTGGACCGGCACCAACGGGCCCAGCGGCGCCAACGTGGCGGCTCTCATCAACGAGTTCAACGACGGCAACGATGTCGGACCCTCGACCGACGGCTGGACGTGGCAGACCTATGCCGATCGGCTGGTCGAAGCGGGCGTGAGCTGGAAGGTCTACCAGAGCCTGGCCGACAACTACGGCTGCAACGAGATGATGAGTTTCCGTCATTGGCGCGCCGCGATGGAAGCGATGCCCGTGGCGCGCCGTCCGGTGGCGCTGCCCGGCATTTCGCCAGTCTACGATCCGGCCATCGACGACCCGCTGAGCCCGCTGGCGCGCGGCTTTGCCAACACGATGCCCGACGGCTTCCTGCAATCGTTCCGCGACGACGCGCAGAACGGCACGCTGCCCGCCGTGTCGTGGATCATCGCGCCGTCGACGTACAGCGAACACCCGGGGCCATCCAGTCCCGCGCAGGGCGGCTGGTACGTGCAGCAGGTGCTCGATGCGCTGACCGCCAATCCGGAAGTCTTCAGCAAGACGGTCCTGCTGATCAACTATGACGAGAACGACGGCTTCTTCGACCACTTGCCGCCGCCTTCCGCGCCGTCGCGCAATGCCGACGGATCGCTGGCCGGTGCCAGTACGCTGTCCGATGCCGACATGGCCTTCGAATATTTCAACTACACGCCGGCCAGCGCAAAGCAGCCGGCGATGGACGGCAAGCCGTTCGGACCCGGTCCGCGCGTGCCGTTGTGGGTGATCTCGCCATGGAGCCGCGGCGGCTGGGTCAATTCGCAGACCTTCGATCACACCTCGACGCTGCTTTTCCTGGAAAAGCGCTTTGGCGTGAAGGAGCCGCAGATCGGCGCGTACCGGCGCGCGGTGTGCGGCGACCTGACGTCGGCGTTCAACTTCGTCAATCCCAACAACGAACAGTTGCCGACGCTGGCCGGACGATCGACCAAGGTGGCGGTCGACACGCTGGCCGTCACGCAGAAGGCGCTGGCGGCCATTCCGGTGCCCGCCACGCCGGCCGCGCCGTCACAGCAGACCGGCGCGCGGCCCTCGCGCGCGCTGCCGTACGAACTGCATACCACGTCGCGCGCCGACGCCGGCGGCAACACGGTCACACTGATGTTTGCCAACAGCGGCACGGCGGGCGCCGTGTTCCACGTCTACGACAAGCTGCATCTCGACGCCATTCCCCGCCGCTATGTGGTGGAGGCTGGCAAGAGCCTGGACGGTGTGTGGAATGTGGCGGCGGACGGCGGCAAGTACGATCTGTGGGTGCTCGGCCCGAACGGCTATCACCGTGAATTCATCGGCGATCTGAACGAGCAGTCGGCCGCGGGTGGCGCGGAGATCCAGGTCTGCTATGCGCCGTGCGATCCGCCGCAACTGCAGGTCAAGCTGTATAACCGCAGCGACAAGCCCTGCCGGTTCGCGGTGACCGCGCAGGCGTACCGCAGCGACGGACCGTGGACGCTTAGCGTCGCGCCGGGCCAGATCGGCGAGCTCAGCTGGACCCTGGGCGACAGCGGCAACTGGTACGACTTCGCGGTGGCCTGCGATCTCGCGCCGTCATGGCGCCGCCGCATCGCGGGGCGCATCGAAACCGGCAAGGACACGGTCAGCGATCCGGCGATGGGGCTGGTGGGATGATCGGGCGGCGCGCGGCGTGACGCATCGCCGGCCGGCATATGGCGTGTACACTTGCCGGCTGGCGCGCACAGCCGCTTTATGCGTGCGGCGCGCCGCTCCCGAGAACCCGACACGACGGAATTCCATGAAGAAAATTTCCTTGCTCCTCGCGGCTGTTGCACTGATGGCTTCGGGTATCGCTGCTGCCGAAACGCTGCCTTCGGGCGTGGTGATCGACACCGTGACCAAAGGTACCGGCGCGTCGCCGAAAGCGTCCGACACCGTGAAGGTGCACTATCGCGGCACGCTGACCGACGGCACCGAGTTCGACAGCTCGTACAAGCGCGGCCAGCCCATTTCGTTCCCGTTGAATCGCGTGATTCCGTGCTGGACCGAAGGCGTGCAGAAAATGCAGGTCGGCGGCAAGGCCAAACTGACCTGCCCGGCCGCCACGGCCTATGGCGCGCGCGGCGTGCCGGGCACGATTCCTCCCAACGCGACGCTCAACTTCGAAGTAGAGCTGCTGGGTATCGGCGGCTGACCGACCGAGACCACGGCATGGCGTGACCGGCTGGCTGCGGTCGCGCCCTGCCGTGCTATGCCGCGCAATGTCGTGGCAGGGCACGGCGCAAACAACACCAGCAAATCACAACAATAACGACAACGGGACACGCGAAGATGGATCCGGTTTTTTTCATCGTCGCGCTCGGCGCCATGGTCGCCGGGTTTGTGCAGGGGCTTTCCGGCTTTGCATTCGGCATGGTGGCGATGTCGTTCTGGGCCTGGGGTGTCGAGCCCCACATGGCGGCCGCGATGTCGGTCTTCGGATCGCTGACGGGCCAGTTGCTCGCGGCGTTCACGGTCCGGCGCAAATTCCATCTGGCCACGGTGCTGCCGTTTCTGATCGGCGGCGTGGTCGGCATTCCCATCGGCGTAAGCCTGCTGCCAAAGCTGGACGTCACGCTGTTCAAGCTTTGCCTGGGCTGCATTCTCGTGATCTTTTGCCCGGTGATGCTGTTCTCAACGCGCATTCCGCCGATCCGGCACGGCGGCCGCGTGGCCGACACCGTAGTCGGCGCCATCGGCGGCATCCTTGGCGGTATCGGCGGCTTCACCGGCATCGCGCCGACGCTGTGGTGCACGCTGCGCGGATTCGACAAGGACAAGCAGCGCGTGGTGATCCAGAACTTCAACCTCGGCGCGCTGCTGGTGACGATGGGCGTCTATATCGGCACCGGCATGATCACTCGCGACATGCTGCCCATGTTCGCCATCGTCGCGCCCGCCATGCTGATTCCCACCCTGATCGGCACGCGCGTCTACATCGGCATCAGCGACCAAACCTTCCGGCGCATCGTGCTGACGCTGCTGACAGGCTCGGGCCTGGCGATGCTGGCGGCGTCAGTGCCGAAATTGCTGGGCGGCTAGCCCAGCCCGGCAATGTAGTCGCGCCACGCGGACCACGAGCTGACTTCCTTGGCCTGTCCGATCAGGTCTTCCAGATCAACGCCATGCCGCGCGGCGGTCAGCACCTGGCTTTGTAGCAGCTGGCTGTTCAGATATCCGAGGCGATTCTTCAACACCGCGGACAGATATGCAAACCGATTGCTGCCATTGGTGCTGCGCATGGCGGCGGTCCTGAGCAAGGCGCGCATCGCGAGATCCGGGTCGGACTCGGCCCGCACGGCGTTTTCGTCCATCGCCATGACGATCTGGGCATGACCGTGGTTTTTTGCCAATCTGCGGAGCGTCTGTTCGCCATGCGGCGCCAACGAAAATCCTGCGTGCAGCGCATTCCATTGCTGGAATATGCGCTGGTCGGCCGAGGCGGGTGACAGCAGGTCGCGGATTGCGGCGGCCTCCACGATCAATGCAATCTGCAGCGTAATCAGAGCCGAAGTATCGAGCGTCGCCCGAGCTTGCGTGATCGCCGCCAAGGCCGCGGTGAGCGCGTCGTCCAACACGACGGGAATCGGCGCTTCAGTGTCGGCGTCCGCTTCGGGGCTGCGCACGTGCAACTGCGTACCTGCAAGATCCAACAATCGCTGACTTACTTCTCGATGCTCTGCTTCGACGCGAAGGCTTCGGGCCGGATGGTCCGATGGCATGGCATCGATGGCCTGCTTGCTTTGCGTGAGCAGTTCGCGGTCATCGAGTTGTACCCCGATCCGTGCGCGAATGAAGAGAAAGGCCTCCGTCTCATGCAAATCTGGAGGACAAGCCGTGACGATGGCTCGCGCATCGGCATGCCGGCCAACGTTTTGATACGCGAAAGCCAGCGGCATGGCGTAGCCGTCCAGCGTGGCGTCATGGTGCAGGCGCTCGAGCCAGTCGCATACATGGCTGCCGAGACCGTGGCCGAAGATTGCGGGCAGTTCGGATTCCAGGATTTCGTCATAGAGCAATTGCGTGCACTTGTTCTGATGTGTATCCGGAAGCTTCTTCATGGCGCTATCGAGCGCACGTACGAACTTCGAAAGGTCGCTGCGCCGGGAGGGAATCTTCACGGTGAAATAACAGGGCCAGGGCATGTCTTCGACCGCGCACTGTCGTGCCTGCGACACCAGATGGCCAGCCAGCGCAGTTGGGGCAATCGGGCCGCCGCACTGTTGCAGCAGCGCGGCGGTTTCGAATGCGGGCCAGTCCTTGTAAGCCATTTTCGCGCGCGACAGCGAAACGGGCGGATCGCCTGCGCAGTAGAGCGAAGCTTGTGCGATGAACTTTCCCCGCAGTTCGCCCGGCACCATTGCCGCGAGCAAGCTTTCCAGGCGGGACGAAAGATCGATCTCGCTCGACCATGTGTCGGTTTCGCATTCGGTCATGTCCAGGGTGTGCGCTTCGCGTATGGTTGGCAGGAAGCCAAACATTGCGTCGCCATCGAGCTCGGCGATCAAGGCGCGGATCTGGTCGTGGTTCTCAGCGTCCGCCGCCTGAGCCAGTGCGATCAGGCGGCTTTCGCGAGAGGGCAGCAGGGCTGGGGAATCGCATAGCGCCAATAAAGACCAATCGCCAAGCTCCAGCGCGCAGATGGCAATCGTGGCCCAAAGATCCGGATGTTGCGCACTTCGCGCGGCCAATGCCCGAACGGCTCCCGTGGCCAGTGCTTTGTCATCGACCTTCAGCGCAGCGCGGTACAGCGTCGCCAGGATCGGAAAGTGCTCAAGGTCTGCCTGGTCGAGATATGGCCGCAGGGTATCCGACGCATTGCTATGGATCGCGCTTGCCATTGCCATCTGCAATGCCATCTGCGACTGCGGCGCGTGCTGGCAGACAAAGGCATGGAGCGCGGAATGCATCTCGGACGCGCGCGGATGATCGCTGAACGGAAACCGGAGCCATTGTGGCGCGATCGCGAACGCGCACTCGCAAAACGATGCGTCCTGTTTGGCAAGCCAAAGAGTCAAGGTGCCCAGATCGTCCACATGCCGGCCGTGTCCGAGCGCAAGCGCCTGCATCAGGAGTCCGACGGGGGTGGTTTCTGTCTCATACGCACCTAGCACCGCCAGCGAATAGCCCTCCTCCGGCGAATACAGGCACAACGCCAGCTTTTCCCGCACGCGGCGCGTCGGCGCGGCAATCTGCCGGTAGAAATCGGCGGCTTCGCTGTAGCGGCATTGCTGGAGCAATGCGTCGGCTCGGCGTTCCGGATCGGAACAATCTGACAAATCGGACAGCTCGACGGAATCCCCGCGCAAAAGCGATTCGATACTGTGCATGGCAGCGAATGGTAGTGACAAACGGCGCACTTTATGGGAGGCGCGAGCTGCCAAGCCATCCGCGAAGCCGGTACTTGCCATCGATCAACTGCGATTGGCACGGTTGTGCGCACCTGTGTCGCGTGACGCACCGTTCGCCTCGGAAAAATCCGTCCGATTCAGCTGAATGTCAGGGTTTATACTGACGCTGCCGCCGCCGGCATTTCCAGCCGTCCATGCCCCCTGGAACCCTTCAATCCCCACCATGAACACGCGTTTCTACTGCTTCTGCGCCGCCACGTGGGCGGCCGCAGCCATTTTGATTCTCGGCAACGGCGCGATGTCCACGGACGTGTTGAGCGCCGTCGTGGCGCTGGCCGGTTTCGATCTGCTGCGCCCTTAAGTGACGCGTACGTTGCGTGTGACCTGGACGCAACGAATTTAGCGCCCGGTGCCGCCGATGTTTTCTCGCTGATGCACCGCTTTGCAGCTTTGCACGATTTCACGCGCCGGCGCGCGATCAGATATGGCGGTTTCCGAAACTGAGGGCTACGCTTACTGTTGACTCGCGCACTTTTCGATCTGCGGTACGTGTGCGGGATTTTCAATCTTCCTCAGGAGGCTTCGATGAAGTCGATCACCTTGGCATTGGCCGTTGCGGTTTTACTTCCTGGACTGGCATACGCAGCAGGGCCTGCCAATCCTGCCGACCGCTACGACTACAACATGCGCGCCACCAACAAGGACGGCTATGTCCCCGATCCGGCGCGCGTCAGCAACAAGGACGGCTATGTACCGGACGCCGCGCGTTCCGGCGACAAGTTCGACCCTTATACGCAGGGTGCAAACCAGAGCACCTCGTCCGCGCTGACCGATTCGAAGAGCACGCACAAGAAGGCCAGCAAGTCGCACAAGAAAGCACCGACCGCCGCCACGCAATGACGCGCTGATGGCTGGCAGGTGTCGCCAAAAAAATGGCCCCGGCAAAAAACCGGGGCCTTTCATTTTGTGCGTGCGAACGGGCGTCGCCCGCGGCGCGTGCGAACTAACCGATCAACGCTGCGCCGTCTGGTCGGCCTTGGTGAAGACACGCTCGCCGGCCACCCAGGTTTGCAGCACCTGGGTTTTCCAGATGTCGGCGGCCGGGATCTTGAACAGGTCGCGATCGACCAGGATGAAGTCGGCCCACTTGCCCGGCTCCAGCGACCCCAGTGTCTTTTCCTGATGCTCGGCGTAGGCGGCGTCCAGCGTGAAGGCGCGGAACGCCTGCGGTAGCGTCATCGCTTCCTCGGGGTGCCAGCCGTGGATCGGGCGGCCCTCATGGTCGGTGCGCGTGACGGCAGCGTGCAGACCATAGAACGGATTGGCCGATTCGACCGGGAAATCGGACCCGCCCGCAATCACCGTGCCCTGCTTGAGGAAGGTCTGCCAGGCGTACGCGCCCTTGATGCGCTCGTGACCGATGCGGTCCTCGGCCATGTTCATGTCGCTGGTGGCGTGCGTCGGCTGCATCGATGCGATCAGGTCGAGCTTCTTGAAGCGCGGAATATCCGGCAGCGACACCACCTGCGCGTGCTCGACGCGATTGCGCAGCTCGCGGCCGCCCACTTCCTTGTAGGCCGCTTCCATGGCGTCCAGCACCTGATGATTGGTCTTGTCGCCGATCGCATGGATGTTGACCTGATAGCCGGCCTTGATCGCGGTCTTGACGCTCGCCTGCATCGCCGCGTCGCTCATGAACAGCAGGCCGCTGTGCACGTGGTCGTCGGAATACGGCGCCATCAGCGCGGCGCCGCGGCTGCCAAGTGCGCCGTCGCCGTACAGTTTCACGGCGCGCACGTAGTAGCGGTCGTTGCCGTAGCCAATCACGGGACCCTTGGCGGACAACGCCTTGAAGTCGTCGCCGGTGTCGCGGATCATCGCGTAGATGCGCGTGGTCAGCTTGCCCTGGTCAGCGAACTCGCGATAGATGCGATCGTCGGCGACCGTGATGCCGGCGTCGCCGACGGCCGTCAGGCCTAGTGCATTCATGTGCGCGACGGCAGCCGAGAGCGCGGCGCGGCGGTCGTCGTCGGAGTAGGGCGGAATCACGTCGTTGACCAGCGCCATCGCCTTGTCGACCAGCACGCCGGTGGGATTGCCTTCGGCGTCGCGCTCGATGCGTCCGCCGGCCGGATCCTTGGTGTCGCGCGTGATGCCGGCCGCCTGCAACGCCTTGGTGTTCAGCCATGCGGCGTGGCCGTCCACGCGCACCAGCCGTGCGGGTCGGTCCGACACTGCTGCATCGAGTTCGGCGGCAGTCGGAAAGCGGCCCAGCTTCCAGTTCACCTGATTCCAGCCATAGCCGAGCAGCCACTGACGCTGCGGATTGCGCTCGCCATACGCGCGGATCATGCCCTGCGCTTCCTGCAGCGTGCGGGTGCCTGACAGCGAGATCTCGGTGGTCTTGAAGCCCAGGCGGAACACGTGGCCGTGGGCGTCGATCAGCCCCGGCAGCAGCGTCTTGCCCTGGCCGTCGATGCGTTGCGCATCGGGATACCGGGCGCGCAGCGCGGCGGCGTCGCCGGTGGCCACGACCTTGCCCTGATCGAATACCAGACCGCTGAAGCCGACCATCTTGTCGTTTTGCAGCGTATAGCCTTGCACCGATTCGACCAGCGTGGGCGCGGCGTGCGCGTGGATCATCGTCAGGCTGGCGGCCATGGCCAGCAGGCTCGTACGGATGACTGTCTTCAAGGTGACTCCTTGTTGTGCTGTGTGGATATTGTTGTTGTGTTGTCGACGGCGCGCGGGGAACGCGCCGTTATTCCAGTGCAGGCGGCGGGGGGCGAAACTACTCGCCGGCACTCGGCACCATGCCGCGCGATGGTGTGTCCTCGTCGGCGATGGGCAGCGGGGGAAACTTCATGTCGGCGTAGCGCACGAAATGCGTCTTGCGCACGATGCGATATCCGAGCCAGATCATCAGGAAAATCGGAATGCCGATGTACGTGGCGGCCACCGCCACCCAATCGATCTTGCCGTCGGTGAACGCCTGGTAGTTCTGTCCCAGCGTGACGATCATGCACAGCGCAAACGCGAAGATCGGGCCGTATGGGAAGAACGGCGAGCGATAGGGCAGACGGTCTGGATCCAGGCCCTGCGCGACGAAACCGCGGCGGAAGCGATAGTGGCTGATGGCGATGCCCAGCCAGGCGATGAAACCGGTCATGCCCGACAGATTGAGCAGCCACAGATAAACCGACTTACTTTCGAACAGCGACGTCAGGAAACACAGCGCGCCGACCGCCGTGGTGGCCAGCAGCGCCACCAGCGGCACGCCGTTGCGCGTGAGCCGCGCGAAGATGCGCGGTGCGCGGCCTTCGGTGGCCAGGTTGTAGAGCATCCGCGTGGACGCATACATGCCGGAATTTCCCGCCGACAGCACCGCCGTCAGGATCACCGCGTTCATTACGCCCGCGGCGAATGCGAGACCTGCATGACGGAACACCAGCGTGAACGGACTCACGCCGACGGTTTCCACATCGCTCTTGAGCAGGCTCGGATCGTTGTAGGGAATCAGGATGCCGATGATCAGGATCGCCAGCACGTAGAACAACAGGATGCGCCAGAACACCTGGCGCACCGCGCGTGGAATGGTCCTGGCCGGATCGGCCGATTCGCCGGCGGCCACGCCGATCAGTTCGGTGCCCTGGAACGAAAAGCCGGCGATCATCGCCACGCCGATCATCGCCGGAAGCCCGCCAACGAATGGCGCGTCGCCCATGGTGAGGTTGGCCAGCCCGTTTGCATGCGAAAAATCGCCGCGCATGATGCCGAAGATCATCAGCGTGCCGATGATGATGAACGCCACGACCGTGATCACCTTGATCAGCGCACACCAGTATTCGGCTTCGCCGAAGCCGCGCACCGAGATCGCGTTGAGCGCAAACATGATGGCAAGGAATGCGGCGCTCCACAGCACGCCTGGCGTGTCCGGGAACCAGTACTGCATGACGAGCTGCGCGGCGGCCAGTTCCACCGCGATGGTCACGGCCCAGTTGTACCAGTAGTTCCAGCCCAGCGCGAAGCCAAAGCCTTCGTCGACGTACAGCGCGCCGTAGGTGGCAAACGATCCTGACACCGGCATGTAGGCGGCCAGTTCGCCGAGGCTGGTCATCAGGAAGTAGACCATCGCGCCGATCAGGACGTACGCCGCGAGCGCGCCGCCTGGCCCTGCTTGTGCGATCGTCGCGCCGGAGGCCACGAACAGGCCGGTGCCGATCGATCCGCCGATGGCGATCATGGTGAGATGGCGTGCGCGCAGGGTGCGACGCAGCCCGGGCGCTTGCGCGCCTTCTTTTGTATTCGATTGACTAGACATAGGGAGACATTCGTCCGTGGCGCGGATCGGATCGTTGAACGCGCCATCGCACGGTGTTCGCCGGCCCATGGCTTGTCGCTTTTCCGGCCGGTATGGTGGGCGGCATCATAAGAGAAAACCCAGCCTCGGGAAAGGCGGGAAATGCCGGAGAAGACGGGGTCAGCGCAAACTTGTCCCGATGCGCGTGGTCAACTGACCAGCCCATTTCTGCAACTGCGTGTCGCTCATCGCCAGCGCGGTGCTACGCCACAGGATGCGATAGACGCGGCGGCGGTCCACCTTGCTCACGCGCGCGGGATCGAGCCAGGCGTCGTTTTCCACCAGTAGCGCGAGCGTTTCCAGACCGATCAGAATCGGCCACAGGCAGGCCAGCCGCAACCGCAGCGCGGTGCGCGGCAATGCCAGCGTGTAGGCCAGCGCGTCGTCGAATTGATCGAGCGCGACGCGCACGAGTTCGCACAACATGGGCCGCGCGCGCAGCGAATTCGCCGGATCGCGCAGCAACTGCGGCGTCAGTGCATGACGGTCCAGCACTTCGAGCGGCAGATAGCAGCGGCCGATGCGCAGGTCCTTGCCGCAATCGCGCAACACGTTGACCAGCTGCAGCGCCTTGCCGAAACGCACGCCACGACGCAGCATCGTGTCGAGCGGCGCCTTGAATGCGCCCGGCACATGCGCGTCGGTCATGGTGGTCCAGAATTCGCCGACGCAACCGGCCACCAGGTAGGTGTAGCGATCGAGATCGGCCATCGTCGCCAGCGCCGCCATGTCGCCTGACTGTTCGTCGGGGAAGGTCTGCAGATCGAACTCCATGCCTTCGGTCAGCGTCCTGACCACGCCCACCACAGCCGTGCGATCGGCGGCCGATAGCTGCGTCAGCAGTTGCAGCGCGGGCTCGATCGATTCCAGCAGCACCCTTTCATCGGAAACCGTTTGCTGGCTGGCCACCTGCGAGGCCAGGCGCTGCGCGAGCGCGTGACCATCGTCCTCGCCATGGATCGAGCGACGCAGCGCCAGCAGCAGGTCCAGCCGTTGCGCGGGCGGAATCAGCGCGGTGTCGGCGATGGTGTCCGCCGCGCGCGCCAGCAGATAGGCCAGCCCCACCGGATCGCGCATGCCCACGGGCAGCACGCGCAGCGTCAGGTAGAACGAACGGGAAACTCCCTTGAGCAAGGGGCCGAGCAGGAAAGCCCGGTTTGCAGTCGGCATGGCACGGTGAAGGCGTCGATGAACGGCGCATTGTAGCCGCACGCGCACATGGGGCGATCTCCACCGGCTGAGCGCGGCGCCCTGCCGTGCGGGCGCCCGCAGCCGCGATTCAGCCGTTGCCGTAGTCCAGCTTCGGATACCACTGGCCGCCGCGACCTTCCGGCGTGGTGTCGAGCAACGTCCACAGCGGATCGGGATCCGGTGCGCCCCGCGGGTCCTGGCCGGGGTCTGCCATGCTGCCGCTCATTTCCATGCTGTAGAAATGATGGATCTTGCTGTCGCGGCGCGTGAACACCGTGTAGCCGGGCATATCGGCATCTTCCGCGCTGACGTAGTCGCGCGTGAAATCGCCGTCCGTATCGGCATATACCTTCAACTGCTTCCATCCGCGCGCGGCCTTGGCGCGGCTGAGGCGGTCGATCGGCGAACGCGCCACCATGGCCAGCGCCACGCGCTGTTCGATGTCCGGCACCTTGCCTTCCCACGTGGCCATCAGCGATGTGCACATCGGGCAGGGCTTTTCGCGGTGCGGGCCGAACATGTAGTTGTAGACAATCAGCGTATGCTTGTCGCCAAACATCTCCGCCAGCGTGACGGGGCCGTTTTCGCCGGTGAAACGATAGGTTTTCTTCACTTCGCCGCCGGGCGGCAACTGGCGGCGCAATTCGGCCACGCGCTCGATATGGCGCCGCAGCTCGATTTCTTCGGCCAGCAGCGCATTGCGGGCGTGGCGATACGCGTCGCTTTCGTTGGGAAAATGGGCGCGATTGCGCTCGGCAAGTGCTTTTGCCGGTGTGAGCGTGGACGACTGGGGCATCGTCTTGGCCTCCCGAATCAGGGTTTCGTGGCGTGCGCGCCACGTTGGGGATTTCCCGCACCCGCCCGCAAAGCCCGGCGTGGCGCGGCCGTCTGACCAGCATAGGAAAAGAAGTGTCCACATACGCAATGCCAAGCCCGCAGGTCATTCCCATGTCATGTCCGCTTATGCATAATTTCGGACATCTGGGCTTCAAGGAATGACCTGATGCGCGTGACGATTCGAACCACGACGATTCCCGGATCCCCTGACCGGGCCCCACTGCATCGTGCGGCGGTCTACCTCAATACCGAGGAAGATGCTTCGCCGCTGATGGTCAGTGCATGGAGTCAGCGTGAACCCGAGGCCTTCCTCATCGCCCAACGCTGGGCGCGCAACCACGACTACATGGTTTCCAATCCCCGCGACGGCACGTACTACGGCGGACGCACCGCGCGCTAAGCCGGGCAAAGCCGCGCTCAGCCGCAGTCACGACCATGCGCGTCATGATTCCTGACGCGCCGGTACGCGCCACAATTTGCGCCTGTCCGAGGCTGACGGAGACGCCTGCGCGGTGATCGACCGCTTTTATTGCTGCGATGTGAATGACGCGCGCCCGGCCGCGTAGAATGGCCGCGAGCCCCCTCCACGTCGCATATTGATGAATACCCCGGCAGCAGAACCGGCAGCAGACCGGCGTTCCCAGATTTCCAGCATTTCCAATCAGAACAACGCCTCGCGCGGCATCGCGCTGCTGACGTTCGCATTCGTCTTGAGCCAGTTCTATCGCAGTTGCCTGGCTGTCATCGCCCCAGAACTTCAGCACGATTTCAACTTGTCGCCGGCCGGGTTTGGCGCGCTGTCGTCGTGCTTCTTCCTGTCATTCGCCATCGCGCAGATTCCGGTCGGCATTGCCTTCGACCGCCATGGCGTGGGACGTCCCACCGCATGGCTGCTCGGCGTGGGCGCCGTCTCGGCGATCGGCTTCGTATTGGCGCCCAGCGGCGCGGTGGCGATGCTCGCGCAGATGGGTCTCGGCCTGGCGTGCGCGCCGGTGTTCATGGGCTTGCTGCACTACGCGTCGGAACAGCTTTCCGAGAAGCAATACATGCGCGTGGTGAGCCGCTCCAATGCCGTCGGCATGGTGGGCGCGCTGTGCGCCACGGCGCCGCTAGGCTGGCTGTCGCAGCATTTTGGCTGGCGGCCCGCGCTTGCGGTTTCCGCGTTATGCATGGTCGCCGCGTGCTACGGCGTGTGGCGCCATGTCCGTGACAGCGGCCATGCGCAGGCGCGGCAGGCGCCGATGGGCGCCATGCTGGCCGAAAGCGTGAATCTTCTGGCGATGTGGCCACTGTGGACGCTGATTCCGCTTTGCGTGGCGATGGCGGCTGGCACCTCGTTCCGCAATGCGTGGAGCGGCCCCTATCTGGCCGACGTATTCGGATTGCAGGCCGGCACGCGCGGCGTGGCGCTGGCGCTGCTGAGCCTGGCCGGTTTTCTGACGGCCTTCCTGCTGCCCGTGCTGGTTCGTCGCGGCACGCTCAAATCCGCAATCGGTGGATGGACTGGCCTGTCGATGGTGGGCGGCATCGTGCTGACGATCTGGCCCGACAGCAGCGTGCCCGAGGGTGTGGGCATGATGGCGCTGCTGTCGACCATCGGCATGCTGCATCCCCTGGTGATGGCGCAGGGCCGCGCGCTGATCACGCCGGCCAAGCGCGGGCGCGGGCTCGGCCTGCTCAACACCTTCGTGTTTCTCGGCTCGGCGCTGACGTCGTGGGGTTTCGGCCTGATCGCCAATCTCGGCCATCTGCGCGACTGGCCGGTGGCCCGCATCTATTCGGCGATTTTCCTGACGGCCGTGACGGTGGTGGCGCTTTCGCTGGTGCCTTACTGGTTCAGCCCGACTTCGGCGCCGGTGCAAAAACCGTAGCGGCTGGGCGCCGCGCCGGAGCGTTTCTTTACAGAAACCTTTCAGTGCCGCCTACGTCCGCAATTCGCGTTTTCCCTGATCTTTTTCTCAAGTTTCTTCTTTGTGCGGCCGTTAGGACTTCCAATGTCTGTCCGTGCGCACATGGGGCGCATGGCTGACGCCGGAGGAGCGGCCGGACGCCCCGTGCGATCGCGGTCTGCCACGAACCAATCGATCAGGTAAGAAGAAATGAAGAATCTTGGTATTGGTGTGCGCCTAGGCATCGGCTTTGGCGTGGTGTTGCTGTTGTCGACGCTGATGACCGTGCTGGGCGTGGCGCGTTTGCAGGAAGTTGCGGGCCGCACGCACGCGATGATGCAGGAGCCGCTGGCCAAGGAACGGTTGGTCAGCGACTGGTATCGGCTGATGTATGCCAGCGTGCGCCGCACCACTGCCGTGGCGCGCAGCAGCGATCCGTCGCTTGGGGCGTTCTTCGCGGCGGAAACCGCGTATTCGGTCAAGGCGATCGCCGAATTGCGCGACAAGATCGAGCCGCGCCTGAGCACCGACGAAGAAAAGGCGGCGTTCAAGAAGATCCAGACCGTGCGCAATCCGTATAACGATTCGCGCGACAAGATCACCAAGCTCAAGGCCGAAGGCATGACCGACGAGGCCAACAAGGTGCTGGAAACCGAATTCGTGCCCGCCGGCGACGCGTACCTGGCGGAAATCCAGAAGCTGCTCGATATCCAGCGCTCGTCGATCGATGCCACTGCCGAGCAGATCAACGGCATCTATGTCAGCGCGCGCAACGGGCTGATCACGCTGGGCGTGATCGCGCTGGGCATCGGCGTGGCGTTTGCGTGGTGGCTCACCATCGGCATCACGCGCCCGCTGCATCGCGCGGTGGGATTCGCGCGCACCGTGGCCGCCGGCGACCTGACCAGCCGCATCGAGGTGGACAGCCGCGACGAGACCGGCCAGTTGCTCGACGCATTGCGCGAGATGAACGAGAACATCCTCGGCATCGTCCAGGAAGTGCGCACCGGCACCGACGCGATCGCCACGGGCACCAGCCAGATTGCGGCGGGTAACACCGACTTGTCGCAGCGCACCGAGGAACAGGCGTCTTCGCTGCAGGAAACGGCGTCGAGCATGGAGGAACTGACGAGCATCGTGCGCCAGAATGCCGACAGCGCAAAGCAGGCCAGCTCGCTGGCGGAGAATGCGTCCGAAGTGGCCATCCAGGGCGGCGAGGTGGTGGGCCAGGTGGTGCATACGATGGACGAGATCAACACGTCGTCGCGCAAGGTGGTCGACATCATCTCGGTGATCGAGGGCATCGCCTTCCAGACCAATATCCTGGCGCTGAACGCCGCGGTGGAAGCCGCGCGCGCAGGCGAACAGGGGCGCGGCTTTGCGGTGGTGGCGGGCGAAGTGCGCAGCCTGGCGCAACGCAGCGCCACGGCGGCCAAGGAAATCAAGGCACTAATCGGCGATTCGGCAGATCGCGTCGAACGCGGCTCGCAACTGGTGGCGCAGGCCGGTCAGACCATGGAACAGATCGTCAGCGCGGTGAAGCGCGTGACCGACATCATGGGCGAGATCAGCGCGGCGTCGGCCGAACAGAGCGCCGGCATCGAGCAGGTGAACCAGGCCGTCACCCAGATGGACACCGTGACGCAGCAGAATGCCGCGCTGGTGGAACAGGCCGCGGCCGCGGCGGGATCGCTCGAGGAACAGGCCCAGCGCCTGAAGGAAGCCGTCGCCACCTTCCGCCTGGCGGCCTGAGCCAGGGGCAGCGGCAGGGCCGTCGGAAGCCACAGTCCGAACGGCCCGCTGCGGGCGACTGGCTGCTGCCTGTTGCTACTTCGTGCGCGGCGGCACGATCGTGCCGCCCGACTGCGCAGCTTCTTGCGTGTGCTGCATCTGCGGCATCATGTTGCTGTTCAGGTGGAACATCACCCAGAGCGATCCCGTCAGCGTGATCACCACCAGTGTCAGCGTGAACATCAGCGAAAGCATGTTCCAGCCGCCTTCCGATTTGGCGTTCATGTGCAGGAAGTAGATCATGTGCACGACGATCTGCACCGCGCCGATCAGCAGGATCACGATCGCGGTGGTCGACGACTTGTCGATCACCTTGCCCAGCACCAGCCAGAACGGCACCGCCGTCAGGAACACCGACAGCACGAAGCCCGTCAGGTAGCCGCCCAGCGTGGCGTGCGGCCCGATATCTTCCTCGTGGTGGTCGTGTCCGTGGTCATGGCCGTGGCCATCGACTGCATGGTCCTGTGCGCTCATGGCAACGTTCCCATCAGATAGACAAAGGTAAAGACGCCGATCCAGACAACGTCCAGAAAGTGCCAGAACATCGACAGGCACATCAGGCGGCGCTTGTTGGCGGTGATCAGCCCGTGGCGTCCCACCTGCAGCATCAGCACGATCAGCCAGACCAGCCCGAACGTCACGTGCAGGCCGTGCGTGCCGACCAGCGCGAAGAACGACGTCAGGAATGCGCTGCGCGTGGGCCCCGCGCCCTCGTGGATCAGGTGCGCGAATTCGTACAGCTCCACGGCCAGGAACGCCGCGCCGAACACGGCCGTGATGGCCAGCCAGATCTGCGTGCCGGCCACCCGGTTCTGCTGCAGTTGCAGCATCGCAAAGCCGTACGTGATCGACGACAGCAGCAGGAACGACGTGTTGAGCGCCACCAGCGGCAGCTCGAACAGCTCGGCGCCAGTGGGCCCGCCCGCGTACTCGCGCCCGAGCACGCCATAGGCCGCGAACAGGCACGCAAATATCAGGCAGTCGCTCATCAGGTAGAGCCAGAACCCCAGCAGCGTGCCGTTCTGCGGATGGTGCTCCTCGGTCAGATAGAACTGGAAGCCGCCCGGCGGAACCTCGTCCGCGCCGACCGTGCCGCTTGCCTGCATGGGTAGGGACGTATCAACCATGGCCTGCCATCATTTGAGTGCGCGCCGTTTCGGTCCGGACCACGACGTCGGCCGGAATGTAGTAGTCGCGCTTGTAGTTGAAGGTGTGGATGATTGCCGCGAGGAGGGTGGCCACGAACGCCGCGGCGACCAGCCACCAGATATGCCAGATCAGCCCAAAGCCCATCACCGTGCACAGCCCGGCCAGCACGATTCCCGCGGCCGTGTTCTTCGGCATGTGGATCGGGATGAATCCCTGCTGCGGACGATGGTAGCCGTTCTGCTTCATATGCCACCACGCATCGGTGTCGTGCACCACGGGCGTGAAGGCGAAGTTGTATTGCGGCGGCGGCGATGAAGTCGACCATTCCAGCGTGCGCGCGTCCCACGGGTCGCCGGTCAGGTCGCGCAGTTCCTCGCGGCGCATGAAGCTGACCACCAGCTGGATGATGAAGCACGCAATGCCCAGCGCGATCAGGAACGCGCCGAAGGCGGCGATCTGGAACCAGATCTGCAGCGATGGATCGTCGAAATGGTTCATGCGGCGCGTGACGCCCAGCAGGCCCAGCCAATAAAGCGGCATAAAGGCGAAGTAGAAGCCGGTGAGCCAGAACCAGAACGACGCCTTGCCCCACGACGACACCAGGCGATAGCCGAAGGCCTTCGGGAACCAGTACGAGATGCCGGCCATCAGGCCGAACAGCACGCCGCCGATGATCACGTTGTGGAAGTGGGCGATCAGGAACAGGCTGTTATGCAGCGAGAAGTCCGCCGGCGGCACCGCCAGCAGCACGCCGGTCATGCCGCCGATCACGAACGTCACCATGAAGCCCACCGTCCACAGCATCGGCGCCTCGAACTTGATCTTGCCGTGGTACATCGTGAACAGCCAGTTGAAGATTTTCGCCCCGGTGGGTATCGAGATGATCATCGTGGTGATGCCGAAGAACGAATTCACGCTCGCGCCGGATCCCATCGTGAAGAAGTGGTGCAGCCACACCAGGTACGACAGCACCGTGATCACCACCGTGGCGTACACCATCGACGCATAGCCGAACAGGCGCTTGCGGCTGAACGTGGCGGTCACCTCGGAAAACACGCCGAACACCGGCAGCACCAGAATGTAGACCTCGGGGTGTCCCCAGATCCAGATCAGGTTCACGTACAGCATCGCGCTGCCGCCCTGGTCCGCGGTGAAGAAGTTGGTGCCGACGTAGCGATCGAGCGACAGCAGCGCCAGCGCCGCGGTCAGCACCGGGAACGCGGCGATGATCAGCACATTGGTGCACAGCGACGTCCACGTGAAGATCGGCATGCGCATCAGCGTCATGCCCGGCGCGCGCATCTTGACGATCGTGACCAGCAGGTTGATACCCGATAAAAGTGTCCCGACACCGGCCACCTGTAATGCCCATATGTAGTAATCGACGCCGACGTCCGGACTATGCAGGATGCCCGACAGTGGTGGATACGCGAGCCAGCCCGTGCGCGCGAATTCGCCGACGAACAGCGACATCATCACCAGGATCGCACCGCCGGTGGTCATCCAGAAGCTGAAGTTGTTGAGGAACGGAAACGCGACGTCGCGCGCGCCGATCTGCAGCGGCACCACGAAGTTCATGAGCCCCGTCACCAGCGGCATCGCCACGAAGAAAATCATGATCACGCCGTGCGCGGTGAAGATCTGGTCGTAGTGATGCGGCGGCAGGTAGCCGAGGTTGTCGCCGAACGCCACGGCCTGCTGGATGCGCATCATGATGGCGTCGGCAAAGCCGCGCAGCAGCATCACGATGCCGAGCACCACATACATGATGCCGATCTTCTTGTGGTCGATGCTGGTGAACCACTCGCGCCACAGATAGCCCCACACGCGGTAGTACGTCAGCAGCGCCACCAGCGCGATGCCGCCGATCGCCACCGCGGCGAAGGTGGCCAGCAGGATAGGCTCGTGCAGCGGCACGGCTTCCCACGACAGCCGGCCAAAGATCAAGTTGGCGAGTTCGGAACGCTCGGGCATGGTTGTCACCTGGGCCTGTATTGACCAATTCTGGCCGATGAAGATTGGCGAAAACGTGAAAGCAAACGGGGCACGGCGATGCGCTAGCGCAACACTCGCCCGCCGTTGCCTGCGACGGCATCTGGCGCGAACACCGGTGCGACATCCGATGTATTGCTCGCGGTACAGATTTCCGCCGATGGATCGAACCTGGCGCGGATGCGATTCTGGTTCTGCGCCATGGTGTCCGCCACGCAGGCACCGCCGTCCACGCAACGGTTCAGGATCAGGTTGTAGAGACCCGGCGCCACGCTGGCGTAGCGCTGCACCGGCTCGCTCTCGCTGGGCTGGGCCAGTTTCAGATACGCGTCTTTGGATAACGGCGCGCCGGCCGATTTTGCCTGCTGCACCCAGCTGTCGAAATCGCCGCCGGACATGCCGTGAAACTTGAATCGCATGTGCGAGAAGCCCGCGCCGCTGTAGTTGGACGACATGCCGTCGTAGACGCCGGGCTTGTTGATCACCGCGTGCAGCTTGGTCTCCATGCCGGGCATCGCGTAGACCATGCCAGCCAGCGAGGGCACGAAGAACGCGTTCATGACCGAAGTGGACGTGATCCGGAAAGCGATCGGGCGATCTACCGGCGCGGCCAGTTCATTGACCGTGGCGATGCCCTGCTCGGGATAGAGAAACAGCCATTTCCAGTCCATCGCCACCACTTCCACCACCAGCGGCTTGGTGTCCGCGGCCACGGGCCGGCGGTCGTCGAGGCGCGTCAGGGGACGGTAGGGATCGAGCTGATGGGTACTGACCCAGGTCACCGCGCCCAACGCGATGATGATCAGCAGCGGCGCAGCCCAGATCGCCAGTTCCAGCACCGTGGAGTGGTCCCACTCGGGGTTGTAGTGGGCGTTGTTGGCGCTTTCGCGGTATCGCCACGCGAAGAGCAGTGTCAGGCATATCACCGGCACGATGATGAGCAGCATCAGGCATGTGGCGATGATGATCAAATCGCGCTGCCGAGCCGCCATGTCGCCTGCAGGCGACAACAGCACGGCGTTGCTACATCCCGCAAGGCCCACCAACATGGCGATTGCGGCACTTCGCAAAAGCAATTTTCCCGTCACACAAAACGTCGGCACAGCAGCTTCGAAGCGTCGCATGGTCTTGGAAGTGGCGTTTGATTAACGTCTGGGACTGTCTGACGTAGCAATCTTTCGATTTCCAATGGCAGTTTAGGCGCTATTCTTGTTACTGCGGGACTTTAAGTGATGTACGACATCCCTCCCGTCTTCGAGGAGACTCCACGATGGCCAGTCTGACCCACCAGCATCGCGCGTCGCCGACGGCACCTCCGGCGCCCGGACATCATGATGTGGCGCCTGCCGAAATTGCCACGGGCGTGGTGATAGGGCGAGCGTCGGAGTACTTCGACTTCTTCGTCTACGGCATTGCGTCGGTGCTGGTCTTCCCGACCGTGTATTTCCCGTTCGCCAGCGACCTGGCCGGGCTGCTGTACAGCTTCACGATCTTCTCGTTCGCCTTCATTGGCCGGCCATTCGGCACGGCGCTGTTCATGCGGATCCAGCGCCGATGGGGGCGCGGCGTCAAGCTCACCGCATCGCTGTTCCTGCTCGGCACGGCCACAGTTGGCATCGCGTTCCTCCCTGCGTATGCGTCGATCGGCAGCACCGCGATCTATCTGCTGTCGTTTTTCCGCTTCCTGCAGGGCATTGCGTTCGGCGGATCGTGGGATGGCCTGCCGTCTCTGCTGGCGCTGAACGCGCCGGAAGACAAGCGCGGCTGGTATGCGATGGTCGGCCAGCTTGGCGCGCCGACCGGCTTTATCGTCGCGGGCGCGCTGTTCCTGTTCCTGCACGCCAGCCTGACGCCGGCCGAATTTATCGATTGGGGCTGGCGCTATCCGTTCTACGTGGCCTTTGCCATCAACGTGGTGGCGTTGTTCGCGCGGCTGCGCCTGGTGGTCACGCACGAATACACGCGATTGCTGGAAGAGGACGAGCTGGAGCCGATCAGCACCTTGCAGATGGTCAACGCGCAGGGCTTCAATATCTTCCTCGGCGCCTTCGCGGCGTTGGCCAGCTACGCGCTGTTCCACCTGGTGACGGTGTTTCCGCTGTCCTGGGTGATCCTGCACAAGACGCAGGACATCAGCGATGTGCTGGCGATCCAGATCGTCGGCGCGTTCATCGCGTTCATCGGCACGCTGCTGTCGGGATGGATCGCCGACCGGATCGGCCGCCGCACCACGCTGGCGACGATGGCGGTGCTGATCGGCCTGTTCAGCCTTGCCACACCTTGGCTGCTCGGCGGCAATGCGCAGTTGCAGGACGTCTTCATCCTGGTGGGCTTCGGTCTGCTGGGTTTGTCCTACGGGCAGGCGGCCGGAGTGGTCACGTCCAACTTCGAGCGCAAGTTCCGCTATACCGGCGCGGCGCTGACCACGGACTTCGGCTGGCTGTTTGGCGCGGCGTTTGCCCCGCTGGTCGCGTTGGGGCTGTCGTCGCTGTTCGGGCTGGCCGCGGTCAGCCTGTATCTGCTGTCCGGCGTGGTGGGCACGCTGGTCGCGTTGCGGATCAACCGCGCGTTGGGGACGCCCGACGTTTGACTTCGCGTAGCGCGAATTCGACAAAAGCGCGCGCCGCCGCCGTGCGGTACGCGCCCTTGCGCTGCAGTAACGCCGCGTGCCGCGGCGGCAGCGGCAATTCCAGCTTGAGAATGCGCAGGTCTGCGTGACCGGCGGCGATGGCCGCCGGCAGCACCGTGGCGTGGCGCCCGCTGCGCACCGCATCGAGCACGGCACTGACCGAATTGGCTTCGAACGTGATGCGCGGCTCGATCCCGAGCGCGCCGAAGTAGCGTCCGATATAGGCGCGCGTGGCGAATTCCCGCGTCAGCATCGCCATCGATTCCCCGGCCAGCGCGGTCGCGCCCAATGCCGTGCGGCGGCGCGCCAGCGCATGCGTGGCGCCCACCATATATGCCAGCGGCTCTTCCATCAGCGGCGTGGCGTCGAGATCGGGCAACAGGATGTCGTCGAACGCGATGCCGATGTCGATCTGGTCGTCCGCAAGCATCGGCTCCACGCGCTCCTGCGGCATTTCGCGCAGGCTCAGCGTGATGTTTGGATACTCCGCGTTGAATGCGACGATCAGCGGCGCCACCAGATAGGGCGTGAAGGTGGGCGTGATCGCCAGGCGCAGGTTGCCGCGCGTGAGCTCGCCCACGTCGTGGATTGCGCGCTGGCCCGCTTCAAGGTCCTGCAGTGCGCGGCGGGCGTGGACGTAGTACGCCTGGCCAGCGTCCGTCAGCCGTACCATGCGACCGCTGCGGTCGAACAACGGCGCACCCAGCGATTCTTCCAGCTGCCGGATCTGCTGCGACAGCGTGGGTTGAGAGACGTGCAGGGTTTCCGCGGCCCGCGTGAAATTGCCGGCGTCGGCAACGGCCAGGAAGTAGCGAACGTGGCGCAGCAGCATGAGGTCCAACTATTGGTAAATCCAATGGACAGCATAATAAACCCGATATTGACCCAATAGAAAATTGTCGCCATGCTTTCGGGCGTCCACGATGGGGGAAATATTCGTGAAAGATCTGATTCAAGGCATTCTCAAGTTCCAGCGGGAGGAATTTCCGAAGCTGGCCACGCTGTTCCAGGAACTCGCCACGCAGCAGAGTCCCAGCACGCTGTTCATCGCTTGCTCGGACAGCCGCGTGGAGCCGGCGCTCTTGACGCAGAGCGAGCCGGGCAAGCTGTTCGTGATCCGCAATGCGGGCAATATCGTGCCGGCCTATGCGGTGCAGCCGGGCGGGGTTTCCGCCAGCGTCGAATACGCCGTGTCGGGCCTCAAGGTGCGCGACATCGTGATCTGCGGCCATTCGAACTGCGGCGCGATGACGGCGGTGGCGACCTGCCAGTGCCTGGACCACATGCCGTCGGTGGCGCAATGGCTGGAACACGCCAGCGGCGCGCGCAAGATCAGCCTGGCGCGCCCGCACGCCTCGGACCGGGAGCGCGTCGACGACATGGTGCGGGAAAACGTGATCGAGCAGCTTGCGCATTTGCGCACCCATCCGTGTGTCGCGCAGGCGCTGGCGGAGCGCCGCATCAACCTGCACGGCTGGGTCTATGACATTGGCTCGGGCGCCATCGATGCGCTCGACGGCAAGTCGGGCAAGTTCGTGCCGCTGGTGCAGTTTCCGGAGGTCAACGCCACCGACATCGCCTCATGATCGTCCGTCGCATCGTCGCCAATATCGCCACGCCGTCGCCCGCCGACGCGCAGCGCTTCTACCGCGATATCTTCGGGCTGGACCTGCTGATGGATCACGGCTGGATCGTCACCTATGGATCGAACGCGCGTATGTCGGTGCAGGTCAGCTTCGCCGCGGAAGGCGGGTCCGGTACGCCGGTGCCTGATCTTTCCATCGAGGTCGACGATCTCGATGAAGCGCTGGCGCGCGTGGCGGAGGCCGGCGTGCCGCTGGAATACGGGCCCGTTGACGAGCCGTGGGGCGTGCGCCGGTTCTTCGTGCGCGACCCGTTCGGCAAACTCGTCAACGTGCTGCACCATGCATGAATGGCGGACGTTCAATCTCGGGAAAAGTGGGGCAAACAGTGGGATGTACACGCTTGCACCCAAATGGCGTTAGTGTTGTGATGCACATTGGTCGCCATTCCGGCTGACATCTTTCCCATGCTGCTGCCCCCAATTCCCATCAATGAGTCCGCGCGCCTTGCCACGCTGGCATCGCTGAACATTCTCGATACGCCGCCGGAGGAACGCTTTGACCGCCTGACGCGGCTGGCCAAACGCCTGTTTGGCGTGCCAATCGCGCTGGTCAGCCTGATCGACGCAAATCGGCAGTGGTTTAAATCGTGCGATGGTCTCGATGTGCCGGAAAGCCCGCGCGACACCTCGTTTTGTGGCCACGCGATTTGCGAGGACGACATTCTGTTGATCCCCGATGCCACGCTGGATCCGCGCTTTCACGACAACCCGTTGGTGACCGGCGATCCGCACATCCGCTTCTATGCGGGGCGGCCGCTGTCCGCCCCCGATGGCATGAAGCTCGGCACGCTGTGCCTGATCGATCGCAAGCCGCGCGATTTCAGCGCCGAGGATCGCGCGCTGCTGCACGACCTTGCGCAGATGGCCGAGCAGGAACTGGCCGCAGTGCACATGGCGACGATGGACGAGCTGACGGCGCTGTCGAACCGCCGCGGCTTCACCATGCTGGGCCAGCATGCGATCGAGATGTGCCGGCGGCTGTCGCGGCCGGCCACGCTGGTGTTTTTCGACATGGACGGCTTCAAGCCCATCAACGACCGCTTTGGTCATGCCGAAGGCGATCGCGCCCTGCGCGCGTTTGGCGGAGAACTGCGTTCGGTGTTCCGCGAATCGGATGTGGTGGGGCGGCTTGGCGGCGACGAATTTGCGGTGCTGCTGACCAACACCGACAGCGCTGGATGCCAGGATGCACTGGCGCGCCTGCAGCGACAGGTGCAGGCGTGGAACCAACGCAATCCGCTCGGCTATGCGCTGCGCTACAGCGCAGGCGTGATCGGTTTCAATCCGCACTTCCACCGCAGCGTGGACGACCTGTTGGCCGAAGCTGACGCTGCCATGTATGTGAACAAGACCGAGCGCAAGCAGGGGCGGCAATGAGCGCTGGCGGGTGCGCGGTCAGGCGCACGTTGTAGCTGACTCGCGGCGCCTGCCTGTCGTTTCCGGAAACCTGAGCGCGCTTGCGGACGCTTCACGCGCGTTGCGCGTTTTCTTCCGGGAATTTCCGCGTGCGGTCAGCGCGGCCTCAGCGCCCTGCAGGCGCGGGGCGCTCGGGCGCCGCGCGCATGACGCTGGCGGCAATTTCGCGCGCCAGCGCATCGATGGCTTCGAGTTCTTCCTCGCCGATCACCGCCGGCATGCGCACCGCACCCCAGTCGCCGTAGATCAGCGCGATGCAGCGGTTGCGCATTTTCACGGGCGCCAGCACCACCGAGCGCGCGTCGGGAATCGCATCGCGATACCAGCGCGGCATGCGGTGCGCCACTTCGGGATCGAAGGTGTCCTCGATCAGCAGCGGCCGACCGGACAGGCCCGCAAAGTGGAAAACATCGGGCACGAAGCCTTCCTCGAAGGACAGCGCGGGCAGCACCTCGCGCATGCCGTCGCCAAAGCCCAGCCGCGCATGGAAATGCCGCGTCTTCGGATTCAGCATCATCAGGAAGCAGCGCGAGAAATCGAGCGCGCGCATGCTGGATTCGAGCACCATCGGCGCCAGTTGCGATACCGACAGGCCGGCGCCTTCGCGGCGCACCTCGGCAAGCCCCTGGCGCAGGCGATCGAGCACGTTCACGGGCTGCGGTCCGGGCGACGCGCCGTCGGCCGGCGCCGCGGCTTCGGAGGCAACGATCGACGTGTTGAGCACTTCCGCCTGACTGACGGCCACGCTGACATCGGCGTGGTTCAGTCCCAACATCTTCGCGTGCGACGTCAGCAAGGCCGAGACCGATTCCGGCGAGCCTTCGCGCACCATCGTCACCGCCGCTTCGGACGATACATGGGCAATCGCGGCCAGCCAGTCGGCGTGGGTTTCGAGCACGGTGTCCGTAGTCAGCGTGCGCGGCTTCATCGCGTTGGCGATCAGCCCCGGCAACCGCCATTTCTGTGCGGCCGCCTCGGCGATGTCTTCGAGCGAGATGCCGAGCACTTCCTGCGCGGCCTCGTTTTCGGTCATCGGATGCGCGGCGCACATGGCCTCCACGCGCTCCCATTCCTCGGGAAAGTAGAACACCAGCAGTAGCCGGCTCATGTGGTGCATCAGCGTGCAGACGACGGCTTCTTCGCCTTCGTTGATGCCGTGCGCCTGGCTCAGCGCGCGCGTAATCTCGCCCGCCACCAGCGCGCGCTGCAGCGCCTTGGCCGCCTGCGGGCGCTTGGGCGCCACGCCGTGGAAATAATCGAGCAGTTGGATGCCGAGCGTCAGATGGCTGATGGCCTCCACGCCAAGCACCAGAATCGCCCGCGACACGGTGGTGACCTCGCCGCCAAACGATCGGTACATGGCCGAATTGGCCAGCCGGATCACCTTCTGCGACAGACTGAAATCGGACAGCACGCTGGTGGCCATCTCGCCGACCGTCAGGTCCGCGTTCAGGGTCTTGAAGATGTTGTCGACGCAGTACTGCAGCGTGGGGAAGTCACCTTGCTGCGCCATGCGGGCCCACAAGGTCTCCAGGAATTCGGCCTTGGATTTCACGGCGCCACCCGCTGCGTGAAGACTTCGTCCAGGCCCATCACCAGCTTGCCGTCGAGCACGGCGTTCTCGAAATCGGCCGGGCTCAGCGCGCGCGCGTAGCGCCAACCCTGCACCAGATCGCAGCCTTGCGCGGCCAGCAACTGGCCTTGCGCATCGGTTTCCACGCCTTCGGCGATGGCAACCAGGCCCAGTTCGCGCGCCAGCGACAGCACGGCGGATACGATGGTGCGGGCGTGCGGGGAATCGATCATGTCAGCCACGAAGCTGCGGTCTACCTTGAGCGCGGACAGCGGGAAGCGGCGCAGATACGACAGGCTCGAATAGCCGGTGCCGAAATCGTCGACGGCAAAGCGGATGCCCAGCGCGCGCAGCGACAGCAGCAGTTGCTCGGCGGCCTCGGGGTCCGTCATCAGCGCGCTTTCGGTGATCTCCAGCACCAGGCGGTCGGCGCCGATGCCGGCGTCCTGGATGGCGTTGCGCACGCTATCGAAGAAATTGGGATGCAGGAACTGCACGGCCGAAACATTGACCGACATGTGGCCCACATGAATGCCCAGCGCATCCCACGCGGCCAGTTGCGCGCAGGCGCACCGCAGCGCCCAGGCGCCCAGATGCTTGATCAGTCCGTTCTTTTCCGCCACCGGGATGAAGACGTCGGGGCGGATGTCCTCGCCGCCGTGATCCCAGCGCATCAGCGCTTCCACCGCGCAGATCTGGCCCGATCCGGGCCACACGATCGGCTGGTAATGCAGCAGGAATTCGCCGCTCTGCACGGCCTCGAACATGCTCTGTTCGATGCGGAACTGCTCATCGAGCCGCCGTTCCAGTTCCGGCGAATAGACGCAATAGCGGTTCTTGCCCAGCGCCTTGGCCTCGTACATGGCCAGGTCGGCGCGCCGCAGCCATTGCGATTCGCTCTGCGACGTGCTGTGGGAAAACGTCAGCCCGATGCTGGTGGTGATGCGCACATGGCAGCCCGCCAGCAGGAACGGCTGGCGACAGACGTGGATCACGCGCTCGAGGATCCGCACGGCCTCGGCCTCGGATTCCAGGCCATCGAGCATCAGCACGAATTCGTCGCCGCCCAGCCGCGCCACGCTGCGCCGGGTGCGCACGGTGTCTTGCAGGCGCGCGCCCACTTCCTTGAGCAGCGCATCGCCAAGCTCGTGGCCGAGCGAGTCGTTGATGTTCTTGAATCCGTCCAGATCCATCAGCGCCAGCGCGAACGACTGGCCTGACGCCTGGCCGGACGTGCATTCCTCGATCCGCTTGCGGATATAGGCGCGGTTGCCTACGCCCGTCAGCGGGTCCAGGAAGGCACGCTCGGTCAGCTGGCGCTCGGATTCCACCCAGTCCGTCACGTCGTAGCCGAACAGCAGCAGGCTGGCCGGGCCGTCGCTGCCGTGATGATGCGCCACGCGCAGGTCGATCCAGCCCGGGCCGCCGATGCCGCCGGCCATGCGCACACGCTCGCGGCGCGCCTGATGGTCCTGCGCACAACCCTGCAGCATCTGCATCACGCGCTCGCGCGATTCCAGCGCGAACAGGTCCAGCACGGAGATATGGAGCAGGTAGTCGAGCGGATAGACCAGCAGATCGGCGGTGGTTTCGGTCGCCTCAAGGATGCGTCCCTGGACGTCGACCCGCATCGCCAGCGCGCCGGAAGCCTCGAGCAACGCCCAGGCGTCGCCCCCGGAAGAGGCGGCGCCCGGCGCCCGCCGGTCGGCGGAGTCGGGTGCCAGGGCAACATCGTATGCAAGCGCGGTCATGTATTTGTTCTGGCCGAAATCCCGTTAGCGCAGGACTGATATCGGATGAAATGCTCTGAAACTGAAATGCCGGTGCGCTCCGGACCGTGCCGCGGGCAAAACCCCGTTTTGGCAAAATCCGCTGTTTTCGCAAAACCAGTCCGAGGCGAATCCGGGCCCGGAACATGACCTCTGGCTTTGACGCCACAAAATGAGCGACAGCGGCGATTCTAATACGACCTTGCATCCGGCTGAACGCCGCTTGGGTCAACGGATTGAGGGATCGGCGCGGCTACAACAGGCGGCGTTGGCGGCGCTCGCCCAAAATGCGTCAGGATTGACACGTCAAGGGAAAATCCGTGACACTCGAAGCCATGACCCGTTTCGGCCTGCAAATTTTCGCGATTATTCGCACCATTCCTCGAATGGTGGGTTAGCGCGCGTCCGAAACAGACACATCAACCCGCCCAACGAGGCGGGTTTTTTGTTGCCGGCCTCCTTGGGAAAATCCCTTTCAGACAGGAGCGCCAATGCCGTCCACCCATGCCTTTCATGCCCGAACCACCTCGCCTGCGGCCGTTTTGCATGCCGATGGCGCACTGATCGATGCCGATGACTACCTGCGGCGGATCCTGACCGCGCGCGTCTATGACGTGGCGCGCGAGACCGCGCTGGAACTGGCCGGCGCGCTGTCTGCGCGGCTCGGGCATCAGGTATGGCTCAAGCGCGAGGACCATCAGCCGGTGTTCTCGTTCAAGGTGCGCGGCGCCTATAACAAAATGGCCAACCTGCCGGCCGATGCGCTGGCGCGCGGCGTGATCACCGCATCGGCCGGCAACCACGCGCAGGGTGTGGCGCTGTCGGCCGCGCGGCTTGGCGTGCGCGCAGTCATCGTGGTGCCGCAAACCGCGCCGCAGGTGAAGGTGGATGCCGTGCGCGCCCACGGCGGCCGGATGGTGGAAGTGGTCCTGGCCGGGGAGTCATATTCCGACGCATACGACCACGCAGTGGCGTTGCAGCAAGAGCAGGCGCTTACCTTCATCCCGGCGTTCGACGATCCCGACGTGATCGCGGGGCAGGGCACGGTGGGTATGGAAATCCTGCGGCAGCACCGCGGCCCGCTCGATGCCGTGTTCGTGCCGATCGGCGGCGGCAGCCTGGCCGCCGGCGTGGCGTCCTATATCAAGGCGGTGCGTCCGGAGGTTCGGGTGATCGGCGTACAGACCGACGATTCCTGCGCGATGGCGCAGTCGATCGCGGCCGGCGAGCGCGTGACGCTGGCGTCGGTGGGGCTGTTCTCCGATGGCACGGCGGTCAAGCGGGTGGGCGAAGAAACCTTCCGGCTATGCCGCCATCTGCTCGACGACGTGCTGACGGTCAGCACCGATGCGCTGTGCGCGGCCATCAAGGACATCTTCCAGGACACGCGCAGCCTGGTGGAACCGGCCGGCGCGCTGGCCGTGGCCGGGCTGAAGCAATATGCGCAACGCCTGCCGCAAGGTGCGCCACGGGCGCTGGCGGCCATCACATCGGGCGCCAATATGAATTTCGATCGCTTGCGGATCGTCGCGGAACGCGCCGAAGTGGTGGAGGCCGCCGCCCGCTGACAACGACGACGGGGGCCCACCTGCCGTGGCCCGGCAACGTCAGGACTGGAAGTCCTCGGCGTCCACGTCGTAGTTGGCCGGTTCCCAGCGGATCGCCAGCAGGGCGATCAAGCCGGCCAGCGGCGCCAGCGCGATCACCCAGAACACCTTGGTGCTCAGCGCGGCGGCCAGTACCGGGAACAGGAACAGCGACGCGGTGGAGCTGGCGCGCATCAGCGTCTGGTTGAAGCCCACGCCAACGCCGCGCAGCGATGTCGGGTAGCTCAGCGAGGCGTACGTCATGGTATGCGCGCCCGGACCAAAGCCCTGGCCCAGCAGGAACAGCGCCAGGAACGCAAGGGCGATCGCCACCTGCACGCCGCCGGCCGGCTTGCCCACCAGCGCCAAGCCGACCAGTGCGGCCAGCTGGAACGCGTAGCCGGTCACGGTCAGCTTCCAGGCGCCGGTCTTCGGCACCAGGTGCACGCCAATCAGGCCGCCCACAAAGGCGAACAGCAGGTTCAGCGCCAGCGACATCAGGATCGTGGTCAGCATGGTCTGGGCCAGGAAGCTCGCGATGATCACCGGCAGCCCGAACGCCACGGCGTTATAGGCGAACGACGAGGCGATCGACATGATCGTGGCCAGCGTGGTGCGGCGCGCGTAGACGCCCTTGAGCAGCAGGCCGTAGTTGCGCCACGAAGCCGGGCGCTTGGGCGGCTCGACCACGGCGTCGGCCGCTACCACGGCGTCGATGCCATAGGACGTGCGCAGGATCTTGGCGGCGCCGTCGAGATCGCCCTGGTTGGCGGCCCACACCGGCGATTCGCTCATGTAGCGGCTGCGCACGGCGATGATGATCAGCGCCGGCACCGCGCCGAAGCCGAGGATGATGCGCCACAGCAGATTGCTGTGCGATGCCGGCAGGATCGCGTAGCAGCCCAGCACCAGCAGATACGACACGCAGATGGCCGCATACCAGGTGGGGCACCACATCGCCACCCGCGCGGCCTTGTTGCCATGCCCCTTGAGCTTGGAGAATTCCGCCAGGAAGGCCATCGCCACCGGCAGGTCGATGCCGACCCCGAGCCCCATCACGAAGCGCGCGCCGGCCAGCACGTATTCGTTCGGCGCCAGCGCGCAGGCGATGGCGGCGATCACGAAGCACAGCATGTCCGCCATGAACACGCGATAGCGGCCGATCCGGTCGGTGAAATAGCCACCCAGGAAAGCGCCGACGATCGCGCCGAACGTGATGGCCGAGGCGACCATGCCGGTGCCGGCCGGCGTCAGGTTGAATTCGCGGCTGACGTCCGTCAGGCCGAAGGCCAGCGCACCCAGGTCATAGGCATCGAGAAAGATGCCGCCCAGCGCGATGGCCACTACGATGCGGGCATTGCTGACCGAAGCGCCGCCCTCGTTGACGAGTTTGGCGACGTCGGCGGCGCTGCGGATAACGGCTTTCGGTGGTGCGGCCGTCTGGCTGGCCGCCTCTGCGGCGCCGGGCGACAGGGCGAGATCGACTGACATTGGTATGGTTTCTTGTTGGCGGAACTGGGATGGCGAGCAGAAGGCGAGCACCTCCCTGGCCTCGCCCGATCAGGGCGGGATCGTACGACAACGGCCGCGTCAGCCCAAATGCATTGTTGTTATATCTTTAGATCAGCGCACGGGGCGGCCAAGAAAATCAAGGCTGTCCCGCTCATGCAAGGTGGCCGTGTTGTACGATCTCTGCCAGATTCCGACATTTGCCCATTCGATCGAAAACGGAGACATCGAGCATGGAAAAGCAGGCAAGAGTGGCGCTGGTCACGGGCGCGGCGCGCGGCATCGGCAAGGCGGTGGCGCAGGCGTTGCTGGCCGACGGCTATCGGGTGGTGCTGGCCGGACGCACCGCCGAGACGCTCGTGGCGTTGGCGGACGCGGCCAATGCGGCGGGCCAGTCCGCGCTGGCGGTACAGTGCGATGTCAGCCAGCCCGATTCGGTCGACGCCATGTATGCCACGGTGCGCGAGCGCTTCGGACGGCTCGACGTGCTGTTCAATAACGCGGGCGTCAATGCGCCGGCGCTGTGTATCGACGAACTGTCTTTCGAACAATGGAAGGCCGTGCTGGACACCAACCTGACCGGCGCGTTTCTGTGCGCGCGCGGCGCCTTCGCGCTGATGAAATCGCAGGATCCGCGTGGCGGCCGCATCATCAACAACGGATCGATCTCGGCCCACGCGCCGCGCCCCAACACGGTGCCCTACACGGCCACCAAGCACGCGATCACGGGTTTGACCAAAAGCCTGTCGCTCGACGGCCGGCCCTATGACATTGCCTGCGGCCAGATCGACATCGGCAACGCGGGGACCGACATGGCGAACCGCATGGCGCGGGGCGTGCCGCAGGCCAACGGCGAGATTCGCCCGGAACCGCTGATCGATGTGGCGCACATTGCAAGCTCTGTGTTGCACATGGCCAATCTGCCGCTCGACGCCAACGTCCAGTTCATGACCGTGATGGCCACCAAGATGCCGTTCGTCGGGCGCGGCTGAGGCCCGTTCTCCCGGCCGAGACTCAGTGCGCGCCGCCGCGTCCGGCCATGAACGCTGCCGCATCGGCGGCCGTCATGCCGCGGCTGTCGCGCGCATCGGGATTGGCGCCGTGCGCCTTCAACAGCTCGACGATCTCGGTGCGCTGGAACATCGCCGCCGTCATCAGCGCGGTGCGGCCATCGGGCGAAGCGCCTTCCACGTCGGCGCCGTGCGCCAGCAGGATTTCGACGATGTCCTTGAAGCCCTTGTAGGCGGCGCCGGCAATCGGCGTCTGTCCCATGGCGTTGCGGATATCGGGCGACGCGCCGGCTTGCAGCAGCGTGCGCAGCGCGTCGGCGTGGCCGTGATAGGCGGCCAGCATCGCCAGCGTGTCGCCTTTTTCGTTGCGCAGGTTGGGCGGCATGCCGCGCGCGATCAGCGCAGCGAGCGCCGCGGCATCGCCATTGCGGGCCAGATCGAACACCTGCCCAAGCGCGGCGATCATGCGGGCTTCCTCATCCGCAGTCATGGTGGGAGATTGCGTGTTGTCCATCTGCCGTGATTCCTGTGAGTTCGATGACCGGCGCCGCCGGCGCCGGCACGCGTCGGCCGCCCTGTGCCGCTTGCGGCAGGACAGGGCGGGCCGCGCGGATTACTTCGCGGCTTCGATCAGCTCGATCGCCGCGGCCACGCCTGCGCCGTAGGCCGGATCGGCCGCCGTGCAGTGCTTGATGTGGGTTTGCTGGATATGTTTGGACACACCCTTGATGGCGCGCGCCGTGTTATCGAACAACACCTGCTGCTGCGCCGGCGACATCAGGCGGAACAGCGCGCCCACCTGCGAGAAATAGTCGTCGTCCGCGCGGTGGTTCCAGTGATCGGCCGTGCCTTCCAGCGTCAGCGGCGGCTCGCGGAAATCGGGCTGCTCGGCCCATTCGCCCTTGGTGTTCGGTTCGTAGGCGATGGTGCCGGCGTGGTTGCCGTCGGTGCGCCCGCGGCCGTCGCGGTGGTAGCTGTTGACGTACTTTGCCGCCTTCGGCGAGTTCACCGGGATCAGGTGATGATTCACGCCCAGGCGATAGCGCTCGGCGTCGCCGTACGAGAACAGGCGGCCTTGCAGCATCTTGTCCGGCGAGAACCCGATGCCGGGCACGATCGTCGACGGCGCGAATGCCGATTGCTCGACTTCGGCGAAATGATTCTCGGGGTTACGGTTCAGTTCCAGCATGCCCACTTCGATCAGCGGATAGTCCTTGTGCGGCCACACCTTGGTCAGATCGAACGGGTTGTACGGCACCTTGCTGGCATCGGATTCCGGCATGATCTGCACGCAGAACTTCCAGCGCGGGAATTCGCCGCGTTCGATCGATTCGTACAGGTCGCGCTGATGCACCTCGCGGTCCTGACCGGTGACCTCGGCCGCTTCGGCGTCGGTCAGGTTCTGGATGCCCTGCTGGGTGACGAAATGGAACTTCACCCAGAAACGCTCCATGTTGGCGTTGATGAAGCTGTAGGTATGGCTGCCAAAGCCGTGCATGTGACGCCACGTACGGGGAATGCCCCGATCGCTCATCACAATCGTGACCTGGTGCAGCGCCTCGGGGAGGCCCGTCCAGAAATCCCAGTTGTTCTCGGCGCTGCGCAAACCGGTGCGCGGATCGCGTTTGACTGCGTGGTTCAGGTCAGGGAACTTGAGCGGGTCACGCAGGAAAAACACCGGCGTGTTGTTGCCGACCATGTCCCAGTTGCCTTCCTCGGTATAGAACTTGATGGCAAAGCCGCGGATATCGCGCTCGGCATCGGCAGCGCCGCGCTCGCCGGCCACCGACGAAAAGCGCATGAAAATCTCGGTCTGCTTGCCGACCTGCGAAAACAGGTTGGCGCGCGTGTACTTGGTGATGTCATGCGTCACCGTGAACGTGCCGTATGCGCCCGACCCCTTGGCGTGCATGCGGCGCTCGGGAATCACTTCGCGGTCGAAGTGGGCAAGCTTCTCCAGAAACCAGACATCCTGCAGAAGTGCGGGGCCGCGCGGGCCGGCGGTCTGGATGTTGTTATTGTCGACGACGGGCGCGCCGAAAGCGGTCGTGAGCTTTTTCATGACAGTTCCTTGAAGCTGAAAGCGTGACACGCGGTGTCACGCATGGACGTTTGTGGGGCTGGGGCAGGCTGCCGCTTGCTGTACGGCCGGCATCCGGGTGCTTGTGGCGCCCGAGGCATCGATCGCACGCAGGAGGCCGGCGAACTGACTCACCGGCAGGAGTCGCTCTGAACTATCGCAGATGCCTTGCGACAAGTCACATCGTATTGATCAATGGGGGTGATAGGCCATAAGACCTTCGGATAGCGGATCTAAATTTCCTTTCAGTCTGCCCTGCCCGCCGTATATGACTGGGCCGCCGTGCCGCCGTGCCGACGGCGGTGCGACGATTTCCCTCTATTTCTGGCACTGTTTCCCCGGCTGGTCCCCTCCGCCGCGGGCCAGGCGTATGCCGATTTCCTGAGCCGGCCACTTACCCCCATTATCTTGCTGCGCCGATGCTGATTTTCAGGTTGTGGCCATTTCGATATCGGTTTGGACAATCGACAATGCTGTCCTAAAAATGTCGAGGCGCATGAGCCAGCCATTATGGTTTGCGCATTCGCTGAAATATTTGTTTCTGAATTGGCATTATTCCAATCGAAATCGCTAAGCGTACTGTCGTCACGCCATCTTGAGACGGTGGCCTCCGCATTTCCATAAAAATCCGCCTGGTGATAATAGGCCGCATACGGACTCACGATGACGCATATAAAACCCGCACTTCGGCACTCGGAAACGACCATGGCGCTCCGCCCGCTCTGTGCTGCCATCCTCGTCCTGTTCGCCGCTCCGGCGCAGTCGCTTACTACGATTGGCCCCAGCACGACCACAGTGACAGTTGACTCGGATAACTCGTATATCGTCCCACAGGGGACCACGATCAGCGTGACAAAAGACGCGGCCGTGGTGGTCGACGGCAAGGTGATCGGTGGCGTCGGACCGGTGCAAGTCTTCAACGATGGAGTGATTGCCACGCAGACGATTCAGGGTACGCACGCCATTATCTTCAATGTCCCGGGCGCTTTTACAAATGAAGCCACCGGGAAAGTCCTCGGCGTGACAGACGGCGTACACATGGAAGCGCGCGGGTTCAGCAGCGTCGAGAATCGGGGCGACATCAGCGCATCCGTCAGTCACGCCATTTACTTCGGCGAAAACGCCCGCGGGTCGATCGAAAACTACGGCACCCTTAATGGCGGAGCAGCCGGTGCCATTGGGTCGTCATCCGAAGGTATTCGCTTGTATAACAGGGAAGACGTCAGCGTCTTCAACCGGCAGGGGGCCGCGATTTATGCCGGCGCGGGCGATCCTAATCTTTGGGGCGCGGGCATTCGTAGTCGCGCATCGGGCACCGTGACGATCCAGAATGACGGGCTGATTTCGGCCTATGTCGGCGGCATCCTGAACGAAGGCAGTGGCTCCATGCAAATCCAAAATCGCGGCACCGGGATCATCCGGGCGGTAACCGGTCCGGGCGTGCAACTGAATCAGAGCGATTCGCTCGTCAATCGTGGCGAGATCACCAGCACCGAGAACGCAGCCATCGTGCTCAATGGCAATGACAACCGCGTGTATCTTGGCTCGGGATCGGTGCTGAGTGGCAAGGACGGGGTGGTGCTCCGAAGCGCAGGCACCGGCAATACGCTGACGCTGTTGGAAACTAACAGCGAGGCGGGCAGTATCACCGCGGACCAGGGCAAGGAACTGGCGGGGCTGATTGCCGACACGGGCAGCAACTGGGTTCTTGGCAGCAACGTCGCGCTGGCCGGCACGACGGCAGCCACGCTGGCGGTCAACGGTAACCTTACGCTGACTGGCATGGTGTCCCAATACGCCGGCGGCGGCACAACCATCAGCCCGACTGGGAGCTTGACGTTAGGCGTGGGTGGCACCTCCGGCATGGTCGACGGCGATATCGTCAATGACGGTGCGCTCGTTTTCAACCGCAGCGACGACCTGACCTTCGACAAGACCATCTCCGGCACGGGCAGCGTGACGCAGCAGGGAAGCGGGCAGCTTGTCTTTACCCGCGACCAAACTTACAGCGGCGACACCACGGTGAGCGCGGGAGCATTGATCCTGAATAATGGTGCGCAGCTGACGAACACACGGCAGGTGACTGTGGCGCAAGGCGCGACGTTCGGTGGCTATGGCGGCGCGGGCGGATCGGTCGTCAATAACGGCGTGTTGGCGGTGGCCGACGCCGCGCCCGGTTTCGAGGGCGGCCCGGCCGGAAGCTTCGTGGTGGGCGGCTCGTTGGTGAACAACGGCGAAATTCGCATGGGTAGCGTGGTGCCTGCCAGCAAGCTGATCGTGAACGGCGACTACACCGGCAACAACGGCAAGCTGACGTTATTCACAACGCTGCGCGGCGACGCTTCGCCGACAGACATGCTGGTCGTGCACGGCAACACGGCGGGCCAGACAACGATCAAGGTGAACAACGCACGCGGCACCGGCGCGCCAACGGTCAACGGCATCCGCATCGTGCAGGTGGACGGGCAATCGAATGGCGTATTTGCGCTTGATGGCCGGCTGGTGGCCGGCGCGTACGACTACCAGCTGTTCAAGGGGGGCGTGCAGACGCCCGACGATGGCGACTGGTATTTGCGCGCCCAGGGCAGCCCGGCGCCACGCCCAGAAACCGGCACCTATCTGGCCAATTGGGCGGCGGCGCAAGCGATGTTTGTGCATACCTACCGTGACCGGACCGGCTTTATCGATCCGCGCGGCGGCGACGGCAAGAACGTGGCGCCGACCAATGTCTGGGCGCGGGTGTCGGGGGGACATGCCGATGGCAATGCGGCCGGCGGCACCGTGAGCCAGTGGGCCGACTCCGCCATCGTGCAGGCCGGCATCGACGTGCTGGATCGCGTGTCGGGCAACCACCGCTGGCAGGCCGGCGTGATGGCCGGCTACGGCACGTCGACCACGCACGCCACGGCACAAAGCTATCCTGGCACCTCGCGCGGGACGGTCAATGGCGGTAGCGTGGGCATTTACGGAACCTGGCGCGGCAACGCCGTGGGCGTCGATGGTCCCTATGTCGATACATGGGCCCAGTACGGCTATTTCGACAACACCGTGCGCGGCATCGCTCTTGCGCAGGAAAGCTATTCCAGCCACGTCTGGAGTGGATCGGTCGAAGCAGGCTGGGCGTTGCCGATCGGGCGGACTTCCGACGGCGTAGTAAATATCGAGCCGCAATTGCAGCTGATCTACAGCGACTATCAAACAGGCGATCACACCGAAAGAAACGGCACGACGGTGCAAAGCCGCAACGGCGGCGGGCTGGTTACGCGCCTGGGCACGCGCCTCTTCCACGCACCGAACCCGGACGCCTCGCCGCAGTGGCTGCCGTATCTCGAACTGAACTGGTGGCACAACACCAGCCTCAATGCCATGACGTTCAATGACACGGTCGTGTCGCAGGATGGGCCGCGAAATCGTGTTGAAGTGAAGGCCGGCGCGCAAGCGCAGATCAACCAACGTTGGCGCATGTGGGGCAACATTGCTTATCAATATGGCGACGGCGGTTACGAAAGCATTACCGGATTGATGGGGGTGCGATACATCTGGTGACGTCGTCACAAGATATGACGAGCAGGGCGGCGGCACCCGCGCCTTTCGGTTGCGCCATCCGCGCGGCGGTTTTGCATTCGAACATGCGTGCGCTTGTCGCCCCAACCACCTCTACATTGGAATGATCCTGCGCCAATTTCCGTACAAATTACCCCATTCTGGCGGAAATTAAGAATTCGGCTAATGAATTGCATTGCGCTTGTTTTTATGATCGACGCGGTGCCGGCTTTAATCGTCCGGTCGATCAATAAAATACTGCGCAGGGCGTTATGGCAATCATTGATACAGACGCGGATGTATGTGTCGAAGTAGTTTTCGCAACATTTTCCAGAAAATGCGCCCTGGCGCGCTTCCGGGAGCTTTCCTATAACGGCCCGTTCCCAGGCAAGAATAATAACCGGGGTGCGCGATGAGACACAGCAAACGCCCGCTGCCGACTCCGCCATCGCCCCTGCGAGCCATCTCCTCCGCGCCACCCAGGCTGCGGCCGTTGTATGGTGCGGTACTGATGCTGTTCGCCACGTCGGCGCAGTCGCTGACCATTATCGAACCCAGTTCGACCAACGTGACGGTGTCGGGGGATACCAGTTATCGGATCAATGCCGGAACTGTCATCACAGCGCCCGGCAACTCCGTGACCGTCAATGGTACGGACGCCGTGACGCTAAGCAACGGTGGAACCCTCATCAGCACCGTTGGCGGCGCAGCGCTGCAATTCAACGTGCCCGCGACGTTTACCAACGAACTAGGTGCCAGCGTCATCGGCGTGACGTACGGCGTCAACATGAGCGGCAGCGACGCGGGTGCCAGCAACGTCGTCAATCGCGGCGATATCAGTTCATCGGTCAGTCACGCGATCTACTATGGCGGCGCGGCGAGCGGCGCGATCGATAACTACGGCACGCTGAACGGCGGCGCCGCGGGCCACGTTGGCAACACGGCCGACGGCATCCAGCTGGCAACCAGCGGCAATGTTGTCGTCACCAATCGGGCCGGCGCGTCGATCGTTTCTGGCAAGGGCGACCCGACATACGGTACCGCGGTCCTGGTCAGCCAGAGCGGCGATGCGCTGATCCAGAACGCCGGAACGATTGACGGCTACCTCGCCGGTATCCGGCACGATGGCAGCGGCACCGTTCATATCGACAACGCCGCCACGGGAACGATTCGGGCCGCGGTTGGGGCGGGCGTGCGGCTCAACGATGGCGACGCGCTGGTCAATCGCGGCGAAATCAGCAGCGCCGGCGGTGCGGCCATCCAGCTGGACGGCAACAATAACGACGTGGTGCTCGGCGCAGGGTCGGTGCTCAACGATAACGGCACGGCGGCCATCGTCAGCCACGGCGTCGGCAACACGCTGCGACTGATCGAATCGGGCAGCGAGGACGGCAATATCACCGCCTCGGCAGGCCACGGTCTGGCCGAATTGACCGCCGATGCCGGCAGTGACTGGACGCTGGGCGGCAATATCACCCTGGGCGGGGATTCCGGCGCGACGCTCGGCGTGAATGGCCGGCTCACGCTCGGCGGCACGGTGTCGCAAGACGGCGGCGGCGGCACCACCATCGGCGGCACTGGCCAGCTGACAGTGGGCCGCGGCGGCACGAGTGGCATGATCGATGGCAACATCGCCAACGCCGGTGCGCTGGTGTTCGATCGCCGCGACAGCGCCCGCTTCGACGGCGTGCTCAGCGGGTCCGGGTCACTGACGCAGGTTGGCGCGGGCACCATGACGCTGACCGCTGCCGGATCGTCGCAGGGTGCGGTGAAGGTCGAAGCGGGCACCCTCGCATTCGCGCAGGCCGGCGACTTCCGCGCCGACACGTATACCACCGGCACCAACGCGACCACCTCGATCGCGGCCGATGCGACGCTCGACGTGGCAGGCAATTTCACGCAGGCTGCTGGCTCCACGCTCTCGGTGACGCTCGGCGCCGCGGAACCCGTGATCACGGCAAATCGCGCCGCGCTTGGCGGCAGCCTGTCGGTCAGCGGTCTTTCCGCCAAGGCCCCCGAGTCCGCCAGCGCGCTGGCTGCCGAAAAGTTCCGCGTGCTGCAGACCAGCGCCGGCATATCCGGCGATTTCGACCACGTCAGCTTCAGCGAAACCAGCCCCGTCAACTACCTGACGATCGACGGCGCCAAGAGCAGCGACGACCTCGGCTACGATGTCGGCTTCGATTTGGCGTGGCGCGGCGACACGGCCAGCGGCAATGGCTTGTTTACGCTGGCCGATGCCTCCGACACGTTCGATCTCGACGTGCAACTGGCCGACCGCACTGGCAGCTTTTCCAGTGGCTGGGACGGTCGCACGTTGACCAAAAAGGGCGCAGGGACATTGGTGCTGTCGGAGGCGGCCGCCTACACGGGCGATACGATCCTCGGCGAAGGCACGATGCGCACCGACGTCGCCGACGCCGTGGCGTCCAGCGGACACGTCAGCGTGGCGAATGGCGCGACCCTCGACCTGAACGGTTTCGACCAACAGATCCAGCATCTGAACGGCGCGGGCAACATTGCGCTGGGCGGGGCGACGCTGGACCTCCGGAACACCGACGACTCCGTATTCAACGGCGCGATCAGCGGTGCGGGCACGCTGCACAAGCGCGACGCGGGATCGCTGACGCTTGGCGGCGTCAACGTTTATGACGGCGGCACCGTCATCCACGACGGCCGGCTCATCGGCACCAGCGGCGCCGCGTTCGGTTCCGGCGCGATCGACAACGGCGCCACGCTGCAGCTCGATTTTGCGTCCGATAGCACGCTCACCAATGTTCTGGGCGGCGGCGGCACGCTGGCCAAGACCGGTGCAGGCACGGCCACGCTGAACGCCGCAGGGTCGACGCAGGGCGCGGTGGCGATCAACGCGGGCGAGCTGCGGCTCGCGCAGGATGGCGCGTTCCGCACCACGGGCGACTTCACGGTGTACGCGGGCGGCACGGTGTCGCTGGCCGAGCCGTCCACGCTCGAAGTGGGCAACCGGCTGTCGGTGGACGGCACGCTGAACGTGGTGGCGCGCGCCGATGGCACCGCCATCACCGCGCAGACCGCGCACATTGGCGGCGGCGCGTCGTTCAATCTGACCGGCTATTCCGCAGCGGCGTCGGCCAGCGCATCGGAGCTGGCCGAGAAGGCGGTGACCGTGATCCACACCACCGATGCCAACGGGCTGACCGGCGGGTTCCAGACGGCCACCATCGCCGGATCGTCGAGCCCCGCCGATTTCCTGACGCTGGGCGGCACCTATACCGAGCAGGACTTCACGGTGGGACTCGGCCTGACGTGGTACGCATCGCACGGCACGTCGCCGCAGGCGGCGCACGGCGTCTTCACGCTGACCGAAGCCGATGGCGAGTTCGATATCGACGCCGTGCTGGCCGACCAGGACGCCAATCGCGCCACCGGCTGGGATGGCAAGAGCCTGACCAAGAACGGTGCGGGCACCCTGCAACTGTCCAAGCAAAACACCTATACAGGCGATACGAGGATCAACGAGGGCACGCTGCGCACCGGCGTTGTCGATGCGCTGGCGTCGAGCGCACATGTCAGCGTGGCCGATGGCGCGACGTTCGATCTCAACGGTTTCGACCAGCACGTCAACAACCTGAGCGGTGCGGGACGCATCAGCCTGGGCAGCGCCGCGCTGGATCTCGTCAATACTGGCGACACCGCATTCGACGGCACGATCGACGGCACAGGTGGTCTGCGCAAGAGCGGCGCGGGCACGCTGACGCTCGGCGGCGTCAATACCTATAGCGGTGGCACCGTGATCGACGACGGCCGCCTGATCGCGACCAGCAGCGCAGCGCTTGGCTCCGGCGCCATCGACAATGCGGGCACGCTGCAGCTCGACTTCGCCGGCAACGGTACGCTTGCCAGCGCGCTGATGGGCGCGGGCACGCTGACCAAGACCGGCGCGGGCACGGCGACGTTGAGCGGCACCGGCTCCAGCCAGGGGGCGGTGGCCGTCAATGGCGGCGAGCTGCGGCTCGCGCAGGCGGGGGCGTTTCGCACCACCGGCGACTTCACGGTCGCAGCGGGCGCAACCGCGTCGGTCGATGCGCAATCCACGCTCGATGTTGGCAACCGCCTGTCGGTCGACGGCACGCTGAACGTCGTGGCGCGCACCGATGCTCCCGCCATCACCGCGGGCTCCGCGCAACTCGGGGTCGGATCGAAATTCAATCTGGTGGGCTTTTCCGCGTCGGAGACGGCCAGCGCATCGGAACTGGCGTCGCAGGCGGTCACCGTGATCCACACCACTGGGCCCGGCGGCATCGCCGGCGCGTTCCAGACCGTGAACGTCGCCGGATCGTCCAGCCCGGCCGATTTCCTGATGATGGGCGGCACCTACACGGGACAGGACTTCGTTGCGGGCCTGGGCCTGACATGGTACGGCGCACACAGCACCGCGCCAGAACAGGCCCATGGCACCTTCACCCTGACGCAAGCCGATGGCGAGTTCGATATCGATGCGGTGCTGGCCGACCAGGATGCCAATCGCACCACCGGCTGGGATGGCCGGAGCCTGACCAAGGACGGTGCCGGCACGTTGCAGTTATCCAAGCAGAACACCTACACCGGCGCGACGTCGATTCGCGCGGGGACCCTGCGCGCCGGCGCGGACAACGTGATCGCGGCCAGCGAGCATCTCGATGTGGCCAGCGGCGCCACGTTTGACCTCAACGGCTTCGACCAGATAGCCAACAATCTGTCGGGCGCGGGCAATATCGCCCTCGGTACGGGCACGCTGACCGTCAGCAATAGCGCGGATACCGCTTTCGCCGGCCATATCGACGGCACGGGCGGATTGACCAAGACGGGCGGCGCCAGCCTGATGCTGTCGGCCGACCAGACCTATGGCGGCGAAACGATCGTCGACGCCGGCGCGCTGCTGCTGGGCCAGGGCGCGCGGCTGTCCAACACCTCGCTGGTGACGGTGGCGCAGGGCGCAACCTTCGGCGGCGATGGCGGGATCGGCGGCTCGGCGGTCAATCACGGCGTACTTGCGGTGGGAAATGCCGCGCCGGGAACGACGGCGATGGCGCCTGGCGATTTCCTGATCGGCGGCTCGCTGGTCAACGACGGCGAGATCCGCATGGCCAGCGCCACGCCGTCCAGCACGCTGACCGTGAACGGCGACTACACGGGCAACAACGGCATGCTGACACTGAACACGACGCTCGGCGGCGATGCGTCGCCCACCGATCGGCTCGTCGTGCACGGCAATACGGCAGGCCAGACCACGCTGCATGTGCGCAACGCCGGTGGCTTCGGCGGCCAGACCGTCGATGGGATCCGCGTCGTGCAGGTCGATGGTCAGTCGAACGGCGTGTTCGCGCTCGACGGCAGGCTGGTGGCGGGCGCCTATGACTACAAGCTGTACCAGGGCGGATTGCAGTCGCCAGGCGACGGCGACTGGTATCTGCGTTCGACCGAAAGCGCCGTGCCGCGCCCCGAAACCGGCGTATATCTGGCCAACCAGGGCGCGGCGCAGACGATGTTCCTGCAGACGATGCACGATCGTGCGGGCTTTGCCGATCCAGTGACTGCCGACAGCAAGGCCGCGCGGCGGCCGAACGTGTGGACGCGCGTGACGGGCGGGCGCACGCTTGGCACAGCATCGAACGGCAGCGTCGACCAGTCCGCCGATTCGGCCGTGATGCAGGCCGGCATCGATCTGCTGAACCGCACCTCTGATAACCGCCGCTTGCAGGCCGGTGTGATGGCCGGATACGGCATGGCGCGCACCCACGCCGAATCGCGCGGCTATACAGGCCCGGCCCGCGGCACCGTCAACGGCGGCAGCGCCGGGGTTTACGGTACATGGCGCGGCAACGCGGCCGGCGCCGACGGTCCCTACGTGGATGCATGGGCCCAATATGGCCACTTCGGCAATACGGTGCAAGGCACGGACGCGGGCGAGGAAAGCTACAGCAGCCGCACGCTGACGGCTTCGGTCGAGGGCGGCTGGGCGATTCCGGTCAGCTATACCGATGACGGCGACGTCCTCGTCGAGCCGCAATTGCAGCTGATCTACACGAACTACCGTGCGGACGACCACCGGGAGCGCAACGGCACGCTGGTGCAAGGCCGCAACGGCGGCGGGCTGACCACGCGGCTGGGCGTGCGGCTGTACCACGCGCCGGACCCGGATACTGCGCCGACATGGCTGCCGTATGCGGAAGTGAACTGGTGGCACAACGCCGACCAGAACGCCATCGCATTCGACAACGACCTGGTCACGCAGGGCGGTCCCGGCAACCGCGGCGAGGTCAAGGCTGGCGTGCAGGCGCAGCTAGGCAAGCGCTGGCGTGTGTGGGGAGACGTCGCGCTCCAGCGCGGCGGCGACGGCTACAAGAGCATCGCGGGCCTGCTCGGTGCGCGCTACATGTGGTGACGATGGCCCACCCGGAGCATCGCGGCATCTGACGATCGGCCCTGACACGTGCTGCCGCACCGCAGCACGTGTCGGCGCGACACTGACAGCCACGGCAGGACAGACCCGGTAGGATAGACCGCATTTGCCCGCCGTTCGGCGGCCGGTGCGCCCCCCCTCCGATCCCATCCTCGCCGGTATGCAACCGTCTACCCTGCAACGTTTTATCTTTGGCTCGATCCTGGCGCCGGTTGCGCTGCTGATCGTTTTTGGCGTCGACGCCCTGACGCCGCTCGGCGTCGCCGCGTGGCTTTTCTACCTTGTGCCGGTCTGCCTGACGCTATACAGCAACAACCCACGTCTACCGCTGATCGTCGCGATGGCGGCCACCGTGCTGATCGGCGTTGGCTACGCAGTGTCGCCGTCGGCCATGGTGCGCCCGATGCTGTCGATCATCAACCGCAGCGTCGGTGTGGCCGTGCTGTGGTTCCTGGCGGTGATTATCCATCGCTATATCGTCGCCCAGCTTTCGATGCAGCGCGTGGTGTGGCTGCAGCAGGCGCAGGTGCGCGTGCATCAGGCCATGCGCGCCCAACAATCGGCCGGCAATGTTGGTGACGCGCTGATGCGGGCGCTGGCGCAGGTGCTCGATGCGCACGTCGGCGTGGTCTATCAGGTGGAAGGCGACCATCTGCGTCGCGTGGCGGCGTGGGCGCTGGCCAACGCCGAATCCCTGCCGCACACGCTGGCGCCCGGGGACACGCTGGCGGGCCAGGCGATGGCGGACAATCGCGTGATCGCGGTGGGCGGCCTGCCCGCCAACTACCTCCAGGTGTCGTCGGCGCTGGGCCGCACAGCACCAAACGAAATCGTGGCCGCGCCGCTCACCGCCGAAGGCGAAGTGGTGGGCGTGATCGAATTGGGCTTCGTCACGACACGGCGCGACACCGCCGACGTGGTGGAACTGCTCGAACGCCTCGGCGAGTCGGTAGGGATGACGATGCGCGCCGTCGCCTTCCGCAGCCGGCTGGAAAACCTGCTGGCCGAAACCCAGCGGCAGAGCGAAGAGCTTCAGGTCCAGCAGGAAGAATTGCGCGTTTCGAACGAAGAGCTCGAAGAGCGCGGTCGTGCGCTGATGGACTCGCAGGCGCGGCTCGAATCGCAGCAGGCCGAACTGGAACAGACCAACGTCCAGCTCGAGGAACATGCGCAACGGCTGGAAACGCAGAAGCGCGAAATGCTGTCCTACCAGGCCGAGCTGGCGGCCAACGCGCGCGCGCTGGAACGCTCCAATCAGTTCAAGAGCGAATTCCTGGCGAACATGTCGCATGAGCTGCGTACGCCGCTGAACAGCGCGCTGATCCTGGCCAAGCTGCTGCAGGAGAACAAGGAACGCACGCTGACCGACGAGCAGGTGCGCTATGCCGCGACGATCCACGCCGCCAACACCGACCTGCTGAACCTGATCAACGACATCCTCGACCTGTCCAAGATCGAGGCCGGCCATCTCGTGGTGGAACCGGAGCCAGTCGAACTGGCGTCGTTCGCGCAGGTACTCGAAAGCCTGTTTGCGCCGATCGGCGAACAGAAGGGCGTGCCGTTGCGGGTCGAATTCATGCCCGGTCTGCCGGACACCATCGTCACCGACAGCCAGCGCCTGCAGCAGGTGCTCAAGAACCTGCTGTCCAACGCATTCAAGTTCACCGAGACCGGATCGGTCACGCTTGCACTGTGCGCGCAGGGCGATGACGCGGTGCGCTTTGAAGTGCGCGACACCGGCATCGGCATCCCGAAGGACAAGCAGCAGGTCATCTTCGAAGCGTTCCAGCAGGCCGACGGAACCACCAGCCGGCGCTATGGCGGCACGGGCCTCGGCTTGTCGATCTCGCGCGAATTGGCGCGTCTGCTCGGCGGCGGGATCTCGGTGGCGAGCGAGCCGGGACAGGGCAGCGTATTCTCGCTGACCGTGCCGCTCACGCTGGTGGCCGACGGCGCCACGCAGGCCGGGCTGGTGACGCCGGTCCATGCGCCAGCGCATCGGCCCGCGCCCATCGTGGCGCCGCCGCCGCGCGCCGTTCCGCCGGCTCCCGCGCCGGCGTCGGCCGATGCGGCGGAGCGCACGCAAGCCCTCCAGGCTGGCTGGCCCGCGCCGATTGTCGATGACCGCGACCGGCGCACGCGCGGCAACCGCCTGATCCTGGTGGTCGAGGACGACAACGATTTTGCCGGCATTCTCTATGACCTCGCGCACGAACTCGATTTCGACTGCATCCACGCCACCACGTCGGCGCAAGGTCTGGAAATGGCGCGCGAATACCAGCCATGCGGCATCCTGCTGGATGTGGCGTTGCCCGATCAGTCGGGCCTGACGCTGCTGGACTGGCTCAAGCGCGATCCCGCCACGCGCCACATTCCCACTCACCTGATTTCTGTCAGCGATCACGCCGAGGCGGCGCTGCACCTGGGCGCTATCGGCTACACCTTCAAGCCCAGCGAGCGCGACAGGCTGGCCGAAGTGATTCGCGGGTTGGAAGCGCGCATGAACGCCGGCCGCCGCCGCGTGTTGGTGATCGAGGACGATCCTTCGCTGCGAGAGAGCATCCGCGCGCTGCTCAAGTCGCTCGATGCGGAAATCGTCACCGCAGACGATGTAGCGGGCGCGCGCGCCGCGCTCGCGGCATCGCCGTTCGATTGCGTCGTGATGGACATGGTGCTGCCCGACGGCACCGGTCACGATCTGCTGGCGCATATGGCCGAGCGCGGCAGCGGCGTCATGCCGCCGGTGATCATCTACACCGGCCGGCAGTTATCCGCCGACGACGAACAGCGCCTGCGCCGCTATTCCAAGTCGATCATCATCAAGGGCGCGCGCTCGCCCGATCGCCTGCTCGACGAGGTCACGCTGTTCCTGCATAGCGTGGAATCGTCGTTGCCGCCGGAACACCAGCGCATGCTGCGTGCCGCGCGCAGCCGCGACGATGCCTTCGACGGCCGCAAGCTGCTGCTGGTGGAGGACGATGCGCGCAATATCTTCGCGCTGTCGAAGGTGATCGAACCGCTGGGCGCCACCGTGGAGATCGCGCGCAGCGGACGCGAAGCGCTGGACCTGCTGGAACGGGTCGACGACGTGGATCTGGTGCTGATGGACATCATGATGCCGGAGATGGACGGCATCACGGCGACGCGGCACATCCGGCAGATGCCGCAGTACGGCCGGCTGCCGATCATCGCGCTGACCGCCAAGGCCATGCCGTCCGACCGCGAGGCCTGCCTGCAGGCCGGGGCCAACGACTACATCGCCAAGCCGATCGATGTGGACAAGCTGCTTTCCCTGTGTCGCGTATGGCTTCACGCAAATTGAAACCGAAGGACGCAACATCGGATCTCGCGCTCGATGGCGACGAGCGCGCCCTGCTGCCCGATGCCGATTTCGAGATCGAAATGGAGCTGCTGCTCGAAGCCGTCTTTCGCAAGTACCAGCACGATTTCCGCCGCTATTCGCGCGCATCGGTACGGCGGCGCCTGCAGCAGGCGCTGCGCGACATGCAGCTTGGCACGCTGTCGCAGCTGCAGGACCGCATGCTGCGCGACCCCGCCGTGTTTGGCCGATTGCTGCAGTACCTGACCGTCCAGGTCAGCGAGATGTTTCGCGATCCGTCCTATTTCCGTGCGATTCGCGAGCATGTGGCGCCGGTACTGCAAACCTATCCGTCCATCAACGTGTGGGTGGCCGGTTGCAGCAGCGGCGAGGAACTGTGGTCGCTGGCGATCCTGTTCGAAGAAGAAGGGCTGGCGTCGCGCACTGTGTTCTATGCCACCGACATCAATCCGGAGGCGCTGGCCATCGCGCGTGCCGGTGTGTACGACGCGGGCCGGCTGCGCGGCTTCGGAGAAAACTACCTGGCCGCGGGCGGACGGCGCTCGCTGTCCGATTACTATCACGCGGCCTACGGCAAGGCGAAGTTTAACGGACAACTGATCCGGCAATCGGTGTTCGCCGATCACAGCCTGGCCACCGACAGCGTGTTCCAGGAAGCGCAGTTGATTTCGTGCCGCAACGTGCTGATCTACTTCGACCGGCCGCTGCAGGACCGCGCCATCGGCCTGTTTCATGACGCCTTGGCGCGCCGCGGCTTTCTGGGGCTGGGCAGCAAGGAGAGCCTGCATTTCAGCCAGCATGCGCAGGATTTCGAGGCGGTGGTGTCGCACGAGCGGCTCTACCGGAAGCTGTGACGGACGCGCCGGCATTGCATCCCGCCTGCTGCGCCGTGGTGATCGGCGCATCGGCTGGCGGCGTCGAGGCGCTCAACGCACTGCTGCCGATGTTGCCGCGGCGCTTCCGGCCTGCGGTGGTGATCGTCATGCATCTTCGGCCCACCTCGCCAAGCCTGTTGCCGGAGCTTTTTGCCGCGCGCTGCGTGTTGCCCGTACGCGAAGCCGAGGACAAGCTGCCCGTGCTGCCCGGCCACCTTTACGTGGCGCCGCCCGATTACCACCTGCTGGTGGAACGCGACCCGGACACGCCCGACGGCGTGCGGCTGGCGCTGTCGGTGGAGCCACCGGTGCGTTTTTCCAGGCCCTCGATCGACGTGCTGTTCGAATCGGCGGCGGTGGCATGGCGCGAGCGCGCGCTCGGGATTCTGCTCTCAGGCGCCAATGACGACGGTGCGCGCGGCCTGGCGGCGATCCGCGCGGCCGGTGGACAGGCCTGGGTGCAGACGCCCGCCAGCGCGGCCGTGCACACCATGCCCGAGGAAGCCATCGCACGCGGCGCGGCCGATCGCGTCATGACGCTGGACGACATCGGCCACCACCTGGCCCGCCTTATTGAATGACCTCTACCATGCAAGCACCCGCCTCCGTCAAGATCCTCGCGGTCGATGACATCGCCGCCAACCTGACCGCGCTGGACGCCGTACTGGCAAAGCCTGGGGTCGAGATCGTCCATGCCAGTTCCGGTGCGCAGGCGCTGGAATTGCTGCTGGAGCACGACTTCGGCCTGGCCATCCTGGACGTGCACATGCCCGGCATGGATGGCTTCGAGCTGGCCGAACTGATGCGCGGCAGCAAGCGCACGCGCCACATCCCCATCCTGTTCCTGACCGCCGCGGGCGAAGACAGCCAGCGCGCGTTTCGCGGCTACGCCACCGGGGCCGTCGATTTCCTCTTCAAGCCGATCGATGCGCGCGTGCTGGCCGCCAAGGTGGACGTGTTCGTGCAGTTGGCGCAACAGAAACAGCAACTGGCCGAACAACTGGAAATCGCGCAGCAACTGCTCAAGACCAACGAGATGCTGATGGCGGTGCTGGCCCATGACCTGCGCACGCCGCTGTCGGCCATCATTGCGTCCGCTTCGTTCCTGGAGCGCTTTGGCGGCGAGGAACGCTTGCGCCCCGCCACCGATCGCATCTCGCGCAGCGGCCAGCGCATGGCGCGCATGGTCGACCAGTTGCTGCACGTGGCGCGGCTGCATGGCGGCCGCGTGAGCCTGATGCCGCAACATTCGGACCTACGCGCGGTGTGCGCGGCCATCGTCGACGAATGCGAGGTGCTGCACGGCAGGTCGCGCGTGACGCTGCAGACGGTCGGCGACATGCATGCCACCATCGATCCGGTGCTGGTGGGCCAGGTGGTGCAGAACCTGGTCGGCAACGCGCTGCATCATGGCGATCCGGACGCGCCGATCGATGTCAGCGTGGACGGCACCGCGCGCGACCGCGTGGTGGTGTCGGTGACCAATGGCGGCGTGATCGATGCGGGACTGCTGCCGCATATCTTCGATGCGTTCCGCTCCGGCGCCCGCAATGCAGCGGCCGGCAGCGGCGCGTCCGAAGGGCTCGGGCTGGGACTCTACATCACCCGCGAACTGGTCACGCTGCACGACGGCACCGTCGAGGCGACATCGTCGCCGGAGCGCGGCATCACCACCTTCACCGTCACGCTGCCGCGCGAATGCTGCGCCGCGCAGCGCGCCATCCAGGCGTAAGCGCGGGCGTCGGCCATGCGGGCGTTGTCGGCGCGGCCGGGCACGCCATCAGCGCATGGCCGGGTTGGCCGATGCATGGCCGGATGCGTCGCGGGATGCGCTGCGGGGTGGGCCAGTCAGGTGTCCGGCCGCGCGGCGGCACACCCGCAAAGCGACGCAGGCGTGGCGCGGTGTGCCTGCGGGCGCAGGTTTACTGTGCGTTTTCGGGCGGCGATCCTATCCTGACAAGACAATCAACCATGCCAACGTGCAGGAGGCGACGATGCAAGCGAGGTTTGCGCGCGGCATTGCGCAGACGCCACTGACAGTGACGGCTCGGGAATATCCGCTGGCGGAGGAGGCCGCCATGCCCGAGGTCGGCGATCTGGTGAGCGTCTACAGCCAGGATCAGGAAACCGAATTCAGCGTCCGCCTGAACGCCGTGGCGGGGCCGGACCTCTGGTATGGCGTGATCTTTGCCATCAGCCGCGGGGCCGAGATGCTGGTGGTGGCGGAAGGCCTGGAGCTTGACGATGTGGTGAGCGTCCGACGTCAGGAGATCGCGTCGGTCATCAAGGCGGATCATCCTCACTAGGCCCGCACGGGCCGCATAGCGAGGCGCGCCGTCCGCGCTGCGGGCGGCGTCGGTCGTTGCCGCCACGGCCCGGCTGCGGGTATGCTGCGCCTGCACAGTCGCAGTCATCCCCAGCCGGTAGCCATTTTCATGTCTTCATCGTTCACGCCTTCGGCATCCACCCGTCAGTTCATCGCCGGCCCTGCCGGTCAGCTCGAAATCCTTGTCGATACGCCCGCCGATGCGCCGCGCGGCGTCGCGGTGGTTGCGCATCCACATCCGAGCCAGGGCGGCACCGCCGAACACAAGATTCCGCAGTTGCTGGCGCGCGCGCTGCAGGCGCACGGCTTTCTGACGCTGCGGCCCAACTATCGCGGCGTAGGAAACAGCGAGGGCAGCTATGACGACGGCAACGGCGAGACCGATGACGTGCTGGCCGTGATCGCACTGCTGCGGCGCGATCATCCCGACCTGCCGCTCGCGCTTGCCGGGTTTTCGTTCGGCGCGTTCATCCAGGCGCGTGCCGCCGCGCAACTGGGCGCGTCGGGCGTTTCGGTCGCGCATCTGATCCTGAGCGGCATGCCGGCCGGCACGCTCTCCGAGACGTTGTCCTATGACACGCCGACGGTGCCCGCGCACACCCTGGTCGTACACGGCGAAAACGACGAACGGGTCCCGCTGGCCAACGTGTTCAATTGGGCGCGGCCGCAGGAATTGCCGATCGTGGTCCTGCCCGGGGCTGGCCATTTCTTCACCGGCAAGCTGCCGGCGCTGCGGCAAGTGGTGGACGGCTATCTGTCGCGTCCCGCGCCGTAGGTCCGCGGATGGCGGGCCGTCGCGCCCGCGCATGGGAATCGCTCCGGGAGTCGCTCCAGGAACGGCCACGGGCGCCGGCTGTCGCGGCGCCCTGCCTGGCATCAGAACTGGTAGTTGATCGAGATATCGCCGGTCAGGCTTGTGGAGCGCGATGTGACCGGGCTGCTGCGGGCGTCGCCAACCAGCGCCGAGACGCCGATATCGGCCGTGGTGAACCAGTTCTTGCCGAAGAACCACATCGCCGAAACCCCGCCGCCGTATGACTTGATCCCGCCGCTGGCGCGATGCTGGGGCAGCCCGGAGCGCGCCGCCTGGTCGGCCGACACGCCGTACCAGCGACTCATGTAGGCCGAATCGGCAAATGTCATGGTGGGGCCGGCAAACCAGAAGAACTTCTCGTTACTGCCTGGCAACGGCATATAAGCGCCGATATCGCCGATCACGCCGTTGGCCCCGCCGAACTGGCGTCGCACATTGGCGCGGATCACCAGCGGAAATTCCTTGGAGACCACGTATTCGGCAAACACCTTCGATTCCAGTGCCATGCCGATATTGCCGAGTCCGCCCAGATGGTCGTGGTCGTGTTTCTCGCGGCGGCCGAAGTCATAGGTCAGCGCGATGCCCGCGCGCACATGATCGGTATGGATGACGTTCCAGCCCAGCCCTTCGCCGGTGGACAGGAATGCCACGTCGCGGTAGCGGATATCGACCACCGGGCCGGCCAGCACGTAGTACTTGCTGGTGCCTTCGTAGTACGGGCGCACACTGGCCGCCGCGCCCACGCGCACTTCCCACTTTTGCGGCTCGCCTTCGAACATCTTCTCGAGCGGTACGCCCACCGAGTACTGCCATTCGGCCAGCGGCGCGGGGGTTTGGGCGTGCGCGCGCGGCGCGCTCAGCATCGCCAGCACGGCCAACAGGATCGGCGCCAGCCAGCGCAGCAGGGCCAGGGGGCGATGGGAGGTGCGGAGTCGCTCCGGCCGATGGGCCGCGAGGACGTATTCCGGGAGGGTCGACACTTTTAATGCTCCGGTCTGTTTTCTTGTTTGCCCCAGCCGGGGCGGAATCGACATCTAACGGTACAGCAGGCTGTCTGGATGACGGCAACTTATCTTTTCATCGACGCCGCCACCCGCCAACCTCCACGGTTCCCACAACCGTGTAGGAAAGACGCCGATTTCGGTGTCGGCACAGCCTGCCTACCATCATGGAGGCGATTTCAGTCGCGTGCGTCCATTTCGTCGCCGCGCCAGTCGCGGCGCATGATCAGGAACGTGAACGATGTGGACCAGCCAATCAGGATCAGGCCCACCAGCGGCTGCACCGAAGCCAGCAGCCGCAAGGGGCCCTGCGGAACGATATCGCCGATACTTTGGGTGGTGAAGGTTTCCAGAGAGAAATAGAGATAGGCCAGCGCGCCGTGTTCGCGCATGCCCGTCAGGCGACCGATTGCCAGGATATCCGTGCCCAGCCAGTAGCCGACGCTGAACACCACGGCTTCCAGGCAGTGGGTCAGGATGATCAGCAGAATGACGCCCCCGATGTTGAATTTGCCGCTGAGCCGTTTGGGATGGAAGGCCGAGATCAGCCGTAGCGCTTCGTAGTGCAGGCCCACGCAACATACGGTCAGGGTGGCGGTGAGCCCGGTGGAAATCAGGTAATGAAGCGGCGTATCGAACATCGTCCGGATCGAATGGGCGGGAGTAGGCTGCGGTAAGCGGTAGTAATCTGCAATAAGCGGCGGTGGGCGGCAGCGACGACGAGCGGCGCAGGAGCCAGACTATACGGTCGATTATCGACTGTAAATGCGTGAAGTGTGAGGGATGGGATACAACTCATGACCGTCTGGATCTTGCCTGCCGCGGCCGATGCCATTGAAAATCCCCCTGCGCGGGCGATGCTCGCGCACCTCGATTCCGGGAGACATCAATGAGAAACGCGGACGGCGAGATGCCGTCGGGTCATACCGGCGAGAGCGTTCCGGGTTTCCTGGCCGGCGGCGGCGAGATGGCCGCGCGCATTCGTGAATTCGACTGGGCCACCACGCCGCTGGGCATGCCCGCGCAATGGCCGCAAAGTCTCAAGACGGCGCTGCGCATCATGCTCACGTCGCGCCAGCCCATCTGGATCGGCTGGGGCGACGACCTTCGCTTTTTCTACAACGATCCCTACAAGGCGATCATCGGCGGCCGGCATCCGGTGGCGCTGGGCCAGCCCACTGCGCAGGTGTGGCGCGAGATCTGGGGGGAGATCGGACCGTTGCTGGAAACCGCGATGGCCGGCGAGGAAGGCACCTTCGTCGAGCAGAAGCTCCTGATCATGGAGCGCAACGGCTATCCGGAAGAAACCTACTACACGTTTTCATACAGCCCGGTGCCGGACGACCACGGCGGCACCGGCGGCATCATCTGCGCGAATAGCGACGATACCGAGCGCGTATTGGCGGAGCGGCAACTGAACCTGCTGCGCGAACTGGCGTCCTCGGCCACCCATGCCCGCACCTGGCGCGATGCGTGCCGGCTGGCCATGGCGTCGCTGCTGGCCAATCCGCACGACCTGCCGTTTGCGCTGCTGTATCTGGACGAGCGCGGCGAGCAACGCGACCGCCAGCCGTCGGCGACGGCCCGGCAATTGACGCTGGCCGGCACCTGCGGCATCTCGCCCGACCATCCTGCGGTGCCCGCGACGCTCGATGCCGACGCCGACGCCGGCGCGTCCTGGCCAATCGCCGAGGCCATGGACGGTGGCGCGTTGACGATCGTCGACGATCTGGCGGCACGCTTTGCCGAACCGCTGCCGGGCGGCGCATGGCAATTCGCGCCGCGCCAGGCCGTCATCCTGCCGATCATGTCGTCATCGGACGTGGCGCATGCCGGTGTGCTGATCGTCGGCCTGAATCCGTGCCGGCTGTTCGATGACCAATACCGCTCGTTCCTGAACCTCGTGGCCGGACAGATCGGACAGGCGATCCATCACGCCGACGCCTACGAGGCCGAGCGCAGGCGCGCCGAGGCGCTGGCCGAAATCGACCGCGCCAAGACCACGTTCTTCTCGAATATCAGCCACGAATTTCGTACGCCGCTGACGTTGATGCTGGGGCCGCTCGAAGACATGCTGCGCCGTGGCGACCACATCGCGGAAGAGGACCGTGCGCTGATCGAAACCACGCACCGCAACGGCCTGCGGCTGCTGAAACTGGTCAATGCGCTGCTCGATTTTTCGCGTATCGAGGCGGGCCGGGTGCGCATGCACCGGCAGCCGACCGATCTTTCGGCCTTTTCGGCAGAACTGGCCTCGCTGTTCCGCTCGGCGATCGAAGCGGCCGGCATGCAACTGGTGGTCGACTGCCCGCCATTGCCGGGCGCGGTCGATGTGGACCGCGACATGTGGGAGACGGTGGTTCTGAACCTGCTGTCGAACGCATTCAAATACACCCATGCCGGCACGATCACGGTGCGCATGCGGAGCGACGACGCGGGCCGCGCCGTGCTGGAGGTGCAGGACACCGGCATCGGCATCGCCGCCGATGAAATTCCGCGCCTGTTCGAGCGCTTTCATCGCGTGGCCGGCGCGGTGGGCAGGTCGATCGAAGGCACCGGCATTGGCCTGGCGCTGGTGCAGGAACTGGTGCGCCTGCACGGCGGCGAAATCGTCGTGCAAAGCGAGCCCGGGCACGGCTCGCTGTTTCGCATCACGCTGCCCGCCAGCGCCACGCGCGCGGCCAGTGATCCGGCCTCGGTGCTGGCGGCAGCGCCGGCCAGCGGGCAGGCGCTCGCCTACGTCGAACAGGCCGTGCGGTGGAACCCGAACCACGCTGGCGATGCGCCCAATACTTCGGCCGATGCGGCGGACAGATCATCCGAGCCGTCCGCGGACGGTATCGATCCGGCAGCCAGCGTCGGGCACGGGCGCGTACTGGTGGTCGACGATAACGCCGACCTGCGCGACTACATGCGGCGCATCCTGCGGTCGGCCGGGCATCAGGTGCAGGTGGCCGCGGATGGCCAGGAGGCGCTGGAACTGGCGCGCCGACATGCGCCGGACCTGATCGTCTCGGACGTGATGATGCCGCGGCTGGACGGCTTCGGGCTGCTGCGCGAAGTGCGCGCCGACGCGGCCTTGCGCCAGACGCCGGTGCTGCTGCTGTCCGCGCGCGCGGGGCCCGAGGCGCGCGTCAGCGGGCTCGCCTCCGGCGCCGACGACTATCTCGTCAAGCCGTTCAACGCCAGCGAGCTGCTGGCGCGGGTGGGCAGCAACCTGCGACGGTCGCAACTGCGCAGCGTGGCGCAGCGCGAACTGCGTGAAATGAACGATTTGCTGGAACGCCGCGTGGCCGAGTCCGTTGCCGATCACGATCGGCTGTGGGACCTCAGCGAAGATCTGTTGATGGTGACCGGCAGCGACGGCACGATCGAGCGCGTGAGCCCGTCGTGGCAGCGGTCGCTCGGTTATGCGGCGACCGACATGCTCGGACGCACCTGCATGGCGTTCGTGCATCCCGAGGAACTGGTGCCGATGACCGAGCAGATGCTGGCGCTGCGGCGCGACGGCGGATCGGTGCGCCATGAATGCCGCATGCTGCGCCAGGACGGCCGCCCGCGCTGGGTGGCGTGGACCTTGTCGATCGATCCGGCATCGGGCCGCATTCACGGCGTGGGACGCGATGTCACCAGCGACAGGGAAGCCGCCGAAGCGCTGCGCAATGCCGATGAGGCGCTGCGTCTGGCGCAGAAGATGGAGGCCATCGGCAAGTTGACCGGCGGCGTGGCGCACGATTTCAACAACCTGCTGCAGGTGATCGGTGGCAATCTGCACTTGCTGGCGCGCGATGTGGCGGGCGATGAGCGCGCCGAGTCGCGCGTGCGTAACGCGCTGGCCGGCGTGGCGCGCGGCGCCAAGCTGTCGGCGCAGTTGCTGGCCTTCGGGCGGCGCCAGCCGCTGGCGCCCAAGGTGGTCAACCTGGGCCGCTTCGTGCGCGGACTCGACGACATGCTGCGCCGCGCGCTCGGCGACGGCGTGGAGATCGAAACCGTCGTGGCCGGCGGTCTCTGGAACACGCTGGTCGATCCGTTCCAGGTCGAAAATGCGCTGCTGAATCTGGCCATCAACGCGCGCGACGCGATGCACGGCCACGGCACGCTGACCATCGAGGCCGGCAACGCCACACTCGACGAGGTCTACGCGCGCCGCAATGCGGACGTGATTCCCGGCCAGTATGTGATGGTGGCCGTCACCGACACCGGCGCGGGCATCGCGCCCGACATCATCGATCACGTATTCGAGCCGTTTTTCACGACCAAGCCCGAAGGCCAGGGCACGGGGCTGGGGCTGAGCATGGTGTATGGCTTCGTGCGCCAGTCGGGCGGCCACGTGAAAATCTACAGCGAGGTGGGTTTCGGCACGACGGTGCGTCTGTACCTGCCGCGCGTGACCGAGTCGGAAGACCTGGAAACCGATACCGAGCCCGCGCTGGTCAGCGGCGGCACGGAGACGGTGCTGGTGGTGGAGGACGACGAGGACGTGCGCGCCACCGTGGTGGAAATGCTGTCGAGTCTTGGCTATCGCGTGTTGAAGGCGCGCGATGCCGCCGGCGCGCTGGCCATTGTCGAAAGCGGCGTGCCGGTCGATCTGCTGTTCAGCGATGTGGTCATGCCCGGCAAACTGCGCAGCACCGAGATGGCGCGCAAGGTGCGCGAACGGCTGCCCGGCATCGCCGTACTGTTCACCTCCGGCTATACCGATAACGCCATCGTCCATGCGGGACGGCTCGACGCCGGCATCGAACTGCTCAGCAAGCCCTACACGCAGGAAGCGCTGGCGCGCAAGATCCGGCAAATGCTGGCCAGCGGCGGTGCAACGCTGGAGCCCGCGCCGCTTGAAGAGGCGCCGAGCGACCGCTCGCATGCGGCTTCGGCGGGGATGGCGCCCCATGCGCGCAAAGCGTCGGACTCGGCGGTGGACGTGCCCGATGACAACGTTGCCGCGCTGGTGGCAGGCCAGCGCGTGGTCTTCGTCGAGGACGACGATCTGCTGCGCGCCAGCACAGCCGAATTGATGCGCGCTTTTGGCATCGAGGTGATCGAGGCGCGCAACGAGATCGAAGCCATGGCCGCGCTGCAATCCAACGAGACCGACCTCCTGGTCACCGATGTCGGCCTGGGCGGCGCATCGGGCGTGGACCTGGCCATCGAAGCATGTCGGCTCGTGCCGACCCTGCGCGTGGTGTTCGTCAGCGGTCACGACCTGGTGCTGACGCCAGCCCAGCGCGCCGCCCTGCCGCGCGCGGTAACCCTGCGCAAGCCCTACGCGTTGTCGGCGTTCCTCGACGTGTTGCAGGCAGACGGGGGAGCGGGTGAGGCCTAGTTTCGCGTCGACCAATCGGCTGGCGCAGTCCAGCGCCTTGTTGCTTCGGATGTGACAAAAACAAACGGGCCAGCGCAATTGCTGGCCCGTGCTGTCTGGGACTTGCTTGCCCGGCGATGCCGGGGTGTTGCGGGTGCCGGTGTCAGACCGGCAGGGCGGTGGCGACCAGTGCGGCGGCTGCGCCGCTGGCGGCGGTGAGGGCCAGCCATCCGCCCAGGATCAGGGCGCTGTTCTTGAAGCTCATGATGGACTCCGGAAAGAGGCAACGCCGGAGCACATCACTCCGGCTATTTCTTGATTACCGCCTGCATCGGGCGGGACTCAGACGCGTGCACCGTCGGTGTAGATGTCGCGGGTGCGTGCGCCGTCGTAGTACGGGTTGCGCGGAGCGTTCACGCTGCGGGCGCCGTCGTAGTACGGATCAACCTTGCGGGCCGGGCTGGCCGATACACCGGTGCGATCCAGGCCGGCCACGATGCGTGCGCCGTCGGTGTACGGGTCTGCCTTGCCGACCTTGGCGCCGTCCGTGAACGGATCGGCCTTGCCGACACGAGCACCTTCGCTGAACGTGTCGAACTTGCCCTGGCGGGTGCCGTCGGTGAAGGCGCTGCGCTGGTCGTTCACGCGGTAGGTGTAACCGTAGACTTCACCGGCCTTTTGCGCGGCGGGAGCGGCCTGAGCGGCGCCGGCAACGAAAGCGGCGGCGAGGGCAGCGGCGGTAAGGATGTTCTTGGCGGTCATGATGCTCTCCTTGCAAGGGCCGGGCGATCTCGGTTCAGGTGGATCGCGAGGCCGTAGTCTGTTTCGATGGCGATCTTTTTTGGCTTCGTTACCTACTGGTAGATAGATAACCGGGACTAAAAAAAAGACCGCTTCCGGTACTGATAACTGCCTGGTGTTGCGTGGACGGGGCTTTGCTGCGTCTTGCTGTTTGCTGCATCGCGTCGTCCATGAGCTGAATATTATCTACTACTAGATAGATAAGCAAGGGCTTTTTGCGGCGCGCAATCGTATTGACGCCAAATTGCCGAAGCTAGTGTGCTGGACCAGCCGCCGGGCGCCTGTTCAAGCGCTTGTTTCTTATGAGAAAAACGATGGCGGACGTGACGGTTGCGACGAATTAGAGTAAATACTCTAGCTTCGGTCAGCGTGTCTTTTTTGCGTTGCGCTGCGCCACCAGGCCCCACAACAGAATGCGGGCGTGCTCCTGGAGCACATCCTTCACGCGCTCGGTTTCCGAATCGCCATAGCTTTCCCAGTTCAGCGCGCGCAACACGTGACGCCGCATCACCTTGAACGCGGCGATCTGGCTATCGATGGCGATGGTGCGGATGCGGGTGTTTTCGTCGCCGGCAGGCTGGCCGATCAGGCGGCCGACGATGGCGGACGTCGCAGCGAACAGGCGGCGGTTGACGCCGCTGTCGATGCGTTCGAATGCGGCCGATGGACCCAGCCCGGCGCGCTCGCGCGCCATGAACTGGCGCCAATGGTCGGTTTCCGGGGACTCGTACAGAAACATGGCGAAGCGCGCCTGCAGCTTCAGGTAAACCTCGATCAGGTCGGCATCGGACGCATCGGGGCGCGCCAGTGCGGCCTCGGCATGTTCCAGCACATCGCGCAGCGTGGCCTGGACGCGTTCGACGAAATAGTCGATGCACGCCAGGTACACACCTTCCTTGTTGTCGAAGTAGTACTGCAGCGCGGGCGCGTTGACGCCAGCCTCGCGCGCAATGTCGCGCGTCGACGCCCCGTCGAAGCCGTGCGCGCCAAACAGCCGCATGGCCGCTTCGATAATCCGCGCGCGGGTTTCCTCGCCACGCTGGTAGCCCCCTTCGGATGCCGGTCTGTGTCGCGCCATGTTGCGGGTCTCAAGGTCCTGGACAGGCAGAAATATATCAGTTGACAGATTTCTTCCAAGTGGAATAATTGCGCGGCATCCGACTCAAAAGTCCGCGCCCCCAACATGTCCGCCCCCAATTCCGCCGTCGCGCCTGCTGGCGCGGCACCGCAATCCGTTCCCTCGTCACGCGCGTCGCGCCGCCGCTCGATCCTGATCGGAATGGGCGTCGTGGCGCTTGTCGTCGCCTGCGCCTTTGGCGTGCGCTGGTGGACTTACGGCCGCTTTATCGAAAGCACCGACGACGCCTATATCCAGGCCGACAGCGTGACGGTGGCGCCCAAGGTCAGCGGCTATGTGGCCGAAGTCTATGTGCGCGACAACCAGCAGGTCGTCCCCGGCCAGCAACTGGTGCGTCTCGATAACCGCCAATACCAGGCCGCGCTGGACGAAGCGCTCGCCACGGTGGCGTCGCGCGAGGCCGACGTGGCGCGGGCCGACGCCGATCTTCAGCAGCAGCAGGCCAAGATCGCCCAGGCCGCCGCCGAAGTGGAAGGCGCGCGCGCCAATGCGCGCTACGCCGCCTCGCAGGTGGAACGCTACGCGCCGCTGGTGGCCACCGGGGCGGAGACCGAGGAGCGCACGGCCGAACTGCGCAACGCCCAGACGCGCGCGTCAACCACGCTGGCCGCCAACGCGGCGGCGCTGCGCGTGGAGCAGAGCCAGGTGGTCACGCTGCAAACGCGCCTGCAACAGGCCAAGGCGCAGCTCGAGGTGGCGCAGGCCAGCGCCCGCAAGGCCCGGCTCGATCTGGACGACACCGTGGTGCGCGCCACCAGCGCGGGTCGCGTGGCCGACAAGGGCGTCCGCGTGGGCCAGTTCGCGCAGCCGGGCACGCGCCTGCTGACCGTGGTGCCGGTGCAGGACCTCTACCTGACCGCCAACTTCAAGGAAACGCAGGTCGGCCGCATGCGCGCAGGGCAGGCGGTGACGCTGCACGTCGATGCGCTGTCCGGCCAAGCGCTGCACGGCGTGGTCGATAGCCTGTCGCCCGGCACCGGATCGCAATTCGCGCTGCTGCCCGCGCAGAACGCCACCGGCAACTTCACCAAGATCGTCCAGCGCGTGCCGGTGCGCATCCACGTCGATGTGCCCAACGATGCGCGGCCGGTTCTGGTGCCGGGGCTGTCGGTGGTGGTCGATGTCGATACGCGCGATCTCCATCCGGCCAGCGCGCCCGCATCGGCCGCCGCGCACGGGGCCAGCCATGGCTGATGCCGCGAACGCCGGGCCACCGGCATCGGCGGCGCCCGCGGTGACTCCAGCGATGTCATCGGCAGCCCCGGCCACGCAGCCCAACGCGTCGGCCGCGGACTGGATCGCCGTCGCGGCCGGGTCGCTCGGCGCGCTGCTGGCCACGCTCGACATCTCGATCACCAACTCGGCGCTGCCGCAGATCCAGGGGCAAATTGGCGCAGCCGGCACGGAAGGTACGTGGATTTCCACCGGCTACCTGATGGCCGAGATCGTGATCATTCCGCTTACCGCGTGGCTCACGCGCGTGTTTGGGCTGCGCCGCTTCCTGATGTGCAACGCGCTGCTGTTCACGGCGTTTTCGATGGTGTGCGGGCTGTCGCACAGCCTGCCGGAAATGGTGATCGGCCGGATCGGCCAGGGATTTGCCGGCGGGGCGATGATTCCCACGGCGCAGACCATCGTGCGCACGCGCTTGCCCCGTCACCAGATGCCGATCGGCATGTCGATGTTTGGCCTGATCGTGCTGCTGGGGCCGTTGCTGGGCCCCGTGATCGGCGGCTGGCTGGCCGAGAACATCAACTGGCGCTGGTGCTTCTTTCTCAATGTGCCGATCACGGCCGTGCTGGTGCCGCTGCTGTATTTCGGCCTGACGGCCGAGCGCGCCGATCTCCAGGCGTTCCTCAAGGCGGACTGGCTCGGCATCGTCGGCCTGACCATCGGCCTCAGTTCGCTGACCGTGGTGCTGGAAGAAGGGCAGCGCGAGCAGTGGTTCGAATCGCAAACCATCGTCTATCTGTCGGCGCTGGCCGCGCTTGGACTGACGATGATGCTGGTCAGCCAGTTCACGGCCAGACAGCCGATCGTGCGTCTGCGGCTGCTGCTGAACCGCAACTACGCGAGCGTGATCCTGATCGTGACGACGGTAGGCGCGGGCCTTTACGGCGTGTCGTACCTGCTGCCGCAGTTCCTGTCGCTGATCGCCGGCTACAACGCCGAGCAGGCCGGCGGCATCATGCTGCTGTCCGGGTTGCCGGCGTTCCTGCTGATGCCGGTGCTGCCGCGCATGCTCGGCAAATTCGACAGCCGCTGGCTGGTGATCACAGGCTTGGTCTGCTTCTTTGCCAGTTGCATGCTCGATATCGGCCTGACCGTCGACAGCGTCGGGCATGACTTCACGGTGTCGCAGATCCTGCGCGGGTTTGGCCAGATCCTGGCGATGATGCCGCTCAATCAGGCGTCGATGGCGGCGGTGGCAACGCACGAGGCCGGCGACGCGGCCGGGCTGTACAACATGGCGCGCAATCTCGGTGGATCGATCGGCCTGGCGCTGCTCGGCACGCTGATCGACCGGCGCAATGCGTATCACGACGCGGTCATCCGGGAATCGGTCACGGCCAACAGTTCGATCGGCCAGGACCACATGACGTCAAGCATCGCCGGCTTCGTCGCGCAAGGCGGCGACTACGCCCATGCGCAACTGCAGGCGATCGCGCAGCTCAGCGGCGAAATCGCGCGCCAGGCCGCCGTCATGACGTTCTCCGAAACCTTCTTTGCCCTTGGCATCGCGCTGCTGTGCTGCGTGCCTCTGGCGCTGTTGCTCAAGCCGCCCCGCCCGGGCGCGCCCGTTTCCACCGGCCATTGATCATGTTTGCCTTGTTCCACGCACGACTGCCGCGCCTGATGGCGCTTGCCGCGGCGCTTGTCGCCGCGGGCTGCACCGTCGGCCCCGACTATCGCAGCGCGCCGCAGGTGGCTGCCAATACGATCGACGCCGGCAAGTTTCCGCATGCGCCCGTGGCTGCCGATCCTGCCGCGCCGCGCGTGGCCGACTGGTGGCGCGCGCTTGGCGACGACCAGCTCGACCGCCTGATCGACACCGCGCTGCGGCAAAGCCCCGACATCGACGCGGCTCGTGCGCGCGTGCGCCAGGCGCGCGCCGGGCTGGACAGCAACAAGGCCAACCTGCTGCCCAAGGTGGGCCTCGATGCGGCCATGCTGCGCACGCGGTCGCCCGATCTTGCGGCGCTGTCCGGCCAGGGATCGTCGGGCGGCGGACGCGGGCCGCTGTCGCTTTACATCGCCGGGTTCGACGCCAGTTGGGAAATCGATCTGTTTGGCGGCACGCGCCGGTCGATCGAAGCAGCGTCGGCAGAGGCCGATGCCGCGTCCGCGCAGCTTGCCGATGCGCATGTGCAACTGGCCGCCGAAGTGGCGCAGGCCTATGTCACGCTGCGCGAGCAGCAGGCGAGCCTGGCGCACCTGCAGGATTCCGAGAAGCTCGAAGCCGAAATGCTCGATCTCACGCAGCAGCGCCGCGCGCGCGGCGTGGCATCGCAGCTCGAGGTGGAGCGGCTGCTCACGCAACTGGACAACACGCGCGCGCAGATCTCGCCGGTGCAGGCCGGCATCGCCGAATCGTTCGACCAGTTGGCGCTGCTGACGGGGCGCGCGCCCGGTGAACTCGACGCCGAACTGGCCGCGCCCAGGCCGCTGCCCAGCGTGCCGGAAACCGTCGCGGTGGGCGATCCCGCCGCGTTGCTGAGATCGCGTCCCGATATCCGCGCCGCAGAGCGGCGGCTGGCATCCAGCACGGCGCAGATCGGCGTGCGCAAGGCGGACTGGTTTCCCAAGCTGTCGCTGCTGGGATCGCTTGGCTTCAGCGCGATGGATCCCGGCCATCTGGCGCGCAAGGACAACGGCACCTGGCTGACGCTGCCGCGCTTGCAGTGGAATATCCTCGACTTCGGCCGCGTCGCGGCGGGCGTCGACAGCGCCGAGGGCGCCCGCGACGAGGCTCAGGCCAACTACCGTGGCACGGTTCTCAAGGCGCTGCGCGATGCCGACGTGGCCCTGTCACGCTACGGCCATCAGCGCGAACACGTGGTGGTGCTGCGCCGCGTGGAAGCGTCGGCGGACCGCGCATCGACATTGCAGCAGCAGCGCTACCGCGCCGGCACGGCCAGCATGCTCGAATGGCTGGATGTCGAGCGCACGCGCGTAGTGGCGCAACAAAACCGCATTGCGGGCGACGCAGACCTGCTCAAGGACTACGTGTCGCTGCAGAAATCGCTGGGTCTGGGCTGGCAGACGGCCGCCGCGCCGGAGGCGTCGGCTTCCCGCTAGAACGGCGTCGCGTTGGCCGCGTCCTCGTCGGCCGTCAGCCCGGCGTTCGGTTGTGTATCAGCCGGGCGCCAACGCGGATTTGCAGGATAAAAACCGACAGCCGAACCGGACTGCGCCCACTATGGCGCGAACCGCGTCCGCCTGACACTGGCAAATGGATAGAATCGCCGTGGGCAGTCCCACGCTCGCGGCGCCAGTCGGTTGCGGTGCAACAAATCAGAACGGGCGGCGGGAGGTGCAACATGCAAATCAGGAGGCCGTACGCCGATGCACTTCAACGCCAACGACAGCATTCTGGTCAACATCGTCGCCAGCCTGGCGGTCATCGCGGCCGGCACGCTGGTGGTCAAGCTGATCAATCGCTTCTTTACCGGACGGCTGCAGGCGGACAACCGCGGCAGCTATCGCGCCTGGACTGTCGCGTCGCGCAATCTGGTCGCGGCCGTGGTGTTCCTGCTGTTGCTCGGCATCTGGGTGTCCGAACTCAAGAGCGTGGCGATTTCGCTGGCGGCGTTTGCGGCGGCCTTGCTGCTGGTCGGCAAGGAACTGGTCATGTGTTTTCTCGGCGCGTTCATGCGCATGATTACGCGACCGTTCCAGCTGGGCGATCTGGTCGAGATCGGCCCGTTTGGCGGCGAGGTCATCGATATGGACGTGATGTCCACCACGCTGGTCGAGGTGGCCGCATCGCGCCAGTACACGGGATTCACGGTACAGGTGCCCAACAGCATGTTGCTGACCACCGCGGTGCGCAATCACTCGCAGGCAGGCGCCTATACGCTGGACATGGTGCGCATTCCACTCGATGTGGGCGTCGATCCCGATGCGGTGGAGGCGCAGCTTGTGCAGGTGGCGCGCCAGGCGTGCGAAAGCTTTATGGAAGAAGCGGGACGCGCGCTGCGGCGCTACGGCGACATGCGCTTCGTGGATCTGTCGCAGTTCGAACCGCGCGTGCTGTTCGAACCGGTCGACGTCGGTCGCTACGACGCCATCGTGCGCTTTCCCGTGCCGGTCAGCGCGCGGCTGCCGGTCGCGCAGCAGATTGTGCGTGGCTACTATCGCCAGTGCGCGGCGGCCAGCAAAGCGGCAACCGATCCAGTGGCGCAGGGCTAGCTTGCCGGCAGGCGTTGCCGGTCTTGTCGAGGAGTGGAACATGGCGCAATTGCTGAGCCGTCCCGTGCAGGGCCAGGGCGTGCCGCCGGCTCCGGCCCGGCCTGGCCAGTCGGTCCATCTTCCGCAGCGCCTGTCGATCCAGCGCTGGCGCCAGCGGGTGCGCTCGTTCGCGCTGATGGTGATGGTTACGCTGACGCTGGGCTTGCCTGCTGGCTGCGCCAGTCTGCCCGCCAATACCAATCGCACGCCGTCGTACGTCATTGCCGATACCGGCAACACGATGCTGGCGCGCGCGCTGGCGCCGCGGCTGGCGAAAAATCCGGGACAGTCGATTTTCTATCCGCTCGGCAATGGCCCCGACGCGCTGACCGCGCGCATCGCACTGGCCCGCGCCGCGCAGAAGACGCTCGACATCCAGTACTACATCTACGACGTCGACACCACGGGCAGCGCGCTGATGGGCGAACTGATCGACGCCGCCGATCGCGGCGTGCGCGTGCGCATCCTGATCGACGACATCCATACCGGCAAGCAGGACAAGACGTGGGTCGCCATCGATTCGCATCCCAACATCGAAGTGCGCATCTTCAACCCGTTTGCCAACCGCAAGCTGCGCTGGGCAGAGGCGCTGGTCGACTTCGGCCGCGTGAATCGCCGCATGCACAACAAGCAGATGACGGTCGATAACCTGGTGACGATCGTGGGCGGCCGCAATGTCGGCGACGCCTATTTTTCGGCCAAGCCGGACATGGATTTCAGCGACCTCGACGTGATGGTGGCGGGCCCCGTGGTGCCGCAGGCCAGCCGGGTGTTCGACGCGTACTGGAACAGCGACCTGGCCTATCCGGTGGTCACGCTCGCCGCCGAGGGCAAGGACGCGCCGGCGGAATTGCGGGCGTTTCGCAAGGGAATCGAGGCCAAGGGCGACAGCGCGCGCGCCAGCCCGTTCGTGCAGGAACTGCTCGATTCCGGCCTCGCGCGCGGTATCGAACTCGGTCATCTGCCGGGCTATTTGGGCGGCGCACGGGTGATTGCGGACAAGCCGGACAAGATCGAGGACAGCCCCGATGATCCGTCCACCCATGCCATTCCGCAGTTGCGGGCAATGATGGAAAAGGCCGAGCGTGAGCTGGTGATCGTGTCCCCATACTTCGTGCCCGACGATGAGAACGAGAAATGGCTGATCGGTATCGCCAAGCGCGGCATCAAGGTGCGCGTGCTGACCAATTCGTATGCCGCGACCGACGTGGCGGCGGTGCATGCCGGCTACTCGCCGCGCCGCAAGAGCCTGCTGCGCGCCGGCATCGAACTCTATGAGCTGAAACCTACCGCCAATGCGGAACTGGCGCGCAGCCGCACGCGGGCGCGCATGTTTGCATCCAGCCGCGCCAGTCTGCACGCCAAGACATACGTGGTGGACCGACATCTGCTTTTCATCGGCTCGCTCAACCTCGATCCGCGCTCGATCAAGCTCAATACCGAAATGGGCGTGATTCTGGATTCTCCGCAGCTGGCAACGCGGCTGGTGGAGGACATGGATAAGCGCCTGCTCGATATTGCCTATCGCGTGGCATTGCGCAAGGACGAGAACGGCGGCGAATCGATGACCTGGACCACGCGCGACAACGGCAAGGAAACCACGTTCGACGCGGAGCCCGGCATGAACGTGTGGCAGCACATCGGCAACGGCATCCTGCGCGTGCTGCCGGTGGAAGACCAGCTGTAAGGCTCGGGTGGATCGCTAAGGCGGGGCCATCCGGGTTGATCGCCCAAGGCCCGCGCATCAGGGGGCGATCGCGTCGGGCCCGTCGCCGATGTTTGGCTGCAGCGAGCGCAGCAGGTGTTCCTGGAGGCGCGACAGTTCCTGCGCGATGCCACCGGGGAACCCCTGCCTGTCGCCGCGCTTGTCGATCAGCAGCTCGCCGAGAAACGCCGATACCGCCGCCGCATCGCCCAGCGCGGCCAACTGGTTGGCGATGCGCGGATAGGTATGGAACAGTTCGAACGGCCGCACCTCGCGCGGCAATTGCGCCAGCCATTTCAACGCCACGGGCGTAAGCGCCTGCGTGGCGGGATCGATCGGCTGGCGCGCCTCGCTCCAGTCGGTCGTGCGCGAGGCGGGCGGCTCGCCATCTAGCACCTTCTTGGCCTCTTCGACCGTGACGAATTCAAACGAGAGCGGTTCCATGTCTGATGTGCTGAAAATTGGCGCGCCGCCCGCATCACTCGATCGGATATTCGACCGCACAGCCGATCGATGCGAAGCGCTGCCGCTCATCTTATCGGATTGCATCGCGCATTTCATAAGCCGCATCGCCCGCGTTTGAACGGCGCCACAGTGGCTGCGGACTTCCGGCAGCGCCGCGATGCGTGCGTGAATCTCATGGCGCGCCGCATCATTGCTCATGCCTGCGCGCAGCGCCAGCGCCGACACTGCAAAGAAGAAGCCAGTGGGGCAGTGGAGCGCGGCATGACCTGGAATTTGATGATCGATGCGGATTGCATACCCGTGACGTTGCACGCCGGCGCGCGCGTCCATTGCGGAGCGGGGCGCCTGTGGATGACGGTCGAGGAGCGGCGCGCCATCGCGTCGCCAGACATCGTGCTGGCTGCGGGCCAGAGCCACCGCGTGACGCGGGACGGCACCTATTTCCTGAGCGCGTTGCGCGGCACGGGCAGCGTGCTGTGCCAGATCACGCCCGCGCCGTCGCAACGGCTGGTGTTGCGGCTGACGTGACGCGCGCGGCTTCGGCGCGGATCCACGCCGCCACATGCCGCACTTCCTCGCGGGGCTGATCGGAGGCGTGAATCAGCCAGAAGGCGTTGGGACTGGGCATGGCCGATCCCGCCGATGTCACGACATGGAGCTGTCCGCCCTCGATCAGTGGCTGGATCAACTCCAGCCGCCCCAGGGCAACGCCTTGCCCGGCCAGCGCGGCGTGAATCACCTGGTCGTACTGGTTGAAGCGCAGAATGCCGCGCCGGCTGGCCTGCCGGTATCCGTGCGCGCCAAGCCAGCTACGCCAGTGCAGCCACGGCCTGGGGTCGTCGAATTCCAGCAGCGGCAGCGCGGCAAGGTCCTTGGCGGAACGCACGCGCGTGGCGCCCAGCGTGGGATTGGCCACCGGCGCGATGGTCTCGTCGAACAAATGCTCTGCATGGGCCGGCGCTGCGGCCGCCGAGCAGTAGCGGATCGCCAGGTCGATGCCGTCGGCGCGCAGGTCGCTGAGCTGGTTGCTGGCCGACAGCCGCACATCGAGATGCGGATGCTGGCGCTGCAACGTGCCGAGGCGCGGCAACAGCCACAAGCCCGCCACGCCAATGCTGGCGGTGACGGTCACGGGCTGCGGGCCATCGCGCCTGCGGAGTTCGGCGGCCACATCCTGCAATTGCTGCATTGCGCCATCGGCGCTGCGGAACAGTCGCTCGCCTTCCGGCGTGAAGGCGACGCCGCGGTGCTGCCGCACGAACAGCCGCACCTGCAACTGGTCTTCCAGCGCGCGGATCTGGCGGCTGACGGCGGATTGCGTCAGGCACAGGTCGTCGGCTGCCTGCGTGATGCTCATGCGGCGGCCCACTGCGACAAAACCCTTGAGCAGATCGAGCGAGAACAGCCTGACGAGCGGAACGGACATGGCAGATCGTGTGGATGGGCGAGCCCTAATTACAGCACGGAAGCCGCCGCGCTGGCATTCCCACCACGCATGGCTAGCGACACGAAATGTCGTTTGAGCACAGGCGCGGAATCGCGTGGAATGGAGCCATTTCCAGCGATTTTTTGTGCGATGTCTTCAAGGAGTCCGCGATGCGCCAACACAGGTCTTGCCATGATGCCGAGGCATTGCGCCCGCCGCCCAGCGCGCCGTGGTGGCGCGGCAGCGCCTTTCTGCTGCTGGCGGCTGGACTGGTGATGGGGCTGGCGCTGGGCGTGCGCCACGTTCAGGGCCTGTTCCTGCTGCCGATGATCGCGGACCGCGGCTGGACGCGCGAATCGTTCGCGCTGGCGATGGCTGTGCAGAATCTGGTGTGGGGCGTGGCGCAGCCGTTCACGGGCATGCTGGCCGACCGCTTCGGATCCTGGCGCGTGATGCTGGGCGGCATGGCGCTGTACGCCGCGGGCTTGTGCGGCATGGCGATGGCGCCATCGACACCGCTGTTCGTACTGACGGCCGGCATCTGCATCGGTATCGCCCAGTCAGGTACAACCTTCGGCGTGGTCTACGGCGCACTGAGCCGCATGGTGCCGCCCGCGCAACGCAGCCGCACGCTCGGTATCGCGGGCGCTTGCGGCGGCATTGGCCAGTTCCTGATGGTGCCTTCCGCACAGGCGCTGCTGTCGCTGGCCGGCTGGCAACACACGCTGATCGTGTTCGCGGTGGCGGCCATCCTGGTCTTGCCGCTGACGCTGCCGTTCCAGGATCGCACCGGCGCCTGGGCAGGATCGCAAGCCGATGCCGATTCGCCGCCGATGCTGGCCGCGATTCGCGAGGCGTTTCGGCACTCGGGTTTCTGGCTGCTAAACCTGGGATTCCTGGCCTGCGGCTTCCAGCTCGCGTTTATCGCCAACCATCTGCCCGCCTACCTGCGCGACAAAGGCATGGCGCCGGCCAGCGCGATGATCGCTCTGGCCGTGATTGCGTTGGCCAATATCGCCGGCACATACCTGTTTGGCTGGCTCGGCGGGCTGCACACCAAGAAGTACCTGCTGGCCGGCATCTATCTGGCGCGCACCTCGGTCATGGCACTGTTCGTGCTGTTGCCGCTCAGCCCGTTCACGCTGTACGCATTTGCAGCCGTGATGGGATTTCTCTGGCTCGGCACCGTGCCGCTGACCAGCGGCATCGTTGCGCAGGTGTTCGGCGTGCGGTACATCACCACGCTGTTCGGCTTCGTCTTCTTTGGCCATCAGCTCGGGTCGTTCCTGGGCGTATGGCTCGGCGGCGTGGTATTCGAGCTCACGCATTCCTATGATTGGGTGTGGATCGGCGCGATGGCATTGGGCGTGGTCGCTGCCGCATTGCACTGGCCGATCGACGATCGCGAGATCGTGCGTCCCGCATGGCAAGGCGCGCGCAGTTGATGGAATAACCGGGCGCCATGGTGTGTTTACGTAACAGGCGGGATGCGGCGACGGCGATATGTGGAGTAAGCTTGGCGCCCAGTTTCATCTGCCGTTCCGTCGATACCCGGAGACACACCATGCGATTCCGACTCCGCGCCTGGATAGGCGTAGCCGCCCTGGCGCTCAGCGCCTGCACCACGCTGCAGCCCGTGGAAACCGCGCAAAAGATGATGGGAAGCCCGCAGGATTCGGTGCGCCAGGCGTTTGGCGAGCCCACCGACACGTTCCAGCGGGCCGACGGCACGCAGCGCTGGATCTATTCCAAGCAGCCGTACGGCTATGAGATCTATGCCGCCGACTTCGATGCCGGCGGCCGTCTGAGCGGCTTTCGCCAGATGCTGACGGAAAACGAAGTCTATACGGCGCGCCCGGGCACGTGGACCAAGCAGGACGTGCTGGAACGCTGGGGCCGTCCGCGCGAGCCGATCCAGTACTACGCGCTGATGAAGCGGGAAGCGTGGTCGTACCGGATGTATCTGCCCGGCTATGTCCCGGCGCACTTCAGCGCCTACTTCGACGACGCCGGCGTACTCGACCGCACCATGATCATCATGGATTCGCGCGGCGGCGAGCGCAGCCGGCGCTAGCCCCGAAGCCACTTCAGCCGCGCCGTACCGCCGTCACTTTGCCCTGCGTGACGTCGATGGTGCGGCGCTGCGGGTTGTAGTCCATCGTGCCGGGCATATGCTGGCCTTCGCGATTGCCAAAGCGCCACGCGCAGCCCTTCAGCAGCGCGGCCGCTTCGGCCTCGGTCTTGCCGATCAGCGCGTCGTCGCCGACCTTGTCGGCCTGGCAGCCCTCCGGCGTGCCACGGCCGCCTTGCGGGCCGGGATCGGGCACGGCGCTGTCCGGCGCCTTCGATGCGCATCCGGCCATCATCGTGACCATCGCCGCCGCACCTGCAACGGCGGCCAGTTTCCAGTATCGCTTGCTTGCTGTCATCGTCATCGGTGGGCTCCTGGAAGAATGAGCGTCGATTCTAGCCGCACGGTCAGACTTGCGGCGATTTTCGCGGACGCTGGCGCGGCGTCGTCGCCTTGGCCGGATGAGCACGCGCACGCGCGCGCGGCGCCGGTGCGGCAAACATCGGCATGTCGCGCAGGATGCAGCCCAGCAGCGTATTGGCGGCCACGCCCAGTGGCCGGCCGGCCTTTACCAGCACGCGCGCCTTGGCGGCTTCGAACAGCGGATGCGCGATGGGCAGCGTCACCAGTTCTCCCGATTCCAGTTCGCGGTACGCGGCAAATGCGCCCATCAGCGTGATGCCGTCGTGGCGCTTCACGAAGTGCCGCAGCACCGCCAGCGAATTGGTGGTCAGCGTGGGCCGGATCTGCACGTTTTCGGTATAGGCCAGCATCTGCACCACCTGTCCGAGCCCGAAGGCGGGCGGCATCAGCGCCAGCGGGTAATTGCCCAGCTCCCGCACGTTGACCTTGCCGCCGCGCCGCGCCAGCGGATGCCCGGCGCGCACCAGCAGCACCACCGGCTGCGGCGACGTGGCCACCCAGGTGATGTCGGCGTGCGAGGGCGGGTTGTAGGCCAGCCCGATATGCGCGCGGCTTTCCGCCACTTCCTGCAGCACGTTGTTCACGGGCAGCGTGTCGACAGTGACATCGAGCCGCGGATACTGCGCGCAGAAATCGGTCAGCACGTCGTCCATCAATCCATCGACATACCCTTCGCTGGTGGCGATGCGCACCTGGCCGTGCTGCAGCCCGCGCAAAGCCTGCAGACGGTCCTCGAACAATTCCTGCTGCGCGCGGCAGCCGCGCCAGTATTCGAGCAGATGCAAGGCGGCCTCGGTGGGCTGCACGCCGCGCGCGTGCCGGTCGAACAACGGCGCGCCTACTTCGTCTTCGAGCAGGCGGATCTGCCGCGTGATGACAGAGGGCGACGTGTTGATGCTGTCGGCCGCGCCGCGTATCGATCCGTGTGTCAGGACTTCATGGAAATAGCGCAGACGACGCTGGTTCAGTTCTCGCATGATGCATTGCCGATGGTGTTGCCGAATGGGCAACGATAGCCGACTTAAGTTGCTCTTGCTCTGTTTTTTCATCTGCCCGACGATCTTGCCAAACAACAAGACAGCGACCGCACAACGCCCATCGCATCCACCAGGCCGACCACGGGAGAGATAGACATGTCCGCCGCACTGCCCCCACGCACCACCACGGCGCACGCCGCCTATGAGGCGCTGTACCGCAAGCTGAACTGGCGCCTGCTGCCGTTTCTGCTGATCTGCTACACATTCGCTTACCTCGATCGCGTCAACATCGGCTTTGCCAAGCTGCAGATGCAAAGCGATCTCGGTTTTTCCGATGCCGTGTACGGACTCGGCGCGGGCATCTTTTTCTTCGGATATGTGTTGTTCGAGATTCCCAGCAACCTGCTGCTGCCTCGCATTGGTGCGCGCAAGACCATCAGCCGCATTCTGGTGCTCTGGGGACTGACGTCGGCGGGCATGATGTTTGTGCGCGACGAAACCACGTTTTACGTGATGCGCTTTTTGCTTGGCGTGTTCGAGGCCGGCTTTGCGCCGGGCATGATCTTCTACCTGACGTACTGGTACGGCCAGCAGCGCATGGCGCGCGTGATGGCGGTGGTAATGCTGGCCGGGCCGATCGGCGGGATCTTCGGCTCGCCGTTGTCGACGTGGCTGATGACGGGTCTGTCCGGCGCGCATGGCCTGGAAGGCTGGCAATGGATGTTCCTGGTCGAAGGGCTGCCGTGTGTGCTGCTGGGTGTGCTCGCGCTGCGTGTGCTGGCCGATCGCCCCGCCGACGCCAGGTGGCTGAGCGACGAGGAAAAGCGCCTGCTCGCCGCACAGCTGCACGCGCCGGCGTCCGGCCACCATTCGTTCGCACAGGTGGCGCGCGATCCGCGCGTGTATCTGCTGGCGTTTGCCTACTTCACGATGATTTGCGGCATCTACGCCGTAAGCTTCTGGCTGCCGTCGATCCTCAAGGCAGACGGCGTGACGGACACCATGCAGATCGGCTATTACTCGATGATCCCGTACATCGCCGCCGCGATTGCGATGGTCGTGATCGGCCGTCGTTCGGACCGCCGCGGCGAGCGCCGTCTGCATAGCGCGGTGCCGGCGCTGGTAGGCGCGGTCGCGTTGGCCGTGGCAACGATGTCGAGCGGCAATCTGGCCATCTCGCTGCTGTGCATGACCATTGCCACCGCGATGATGTGGACCGCCTACACCGTGTTCTGGGCGATTCCGTCGCAATACCTGAAGGGCGAGGCCGCAGCGGGCGGCATCGCGCTGATCAACACGATCGGCCTGATCGGCGGATTCCTGAGTCCGACCATCATCGGCTGGGTGCGCACCGCAACGGGCAGCATGCAGGCAGGCTTGTTCGTGATGGTTGGCCTGCTGGTGGCCGGCGCGATCACGCTGATCGTCAACCGCATGCCGTCGCCGCACGGCGCGGCGGCTACCGCCTGAAGCGACGAGCAGCGCGCCGACGCCACGCAGGCAGTCGGCAACGCGCGCGGCAAGGCATGACTGAGCATGAATGAGGAGAAGCAATTGGCAGCAACGATTCTGATCGCCGGCTTTCAGCACGAGACCAACACCTTCGCGCCGTCCAAGGCCACCTACGCCAGCTTCGAGCGCGGCGAGGGATTTCCGGCGATGGCGCGCGGCGACGATGTGCTGGCGCTGCGCGACGTGAACATTCCCGCAGGCGGATTCATCCGGGCCGCGCAGCGCTACGGGTGGACGCTGCGCCCGGTGGTGTGGGCCGGCGCGAGCCCGTCGGCGCATGTCACCGAAGACGCGTTCGAACGGATCGCCGGAGAGATCGTGGCAGCGGCGCGCGCAGGCGGCTTCGACGCGATCTATCTCGACCTGCACGGCGCGATGGTGGCCGAGCATGCCGACGATGGCGAGGGCACGCTGCTGGCGCGCCTGCGCGAGGTGATCGGTCAGCATGTGCCGATGGTGGCGTCGCTCGACCTGCACGCCAACGTCACGCAGGCCATGCTCGATGCGGCTGACGCGCTGGTGGCGTATCGCACCTACCCGCACGTCGACATGGCGGATACCGGCGAACGTGCGGCGGCGCTGCTGCAGGCGCGGCTCGGCGCCGGCGCACCGTGGCATCGCGCGGCGCGCCGGCTGCCGTTCCTGATTCCCATCAACGGCATGTGCACCATGCTGGAACCGGCGCGCGGCATGTACGCGCAGCTGGACTCGCTCGAGCGCGACGGCGTGGCGTCGCTGTCGTTCGCGCCCGGATTTCCCGCAGCCGATTTTCCTGAATGCGGGCCGGTGATCTGGGGCTATGGCCAGGACGCGGATGCCGTGAACGCGGCGGTGCAGGCGCTGTACGACCGCATGCTGGCCGAGGAAGCGGCATGGGAAGTGCCGTTCCTGTCGCCCGATGAAGCGGTGCGCGAGGCCATGCGCATGGCGCAGGACGCCACGCAGCCCGTGGTCATCGCCGATACGCAGGACAATCCCGGCGCCGGCGGGGATTCCAACACGATGGGCATGTTGCGCGCGCTGCTGCGCAACGGCGCGCAGCAGGCGGCCATCGGACTGATCTGGGACCCGGCTGTGGCCGCCGCCGCGCATCGCGCCGGGGTGGGGGCGGTGATCGACGTGGCGCTCGGCGGCGTCAGCGGCGTTGCGGGCGACGAACCGCTGCAGGCACGCTTCGAAGTGCTGAAACTGTCCGATGGCGTGTGCCGCTTTGGCGGTCCGATGATGCACGGCATGCTGGCCGATGTCGGGCCGGTGGCGCTGCTCGGCATCGACGGCGTGCAGGTGGTGGTCAGCGGCGGCAAGGCGCAGATGCTGGACCGAAACCTGTATCGCGTCGGCGGCGTGGAGCCGGAGGCGATGAAAATCCTGGTGAACAAGAGTTCGGTGCACTTCCGTGCCGATTTCCAGGGCATTGCGCATGCGGTGCTGGTGGCCAAGGCGCCCGGTCCGATGACTGCCGATCCGGCCGACTTGCCGTGGACGCGCCTGGCGCCCGGGATCCGGCTTAAGCCAATGGGCGCGCCGTTCCCGCGCTGAAGACGCGGCGCAAGGTGGCGCGCGATGCCGTGCAGCGCAGGGCGTGCCTTTCGCGTGGCCCTTGCCGCCTGCGCGGCTGCGCGCCTACAGCTTTTGCGCCGCCGCGAGCCGGAGGATTTTCTGCCAGCGTGCGGCGGTAGCGCGATCGGGCATCGGGATCGCGAATTCGGCCTGCCGATGGTGCCGCAAGGAGAGCATCACATGCCAGCGCCCCTGGCGCGCTTGCGGCTGAGCGTCGGCGATGTCGGCAAAGATCAGCACTTCGCGCTGGCCATCCATCTGCAGTACGCCGTTCTTGCGCTCGGCATCGAGCCGCAGGCTACCCCATTCGCCCGACACCATCACCACGCGCTCGCCGTGGAGGCGTCGGCCATGGATTGCGCGATAACGCCGCAGCCACGCCAGGAACAGCGCGCTCAGCACCGCCAGAATCGCCAGCACCGCAACGGTGCCGGCCAGCACGCCAAACGCGCCGGCCACGCGCTGATAGAGCCGGACCAGGCCGTAGATGAAGGCGCCGATCAGCGCCAGGCCAAGCAGAATGAAAGGCACGCAGGTTTCCGGAAAGATGGTTGTTGGACGATGGCGACACAGCGGCAGTGAATCGGCGCTTGTACCGCGCGTGGCGGCGTGCACGCGTTCTGGGCGCGACGGCGCCAGCCTATAATGAGCCGCTCCGCAGTGCCCCGGGGCTGTCATTCGCTCCGGTCAATTTCCATGCCATCGTATCCTCTCGTCCTTTGCCTGACCATTGCCGTCGTTTGCAGTGTGGGCATGGCCGTCGCCGCATGGCCACGGCGGGACGATCCCACGGTGCGCGCATTTCTGGTGCTGTCCGCGGGCGTGGCGATCTGGAGCGGCGGCCGACTGCTGGAAATCAGCGAGACCACGCTGGCCGGACGCATTTTCTGGGCAAAGTTCCAGTACCTGGGCATCGTCGCCGTGCCGATCGGCTGGCTGGTGGCGATGGTCCACGTCAGCCGGCCGCGCTACGTGGTGCCGTGGTCGTTGCTGTGCGTGCCCGTGCTGGCAGCAGTACTGACGCTGCTGCTGGTATTTACAAACGAACACCATCACCTGATCTGGACGTCGATCGAGCTGATGCCGCGCGGCGTGTCGCCCGGGGCGGTGTTCCGGCATGGCATCGGCTATACGGTCGCCGCGGGCTGGGTTTACGCGCTGCTGGCGCTGAGCTTGTATTTTTTGCTCACCGCCGATGTTCCCAATGCGGCGCTGTCCCGGCGCGGACGCAATGTGCTGGTGGCCGGACTGATGCTGCCGCTGATGGCGCATATCGCCTACCTGTATCGCTGGACGGGCCCGCTCGGGGGCGATCTCACGCCGGCCACGTTTTCGCTGATGGCGGTGCTGGTCTGGCTGTGCGCGCTGCGCACGCATCTGGATGACATCGGCCACTATGCGCGGCTGCGCGTGTTCGACACGATCCGCGAGGGCTGCGTGATTCTGGGCGCGGGCGGGCGCATCGTCGAATTCAATCCCGCCGCGGTGCGCCTGCTGCCCGAGATCCGGCGCGGCCAGCTTTGTCCGCCCGAGTGGGACGAAGTGCTGACCGCGGCCGGCGATGCCAATCCCCATATCGTGGAACGCGCCGGCCTTGAACTCACCGCCGAGCCGGTGTGCCGGATGGACGGCAAGGAAATCGGCATGCTGGTGTTCATGCGCGACATCCGCCGCTATCAATCGCGCGAGCGCGCGCTGGCCACCCAGCTTGGCGAAACCGAGGAGCAACTGTCGCGCGTGCAGGCCGATCTCGACATCGACGCGCTGACGAATATTCCGAACCGCCGCTTCTTCCAGCGCGCCTCGCTCGACGTGGTGGCGCGCGCTCACGAACTTGGCAAGGAAGTGGGCCTGCTGATCCTCGATGTCGATCTCTTCAAGCAATACAACGATCTCTATGGTCATCCGGTTGGCGACGAATGCCTGCGCAAGGTGGCCGAGGCACTGACGGGCGTGCTGCGCGGCGAGCAGTTCTGCGCGCGGCTGGGCGGCGAGGAATTCGCCGTGATACTGCCGGATTCCGATCTTGACGAGACGCGCCGCGTGGCGCGCAACATGGTGGCCGCCGTACGCGACCTGGGCATTCCGCACAACGGCACGCCGGTGCAGCCGCTGGTCACGATCAGCGTGGGCGCGGTATGCGACGTGCCGGAAGCCCCGCGCCTGGAGCCGCTGCTGCACCGCGCTGACAGCGCGATGTACCGCGCCAAACGCGCCGGCCGCAATCGCTACGTGATCGACGGCAGTGTCTATCTGGGCTTGCAAAGCAACTAACGCGAATCGCCGCAACAAAGCGCTTGCAAATTCCAAAGGCTTCTGTAGAATTCGGCGCTCGCATCGCAGCAGCCATGCTGCGAGACGAAGCCCAGATGGCGGAATTGGTAGACGCACTAGGTTCAGGTCCTAGCGGTGGCAACACTGTGGAGGTTCGAGTCCTCTTCTGGGCACCAATTCGAAAGCCCTGCTCAACGAGCAGGGCTTTTTCATTTCTTGGCCCAGAAAGGGAAGTCCCTGCGGACTTCCCGCGAGGACTCGAAAGGATTGCGCCTGCTGGCGCAATCCCGGGGTCGCGCATGGGTGACCGAGTCCTCTTCTGGGCACCAATTCGAAAGCCCTGCTCAACGAGCAGGGCTTTTTCATTTCCGGCCCAGAAAGGGAAGTCCCTGCGGACTTGCCGCGGGGACTCGAAAGGATTGCGCCTGCTGGCGCAATCCCGGGGTCGCGCACGGGTGGGCCTAACGCCGTCCCACCGCCAGGTTCCCCATCGTTACGCGCGCCTCCGGCGCAACCGACTGCCGCACCACATCGCCGACCATTTCGGCGGTGACCGCCGACAATGTCCAGCCCAGATGCCCGTGCCCGGTGTTGTAGAACACATTGGCGGCATGCCCGCGGCCCACGCGCGGCATCATGTTCGGCATCATCGGTCGCAGGCCCGCCCATGGCACCACGCTGCGCGTGCTGACGCCGGGGAAACACTGATGCACCCAGTCGATCAGCGGACGAATCCGGTCTGCGCGGATGTCGCGATTGACGCCGTTGAACTCGGCGGTGCCAGCCACGCGGAAGCGGTCCGCGCCGAGCCGGCTCGTCACAAGCTTGGTTTCGTCGTCCAGCAGGCTTACGGTCGGCGCACCCGCCTGGCTTTGCGCGTCGGTCAGGTTCACCGTGATCGAATAGCCCTTGACCGGATAGATGTTCACGCGATCGCCCAACTGCCGGGCAAAGGCGCGGCTGCCCACGCCCGCGCACACCACCACGCCGTCGAATTCACGCGAGGCCGGCAGGCCGTCCTGCGCCGTTATCACTGTCGCGCGGCGACCCGTGGTGGATACGCTGCGCACGTCCTGGTTGTACAGCGTCTCTACGCCATGCCGGTCGATGGCCGCGGCCAGGCCGGTGGTGAACTTGTGGATGTCGCCGGTGGCGTCGCTCTCGGTGTAGTAGCCGCCGTAATAGCGCCCCGCCAGTGTTGGCTCGATCGCGCGCATTTCGTCGGGCGTGACCGCCCGGCGTTCCAGTCCGCCTTCGGCCAGCAGCGCCGATACGCGGCCGGCATGATCGAACCCGGCCTTGTTGCGGTAAATATGCAGGATGCCGCGTCGCTTCAGGTCGAAGTCGATGCCTTCGGCCTGCGCCCAGTCGAACAGATGCTGACGCGCGGCGATGGCCAGACGCGCGGTTTCGATTGTGTTGGCACGATAGTGCGGGATCGATGCGATGAACTCGCCGAACCAGCTCAGCTTGTGCCATGACGGGCGCGGATTCACCAGCAGCGGGGCATCGTTGCGCAGCATCCATTTGATGCCTTTAACGAGCGTCGACCAGTGCGTCCAGACTTCCGCATTCGACGCCGACAACTGGCCGCCATTGGCAAACGACGTCTCCATCGCCGCATAGCGGTGGCGTTCGAACAGCGTGACGGAGAAACCGCGCCGGGCCAGCGCGTAAGCGGTCGTGACGCCGGTAATTCCGCCGCCAATTACTGCAATGGTTTTCATGGAAAGGTCTTTCAGGACGTCATGGGATGGCAGTCCACGGCGCACCATGCGCTGTCGTGGACGCCCCCTCTGTCCTTGACCTGAGAGATTTCGCCATGCCCGGCGGGTAGCCGCGCACCGCTTGCTCCTTCGGTACCGCCGGCGGACGTGCGCGCCGGCAGTTCTTCAGAGTGCAATAGCGATACCGGTCCGTTTGCCTGAGAGTTTCCGGGGCGGTTGCTCCTTCGGCGCCGTACCTGCCAGGCGGCTGGCACGGGCTCTCCCGATATCGCGCATTCAATGGCGGCAACTATGCCACAGCTTTTGGCGATTCGGCTATGCGATCGTGTGTTTGGCGGTGCGCTGGCTGTTGCGCCAACGCCGCGCTCACACCCGAACCGCGCCGCGATCACGCGGCATCCGCGCCGGCACCCGGCGTGCTTACTTGCCCAGCAGTTTCAACAATGCATGCGCGGCCGCTTCCGACGATGCGGGATTCTGGCCCGTGACCAGTTTCCCATCGGTGATCGCGTAGCTGCCCCAATCGTCGGTCCGCGAGAAATTCGCGCCATGCTGCTTGAGCATGTCTTCCACCAGAAACGGCACCACGTTGGTCAATTGCACGGCCTCTTCTTCGGAATTGGTGAAGCCGGTGACGTTGCGGCCCTTGACCAGCGGCTGCCCATCGGCGCCTTTCACGTGACGCAGCACGCCGGGCGCATGGCATACCGCCCCGACCGGCTTGCCGGCGCGGTCGAATGCCTCGATCAACGCGATCGACCGCTTGTCTTCGGCGAGATCCCACAGTGGGCCGTGGCCGCCCGGATAAAACACGGCGTCGAAATCGCCAACATCGACCTGGTCGAGCGTCCTTGTCGACGCCAGTTCGCGGCGCGCTTCGGCGTCGGCCTGGAAGCGACGCGTCGCATCGGTCTGCGCGCCCGGATCGTCGCTCTTCGGATCGATCGGCGGCTGGCCGCCCTTGGGCGATGCCAGCGTTATCTGGACGCCCGCATCCTTGAACACGTAGTAGGGCGCGGCAAACTCTTCCAGCCAGAATCCCGTCTTCTTGCCGGTATTGCCGAGCTGGTCGTGAGAGGTCAGCACCATCAGGATTTTCATTGCCATTCTCCGATTGCGTAGGGGGCACAAGCCGGTGCCGCACAGGGCGGGGCATCGGCGGTCGGCACATGGTACGCCCGTTGCGCGCCCCGGATCATGGCGATGCGGACAGGATCGTTCGGCGATCGTTTCGTGAGTCGTCTGGTGCGTCGCTTTGATGGCTCAGCGCTGCGGCGGAAGTTCGCTGCCGCGCCGCTTGCGGCCCGTCAGCATGGCGGCGACGAGATTTTCGCGGCCCTTGATGCTCATGGCGATAGCGGCCGCGATGTGCAGCAGAACCAGCCCGAGCAGCGCGTTGGACAGCCAGCGATGGATGTCGATGGGCCAGTCTTCACCCCAGAACGGGTCCAGGCGCGACATCCAGCCGGTGACCGCCAGGGCCAGGATCAGCGCCCACATCGCCAGCATCGTCACGGCGCCCAGCGGCGTGTGGCTGACAAAGCGCGGCGCACGGCCTTGCATCAATGCGCGGCCATAGGCGAGCACGCCAGCGGGACGCGGCAGCCACGCGCCAAAGCGCGCGTGCTCGCTACCCACGAAACCCCACGCGATGCGCGCCAGCACGAGCCCGGCTGCAACATAGCCGACATAGCGGTGCCACGGCCCGCCCGAATCGTCGATCAGGTCATAGCACACGATGGCGGCCACGCCCCAGTGCGTAATGCGCACCACCGGATCCCAGACACGGACCCAGCCGCGCGCGTCTGCAGCCGGAACGCCCATGCCTACTTCCCGATTTCGGATTTGACGATGTCGAGCGTCTTGGTATCGAAGTAGATCTCGGCTTTCTTGCCGTCCTTGGTGGTGCCGTAGATCTCGTAGCAATTGCCGTCGATCTTGAACTTCTTGATGTTGTAGCCCTGGGCTTCGATTTTTGCCTTGGCGTCGGCCTCCGAGATCCATTCCGACTTGGGATGTTTTTCGCAGTTGGCGCCGGCCAGTGCAGCAGTGGAAAACGTTCCGCCTGCGGCCACGATGGCCAATGCGGCAAATGCGGTGGTCTTGTTCATGCCAACTCCAGCAAAAAGCCCCTGATCGGGCGACGTGTGGATGCTAGAGGCAAATGAGACCGATTCTCAATCATGGCTTTCCCGATATGCATGAGTGGTGCATACGAGACAAAAATCGGCAAACGTCATCTCGCTGTCATGCTGCTGAAATAGCCATGCTGTGGACATGGGCTTCATCATTGTTCGCGTTGTGGGACAATCGCGCGCACCGATCAGGGTTTTCCCGGTGTCTGACTGAGAAAAATATCGTATGAAGGTGTCGCATGAAATCGATTGACTGGAAAGACTGGGAAATCTTCTGCCGCGTGGTGGAAGGTGGGGGCTTCACGCAGGGGGCCGAACTGGCGGAAGTTCCAAAGTCGTCGGCAAGCGCCGCGGTGGCACGCCTGGAGGGGCAATTGGGCGTGCGCCTGTTCGAGCGCACCACGCGCCGCGTGCGCGTGACGCAGCGCGGCCAGCAACTCTACGATCGCGTTTCGCCACTGTTTGGCGCGCTGCGGGAAATCAGCGCGGAAGCGGCATCGGTCAGCGACGAGGTCAGTGGCACCATCCGCATCGCCACGCCGTATGAAGTGGGCTCGCAGCATTTGTCACCCACGCTGAATCGTCTGCTCAAGCAGCATCCATCGCTACGCGTACAGCTCGACGTCAGTTGGGATCAGCCCGACCTGATTCGCCACGGTTATGACCTCGCCTTCGTGATGACCGACACGGGCCTGCACGACAGCTCTTTCGCCAGCAAGCGCGTGGTGCTGATCGAGCGCGCCTTCTACGCCGCGCCGTCACTTATCCGCGAGCGCGGTCTGCCTCGCTCGCCGCAGGATCTGGTTGGCTGGCCGACGGTCGGCAATCTGGACGACACGCATTGGGAATTCCTGCGCGACCACGTGGAAACGTTTTCGATGGATGTGCAACCGCGCATTTGCACGCACAACGCGGAAGTGCGGCTCAAGGCTGCGGTGGATGGGCTTGGCATCACGCGCCTGTCGCCGCGTTTCGTGCATGAACAACTGGTGCAAGGGCAACTGGTGCGCGTACTGCCGGGCTACAGTTCGTCGCCGCTGAAGGTTTACGTGCTGATGCCCGCCCGCAAACTGATGCCGGCCAGCGTGCGGGCATTCCTGAACGCGCTGGAAGAAACGCTCGGCGTGCCGGAAACGCGCCGCCCCGCACCGCGCGCCACGCCGCTGCCGGAAGCCGCCCAGGCATCGATCGTCGAGCAACCGGCGGGCGACGACGGCACGCCCACGGTGCTGTCGCTGGAATAGCGGCGGCTCGCCGCGAATCGCGCGCGCCCACCGACGGATCGCCGGAGCCGCGCGCCATCGGCAGCGCACATTGGCGCAAACTTGTCGAAGCCGATTGCGCCGTGCGTCTGCGCCAGGCTCAGTACGGCTGATCGCCGCTGCGCAGATCGAAGGCGAGTGTTTCGGCGATTTCCAGCATTTCGTCGTCATCCTCGCTGCGCGTAATCCAGCCCGCGTAGGCATCGCCGCCGGTATCCCAGTTCCATAGCGTGTAGCCCGCCACGCGCAACTGGTCCGTGGCCAGCTCCATCAGTTCGGGCACGCTGGTGCCTTCCAGAAAATCCTCGTCTTCGGGATCGTCGGTGCCCCAGTCGATTTCCAGATCGATGCGTTCGCAGAGCTGGTTCAGGCAGCCGATAAACGATTCCACGTCTTTCCAGTCGACGTAGAAACCTGCTTCCCAGTCGATGATTTCCTTGATCTGGTAAAGCAGCGCTTCCGCGTCGGCCTCGTCTTCCTCGGCGTCTTCGAGCGCCTCTTCCAGCAGCGCCAGATGACGCGCGCTCTGCTGCGAATCGCCAAGATTGATCAGCGCAAACAGCCGGCTCACGGCGTCCTGTGCGTCGTCTTCCAGTTCGATCGACATGTGCTGCTCCTTTCTCCTTTGATGTCGAAACTTGGCTCAAGCGGCCATTTTGCCGATTTCGCGCTGCCCGTGCGGGGTGACGCGCAGCGCGCGCGAGCGCGTGGTGGCTTCGATCCAGCCGCGCTGCAGCAGCGCTTGCAGCAACGCCGCGCCGAGCGCCCCGCCAAGATGCGGCTTGCGCTCGCTCCAGTCCGGACAGGTGCAGGCGAATTGCCGGCGCTTGCGGCGCGTGGCGTCGAGGTCGATGCCCAGGTGCGTCATCGCCTGCGCGCCATCGCCGGTCAGGTCGACCTGGCTGCCGTGCACGGCCAGCCAGCCCGCCTGCGACATTCGTTCGAAAAGACCCACCGCGAGTTCCCCGGCCATATGGTCGTAGCAGGTGCGCGCCTGCCGCAGCGCGGGCGGTGCGGTTCTGGAGACCGGCACGGCACGCATGCGCGGCGGCTGACTGGCCAGCGAAGCCGTGGCCAGCGCCTCGATGGCGGCACCGATCTCAGGCGCGGCCAGCCGGTAATAGCGATTGCGTCCGCGCGTTTCCACGGCGAGCAGCCCGCCTTCGGACAACCGCGCCAAATGCCCGCTTGTGGACGACGCGGACAACCCCGCAATCATCGCCAACTCCCCGGCCGGCCGCGCGCTGCCGTCCATCAGCGCCCACAACATGGCGGCGCGCCCCGGATCGGCCAGCAATCCAGCCAACTGGCTGATGCCTGGTGCGTATTCCATTGTTCATCGCGGTGTGAAGAGACGGATGCAGTATAGGGCGGGAGCGGTTGATTGGTGGGAGCCAAGGAAATTAAGTCCTTGGAGCGGGGCGGTCAGACGAATTTTCCAGTGCAGCCTTCACCGGAATTCCTCGTCGAACCTTTTTTAGGTTGGAAATCGAAGCGGGACGGCGATGCCGGCTTTACATCGGGCGTTCCATCGCCGTTGATTTGCGCGCTTGATCCCGCGATGCCGAATCGCGCGAATCGCCCCAGCCTTCTACTGCTGCGACATGAACGCGCGAGTGATCGCGCACAGTCTGAAGTGGGCATCGGGCAGCGGCACCAGTAGCGAGCGGGCGGCCAGGGACTGGAGCAGTGCGTGGACGGCGGGCGTGTCGATGCCGGTCAGTGCGGCGGCCTGCGACAGGTTGAAAGGGCCGTTGGCCGCGCACAGGCGCTGCAGCGCGCGACGCTCGTCGCCGGGCAGACGGCCTACGCTCCAGTTCATCGACGCCCTGAGCGAGCGCTGGCGGGGGTGGGTGCAGCGCCGTTGTACGTCGAGCAGCGCATAGCGTGCGTCCACATGATCGAGCAGGCCGAGCACGCCGAATGCGTCGACGCTGGCTGCGGCAAGCTCGATGGCCAGTGGCACGCCTTCCAGCCTGCGGCACAGCGCGGCCACGGTCGGTGCGTCGCGGTCGTTGAGCACGAATTCCGCGGCGCTGGCCTGGGCGCGCGAGACGAACAACTGGACCGCGGCGAACTGCATCGCCGCATGGGCCGTGATCGGCGTGTCGCTCTCCGGCGGCACCGCCAATGGCAGCAGCGGCACGACGCGTTCTTCGGGCAGGCGCAGCGGCTCGCGGCTGGTGGCAAGCACCGACGGCCCCGCCACCGATAGTAGTTGCGCGATGCAGTGCGCAACGGCCGCCGGCGCGGCTTCGCAGCTATCGAATACGATCAGCGTACGCTTGCCGGCCACCGACCGGGCCAGCATGCCGATCTCGTCGCTGGGTGCCACGCCCATCGTGCTGGCCAGTGCACGCGGCAGATGCGCGGCGTCGGACAGCATGCTGACGTCGATGAAGCACACGCCGTCCGCGTCGCGCGGCCAACGATCCACCGCTTCCAGCGCCAGCGTGGTCTTGCCGATGCCGCCCATGCCGACCACCGTGACCAGGCGCGCGGTGTCGAGCTGGATCTGCAGACGCACCGCATCCGCATCGCGTCCGACCATCGCCGCCAGCCGGTGCGGAAGGCCGCCGGGCCACGCGCCGTGCGCGGGCGCATTTGTTATCGGTATCGTGTCGACCGCGCCGTTGTAGCGATAGCCGCGCCCCGGCACGTTTTCGATCGCGGTGCCGTGGCTGCCCAGCGCGCGCCGCAACTGGGCGACCTGCACCCGCAGACTGCTTTCCTCGACAACGAGGCCAGGCCACGCGGCGGCAGTCAGTGTGTCGCGCGACACTACGTCGCCGGCTTGCCGCAGCAGAGCGGCGAGGATGTCGAACGCGCGGCTGCCCAAGGCAAGCGGCTGGCCATGCAGCGTCAGCTGACGCTGCGCCGGCCACATCGTCAACGATCCGCTACGCCACGCCAGCGCGCACTCGGTGGCAACGGTGGCATTGGTGGCATTCGTGGTATCGGTTTCGGCTTCGACGCTCGCCATGTCGGGTGTTGGGTTCATGGCTGCGCGCACGCCTGGGCCAGCGCCTGCGCGGCGCGATAGTCGGCCGTGTCGTGCCCTTCGCTGAAGTGCGCGCAAGTGTCGTGCAACAGGTCGCCGGCCCTGGCTGCATGGCCTTGTTCACGCCACACGCGCGCCAGGCTCAGTGCGGTGCGCAGCGCCCACGCCCGCGCGCCCTGCCGGCGTGCGAGCGCGAGGATGTCCTGGAATGCTTGCGCCGCGGCGATGCGTCCGGCGTCAGTATGACGGTCCGGCGCATGCTCCGCGGCCACGCGCCGCACTTCTGCCATGCACCAGCCCGATACGCCGGCCTGCGCGCGCGATATGGCCAGCGGCGTCAGGAACGGCGCACCGAACGTGGCGTAAAGGTCGGCCTGCTTGCCGCCGGTATGCGCGATGCGGGCGAGCAGATGCTGACGCGCGAGCGGCGACGCGGCCACGGCGCCGTCCTGGTCGCGCAGGCGCAGCGCGGCGTCGAGCAGATCGGTCCAGCCGTGCCATGCCACCAGCGCATGGCGCGCCGAATGTTCGCGCAGGCGCGCGGCGTAGCCGTGCAGCGCAGCTTCGTCGCCGCGCCACAGCGCGATCGGGCACGCGGCAAATGCCAGCGCCTGGGCCAGCGAAAGCGGCATGTCGTCGAGCGCCAGGGCGACGCACTGGTCGGCCATCTCGGCGGCGCTGTCGGCGCTGCCTTCCAGCCATAGCGTGCGCGCGAGCACCAGACGCATGCAGACGCGCCGATCCACCAGCGCGGTGAGATTGTCGACGGGGTGCACCAGCGGGCTTGGGTCATGCGACACGCGCGAGGCCAGTTCGCGCGCGGTGCGGTGATCGCCGAGATAGTGATGCGCCAATGCCAGCGTGTGATCGGCCCAGACCTGCGCGAGCGGATCGGCGTCGCGCGCGGCCAGCGCGCGCATCGCTGCGCCGTGCCGGCGTCCGCCTGCGTAGTCGCCGCGCGCCAGCGCAAGCATGGCGATGCCGGTCAACGCCTGGATATGCGGGCCGGTTTGCGGCAGCGCAGCGGTGGCCGCCAGCGCGCGTTCGTAGGCGTCCTCGGCACCGGCTTCGAGCCCGCGCGTGTGATAGATCAGCGTGCCTAATGCCACGCGCAGGCGCGCCACCAGCGTGGCGTCGAGCGTGACCGCGCCGTCGTCGGCCATCGCCAGCGCACGCGCCGCATAGCCGCAGAATTCGTCGAGCCGCGACAGGTAATAGCCCAGCGGCAGCGCGGCCAGGATCAGCGTGGCGCCCAGATCGGCATCGCCATCGGCCGACAGGGCCCATCCGATGGCGGCGCGCACGTCGTCGATCGCGCCGCCAAAACGGTTGGTCCACCCCGCCTGGCCGAGCGCAGGTTCGTCGATCCATGCGGCGTGCAGCGTGGTGCGCCAGTAGCGTGCGTGGCTGGCCAGCAGGGCGCGCCGCGCGCCACTCTGCGTCAGCCGTTGCCGCGCGTAGGCGCGCGTGGTGCCGGGCAGCCGGTAACGTACGGTCTGCTCGCTGGCGTCGACCGAGACCAGCGATTTCGCCACCAGTGCGGCAATGCCTGCCACCACGTCGCCGCGATCAATCTGCGCGCCGGTCACCACTGCGCGCGCGTCGGCCAGCGTGAAATCGCCGGCAAACACCGATAGCCGCTTCAGCAGCGTGCGCTCGCGTTCTTCGAGCGTGTCGTAGCTCCAGTCCAGCAGCGCGCGCAACGTGCGATGTCGCGGCGGCACCAGTTCGCTGTTCCAGGCTTCGATCTGAAACCGGTTGGCGAGCAGGTCGCGCAGCGTGTCGATGCCGAATGCATGCGCCTGCGCGGCAACCAGTTCGATGGCCAGCGGCATGCCGTCCAGGCTTGCGCACAGATCCACCACGCCGCGCGCGTCGTCGTCCTGCAACTGGAACGTATCGGCGCTATGGATCGCGCGCTCGACGAACAGCTGTACCGCCGCATATCGCATCGCTTCGGCGGCGCTGATCTGTTGCCGGGGCCCGGGCAGCGCCAGCGGCGGCACGCGCTGCACCCATTCGCCGTCGCAGCGCAGCGGTTCCCGGCTGGTGACCAACACGTGCACGCCGGGTGTGGCGCGCAGCAGGGTCAGCACCAGCACCGCCACGGCATCGATCAGATGCTCGCAGCTGTCCAGCACGATCAGCATCCGCCGGTTCGCTAACGCCTGCACCAGCGCGGCGGACGATGTGGCGTCGGAAGTCATGCCCAGCGTGGCGGCGAGTGCGCCGTTGACCAGCGCCGGATCGGCCACGCGGCCCAGGTCGACAAAGCGCACGCCGTCGGCATAGCGCGGCAGCACGCGTTCGGCCAGCGCCAGCGCGATGGTGGTCTTGCCCATGCCGCCCGCGCCGCACAGCGTCAGCAGCCGCCATTCGGGCAGGCTCTGGGCCAGCGCGGCAACGAGGTCGTCGCGGCCGATCATGCGGGTGACACGGGCGGGAAGATTGTGCGATGTGGCGGCGTGTGGCGTGGCGTGCGCGGATGTCGCGGCCGGCGGCTGCCGTGTGACCGGCGCGACAAAGCAGTAGCCGCGTCCCGCCACGCTGGCGATAAACCGCGTGCCGCCCTGGCCATCGCCAAGCAGCTTGCGCAGCGCGCTCAGATGCACGCGCAGCGTCGCTTCCTCGGCATCGCCATCGGGCCATGCCAGGCTGATCAGTTCCTGCTTGCTGACGACTTCGCCGGCGCGCGCCACCAGTGCCAGCAACAGATTGCGCGCGCGCACGCCGATCCGGAGCGGACGGCCGTCTTCCAGCAGCAGGCCATGAGCCGCATGCAGCGTGAAGGGTCCAAAGCGCAACGGAGGGTCGACGAAAGCGGGGGCGGCCTGGGTCATCGATGGGATCGGCTGGCGGCTTGGCGGGCAAGTCACAAGCCGTATTCTGCAAGGTCGGTCCGTCCCGGGCAAATCGGCTGTTCGGAGGAGGACCACTATGTTGCGTCGCCGCAAGGGTGTCGATTATTGCAGCGATTCGTGATTCCTTGGTGATTCCCTGGAGGATTGGCTGGCGATTGTCGCCGGCAGCGGGATAGTAAGCAGGGTGACGGAACAGCGGGGGCTCCCGGCTCCGTCTGGTAATGACGGGGCCGGGAGGGAAACTCTGCGCGAGGCTCGCGCGCAAGGCAAGCGCGCCATGGCGCGCTGTTTTTCTGGTGGGTTTCCGGTTGGTTCTGGTTGGACTTTGGGTTGGTTACTTGTCGGTCCGGGCGCCGTCCGTGTAGGGGTTGTACTTGTCCGAGCGCGCGCCGTCCGTGTACGGATCGTACTTGCCGGTCTTCGCACCGTCGGTGTACGGGTCCGTCTTGGCGGTGGGCGCCAGGTCGGTTCGCGTCGACTGATTGGCGCCATCGGTATAGGCGTCGAACTTGCCAGTCTTGGCGCCATCGGTGTACGGATCGGGTTTGCTGTTCTTCGCGCCGTCGGTGTATGGATCGGCCTTGCCCGCTCTGGCGCCCTGGCTATACGGATCGAACTGCTTGGTTTGCGCGTGTGCCAGCGGCGCCATCGCAACCGCTGCCGCGGCGACGATCAGGCTGGAAAGAAGTGTCTTGCTCATGGGGAGCCTCGCCAGATTGGGCGCGATATCAATGGCCCCGCCCGAGTGCGCCCATTGAAGCCATCGGGCGGGCGGCATGATGCAAGCCGGTTTGCTGCCTCTGCAAGCATAGTCCCTGGCACCATGCCTTGCGGTTCAATGTGGCCGGGATTTACGCGCGCGTGGCGTTTCGCGAACTTGCACCGCCGGCACATCGATCACATCGCCGCTGGCGGTGGCAACCGCCGCGATATCGGGCATCACGGGCATGGCCGGCAGCAGCGCCGGCACGCCGAGCAGATGGCCCCAGGCGTCCATCCACATACGCTGCGTGGCGGCGCCCAGTTCGAGCATTGCCGTGGCGTAGTGCAGCGGAATCGACAGCATCGGTATCTGGCTGGTCCACTGCCGCGCGTAAAGCTCCTCAGGCTCCTGCGGCATGAAGCACGACGCCCAGTCGAATTGCGCTTCCTGCATCATCGACGTAGTGAAATCGGTGTTCAGGCCCATCATTTTTTGCCAGTTTTCCAGCAACGAGTTGTCAAACGGCACAAAGGCCTGCAGCGTGAACGCGGGCATTGGCCAGGTGGGCCAGAGTGGCGTGGATTGGCTTGGCATGCGTGAACCTCCGGTTGAAAAACCTGTGAGAAAAAACTGCGGCAAGCGCGGGATGAGCCACCGGCAAGCGATGCGCGGGCGCTTACGCCCGCATCGCCGCCTCCCGAAGACACGACGACCCATGCTCGGCCATCGCGGTCCATGGGTCAACCCGCGCCGCGCGCGGGCCTTTCGCGATTGGCGATGCATCGCTGGCACGGATGTCGCTGCGCATGCCTTTAACTGGTGCGGCCATGCGCCGCCCGGTGCAGGACATGGTGCAGGACCTCGCACAGGAGACAACGCAAATGGCCGCTTCCTCGACTTCAAAAAAGACCGTTCGCCACCGCCCCCGCAGCGGCGGCGCGCGCCGTCATGCGCGTCGCTGGTCACAGCACGTGACCGAAACCAGCGATGCGATGGACCTCAAAGCCGACATCTTCAAGGCCGATTCGCCCGCGGCCATCGCCGAGTCGCTGAAGCAATCGGCGATGCGCAGCCGTCGCCGCAAAGGCACGCCGTACCAATCGGCAATGTCGATGCTCAATTTCTACATCAACCGCGCCGGGCGCAACCTGCCGAAGACGCGGCGCGCCACGTTGCAGAAAGCCAAGCAAAAACTGCGCGAGGCATTCGGGCGGGCCTAGGCCAGCCCTGTGGCCGTCACTCCTTTGCCGCCGCGCAGGCGTGGCAGGCACAATAGCGGCTCTTCGTGACGGGATCGGGAAATGGAACTGCGGCAACTGCGCTACTTCGTGCACGTGGTGGAACTCGGCAGCATGGGGCAGGCGGCGCAGCGGCTTGGCGTGGTGACATCGGCGCTGAGCCAGCAGATCAGCCGGCTGGAAAGCGAACTGTCGACGCGGCTGCTGCAGCGCACATCCACAGGCGTAGTGCCGACCGATGCCGGCCTGGCGTTCTGGCGGCAGGCACAACTGGCGCTGCGTCATGCGGACGATGCTGCCCATGCCGCGCGCACTGCACGCTTGTCCGGGCACGTCAGCGTGGGCATGGCGCCCAGCACGCTGGCCGTGCTGGGACCAGCGTTCATGCTGGCGATGCGCGAACGCTATCCCGATATTCGCCTGCATCTGGTGGAAAGCCTGTCGGGCGGACTGGCGGCGATGATCGGCGCGCGCCAGCTCGACCTCGCCGTGCTGTTCCAGGAGGAACCGGGCCAGCGCTGGAGCGCGCAGCCGCTACTGGAAGAACGCCTGTTCGTGATTGCTCGTCCCGATCAACCCGGGCTGCCCGCCGCCAAAACGATGCGGCTCGACGACATCGGCGATCTGCCGCTGATCCTGCCCAGCGGCGCGCACGGCCTGCGCGCCGTACTTAACGCAGCGGCCGCGCGCAATCAGCGTCCGCTCAACGTCGTGGCAGAAATCGACGGGCTGGCGGTGTTGATGGATGCCGTTCGCGCGGGCATTGGGGCGACGATCCAGCCCGGCGCGGCCGTGGCGCGGCATCTGGGCGATCCGCTGACGCTGATCGAAATCACCGATGCCGGCGTGAGCCGTCCGAACCGCCTGGTAAGCCTGTCCGACGATGAGCTGTCGCCCGCGGGACTCGCCGCACGCAGCGTGCTCGAACAGGTGGCGCGCCAACTGGTGACTGCCGGCCGCTGGCCCGGCGCGACCCTTCACAAATCCTGAACACCGTCCGCCGGGGCGGGGCTGGCACGCGCGTCGCGCGGCCCGTAGAGTGCGTGGGTCCAACGATGCCAACGATTCCAATAATCCCGCCCGCGTATCCAAAGGGTCGGGAAAGATTCCCCAGGAGACTCGCATGACCCCACGTATGCCGCGCCGCCGCGCGCTCAGGACGCTGGCCGCGGCCGCCATGACCGTCGCGGCCGGCTTTGCCGCCACCGTCGCGCAGGCCGCGCTGGCCGCCGACACCTGGCCGTCCAAGCCGATCACGCTGGTCGTGCCGTTTGCGTCGGGCGGCACCACGGACATCATCGGCCGTGCCGTGGGCCAGCGCCTGGGCGAGGCGCTAGGCCAGCCCGTGGTGGTCGACAACCGGCCCGGCGCGGGTGGCACCATCGGCGGCGCGCTGGTGGCGCGGGCCAATCCCGATGGCTATACGTATCTGCTGGCCACCGTGGCCCACACCATGGCGCCGGGCATCTACAAGACCTTGCCGTACGATTTTCAGAAGGACCTGGAGCCGATCGGCATGGTTGCCCTGACGCCCAACGTGCTGCTGGTCAATCCGTCGATCCCGGCCAGGACGGTGCCGGAGCTGATTGCCTACATCAAGGCCAATCCGGGCAAGGTCAACTATGGGTCGGCCGGTATCGGCAGCACCGAACACCTGTCCGGCGAGCTGTTCCGCGCCTCCACCGGCACCGATATCGCGCATGTGCCGTACAAGGGCGGCGCGCCGATGATGACGGACCTGATCGCCGGCCAGATCCAGATGGCGATCGAAACCAGCCCGTCGGCCAATCCGCATGTGAAGAGCGGCAAGGTGCGCGCGCTGGCCGTGACGTCGGCAAAGCGCTCGGCCGCGTATCCCGGCGTGCCGACCGTGGCCGAAAGCGGCGTGCCCGGTTATGAAGTGACCACGTGGTACGCGCTGATGGCGCCGCGCGCCACGCCCGAGCCGATTCGCCAGCGCATGAGCGCCGAACTGGCGCGTGTGCTCAAGCTGCCCGACGTGCAGAAGCGTTTCGAGGAACAGGGCGTGACCGCGGGCGACATGACGCCGCCGCAGCTGGCCGGCTTTATCAAGACAGAAACCGTCAAGTGGACCAAGGTGGCAAAGGACTCGGGCGCCAAGGCCGAGTGATCGACGCGGCCTGACGATGGCGCGCGCCGTGCTGGCATCGAGCCAATCGCCATTACAACGGCCGCCTACATCGCCCGGCGGATCTCCGCCACGCCGAAGGCCGCCAGCGCCAGACCGGCGATGCGGTCGATCCATTGGCGCACGCGCGCGCCCAGCGCATGGCGCGCGCCGGACACCATCGTCACCAGCACGCACCACCATGCAATCGATCCGCAGAACACGCCCAGCACCGTGGTCATGGCGATGGTGGTCGAGAACGGGCCGCGCGGCGCCAGGGTGGCGAACAGCGCGGCAAACATGATGACGGTCTGCGGATTGGTCAGCGTCAGCAGAAAGGCGCTGGCATAGGCGCGCCACCACGATCCGTTGGCGCGCAGCGTGGCCGGCTGGTCGGCGGGTTTCTGGAAGAACGTACGCAGGCCCAGATAGAGCAGGAACAGCCCCGCCGCGATATGCAGCGGCCTGTCGTAGGCCAGCATGAACTGCGAAACGCCCACCAGCCCAAGCGCTGCGACCAGGCCGTACGCCGCATCGCCGCAGGCAATGCCGAAGCCGATGGCCAGCCCCGCCCGCGGTCCGTCGGTCAGCGTGCGGCGGATGCACAGCACGCCCATCGGGCCCACCGGTGCGGCAACCGCCAGGCCCACGCCGGCGGCAGTCAGGAACAGTGCGGGAAGTGACATGGCGGCGCGGGGCGCAGGGATTCGATCCGGCCGATTCTAGCGGCTACGCGGCCGCTTGCGGTGCGGCGCGCGCCAGCAGTTGCACCAGTTCCACAGCGGGCACGGGGCGGCCGAACAGCCAGCCCTGGCCGTAGTCCACGCCCTGGTCGCGCAGGAAATCGGCCTGCGCCCGGTCCTCGATGCCCTCGGCCACCACCTGCAGCCCGAGCGAGCGCGCCATGGCGATGATATGCGGCGCCACCGTGCTAGATGCCGCCTCCTGGCCGATCGTGTCGACGAACGATTTGTCGATCTTGAGCGCGTCCACCTTGAAGCTCTGCAGATACGACAGGCTGGAATAACCGGTGCCGAAGTCGTCGATATACACCGGATGTCCGGCGTCGCGGAAGGCCTGGATCGTGTCGCGCGCCACATCGGGCTCCAGGAAGCCGCGCTCGGTGGCCTCGATGCGGATCTGGTGCGGCGCGATGCCGGTGCCGCGCAGCCGCGCCGTCAGCACGCCGAGAAAGCGCAGGCTTTTCAAATCTTCCACGCCGACGTTGATCGACACATAGAACGATGGATGGCGGCGCAGCAGCGTGCCGAGTTCGGCCAGCACGATATCGAGCACCTGATCGGTGATCTGCTGGATCAGCCCCGCGTTCTCGGCCATCGGAATGAACAGGTTCGGCCGCACCAGCCGCCCGTGGCGGCGCCAGCGCACCAGCGCCTCGACGCCCACGCAATGGTCGTCGACGAGCGAGACGATCGGCTGATAGTGCACGGCCATTTCGTGGCGCCGCACTGCGCCGCGCAATTCGCCTTCCAGGCTGAAGCGCCGCGTGGCGCGCCGCCAGACCAGGATGCCGAGCGGCACGCCCACGCCCAGTCCCACGATCAGGCCGCCCGCCAGCAGCGCGCGCCAGTTGGCCAGCAGCGCCGCGCGCGGGGCCAGCACCACCACGGCCAGCGGCATGGTGCGCGACTTGCGCAGCACGATGGCCGCGTCGTCGTCGTCCTCGTGCGACGAGCTATTGCCGGTGCCATAGGCGTGGTCGGCATAGGCGCGCTGCAGGCGCGCGAGATTGGCGCCCTGCGTGGCAGCGAAGATGCGGCCGGCGTCGGTCTGCGCCACGCCCAGCTGGCGCGACGCGCGATCGACCACATCGACGAAGATCTGCGGATCCAGGCCCACGTAGTTGCCATTGCGGCCCAGCAGCAGCGAACGACGCGGCGCGGAGAACGGATTGGGCTGGTCGAACCAGTAATCGAGCCCGTCGGGCGTGCGCCAGTCTGGCGGCGGCAACAATAGCTGATTGGCCTGGATGGGGCCCAGCAGTGCCGAACACAGGCGTTTTCCGGCGCGATAGACGCCGGCGTCCTGGATATGGCCATAGGTGTAGGTGATGCGGCGCATTTCCACCAGGTGCGCCGGCGAGCACGATTCGTCGCGCAATGATTCCAGGTCTTGCTGCGCTTGCAGCGCTTGGGACATGACCAATTCGGCGCGCGCGACCGCTGCATCGGCAAATACGTTCAGTTGCTCGGATTCGCGCCGGCTGGCTTCGAGCTGGGCCATGAACACGCCGATTCCCACCGGAACCAGCGTGGCCAGCATGGTCAGCACCATCGTCACAAGCACAAGCCAACTGCGCTGCATCGAAAGCCCTCATAAGACTGCGCCGCACCAGGCGCCCGCGGCGCCCTGCCATTTACGTATCGGATCCGAAACTGTCATCCGCGAGGCCGTCGTGCGCCCGCCGATGGCCGTATGGCGCGCCCGTCAGCCCGCCGGGTGGGCTCCGCAAACGCCGCGCGTTCAGGGGAGCATAGCTAACAATCGTCGATCACGTCTGACACTTCCAGTCCGTTTTTACATTTCCGCGCGTCGTGCCGAACTGCGGCGGCTGCGCCGCGGGCCGCGCGGTCACGCCACGGCGAGGCTGCCATCCACGCGGATTTCGCGGCAGGATTCGTCACAGGGTAATGGAGTTTTGTCTACGCCCGGAGTCATGCCGATGAACGAGAGCCGTCGGGGCAGGGGCCGTGGGGAGGGTGCGGAACGGGGCGGGAGCGGGGCGGGGACGGCGCCCAGGCGGTGGCGGCCGTCGGGAAAAATGGCGCATGCCGGGGCGCCTTGGGCCGTCAGTTGGGGCGGCAACTACGGCGCGCCGCCACTCTGGTGGGCGGCGACGCGCGCATCGTCTTCGCGCGAAGTACGTGGTACCCGAGTCCTAGATGGCCGACTTAAGCACCGCGCCGGTGGCGAAGAAGCTCTGCAGATTGTCGAACACCAGCCCCGCCATGGCGGCGCGCGTTTCATGCGTGCCGCTGGCCACGTGCGGCAGCAGCACGACGTTGTCGAGCGCAAACAGCGCCGGGGGCACGTTTGGCTCGTGCTCGAACACGTCCAGTCCCGCGCCGGCGATGCGCTTGTGCGTGAGCGCGTCGACCAGCGCCGCCTCGTCGACCACGGTGCCGCGCGCGATGTTGATCAGGTAGCCATCCGGGCCCAAGGCCTCCAGCACGCTGGCCGAAATCAGGTGCCGCGTGGCCGGGCCGCCCGAGGTGGCGACGACCAGGAAGTCGGCCCACTTCGCCAGCGCCTCCAGCGACGGCTCGAAGCCGTACGGCAGATCGTCCTGTGCCTTGCGCCCGAAATAGCGCACGTCCATGTCGAAGCCGCTCGAACGCTTGGCGATGACGCGGCCGATGCGGCCCATGCCGACGATGCCCAGACGCTTGCCGCTGACGCGGGTGGTCAGCGGGTACGGGCCTTTGGTCCATTCGCCGCGCCGCACGTAGCGATCGGCCGCGCTGACCTGGCGTGCGGCATCCATCAGCAATGCAAACGCGGTGTCGGCCACGCAGTCGTTGAGCACGTCGGGCGTGTAGCCCACCGCGATGCCGCGGGCGCGCGCGGTGTCGAGGTCGAGCTTGTCCAGGCCGACGCCGAAGCTTGAAATCACGCGCAGGTTCGGCAGCGCGGCCAGCATGGCGGCATCGACACCCGTGGCCGCGCGCGTGGTCATCGCCACGAATTCGCCGCCATGTTGCGCGAGGTATGCGGCCGGATCGCTTTCGGCCCAGAGCGGATGCACGTCGAAATGCTCGGCCAGGCGGGCTTCGGTCTGTTCGGGAAGCCGGCCGTGCTGCAGGAGGCGGGGTTTCATGCGAGGAGAGTCCTTGTTTTGCGTGGTTGGCTTGCTTGGCTGTGCCTGAATCGGCGAGGGCGCGGCTCAGTCTGCGCTCAGGTGATTATCGGCGATGATCCTTGCGTAACGCTTGCGGTCGTTAGCGATGGTCTGCGCAAACTGCTGAGGCGAGCTGCCCACCGGTATGGCACCCTGGTCCACCAACTGCTTTTTCACTTCCGGTATCGCCACCACCTTGTGCACGTCCGCGGCGATCTTGTCGACGATTTCCTTGGGCGTGCCGGCCGGCGCGAGCAGCCCCACCCACGAGCCCGATTCGGCGTTCTGGATGCCGGCCTCGGCCAGCGTCGGCACATCGGGCATCGACGGCGAGCGCACCGTGCCGGTCACGGCCAGCGCGCGCAGCTTGCCGGCCTTCACATGGCCAGCGGTTTCCAGGATCGATGCGAACAGCATGTCGACGTTGCCGGCCATCAGGTCGGTCATCGCCGCGCCGCCGCCCTTGTAGGGCACGTGCAGCATGTCGGTGCCGGTCGCCAGCTTGAAGATTTCGCCCGACAGATGCGGCGATCCACCTGTGCCCGAACTGGCAAACGTGAGCTTGCCGGGCTTTGCCTTGGCCAGCGCCACCAACTCCTTCGGCGTGCGGGCCGGCAGGCTTGGCGTGACCACCAGCGCGAACGGCAGCTCCGCCATCATCGTCACGGGCACGAAGCCGTCCGGGTTGTAGTTCAGCTTTTTGTAGAGAAACGGATTGATCGATTGCGTGCCGACGTTACCGGCAACCAGCGTGTAGCCGTCGGGCTTGGCGCGCGCGGTCAACTCCAGGCCCACGTTGCCCGCGGCGCCGGGACGATTGTCGACCACCACCGGCTGGCCCCACAGCTGTGCCAGACGCTGCGCAACCAGCCGCGTGCCGATGTCGGTGCCGCCGCCGGGCGTGAACGGCACGATGATGGTGACCGCGCGCGTCGGCCACGCCGGGGTTTGCGCGTGCGCGGCAAAGGTAAGGGTCGCCGCAGCGACGGTCGCTGCGATCCGGGCAATCTTCAACATGGGTGTCTCCTGATATTTTTTTGTGGGGTTCCTGCGGAGCGCGCGTACGGGAAGCGCGCGCGTCCGCATGGCGGCAATCTCAGCGGCGCTGCGCTTGTCGCCACGCGGCAAAGTCCTGCCGCGCCTCTTCGGTGGTGGGCGGATAGAGCCCGATGATCGAGCGTCCACCGCGCACCTGTTCGGTGACGAAGTCTTCGAACGCGGTCATCTCCACGGCCTCGGCGGCAATCTCCTGCGCCATCTCGCGCGGGATGACCACCACGCCCTCGGCATCGCCGACGATCACGTCGCCGGGAAACACCGCGACGTCGCCGCAGCCGATCGGCACATTGAATTCCAGCGCCTGATGCAGCGTCAGGTTGGTGGGCGCGGACGGGCGCTGGTGATAGGCCGGCATGGGCATCTGCGCGATCTCGGGCGAATCGCGAAAGCCGCCGTCGGTGACGATGCCGGCGCCGCCGCGCTGCATCAGGCGCGTTACCAGGATCGATCCGGCCGACGCGGCGCGCGCATCCTTGCGGCTGTCGATGACCAGTACCGCGCCGGGCGGGCATTGTTCGATAGCCTGGCGTTGCGGATGGTTGGGGTCCTGGAACACCGTGATCGGATTGAGGTCCTCGCGCGCGGGGATGTAGCGCAGCGTGAAGGCTTCGCCAACCATCGTGCCGGCGGCCGGATTCAACGGGCGCACATCCTGGATGAACTGGTTGCGCAAGCCGCGTTTGAACAGCGCGGTGCACAGCGTAGCGGTGCTGACGGTCTTCAGTGCATCGCGCAGGGAGGGATCGAGCTGGGTCATCGGCAATCTCATCAGTAGATGCTCGGTTCGCCCACGGGGTCGCCGAAGTCGGTTTGCAGGTAGTCGAAATCGCAGCCGTCGTTGGCCTGCCGCACATGGCGCGAGAACATGTAGCCGTAGCCGCGCATGTAGCGCGGCGGCAGCGGCGTCCATTTGGCGCGGCGCGCGGCCAGCTCTTCGTCGGACACTTCCAGATGGATGCGGCGCTGTTCGATATCGACCGTGATCAGGTCGCCGGTGCGCACCAGCGCAAACGGGCCGCCGATGTACGCCTCGGGCGCCACGTGCAGGATGCACGCGCCGTAGCTGGTGCCGCTCATGCGCGCGTCGGACATGCGCAGCATGTCGCGCACGCCTTGCTTTACCAGCTTCTTCGGAATCGGCAGCATGCCCCATTCGGGCATGCCGGGGCCGCCTTGCGGGCCGGCGTTGCGCAGGATCAGCACGTGGTCGGCGGTGACGTCGAGGTCCTCGTTCTCGACCGCGGCCTTCAGCGACGGATAGTCGTCGAACACCAGCGCAGGGCCAGTATGTTTGAAGAAGCGTTTCTCGCACGCGCTGGGCTTGATCACGCAGCCGTCCGGCGCGATATTGCCGCGCAGCACCGCCAGTGCGCCTTCCTGATACAGCGCGTTGTCGGTGGTGCGGATTACATCGTCGTTGTAGACCTGTGCGCCGACGATATTCTCGCCGAGCGTGCGGCCCGTGACGGTCGGCGCATCGAGCTGCAGCTTGTCGCGGATGCGGCTCATCAGCGCGGGCAGACCGCCGGCGTAGAAGAAGTCCTCCATCAGGTAGGTGTCGCCGCTCGGCCGGATATTTGCGATCACCGGCACATGGCGGCTCACGCGGTCGAAATCGTCCAGGCCGATGTCGTGTCCCGCGCGCCGCGCCATCGCAATCACGTGGATGATCGCGTTGGTCGAGCAGCCCATCGCCATGGCCACGGCGATCGCATTTTCAAACGACGCGCGCGTCTGGATGCGCGCCGGGGTCAGGTCTTCCCACACCATGTCGACGATGCGCCGGCCTGCCTCGGAGCACATGCGGATGTGGTTGGCGTCGGCCGCCGGAATCGACGACGCGCCAGGCAGCGACATGCCGATGGCCTCGGCGATCGCGGTCATCGTGCTGGCCGTGCCCATCGTCATGCAGGTGCCGTGGCTGCGCGCGATGCCGGCTTCGATGCCGATCCATTCGGTCTTGCTGATGTTGCCGGCGCGCCGTTCGTCCCAGAACTTCCAGGCGTCGGAACCGGAGCCGAGCACCTGGCCCTTGTAGTTGCCCCGCAGCATCGGCCCGGCCGGCACGTAGATGGCCGGCACGCCCGCGCTGGTGGCGCCCATCAGCAGGCCGGGCGTGGTCTTGTCGCAGCCGCCCATCAGCACCGCGCCGTCGATCGGATGCGAGCGGATCAGTTCCTCGGTCTCGATGGCCAGCAGGTTGCGATAGAGCATCGTGGTCGGCTTGACCGAGCTTTCGGACAAGGAAATGGCCGGCAGTTCCACCGGGAAACCGCCGGCCTGCAGGATGCCGCGCTTGACGTCTTCCACGCGCTGCTTGAAGTGCGAATGGCAGGGATTGATGTCCGACCACGTGTTGATGATGGCGATGAGCGGCTTGCCCATCCATTCGTCGGGCGCGTAGCCCATCTGCATGATGCGGGAGCGGTGCCCGGAGGACCGCAGGTCGTCCGGGGCGAACCAGCGCGCACTGCGCAGCTGGTCCGGCGTCTTTCGGGGAGCCGTCATGGTTGTCTCTTCCATTGGTGGAATGGGTCGGTCATTCTTTTGTGCGCAACCGAGGTTGTACGATGACCTTGTTTTGGCGATTAGAGCACTAATATATTAGTACGTCAACGCGCGGTGCCGTGGGCACGTTCGGCTAGAATCGCGCCCACGACACATTCCCGATCCAATGGCCGTTTCCGTTCCCAATCCTCCGCAGCCGTTCCACTACGACCGCACGCGCCAGGCGGCGCCGCAGGTGTTCGAGCACCTGCGCGACCTGATCATCTCGCTGGTGCTGCCGCCGAACACGGTACTGTCGCGTCCCGAACTGGCGCTCCAGTACGGCATCAGCCAGACCCCGGTGCGCGATGCGTTGATGCGGCTGGCCGAGGAAGGACTGGTCGATGTGTTTCCCCAGCACGCCACGCGCGTGAGCCGCATCGATGTGGCGCTGGCGTGGCAGGCGCACTTTCTGCGGCGCTCGGTGGAACTGGAAATCGTGCGCACGCTGGCTGCAGCGCCTGACGCCGCGCTGGTGGAGCGGTTGCGCGCCACCGTGGCGCGCCAGCAGCGCATGCTGGACGCCGGGGACCTCGCTGAATTCAACGCCAACGACCAGCAATTCCACCGGCAAATGTACGAGGCCGCCGCGGTGCCCGATCTGTTCGGACTGGTGCGACGCCAGAGCGGCCATCTGGACCGTCTGCGCCGCTTGCATCTGCCGATTCCGGGCAAGGCGCTGGCGGTATTGCGCGACCACACGGCCATCGTCGAGGCAATTGCAGCCGGCGACGCGGACCGCGCGGAAGCGGCGCTGCGCGAACATCTGTCAGGCACGCTCGCCAACGTGGCGGAAATCCGCGCGCGATTTGGTGCCTATCTGCGCTGAGCGTTTCCAGCCCGATCGGCGCCGGGCACAAGCAGGCGTTTGTTTTTGGCAACGCCGCAAGTGACGATTTACCCGCCACATGGGTATTGCCACAGTGATTGGATCTATCGCTTGCAGGGAATTTGTCGATACGCTCGCGGGATTGTTAGATTTCAGATATTTCCTTCCCGGGCAGGCTTGCGATGTCGGTCAGAGTCACGATTACCACCAGCGACCAACTGGGGCAGGTGCTCCAGGGCGCGCGCAAGATCGCGGGGCTCACGCAGGCGGACGCCGCCGCGCGGCTGGCCATCAGCCAGAGCCGTATTTCCCATATGGAACTGAATCCCGAGACGATCAGCGTTTCTCAACTGCTGGCGCTGCTGGGCGCCTACGAACTGGATCTGGTCATCGAGCCGCGCACCGTCAGCGATGCCGTCATCGAGCGACTCGACTGGTAGGCAGGTGCCGCCGGTCGCGCCCGGGAGCCGTCGGCCATCGCGAGGGCGCGGCAGCCGGGCGCCGCGGGGCGGCCGCGCTCAGGGCAGATAGCCCAGCAGGCGCCACCACAGATAGTCCAGCGGCAACAGCGCCACCACGGTGATGGCCGCCATCGTCAGGCACAGGCGCGTGCCGTGCCGGAGGCCCACGCCGCCCAACTGCATTGCAATCACGATTGGCGGCGATTGATACGGGAAAAACACCGTCGAAAACACCGGCACCTGCAACATCAGCACCGATTCCAGCGGCAGTCCGGTGGCGCTGGCCAGGTCGCGCGCCAGCGGCGTCAGCACGGCGGGCAGCGCCGGCAGTGTCGACATCATGCCCAGTACCGCCCCCATTGCGCCGATGGTGCCAACGTTGGCGGCCGTGTGCCCCGGCGTGAGCGGCAACACGTGCAGCAGGCCCGCACTGATGGCGCTGCCCAGGCCGGTCGATTCCACCACCGCGCCCAGCCCAAGAAAACCGGCCACGTAGATCAGCGGCACCAGATGCACCTGTTCGCTGAGCGCCTTGGGCGAAACCAGACCGATGCCCGGCAACAGGCAGACGATGCAGGCCGCCAGCGAAATCCACGCCGGCGAGATGCCGTGCCATGCATCGGTGGCGAACCCTGCCACCGCCAGCGCCAGGATGATCGCCAGCACGCGCTCCTGCGCGCCCATTGCGCCGCGCGCGGCCACCGGTTGCGGCGTCATCGGACCGTTTTCCGGAAACAGCCTGCAGATCACCCAGATCAGCACAACGGTCTTCAGCGCGCCGAGCACCGGAAAATGCAGCAGCAGATAACTGCCATAGCTGAGGTTGATGTTGTAGAGCGAACTGGCGGCGCCCAGCAGCACGCTGTTGGGAATATTGGCGGGCAGGATAGCCGTGGGCGGCATGTAGCTGGCCGCCGCGACAGTCATCACCATGCCGATGCGGCCGTTCGACCCTGGCGCAAAGCCAAGGCGGTCGGCCAGCGCCAGTACGATCGGCATCAGCAGCAGCACGCGACCCGTGGTGGACGGCATCAGAAAGGCCAGCCCGACCGCGCTGAGCGCCACCGTCGTGATCACTTGCGGATAGGTGCCCACGCGCTTGTGGAAGATGATGTCGGCCAGCCGCAGCGCCAGGCCGGTGCTGCGCAGCGCCACGCCGGTGACCGCGCCGCCGAACATCAGCCACCACGCGGTGGACGTAAAGCCCGAGAACACCACGGTAGGCGGGGCGATGTGGAACACCACCGCGCTCAGGAAAAACAGCAGCGTGGCGGTGGGTTCCGGCAGCACGCCGACGGCCCAGCAGCACACCGTCGAGGCCACCAGCGCGCCGGCCCAGATCAGCGCGGGCGGCGCGTGCAGCGCGCTGCCGGCAATCCATACCGCGGCGATGCAGGCGCCGATCATCACGGCGGCGCGGATCGAATCGGCAGGGCGGCCAGCCAGCGGACCGGGGTTGGGGGGCGGCAGATCGGGACGCGCCTGGGCGCGACCGGGAAGGGCTGACATGGCAGGCGTCTCGCTTGAGGCCCGGGCACGCTGGCGGCCCGGTGTTCTTATGGGCGGAGCGTCCGATGGACGGCTTCCGCTGGTCCGCTATCGTAGGGTTGTATGACTTTGCAGGCAACTGCCGCGGCGGCGTCGGGACGCGGTAGTCGGGCGAGCCGGAACCGACCACGCTGTCCGGCGCGGGCTCCGTGGTGCGAGCGGGGCGGCGTGGCCGGGTGGCGGGTGGAGCGGGTTCTGGGCGGTCACGGAGCGCCAGACAGCCAGGCAGCTGGATAACGGCCGTCCAGCGTCAGCGGGTCTTGCGGAACGTGAGGTTGATGCGTTCGCGCCCGGTTAGTGCGTGGTCACCTTCGGCCAGCGGGGCAATTCCATGGAACACCAGACGCGACGGTCCGCCCCACACCACCACATCGCCATGCGCCAGCCGCACCCGCGTGGGCCGATCCGCGCGTTGCAGGCCGCCCCACAGAAACACCGCCGGCAAGCCCAGCGATACCGAGACGATCGGCGCGCGCAGGTCGAGTTCGTCGCGGTCCTGATGCAGCGACAGCCGCGTCCCGGGCAAATAGCGATTGATCAGGCACGCATCGGGCGCGAATCCCGCATAGCCGGCCGCCGCCGCGGCGTCTTCGGCCAGGGTGCGGAACAGTTGCGGCATCGCCGGCCAGGGCCGCTCCGTTTCGGGATCGACAGCGTCGTAGCGATATCCGCTGCGGTCCGACACCCACCCGCGCTCGCCGCAATTGGTCATCGCCACCGACATGCGCAGCCCGCCCGGCGTAATCAGATGCCGGAACGGTGAGCCTGCGCTGACTTCGCTCACAGCCGCCAACAGTCCAACCCCGGCCTCGCGCGCAAAGCCCCGCAACACCATCGCGCCCGGCGCCAGCGCCTCGCTGCGCGGCGGGTCGTCAGGATCGGGCGGCAGGGCGTCGAACAGGTCGAAGGTCATGGCGGCTTTGACTCACCTGCCGCAGCAGCGCGCCATGCCTTCCAGCAGCGCCTTGTGGAACGTTTGCGGCTCCTGCATTTGCGGCGCGTGGCCCAGCTCGGGGAATTCCACCAGCGTGGTGTTGGGTATCGCGCGGGCGGTGAGCTTGGCCAGTTCCGGATAGCGGCCCAGCTTGGGCTGGATATCGGGCGGTGCGGCGTCCTTGCCGATGGCGGTGGTGTCCTTGTCGCCGATCATCAGCAGCGTTGGCGCCTGGATCGCGCCCATTTCATAGACCACGGGCTGCGTGTAGATCATGTCGTACAGCAGCGCCGAATTCCACGCCACGATCTGCTTGCCCGGGCCGCGATACATGCCGGCCAGCATCTGCACCCACGGCTCGTATTCGGGCTTCCACTGGTTCACGTAGTAGGTCGACTTTTCGTAGTTGCGGATGCGGTCGGCGGTCGTGTTCAGTTCCCGCGCATACCATTGGTCCACCGACAGCGACGGCACGCCCTTGGCTTTCCAGTCCTCCAGGCCGATCGGGTTGACCAGCACCAGTTGCCGGGTTTCCTGCGGGTACATCAGCGCATAGCGCATGGCCAGCATGCCGCCGGTGGAATGGCCGATCACGGTGACATCGCCGATGCCGATCGACGCCAGCAGCGCATGGGTGTTACGCGCCAGTTGCTGGAACGTGTACTGGTACTGCGCGGGTTTGGTCGACTTGCAGAAGCCGACCTGGTCGGGCGCGACGACGCGATAGCCCGCGCCGCTGAGTTGGCGGATCGTTTCCTGCCAGGTGGCGCCGCAGAAGTTCTTGCCGTGCAGCAACACCACGGCGCGGCCGTTCGGCTTTTCCGGCTGGATGTCCATGAATGCCATGTCCAGCGCCTGGCCTTGCGACGTGAACTTGTAGTGCTGCACTGGATAGGGATAGTCGAATCCCTCCAGTTGGGCGCCGTAGGCCGGGCCGTCGTCGGCGGCATGGGCAAGCGATGTGGTCAGCGCAAACGCTGCAACCAGCACGGAGAAAAATCTGGACATGGTCGGGGGCCTCTGGACGGGAATCGGAATCGTCGCACAGATGACCATGCCGCGCCGGATGAAGTTCCGGCCGGCTGCCCGCGCATTGGCCGCGTGGCGGTCGCGGTTCCTGGCGCGCGGCGGGGCCGCGCGGGAGAAATGTGGCGGTGAGGGAGGGGCGCGCGGGCCTGGGCCGGCGCGCCGTGTGATCAGGCGAAGGTGTCGACCTCGCCGCGCGCCAGTGCGCGGGCCGGGCGCTGCGCGGCGGGTGCCGGGGTCGGCGCGCTGTCGCTGCCGAAGCCCATGGCCTGGCCGAAGCTGCCGCCGTTGCCGCCCTGGCGTTGCGACTGTTGCTGTTGCTGCTGGCCGCCGTTGCCGGCCTGCGCAAAGCTGTCTGCGCCCACCGATGCCTGGCCAAGCTGAATACCGGCTTCGGCCATCGACGTGCGCAGATGCGGCAGTGCGGCTTCCACCGCGGCGCGTACGGCCTGATGCGGCGAAACGAACTGCGCCTGGGCCTGATCGTTGACCACGTTCAGCACCACTTTCAGCGGACCCAGGTTGGGCGGATTGAGATCGAGTTCGGCCGTCTGGTTGCCTTGCGTCGACATGCGCACCATCTGCTGGCCCAGCGCCTGCGACCACTGGCTATCGCCCACGTTCGGGGCGATCACCGGACGCGCGGCAGCGGCGGTGGCAGCGGCTTGAGCGCTGTGCGTCGGCGCCTGTGCGGCGATGGCCGATGCCAGCGTGGCGGCGCTGCTGGTGTTGGTGGCGCCGGTATCCACCGCCTCGCCGGTGCGCGCCGCGGCTTGTGCCGCGGCATACGGCGACACCGTCTGCGTGGCCTGCGGGGCTGCGCCGGTGTCGGCTGGGGGCAGTGCGGGCGCGTTCGCGTGGCCAAGGTTGGCATGCTGCTGGCCCGCGTTCTGGCCGCGCGCGTCCTGCGCGTTGGCCTGGACCGGCGTGGTGACGGCGGCGGCGATCTTGTCGGCCGTGGTCGGCGCGTTGTTTTGCAGCGCAGCGCGTTGCTGGGCGATCAGCGCCAGCGTGTCGGTGGGGCTGGCGGTGGTGCCGCGCGCAGCGGTGTCGACCGTGGCGGCCGGCAACTGCGCGTCGGCCTGCGCCTGCAACGCGGCGGCCTCGGCAGCGGGGGTGGCGGGCGCGGCGTTCGGGGCGGCGCTGGCCGCGGCGGCACTGGCTGCGGCCGAAGCGGCGGTTTGTGCCGGCATCGTCGGCAGTCCGGCGATGGTTGCGGCGCCGGCATCGGCGCCAGCGGCCTGAGCGCCGGCCGGCGTGGGGTTGGCCGGTTGCGTCAGCAACGCGGCAGCGGCCAGTGCCGCGGCGGCTGCGGCGGCATCGGCCGAAGCGGCGCTGTCCGTATCGTCATCGCTGTGTGCGGCGTCGCCGGTCTTGGGGTCCTTCGCATCCGACTTCGCGACCTTGCTGGCATCCTTCTGCGGCAGCGCATTGTTCGGCGCGGGCTGCGGCTTCTGCGCGGCGGCGTCCTTCGATGCATCGGTCTGCTTGCCGGTGTCCTTGGCGGGCGCCTTGGACGGTGATGCGGCGGCCGGCGCGCCCTGCTGGTTGTCCTGTCGCGCGCGCGACAGCACGTCCTGGAACATCTTGCCGTCGGCGCCCTTGGCGGCAACGTCGGGCGTCTTCAGGTTGGTCAGGGCTGCGGCGGCGTTGCCGACGATCTGGCTGATATCGATCATGGTCTGTTCTGGCAGGTCAGTTCTGGCCGCTCGCCGGCTGGCGGGCGATACGGGCGGCGTATTCGTCGTTGGCGCGCTGTTCGCGGCGCGTGGCTACCTGCTGCTCACGCACTTCGGCGCGCGTGATCAAGGTGTCGAAGGAATTCTGGCGACGCTTCTGCTGCTGCCAGTTGGCGCGCCCGGCCAGCAGGTCGGCCTCGGCCTTGGCCAGCGCGCCGGTCTGCTGGCGGATCGCGTGGTCCAGCGAATCGAGGAAGCGCGAAAAATCCTGCCAGCGGCTCGAAGACATGCCTTCTGCGGCAATCGCCTGCATGCGCGCGCGATATTCGTGGCGGTATTCGGTCAGCGCCTGCAACTGCTGCTCGGCCTGCGTGCGCAGCCCCTGCAGTCGGCCCAGCTCGCGCGCGGCTTGGTCGGTGCTGTCCTGGGCGATGTCGGCCAGTGTGGTCAACGGAGAGTTCTTAGCCATGGTTCGGTACTCCGATCGTCGCGTGCAGCTGGGCAATCGACGCGTCGTAATCGGCGCGCTCGTGGATGTCCTGCTGCAGGAACGCCTCCATGTGCGGATGCAGGCGGATCGCGAGGTCCAGTTCCGGATCGTTGCCGGGCACATAGGCGCCGACGCTGATCAGGTCGCGATTGCGCTGGTAGCGCGACATCAACTGCTTGAACCGCCGCACGGAGGCAAATTGCGACGGCTCGATCAACGCGGTCATCGCGCGGCTGATCGATGCTTCGACATCGATGGCCGGGTAGTGGCCCGCTTCGGCCAGGCTGCGCGACAACACGATGTGTCCATCGAGAATGGCGCGCGCCGAATCGGCGATCGGATCCTGCTGGTCGTCGCCTTCGGTCAGCACCGTATAGAACGCGGTGATCGAACCGCCGCCCTCGGGGCCGTTGCCGGTGCGCTCCACCAGCGTGGGCAGCTTGGCGAAGACCGACGGCGGATAGCCCTTGGTGGCGGGCGGCTCGCCGATGGCCAGCGCGATTTCGCGCTGGGCCATTGCGTAACGCGTCAGCGAATCCATGATCAGCAGCACATGCTGACCCTTGTCCCGGAAATATTCGGCCAGGCGCGTCGCATAGGCGGCGCCCTGCATGCGCAGCAGCGGCGAGCAATCGGCCGGCGCGGCAACCACCACCGAGCGCTTGCGGCCTTCCTCGCCGAGGATGTTCTCGATGAATTCCTTCACTTCGCGGCCACGCTCGCCGATCAGACCCACCACGATCACGTCGGCGTTGGTGTAGCGCGCCATCATGCCCAGCAGCACCGACTTGCCGACACCCGAACCCGCGAACAGGCCCATGCGCTGGCCACGGCCGACGGTCAGCATGCCGTTGATCGCGCGCACGCCGGTGTCGAGCACGGTTTCGATCGGCGCGCGCATCAGCGGATTGATCTGCGTGCCGGCCAGCGGCACTTCGCTGGCGGCGGAGATCGGACCAAGCCCGTCGAGCGGGCGGCCCGCGGCGTCGAGCACGCGACCGAGCAGGCCGTCGCCCACCGGCAGGCGTTTCGAACCGGGTTCGCGCGGGGCGCTGACGCCCTTGGGCAGCGGCGACGGTTCGAGCGGATACACGCGCGCGCCCGGCACCAGGCCGGCCACGTCCGATTGCGGCATCAGGTACAGGCGGTCGGCGCCGAAGCCGACCACTTCGGCCTCGGCGGTGCGCGGGCCGCCATGCGAATGCTGGCCGGCCGGCAGCTCGATCAGGCAATCGCTGCCCACCGGCATGCGCAGGCCCACGGCTTCCAGCACCAGGCCGGCGGCGCGCGTCAGGCGCCCGCAGGCGCGCTTGCTGTCGACGTCGGCGAGGTTCGACGATGCGGCGGCCAGCGCTTCGCGCCAGCGGCCGGTATGCGCCGTGACGGCTTCGCTGGCCGGGGCCTGGGGATCATGCATGCGGGGGCTCCCATGGATCGTTGCGGCCCAGGGCCTTGATCACGCGCTCCCAGCGTGTACCCAGCGTGGCGTCGAGTTCGCCGCTGGCGGCGCTGGCAATGCAGCCGCCGCGCGCCACGGAAGGATCGGCGCGCAAGGTCCAGCCGGCCGCCTCGAGTTCGCCGCGCATGTGGGTTTCCACCAGCGCGACGTCGTCGGGATTGAGCAGCAGGCACGGCGCGCCGGACAGCGCCGGCTCGGCGTTGAGCAGCTCGCGCGCGGCGGGCACGAGTGCGGCCGGATCGATTTCCATGGTCTTGCGCACCAGTTGGCGCGCCACATCCAGCGCCAGCGAGATCAGCGCGTCGGAGATATCGGCATCGACGCGCCCGAGCGCTGCGCGGAAGTTGCCGGCCAGTTCCTGCAGGCGGGCCGCTTCGTTGCGCGCCGCTTCGAGACCGCGCGCATAGCCTTCGCGGTGGCCGTCGCCATAACCCTGCGTCTGTCCCTGGCTATAGCCCTGCGCATAGCCTTCCTTGCGCGCGCCTTCGCGCATCGCGTCGAGTGCGGCAAAGTCGATCGGAGGCGGGGGCGGCGGCTCGACCGGCAACTGTGCCTCGAGCACCTTGCGCAGCGCGTCGCGCGGGTCCAGCGAATCCATCTGCCAGCGCTTCCACGCGTCGCCGCCGGTGTGGGTGCGCGTCGGCGGCTCGAATCCCTGGAAGCCGTCGTCGCTCTTGTGGATGTTGGTGAGCCCACCGGCACCCTGCGGCGCGGCGCTCGCGCCGAAGAATCCCGGATCGCCACGGCCCGGGCCACGGCCTGCGGCGGGGCCGCGGTCAAACGTAGGCATCGTCGCCTCCGCCAATCTGGATTTCGCCGGCCTCGGCCAGGCGTCTCACCACCTGCAGGATGGCCTTCTGCTCGGCCTCGACCTGCGACACGCGCACCGGACCCAGTGCATCGAGGTCCTCGCGCAGCATTTCGCCGGCCCGTGTCGACATGTTGCGGATGAACTTGTCGCGCAGTTCCTGCTGCGCGCCCTTGAGCGCAACGATGAGCGATTCGGTGGCGATTTCCTTGAGCACGCGCTGGATGCCGCGGTCGTCCACTTCCAGCAGGTTCTCGAACAGGAACATTTCGTCGATGATCTTCTGGGCCAGGTCGGCGTCGTGCGTGCGCACGCCGTCGATGACCGCTTCCTCGTGGGCCGTGCTCATCAGGTTGATGATCTCGGCCGCCGTGCGCACGCCGCCCATGCGGCTGCGCTTCAGGCTCTGGCCCGCCAGCAGCTTGGTCAGCACGTCGGTCAGCTCCTGCAGCGCGCCCGGCTGTACGCCGCCGAACGTGGCGATACGCAGGATCACGTCGTTGCGCAGGCGTTCGGTGAAGAAGCCCAGCACTTCCGAGGACTTCTGGCGGTCCAGGTGGATCAGGATCGTGGCGATGATCTGCGGATGCTCGTCCTTGATCAGCTCGGCCACGGACGTGGCGTCCATCCAGTTCAGCGAATCGATGCCGCCGCCCGGATCGCGCGACTCCAGGATGTCCTCGATCACCGACAGCGCGCGTTCCTCGCCAAGCGCCTTGTTCAGCACGCTCTTGATGAACGAGCTCGAATCGACGTTCAGCGCCAGGTACTGTTCGGTCTCGCCGCGGAATTCGGCCAGCACTTCCGCCATTTCCTCGCGGGTCACCGCCGACAGGCCAGCCATGGCCGAGCCCAGCTGCTGCACTTCGCGCGGCGACAGGTGCTTGAAGACTTCGGCGGCAGCGTCCTCGCCGACGGCCATCATCAGGATGGCGCTCTTCTGCACGCCCTTCTCGGGCGTTCCCTTGTTAGCCTTCGTCATTTGCCATCCAAGTCTTGATTACGCTGGCAACCAGGCGCGGGTCGCGTTGCGCGGCGTCGCGCACCAGGGCGAGATCGCTTTCGTATTTCGCGGCCAGGCGCAGCACTTCCGGATTGGTTTCCTCTTCCGGCGGCAGCAGCACGGCTTCGGCGGTGGCGTCGGCCTCGGTCGGCGCGGGCAGCGGCGGCGCGGTGTATTTGCGCAGCACCGGACGCGCCACCTTGAACCACAGGAACATCGCCAGCAGGGCGAGCAGCAGGTAGCCGACGCCGGTCTTGGCCAGGTCGATCATCTGCGGCTGCTTCCACAGCGGCGGTTCCGGTTCCTTGGCGTTTTCGGCGGTGAACGGGCTGTTGACCACGTTCAGCGAATCGCCGCGCTCGGCCGAGAAGCCCATCGCTTCCTTCGTCAGGTTTTCGATCTGGGCCAGTTCCTTGGCCGACAGCGCTTCGGTTACCGGCTTGCCCTTGGCGTCGGCCTTCGTGCGGTAGTTCACCACCACCGCCACCGACAGGCGCTTCACGCCGCCCGGGGCCTGCTGCACATGGCGCACCGTACGATCGAGTTCGTAGTTGGTGGTGGCGTCGCGGCGGCTGCTGCTCGGGCCGGTCTTCTCGGCGGTCTGGGTGTTCTGCGCGGGCTGGTTGGCCTGCGCCGGATTGGGCTGGCCCGGCGTGCGCGGCGGCTGCGGCGTGGTCACCGGCGCCACGGCGGCGGCCGGCGGCTGGTTGGACAGCGCGCCCGGCACGCCACCCACCGGCGATGCGCCTTGCTGGTTCGATTCGCTGGTCTGCTGGCTGCGGATCGCGGCCTTGGTCGGGTCCTGGTTCGGCTTGAACGATTCGTCGGTGTGTTCGACCGAAGAGAAGTCCACGTCGGCGGTGACCTGCGCGTGGACGTTGTCCTTGCCGAGGATCGGCGTGAGGATCGATTCCACCCGCTTGACGTAATTCTGTTCGACCTGCTGGACGTACTTGAGCTGCGTGGCGTCCATCGAGCGGTCGCTGGTGCCCGACAGCAGGTTGCCGTGCTGATCGACGATCGAGATCGACTTGGGCGTCAGCTCCGGCACGCTGGACGACACCAGGTGCGTGATGGCGGCCACCTGGCCCTCATCGATGGCGCGGCCCGGGTAGAGCTGCAGCACCACCGATGCGGTCGGCTTCTGGCGCTCGCGCACGAACAGCGTGGGCTTGGGAATGGCCAGATGCACGCGCGCCGACTGCACCGCGCCGATCGATTCGATCGAACGGGCGAGTTCGCCTTCCAGGCCGCGCTGGTAGTTGACCTGTTCGGCAAACTGGCTGATGCCGAACTTCTGGTTGTCCATCAGTTCCATGCCCGTGGTGCCGCTCTTGGGCAGGCCCTGGCTGGCCAGGCGCAGGCGCGTCTCGTGGACCTTTTCGGCCGGCACCATGACCGCACCGCCGCCTTCGGCGAACTTGTACGGCACGTTCATCTGCTGCAGCGACTGGATCACCGCGCCGCCGTCGCGCTCGGACAGGTTGGTGTACAGCACCTTGTAGTCCGGCTGGCGCGACCACATCACGCCCACGGCGATCGCGGCCACCAGCGCCGCGCCGCCCAGCATCAGCGGCAGGCGCGGATTGGCCTTGAGTTTTTCGACCAGCGCCGCGCCGTTCGGCAGGGTGGCGGCCGCGTTCATGCGCGCATCTCCGGCTTGGCCGGGCAAATCTGGCCCTTGCCATTCTGGCCTTCGCTGCCGTTAATCATTTCGGCACGGCTCACATTACGCTGCAGACAAAACACGCGCACTCTCCGCGATAGTTGATATTCCTGGCCGTGGGCGGTGAGGGCAATGCGCAACGAACCGCCAGATTCGGCACGGTAGCGATGATCGGCCACATGGCGGAAGAACAATCGAGCGAATAGGCCAGGTTTTCCCGCCGATTTCGTCCTTTGGCGCGCGCTCGCCAATGCGTACAGTGCGAGGGCTGAAACCGGATTGCAGGTGGCGCAGGCTGCACGCGGATCCGATGTCTCCCACTCACCAACCTGTACGTGCCATGACCATTTCTTCCATCGAGGGCATGCTCCACCAACTGCGCGGCCTGGCGCAGGTGGCCGGCGGCGGCACTGCCTCGCAGACGCCTTCGGTTGCCACCGAAGGATTTGCCGGCGAGCTGCAACGCTCGCTGCAGCGCCTGAACGCCACGCAGGACCGCGCCTACGGCAAGGCCGAGGCGTTCGAACTGGGCAAGCCCGGCGTGGCGCTGAACGACGTGATGATCGACATGCAGAAAGCCAATATCTCGTTCCAGACCGCCGTGCAGGTGCGCAACCGCCTGGCCGCCGCGTATCAGGAAATGATGAACATGCCGGTGTAAGCGGCGCGGACGGGCTTGCGGGGCGGTGCGCCAGGCGCCCGCCGCGATGCTGGCGATGCCGGCGACCCCGTTTCGGATGTTTCGCTGCCATGAAGACAAAAGCCATGTCGCCGCCCGGGCGCCATGGCTTTTTTGTTGTGTTTGCATCGCGCATTTTTTCGGTCCCGCGCACGGACCGGCATGGAAGCGCCGGGCTCAGCCGGCTGGCGGCGCAAGCGCGGGCACGGGTGCCACGCCATCGGCGCTTTCCAACGCATGCAGCCACGCCAGCAGTTCGGCCACGGCCACATACAGTTGCGGCGGGATCTGGCTGTCCATGTCGACCTGCATCAGCAGGTTCACCAGCGCCGGCGATCCGTGGACATATACGCCGGCTTCGCGGGCGCGCGCGACGATGGCATCGGCCGACATGCCGTAGCCCTTGGCCACCACACGCGGCGCCTTGTCCTGCGCCTGGTAGGACAATGCGACGGCGGCGTCGCGGTCGTTCGTGCCGTTTCCGCTCATGCCGGTGCTCCTTGGGCGATGCGTTCGCGGTCATCGAGCTCGCGGTCGCTGCGCGTCTGTACGGCCACGTTCAGCAATGCGATGCCGCGTGCATCGAGCTGTTCGCGGAACCCGGCGCGCCCCTGCATCAGTTGCGCCGCCGCGTCGGCGTCGGCCGCCACCATGCGCACGTCGAGCCCCTGCGGGCCGAGCGTCAGCACCGCATCGATATTGCCAAGGCGCGGCAATTCCAGCCGCACGCGCGTGCTCCATTGCGTGGTGGCTTCGGGCGCATCGGCATGGCCGTCACGCGACACTTCCCATTCGAACGGCATGCCGGGCCATGCTTCGAGCGTGGCGCGAAACTGCTGCGTGGCCAGCAGTTCCAGCTGCTGGCGCACCACGCCTTCGCTGGCTGGATGCACCGCCTGGCCGACATCGGGCTGCATCTGCGGCGTGGTCGTGTCGGGCGCGTTCCAGCTGGCGATGATGGCGTTGCGCTGCGCCTGCGCAACGTAATGGCCTTCGTGCGATACCTCGGCGGTGACCTGGTAGGCGTGCGCCGCGGCGTTGGCATGCGCGGCGCGGCGTTGTTCGGCTGCGCTGGTGGGCGCGCCGTTGCCGTGCGCGCCGGGCGGCTGGCCGGCCTGTTGCGCGCCCGCCGCAGCGCCGTGCGGATGAGCCGGCTGCGTTGGCGTTGCCGCATGCGCGGGCACGCCGGTGGTCACCGGATACATGACCGGGCGTGTCAGTTCGGCCAGCAATGCAGCGCTCGGCGGCGGCGTCGATGCCTGCGCGGCGGGGCCGCCGTACGGCAGCAGCGCGACGGGCGCGCCGGCGCTCTGCTGCGCAGCCGGATTGCCGGTCGGCGTACTGGCCGGAGTGCCCGGCGCTTGCGGCGTGGCCGGCGCGGGCATGCGCAGCGTGGCTTGCGGCTCCTGCAGCAGCGCGGCCAGCGGACGCTGGCCCATCACCCATTGCGCCACGTGCGATTCATAGAACATACCGCTTTGATCGACCAGCGTCGCGAGGGCGTTCGATAACGCCGTAGTGCCGGCGCCCGCAGTGGGCGCGGACGGCAGCAGCGGTGCATTGCCGCGCAGCGGTTGCGCGTCGCCGCCTTCGAACAGGTCGAGAATCGCACGCGCGGCAAAACTCAGCGTTTCGCGCGTGGAGCCGTTCAGGCCCGCCGCGCGCGCATCGTCGCTACCGGGCAGGATCGCGCCGGGCTGGCGCGCCTGGACGGTCTCGCCGGTGGACGACTGCACGTCGCCCTGGCTGACCGCCGGCACGGGCATCAGCGCGGCCAGCTTGTCGATGGCCAGCGCCGGGCGGGAAAGTTGCGGGTCCGGCGTCTGGTGCGGAATCAGCGCGGACGGAATCTGAATGCCAGTCATGGGCGCGTGTCAGCGAAAAGGGTCGAGCGCGATACGCGTCTGATCCCTCCATGACCGGAGGGTGTGTGGATTTCAGTGGGCGCCGTAGGCGACGGACAGGTCCTGCTTGCGGCGCGAATTGTTGAGCATCGCGCCCAGATGCGCCAGGCGCGGCATGGTCAGGTCGCGGATGCGCGCATCGAAAGCCAGGATGCGTTCGAGCAGTTGGAAGCGGCGCAGCCGTTCGGCATCGGAGAACGGCGCGTGGTGATCGAGATGACGCAGGCGTTCCACTTCAGCCATATAAACCGTTTGCAGCTCCGCCAGGGCATCCCAGTTCGATGCACCTGCGGCCTCAAGCATTTGCTCCGAAAGAACCAGCAGTTCCTCGTAGCTTCTGACGATGGGGGACATGTTGAACATCTCGAAAATCCTGCGCAAATCAGACGGGTTGTGCGACGGCGGCTTCGCCCAGGGCGGCGGGCGCATCGGGATCGATGGCGGCCCACGCCGAAGACAGGTTTTCCAGCAGCGCGTCCACTTCGCCGAGCAGTTCCGCGCTGTTGCGCAGATTTGCCAGCATCAGCTGACGCGTCATGTATTCGTACAGGCGCTCGAGATCGGCGGCAATGTCTCCGCCCGCGCTGTGGTCCAGCACGGCGCGCAGCCCGTTGTCGACGATATCGATTGCTTTCGAGATGGCCGAGCCCTTGCCGGCGATATCGCCGGCTTCCATGCAGAACTTCGCGCGTGCGATGGCGCCGCGCGCGCCGTCGTAGAGCATGACGATCAGCTTGTGCGGGCTCGCGCTCATGGCACCGGTGTGAACACCGACCTGAGCATAAGCGTTGATGGCCTGGCGCGCGAACATGGTGAAGCTCCTTGTCGATGTCTGACTACTTGCTGCTGGACGTGTTATTGAGCGCGGAGAATTGCTGCGTCAGATAGGCGCTGGTGGAATTCATCTGCGACACCATCAGGTCCAGGTTGGTGAACTGGGTGCGGTAGCGGGCAATCGTATCGTTGATACGGCTTTGCTCTTCCGTGTACTGCGTGGACAGATCCTTCAGCGATTGCGAGAGGCCGTCCTGCGCCGATTTCAGCGATCCGTTGGTCGTATTGAAGCTGGTGATCGCGTCGTTGATCGCGCGGCCCACGCCGCCCGTCGTGCCGTCGCCGCCGAACAGTTGCGCCACGGCGGTCGGGTTGTCGTTGAGCGCCTTGGTCAGCTTGGTGTCGTCCACCGACAGCGTGCCGTCCTTCTGGAACGACACGCCGATCTGCGACAAGGTGCTCAGCGACGATCCGCTGACCGGCGTGTTCATGATGCTGCGCAGGCGGGTCTGGATGTTGCGCAGCACGGCGTCGCCGGTCAGCGCGGAACTGGTGCCGGCCGAGGCGTCGAACGCGGTCAGCGTCGAGGCGGTCGATTGGATGTTGTTGTACGCCGTGACAAACGCGCTGACCGCAGTCTTCATCGAATCGGTGTCGCGCGTCACGCTCACGTTGGTGGCGCCGGTTTGCGACAGCGTCATCGTCACGCCCTGCAGCGCGTCCTTGACCGTGTTGCTGGCGCTGGTGATGGCGATGCCATTGACCGTCATGTTGGCGTTGGTGCCGCGCACTGCTTCGCGCACGCCGTTGGCAGTGCTGCCGCTGGCGTTCATGGCGGCCGGGTCGAAGCCGATCAGCGCCTGCAGATCCGAGTCGGTGCTCGAGACCTTCATGCTGTTGGTCTCGCCGGTGGCGTTGGACGTGAGGACCAGGCGATACGGCTTGGCGCTGCCATCGTTGACGATGCTGGCGGTTACGCCGATGTTGGCCTTGTTGATCGCGTCACGCATGCCTTGGAGCGTGTTGTTGCTGCTGTCGATCGTGACGGTCTTGGTGGATCCGGCGGTGGCCTGGAAGCTCGGGCTGCCGTATTGGCCGGTGCTGCTGTCGTAGCCGCTCACCGTGCCGAAATCGAAGCTCAGCGTTGCGGGCAGCGTGCCGTGCACCACCGCGCTGTCCTGCGCGGCCTGGCCGCCGGAAACCAGCGACTGCGCCTGCGCCAGGCTGGTCACGTTGACCGAATAGGAACCTGCCGCGGCGCTCGTGCTGGTGGCCACGCTCATCACCGCGGTGTTGCTGACGCTGGCCTTGACCGACGAGAACGTGGTGGCGTCGGCCAGCTTGCTGGCGGTGCTCTGGAACGCCGACAGCACGCTCTGCACGGTGCCGTACGCGGACAGCTTGGCCTGGTAGGCGGTCTGCTGGTTCTGCAGCAGCGTGAGCGGCGCGTTCTCGGCCGTGGTCAACTGGTCCAGCAGCGTGTTCAGGTCCAGGCCGGAACCGATGCCGAGGGAGGATACGGATGCCATGCTGTTACCTCGATTCTTGTGATTGGCGTTCTTGCGGGAGAGATCGTTGTGGCCTTGCCTGTGGAGGCCCGTGGGCTTACGCCGACTGTCGGACCAACAGGCCCTGCAGCTTGTTCATGGCATGCGCGATGCGCACCATTTCCTCGGACGGCAACTGGCGGATCACCTCGCCGGTATCGCGGTCCACCACCTTGGTGATGACCTTGTGCGTGACGTCGTCGATCTCGAACTGCAAACCGAACGGCGTGGTGCGCAGCACGTCGCGAAGTTCCTGCACCGCGGTGGTCATTTCCTGCGGCAGCGCGTCGCGGCCGCCTTCGGCGCCGGACTCGCCCGTGCCGTAGGCCGCGGACACGGCGGACACCGCCCGCGCTGTGGCGGGCGACGGTGCGGCGGCGTCTGGCGCGCCCGGTACGACGACGGCGGCCAGGGCGGCGGTGGAGGCGGCGGCAGCGGAGATGCTCATGGTGCGGTCTCTCTATGCGGACGAGGCCCTGCGCGGGCCGGAACTTCGGCGGAACCTTCAGGATGAAGCGCTATGCAAGCGGCGGTCCGCTTGCGTAGCACTCCGGCAAAAAACCGGGCCCGAGGGCCCGGTTTCCTGCGGAGCTTGCGGCGTGATTAACGCAGCAGCGACAGCACGTTTTGCGTCGATTGGTTGGCTTGAGCCAGAACCGACGTACCAGCCTGTTGCAGAATGTTGGCGCGGGTCATGTTCGACACTTCCGTTGCGTAGTCTGCGTCCTGGATGCGCGAACGCGACGAGGACAGGTTGGTGATCGTGGTGCCCAGGTTCGAGATCGTCGAATCCAGACGGTTCTGCACAGCACCCAGCGACGAGCGCAGCTTGTCGACGGTCGACAGGGCCTTGTCCAGCACGGCCAGCGGGTCGGACGTCGAGGTGCCGGCGCTGATCGTGGCGGTCGTCAGCTTGCCGTTGGCGTCCATGTAGGCAGCCTTGCCGACGTTGTCGGCGTTGTTCGGAGCCGTACCGCCAGCAGCCACGGTCACCTTGCCGGTGGTCGTGTCGACAGCGTAGTTCGTGGTGAAGCTGGCGGTCTTGGTCAGCGCGCCGGTCGAATCCGTGTACACGTCCCATGCGCCCGTACCGCTGTTCAGGGTGGCGGTGCCGGACATCAGCGAACCCGGAGCAAACGTCACGGTGCTGTTGGCACCAGCGGCCGTCAGGGCAGCTTCCACTTGGTCAGACGTAGCCGTCGTGTTGTAGTCCAGGCCACCAGCGCCGTCCGACTTGTACGTCGTGCCACCCACTGCAACGCTGCCAACACCAGCAGCAGCGGCAGCAGCGGCGGTCAGCACCGAGCCGATGTCCGTCTGCGTCAGGCCGCCGGCGTTGTTGGTCGTCAGGTTGCCACCTGCGTCCAGGTAAGCAGCGGCGCCACCGATGGTGATCTTGCCTGCCGTGTCGATTTCGAAGCTGGTCGAAGCACCGGCGGTGTTCGTGTACACGGCCGAGTTCGTGCCCGTAGCCGGGGTCAGCTTGGTGGCTTCGGCAGCCAGGCCAGCAGCGGCCACGTTGGCGGTGTACTTGAAGTTGCCAGCCTTGGCGTCGTACGTGTAGGTGCTGCCGCCGCCGACTGCAACGGTGTCGCCGTCGCTCAGCTTCGACAGAACGTTCTTGCTCGTGGCGGCCGTGTTGGCCGTCGTCACTTGGTACGTGTTGGCCGGCAGACCAGCGGCAGCCTTGTCGGCGGCCGTTTGCGAGTTCTGCACGTCGGTCAGCGTGGCGGCGGTGTTCACCTTGCCGGCAACGCTGAAGCCGTTCAGGCCGAGGGTCTTCGACGAGATTTCCGACAGGTTGATCGAGATCGTTTCGCCGTCGTTGGCGCCAACCTGGATCGTCAGCGGCTTGGCAGCGCCCGACAGAACCTTCACGCCGTTGAAGTCGGTTTGTGCCGACGTACGGTCGATTTCAGCCAGACGTTGTGCGATTTCGTCCTGGATCGATTGCAGGTCCGACGAAGAGTTCGAACCGTTAGCAGCCTGCACCGACAGTTCACGGATACGTTGCAGGTTGTTGTTGACTTCGGTCAGCGCGCCTTCAGTCGTTTGCGCCAGCGAGATGCCGTCGTTGGCGTTACGTTGAGCCTGGGTCAGGCCGCGGATGTTGGCGGTGAAACGGTTGGCGATGGCCTGGCCGGCTGCATCGTCCTTTGCGCTGTTGATGCGCAGACCCGACGACAGACGCTGGATCGCCGTGTTCAACGACGATTGCGACGCGTTCAGGTTGTTCTGCGTCATCAGGGACAACGAGTTGGTATTAATGACTTGCGCCATGGTACGACTCCTATTTGCAATGTTTTAGGCATTCCGGCGGGTGCCGTAACGTTGGCTGCCTGCTTTGCAGGGCGAGAGTGCCTCCGTTGCAAGGGTTATCGACCGAGGGTGGAAAGACTTTAGAGTGATCTTTGGGCGAGTTGCGGGCGCAGTCCGATCTGGTGTATGCGCACGGCGCGCGCCTATATAGATAGGTGGACAGGTGTCGCGGGCCGGGCTGGCGCAGGCCCTGCGCACGGCCGGCGGGGCGCTTCAGCGGCGCTTGCGGGTGCGCGGAATGAAGATGCGCACAAAGCCCGGCGACGCTTGCGCATCGACCATCGCCACGGTTTCCTCCGGTGCATGCGCGGGTGTCACTACCGTGATGGCGCGCTTGTAGATCAGCGTAGGCGTGGGATCTTCCGCGTTGCGGCCCAGCAGGATCATGTAGTTGTCCGACGCCAGCACGATGCCATTGAGCTTCGTGCCGTTCGACAAATGCACGATGACGGCCACACGGCTGGCGCTGTGCGCCGCGAACTGCAGTTGCTGCAACTTTCGGCTGGGTCTGGGAGCCTTGATTTCCTTCTTCACAACTTCTCCGGAAGAGCCCGCAAGGGTTCTGGCGGCTGACAACGGTCCGATGATGGGGTAATCCGAACGCCGTCGCACTAAAAGTGACGTACGAGGCGGCCTGACAGGGGCGAGTTTTGAAACATTCGCTCTCGGAACCGGCACAGGGACGGGCCGACATGATTGCAGCAGACGGGCGTTTCACGAAAGTGCTTGACGCTGCGCAGCTGCTGGCGGGCGTCGGCGCTGCCAGGAGAGAAGGGGAATACTTCAGGCGGGAGAGTAACAAAGTTTTACAAGCATTGACGAATCGATGGCTTGCCAGCGTCTAGAGGCTTTGCTCTATAAATTCAGTTGATGAATATTTGTGCTTGATGTAGCACTTCGCTGCAATTTGATCGTTGACGCGCCTGTGAAGATCGCTGCAACCCGCGCCAGCTAAAGGTTTGCGGCGATCGTCCGTTATTTGATGACAGCGATAAAAGTAACGTCAGGCGTCACTTTTGGTACTAACCCGCTGATGTTTTTACGCCCACCATCAGGGCAATCCCTGATAGAAACGAGATTTACACCTCATGTAAGCGGGTTTATATTCGGCATTCGGGTCGGGTACAGCCGGCCCTTTTACAGCAGTCCTGAAAGCCTACGAGCACCCCGCGCGTGGGCTTCTTTTTTTTGAGCCCGCGTCCTTCGCTGCAATCCGGGCCTCAAATCTGCCTGGTGCTTTCCGCCGTTTGCGGCGGGATCGAAGTGCACGAGACAGATTAGAAGCGATTCGTTGCCTGGGCAATTTGTGGAAGAACAGCGAATTTCCCCCTCAATTCATTATTTCCCTCAAGGCTTGCCCGCCGCGCGCCGATAGCGGATCGGTGCGACGCCCGGGTTCGGCTCGAATGCCGCTCGCACGCACACAACCGAACCGAATGAAAGGTACGAAGTGATGGGCTTGCGAAAGATGGGGATTGGCGCGCGAATGTCGCTGGCATTCTGCGTCGTGGTGGTGCTGCTGGCCAGCGTGGCCGCATTGGGAGTGTCGGCGCTCGGCAGCATGAACGACGCGATGCACCACGCGGTGGAACAACGCCTGATGCGCGTGCTGGACCTGAAGCTGGCCAAGGAGCGCGTGCTGGCGATCGGCATCATGGTGCGCGACGCCACGCTGACCGAGGATCCGGCGCTGGCCGCGCAGAACGCTGAAAAGATCGGCAAGATCCGCGAACAGGTTGGCGCGACGCTCAACGACCTGGGCAAGTTCATGCAGGCATCGGGCAGCGCGGAGTCCAAGGCCAGGTTCGATGAACTGATCGAGGCGCGCAAGGCCTACAACGGCCAGCTCGACCTCGTCATGCAGCAAATGCGCGCGGGCGAATTCGACGGCGCGCGCGCGGGCCTGATCGTCACGCTGCCGGCTGCGCAGGCCGGGTATTTCGAAAAGCTCGACGCAATCGCCGAACTGGGCCGCAAGATGGCCACCGAAGCGGTGGAAGCGGCGTCCGCCCAATATCTGTTCACGCGCAATCTGTTGATCGGGCTGTCGGTGGCGGCGGCGATAATCGCCACGCTGCTCGGCATCGGCCTGACACGTTCGGTCACGCGCCCCGCCAACCAGGCGCTCGATGCGGCCGAGGCGCTCGCGCACGGCCAGCTTGGCCATGCCATCCGCGTGCGCAGCCAGGACGAGATGGGCCGCATGCTCGGCGCGCTGGAACGTGCCTTCGGTCAGCTTGGCATGCTGGTGCGCGGCATCCAGCAGGCGGCCGGTTCGATCGATACGGCCGCGCGCGAGATCGCCTCGGGCAATTCGGACCTTTCGCAACGCACCGAAGAACAGGCTGCGTCGCTGGAACAGACCGCCGCTTCGATGGAGCAATTGACCTCGACGGTGCGCCAGAATGCCGAGAACGCGCGCCAGGCCAATCAACTGGCCGTCAATGCATCGGATGTGGCAACCGAAGGCGGGCGCGTGGTGCGCAGCGTGGTGGACACCATGGAAGGCATTTCGAAGTCGTCGGCGCGCGTGGCGGAAATCATCGGCGTGATCGAAGGCATTGCCTTCCAGACCAATATCCTGGCGCTGAATGCCGCGGTGGAGGCGGCGCGCGCTGGCGAACAGGGGCGCGGATTCAGCGTGGTGGCGGCCGAAGTGCGCAGTCTCGCCCAGCGCTCGTCGTCGGCGGCCAAGGAAATCGGCGAACTGATCAACGGATCGGTGCGTCAGGTGCAGGACGGCGCCAAACAGGTGGAAGTGGCCGGCAAGACCATGGACGATATCGTCGGCGCGGTACGGCGCGTGACGGACATCATGGGAGAGATCTCCGCAGCCAGCGAAGAGCAGACCGCCGGCATCGAACAGGTGAGCCATGCCATCACGCAAATGGAAAGCGTGACCCAGCAGAACGCCGCGCTGGTGGAGCAGGCCAGCGCCGCAGCGGAAAGCCTGATGCAGCAGGCCAGCGGCCTGGTGGCCGAAGTGGCGCGTTTCGATCTGGGCAATGGTGGCCGTGTCGCAGCGCCGTCCGAGCACGTCGCGCACGTGGCGCCTGCCCGGTTGCACGCACCCGACCCGGTGGCACGGATCGCCGCGCGCCCCGCGGTGAAAGCCTTGGCAAAGCCGGTTGCCGCACCGGCCGCCAGGACCGTCCCCGCTTTGCCAGCTGCCGCGACCAGGGCGCCGAACGCAGCAAATGGCACGCACGCTAAAAACGCAGCGAACGCAGCGAGCGGCGCTAAGGTGGCAAACGGCACGAAAGCAGCAAACGGCACGAAAGCGACGCAAGCCGCAAGCGCCGCCGCCAAGCCTGGCATCGCCCGGGTGGCCGCCGTGCCCGCCGCGGCGCGCCCGCCCGTGCAACGCAAGCCGGCGGCAGAGCCGCTGCTGTCGCGTCATGCCGCCGCGCCGGCCAAGCCGCGCGCGCCGGTCGGTCATCAGCGCAAGGAACCGGTGCTGTCGACGCAGGCCCGTCGTCGTCCTTCGGCCGCACCGAGTCCCGCCAGGACCGCCCGTACGGCGATGGCCGACGCCGGCGACTGGGAAACGTTCTGAGTCGGCGCGGCGCGTTCGGTCGGACAGTCGGGCCGGGCTCGCCGCGCGCCGTTCGGTTGCGCCGGTCTCCGGCCGTCAGCGCGGTCCCAGCGATACCGGGGCGGCGCGGCCTGCGGGTGGAGTGGGCTGCCATTGCATGACCAGCATGCCAAGCAGGATCAATCCAAGCCCGGCCGCGCGCGCCAGCGTGGCGGGCCGCGCCGGCAAACCGACCAGTCCGAAATGGTCGATCAGCAGCGACGCCAGCATCTGGCCGGCCACCACGCCGACGATGAAATTCGCCGCGCCCACGCGCGGCGCCAGGATCAACGCGGCGGTGATGTAGATCACGCCAAACACGCCGCCGATCCATTGCCACCACGGCCCGTGCAAGGCCGCTGCCACACTGGGCCACGGTGCACGCATCGCCCACAACACGGGCGCGACCACGGCCAGGCTCACCGCCAGCGACACCACCGTTGCCCATAGCGGATGCCCGAGCCCGCGTCCGAGCATCGCATTGGTGCCGGCCTGGAACGGAATCATCGCGCCCGACAAGACGGCAATGCCCAGCGCGATCCATGTGGATGCCAGCGGCGTGGCAAGCGATGCGCTCATGTAAAGTCTCCCCTCTGGATGCCAATGCCGGCCATGGTGCCCGTGCCGTGCCCGCGTGGGAAATTCGCAATCCGTACCCGACACATTCGCCGCATGGATGAGCTGCGCCGTATCGATCTGAACCTGCTGCTGACCCTTCACGCGTTGCTGACCGAACGGCATGTCACGCGCGCGGCGGTGCGCTTGCACAGAAGCCAGCCCGCGGTCAGCCACGCGCTTGCGCAGCTGCGCGAGATTTTTGACGATCCATTGCTGGTGCGGCGCGGCGGCACGCTTGAGATCACCACGCGCGCACGCGCGTTGCTGCCGGCGCTCGATGCGGCGCTGGGCCAGCTCAACGGTTTGCTGCGCCCGCCCGCCTTCGATCCCGCGCAGGCGCGCCGCAATTTTCGCGTGGCGCTTTCCGACTATGGCGCGCGCATCGTGCTGCCGGCGCTGGTGCGCACCTTGCGCGCCGATGCACCCGGCATCGACCTGTCGGTGGTGCAGACCAGCCGCGAGGCAATGCTTGCGCAACTGGCCGATGGCGAAATCGATCTGGCCATCGGCGTGTTTCCGCAACTCCCGGCCGATATCGTTGCCGACACGCTGTTCGAGGATCGCTATACCAGCGTGGCCGATCGCGCGACGCTGCCACCGCACGGAGACCTGCCGCGCGAGCAATGGCTGGCGCGTCCGCATGTGCTGGTGGCGATGCGGCCCGACGTGCAAAACGAGATCGACCAGCAACTGGCGGCGGCCGGCATGGAGCGCCACGTGGCGCTGGTGCTGCCGCACTGGAGCGCCGCGCTCGACGTGGTGGCCGGCACCGATCTGATTCTGACCGTGGCCGCGCGCACTGTGGCCGCGATGCCCGCGCAAGCGGCGCTGCGCGCTTTTGCGCCGCCTGTGGCGTTGCTGCCGATTGCGTTCCAGCAGGCTTGGCATGCGCGCCGCGATGACGATCCGGCGCATCGATGGCTGCGCAACACGGTGCGCGCCTGTTGCCGTGCGTCGGATTGAGTTTGGGCGTGGCATTGATGTCGGCGCTAATCGCCGGGAATTCTCGTGAAATTCCTGGTAACGCCGCGAAACATGCCAGCATTCCCCGCAAATCCCCAAAACCATGCGCGCGGGCCGCGTGATCCGTTGCGCCGCCGCCATTTCGTGCGGTGCAGCAAGTAATCGGACAAGCGCGGTTTTCAGCGCTCGCCTAAAATGGCGGCTCTCTTCGAACCGATAAAGAGCAGGGGCACCCGCAAGCGGGTCGTCATCTGCCACGCAGGCCATCCATGTCCGCAGCGCACGCCTCCAAGCTTCCCCCCGATTCGCCTCCGGCCGATGTGCCGGTCATGCAGGTACTGTTCGGCCTGATGCTGGCGATCCTGCTCGGCGCACTCGAGCAGTCCATCGTCGCCGTGGTGCTGCCCGACATCGCGCTGCAGCTCAATGGCTTCGAGGACATGGCGTGGGTCATTTCCGCCTACCTGGTGGCGTCGACCGTGGTGACGCCGATCTACGGCAAGCTGTCCGACGTGCTCGGGCGCCGCTCGGTGCTGACGTTCTCGATCGTGCTGTTCCTGCTGGCGTCGATTGCCTGCGCGCTGTCCACCACGATGCCGATGCTGATCGTCGCGCGCATCCTGCAGGGGCTGGGCGGAGGCGGGCTGATCTCGGTGTCGCAGGCCACCATTGCCGACGTGGTGCCGCTGCGCGAGCGTGGCAAGTACCAGGGTTACGTCAGCGGCGTGTGGGCCGTGGCCAGCATGGCGGGTCCGGTGATCGGCGGCTATCTGGCGCACTTCCTGTCGTGGCGCTGGATTTTCTGGATCAACATCCCGCTGTCGTTGCTGGCGCTGATCGTGGTGCGGCGCGCGCTGCGGCATCTGCCCGTCAGCGGCCGCCGCCACCAGATCGACTACCTTGGCGCGCTGCTGTTTGGCGGCGGCCTGTCCGGCGTGCTGGTGTTTCTGACGCGGCTCGGACAGGGCCATGCGCCGCTGGAGCCGCAGACGATCGGACTGCTGGCTGCAGGGCTGATCGGCCTGGCGCTGTTTGTGTGGCAGGAGCGGCGCGCCAGCGATCCGGTGATTCCGCTGTCGATGCTGGGCGTGCCCACGGTGGCCATCTGTTGCCTCACGCTATTCCTGTGCTTCTTCCAGTTGATCGCGATGTCGGTGCTGCTGCCGCTGCGCTTCCAGGTGGTGGGCGGCGCCCAGGCCGACACGGCCGCGTTGCGTCTGGTGCCGCTGACGCTGGCGATTCCGTTCGGCGCCTATATCTCGGGACGTTTGATGTCGTGGAGCGGCCGGTACAAGCCGCTGCAAATGACCGGCTGCGTCGTGGCGCCGGTCGCCATCGTGGCGCTGGCCTTTACGCCGCCGCACGCGGTGATTCCGGCAGCGCTGGTGATGATCGTGCTGGGCCTGTCGATCGGCCTGCAACTGCCCAGCGGACTGGTGGCCACGCAGAATTCCGTGCCGCCGCAGCAGGTTGGCATCGCCACTGCGCTGACCGCGTTCTCGCGCATGTTGGGCGGCGCGGTCGGCGTGGCCGTGCTGACCACCGTGCTGATCGCGCTGCTGCGCCATAGCGGCGTGGCGGTGAGCGGCGCTGGCGGCGGCGAGGACGTGCTGATGAGCATGTTCCGGCGCGCCATGGAAGTCAGCGATCAGGGCGATGCCGTGGCCGTGCGCAATGCGGCCGAACGCGCATTCCGGGTGCTGTTCCTGATGAGCGCGGGCGTATCGTTGATCGCGCCGTTCTTCGTGATCCGGCTGAAGGAAAAAACGTTGCGCGGCAGCCCTGCCGCGGCGGCCAAGGCTGCTGCGGCGGTCGAATAGCGCTGCGCGGCGGACCGTCGTTACGGGTGCTGCGCTATGTATTTACTGCCACGGCTGAGGTGCGCCGCGGGGCATGTCACGCGGCGGAGCGCGCGCCGGCGCGCCGGCGTGCGCGCGCTGCGAGGCCCTGTCCGAGCGCCCAGCGCAACGCTGGCGCCAGTCCCTGCATGCCGGCCAGCGCCAGAGAGCGCCGCAGCGACGGCCGGTGCAGCCCCAGCATCTGGCGCGCCCATGGGGGCAGCAGCGCCACGCCGGCGTCGGCCATCGTGCGCACCGCCGGCACCAGGAGCGGATTGGCCACCGGCATCGCCATGATCAAGCGCACCACTTCGCGCGTGCGCTCGCTGTTGACGAGATGCGGCCGTTGCGCAGCCAGATAGCGGTCGATGTCCGCGCGTGAACGTGGCACATCGGGCGCGCCCAGCAGCGCGGCTACTTGCGCCTCTTCCGCGAAATAGCGGTCCTGCTCCGCCAGCGAGAGCGGCCCGACATAGCGCAGGTATCCCGCCATGAAGCTCGACACCTCCGCCACATGCACCCAGGTGAGCAAGTCCGGATCGTCGGCGGCGTAAGGCTGCCCGTCGGGCGCGGTGCCGCGCACCGATGCGTGGATGCGGCGCACGCGGTCGATCAGCTTGAGCGCGTCGTCGCGGCTGCCATAAGTGGTGCCTGCGATGAACTGCGCAGTGCGGCCCAGCCGCCCCTGCATGTCGGTACGAAAAGTGGAGTGATCCCAGACGCCCGCCAGCGCGCGCGGGTGCAGCGCCTGCAACAGCAGCGCGCTGACGCCGCCGGCCAGCATCGCCGGAAAATCCGCATGCACACGCCAGCAGACCGCATCGGGCCCAAACAGGCCGGGGTCTCCCGGTGGATTGTCGTAGTCGAGCGTCAGACCGGAGTTGCTGCGCGTGAGGGCGCGCACTTGCGCACCGACGCTGCCGCGCAGCCGTTGCAACAACGGCCCCGAGACGCCGGCCGCAGGTTGCTGCGCAGGCTCGCGCGAGGCATCACGGGAGGCTGCGCGCGAGGATCCGGCTGGGGCCTCGGCAGGGGATTCCGGAGGAGACTTGGGAGAAGCGGACAAGATTCTTGGGGGCGATTACTGGCTGTCGCCAGCATACACCCTGACACGCTCTGCGCACTTTCCGGATCCGCGCCGCGCAGGACCGCGCGGCGACGGGGTGAACGATCAGGCTTCCAGCGCGACAGGCGCAGCCTTGCGCACGGTGCGACGCGCGCGCGGCTTGGCTGCCGGCGCGGCTGCATCGTCGGCGACGGCGGCAACCGTGTCGATCACGTCTGCGGCCGGGGCGGCCGTCTTGCGCGGAGCACGGCGCGCGCGCGGTTTCGGCGCGGGGGCGGCGGTGAACTGCACCGGAGGTGCCAGCTTTGCCAGTTGCTGCACGAATGCCTCGCTGTCGATGCCACGCTTCTGCGCGATGCCCGCGGCGATCCAGGCTGCCGAGGAATGGCCCAACTGATCCAGTGCGTTCAGGTAGTGGACCCAGCAGTCGGCGTGATCGGGATTGGCGTCGAGCGCCGCCTCGAAATGCGGCAGCGCTTCGGCCGGCTTGCCGGTCTGCACCATCAGCATCGCCAGGCCGAATCGGGCGTCCGCCTGCTGCGGCGCGGCGTTGAGGATGACCTCGTACAGCGCCTGTGCGTCGCCATATTCGCCGGCCTTGTGCTGCGCGACGGCGGCCTGCAGCACGAGTGCGATGTCCTGCTCGCGCTGTTGCGCGTCGGTCAGGGAGGGGGAGACGGCTCGGATGGACTTTGGCATGGTGGGTCGTCAGGTCAGGTTACCCGAGCATGTTGCAGGATGACCGGCCCGGCCAAAGCACGGAAGAGACGCCCAAAGATCCGCTATTTCCGCCCGCAGGCGCGGCCATGCCGGCCGGCGGGCGTCCGGGCGTCGTGACGTCGGCTTAGTCGTAGCGCAGGTCGGTGGCCTTGCCCCAGAACACGCGGTACGCGTATGCCGTGTAGCCGAGGATGGTGGGCAGCACGACGGCCGCGCCGATCAGGATCACCATCAGCGATTCCGGCGCGCTGGCGGCTTGCCAGATATCGATGCGGTCCACCACCAGATAGGGGAACAGGCTGTACGCCAGGCCGTTGAACGCCATCAGGAAGATCACCGCAGTGCCCGCGAACGGCACCCAGCACCAGCGATCGTTGCCGCTGGCGTGCAGATCGCGCATGCGGCGCAGGAATCGCTCGATCACCACAAACAGCGCCATCGTCAGCAACGGGATCGGCGCCAGCACGATGATGTTGGGCAGCGTGAACCATTTCTCGAAGATGCGCGCGCTGACCATTGGCGTGACGACCGAGATCGCGGCCACGCCGATGGCGGTGAGCCACAGGCTGCGCCGCGCCCAGTAGATCGCGCGCAACTGCAAATTGCCCGTGGTTTTCATGATCAGCCACGAGGCGCCCAGCAGACAGTATCCGGCGACGAGGCACAGGCCCACCGCCACGGCGAACAGCAGGTTGGGCAGATCGTAGCGGAAGCCGGTGATATACAGGCCCAGCATCAGACCCTGCGAGAAACTGGCCAGCAGCGATCCCGCATAGAACGCGAAATTCCACCACGGCTTGTGCGGATCGCGCGCCTTGACGCGGAAGTCGAACGCGACGCCGCGGATGATCAGGCCCGCCAGCATCAGCGCCACCGGCAGATACAGGTTGGTCAGGATGACGCCGTGCGCGAGCGGAAACGCCGTCAGCAGCAGCCCCACGCCAAGCACCAGCCAGGTTTCGTTGGCATCCCAGAACGGGCCGATCGACGCGATCATGGTGTCCTTGTCGGCGTCGTCGGCGCGGCGCAGCAGTACGCCCACGCCAAGATCGTAGCCGTCGAGGATCACATAGATCAGCATCGACAGGGCCATCAGCGCCATGAACACCAGCGGCATCCAGCCTGCGGGCTGGCTCAGGTCGTGAATCAAAGACGGGTTCATTGCGCGCTCCCGGTGTCCGCGGCATGCGCGGGGTGCAAACCTGCGGGTGACAAGTCGATCTGTTTGGTCATGCCCGCCTTGCGGGCCAGGTGGAACACCACCGAGACATAGGCGACGATCAGCAGCAGGTACAGCGACAGATACATGGCCAGCGTGCTGCCGATCATCGTGGCGGGCACCTTGGAGGCCGCCTGCGCGGTGGTCAGCACGCCGTAGACCAGATAGGGCTGACGGCCGATTTCGGTGACATACCAGCCGGCCACCAGCGCGATCCAGCCGGAAAACGTCATGGCTACCAGCGCGCGCGCCAGCCATGTCGACGGCGCGCCCCGGCGGCGCAGTTGCCAGGCGCCGAGCCACGACACCGCCAGCATCAGCAGTCCCACGCCCACCATGATGCGGAAGGCGAAAAACAGCGGCGCAACGGGCGGATGGCGGTCACCGAACGCATCGATACCGCGGATTTCGCCATCGATGGCGTGCGTCAGATACAGCGAGGCGAGCTTGGGGATGGCGATTTCAAAATCGTTTGACCGCGTGGTGGCGTTGGGCAGTCCGAACAGCACGGCCGGCGCACCTTTTTCGGTTTTCCAGATGCCTTCCATCGCGGCGATCTTGGCCGGCTGATGGTGCAGCGTATTCAGGCCGTGCAGGTCGCCAGCGACGATCTGCAGCGGAATCAACATTGCGGCCAGCGTGACGCCGGTGCGCAGCGAATGGAGGACTTCGCGGCTGCGGTCGTTGCGTAGCCAGCGATACGCCGAAATACCGGCCACCAGGAACGCCACGGTCAGGCCAGAGGCCAGCAGCATGTGCACCAGCCGATACGGGAACGACGGATTGAAGATGACGGCCAGCCAACTGGTAACGTGCGCGCGGCCATCGATCATCTCGAAGCCGGCCGGGGTTTGCATCCACGAGTTCAGCGCCAGAATCCAGAACGCCGACAGCGTGGTGCCGCCCGCCACCAGCAGCGTGGCGATGGTGTGCACGCGATTGCTGACGCGGCGCATTCCGAACAGCATGATGCCGAGGAACGTGGCTTCCAGAAAGAACGCGGTCAGTACTTCATAGGCCAGCAACGGCCCGGCGATATTGCCGACGGTCTCCATATAGCCGGGCCAGTTCGTGCCGAACTGGAAGCTCATGGTGATCCCGCTTACCACGCCGAGTGCAAACGTCAGCGCGAAGATCTTCACCCAGACGCGATACGCGTCCATCCAGCTTTCATCACCGGTCTTGTTGTAGCGCAGCTTGAAGAACAACAGCACCCACGCCAGCGAAATGCTGATCGTCGGAAACAGGATGTGGAACGTGATATTCGCGGCGAACTGGATGCGCGCCAGTATCACCGGATCGACACTTTCAAACACGGGTTACTCCTTGCGGGGTCGGGCAGACTTTGCGGGGGATTTGCCGGCGACGGATTTGGCGGGCGCGCGCCCACGTTCCTTGTCCTTGGCCGCGCCGCCCATGCCGATGGCAGTGGTCAGGCGGTCCTTGACGTCCAGCAGCTTGGTGACGCGCGAGCCCAGGCGCATCAGTTTTTCCAGTGTGGCCACATCGAGCTTCTGCATGTCGCCAAACCATGTGGTGACCAACAGGATCAGACCGTACATTTCCTTCATGCGCGCCTGCGCGTGACGATCGTCCTCAGACAGGGGCGTCTCCAGCTGCACCTCGCGCAGCATCGACAGGGTGGGATCGATCTCGCGCCGGCGCCGCTCTTCGGCCAGCGTGCGGAAAATCGCCCAGACATCATCAGGCGCGGAGAAATACTCGCGACGGTCCCCGGGCTGGTGCGAAAGCCTCACCAGATTCCACGATTCCAGTTCCTTGAGCCCGATGCTGACGTTGGAGCGCGAAAACCCCAGCGATTCGGCAATCTCGTCAGCATTCAGCGGACGCGCCGCGGTGAAGAGCAGGGCGTAGATCTGACCAACCGTCCGGTTGATCCCCCATCGGCTGCCCATCTCACCGAAGTGGAGGACAAAGCGCTGGATCAGGGGCGAAAGCTGCATTGTCTTGTTTTGAATTTTCAGAAAGTTGTGAAAGTTTAAAACAAAACAGAGAAAGGTGCATCCGCGTGGGCTCAAGTGTGACGGACTGCCTTACGATTCCGCTGCGTTATCAGACAAGGCGCTGCCGTTATCCTTCCGCCCTCGAACTTCCTCTAACTTTTGCGCTGAGGCCCGCGACAAAAATCTGAGAAGAGGGGAAGCGGAATGGGAAGAGGATGGAGGAAGCGACTCGCCATTGGCGGGCTGGCGCTGGGCGCCGGCGCCGCAAATGCGGGATCCGTAACGTTGTACGGTGTGGCGGACCAGGCGGTGGAGTACGCGCATGGGTCTAGCAGCGTGGCCCGCATCGAAGATGGCCGCCAGGCGGCTTCGCGGTTTGGCATGCGCGGTGTGGAAGACCTGGGCGGCAACCTGAAGGCGATCTTCGTTGCTGAAGCGGGCTTTCGGATGGATACGGGCGCCGAGTTCTTCGGCAACGGTTCGATATTCGGCCGACAAGCCTTTGTCGGCCTCAAAGGGAACTGGGGCGAAGTGCGCATGGGGCGGCAGTACACGCCGGCCTTCTACGTCATCGCGCGGCTCGACCCGTTTTCGCTGAACGCGGCGGTGTCGCCGTTCACGCTGGTCGCCAAGTCGAGCGCTCAGGGCACGGGCTACGTACCCTACGCGTCGCGTGTCGATAACGCCGTGACCTACAACACGCCAGACTGGAACGGGCTGACCGCATCGGCCACCTATGCGTTCGGCGAAGTGCCAGGCGAGATGCAGCAGGCCAGCACCTACGGCGCGAACGTCCAGTACTTTCGCGGACCGGTCTACCTGATGTATGGCTTCCAGGCCAGCACCAACAAGCCGGCGACGGCAGCCATCCCGCAGGGCCAGACACGGACCCACTATGTGGGCGGGACCTACAACATCGCGAGGAAGGTGGAACTCGGCGCTTTCTTCGGCTACAGCGCGAGCCAGATCGCGTCCACCGCGGCGGCCCGCTACTACGCGTTGACGATGGACTGGGTTGCCACGCCGGCATGGACGATCAAGCTCGCGGCGCTCAAGCGCGTGGTGGTCGGCATGACCGAGCGGCCGCTGGGCGTGGCCTTCGGCGTGGATCATTCGCTGTCGCGCCGGACCATGCTGTATAGCCGCGTGGCCTACATCCGTAACTCGCCAGGTGGCAGCGTTACGATCAACGCCATTCCGATCGACCAGGGCAGCGGTGACCAAGGGTACTCCGTCAGCCTGGGCGTCAAGCACGTTTTCTGATCGCACCAACCATCCTCACTGAAGGCCATGCATGAGTGAATCGAACTTCGCGGCGGATCGACGCCGCTTCATCGCGGGGGCCGGCGGCGGCCTGCTGGGATTGAGCGCCCTTGGCGCCCTGGGGCTGCCCCTGCGCGCCTCGGCGGCACAGTGGCCGGACCGCACGGTGCGCTTTGTCACGTACTCGGGCGCAGGAGATCCGGTGGACCTGCGGCTGCGCGACTTCCTGCAATCGCTGGCGCACGAGTACCGCAACACGCCGATGATCGTGGAAAACAAGACGGGGGCCGCCGGGCAGATTGCTGCCCAGTCCGTGCTGCTCGCGCCGCCCGAAGGCTATGACTTCCTGCTGGCCAACGCCACGTTCACGATCACGCCGTCGTACTTCCGCAAGCTCGCGTACAAGCCGCTGTCGGACTTCGTGCCGGTGGCGCTGTCCGGCTCGGCGCCGATCGGTTTTGCGGTGCCGGCGTCCAACCCCGCGCGCACGTTCAAGGAATGGGTGGCCTGGGCAAAGCAGCAGCGGGGCACCCTGAACTACGCGTCGCTGGGCAATGGATCGGTATCGCACCTGTACGGGTTCCAGATCCGCGACGACTTCAAGCTCGACGCCACCCACATACCGTACAAGGCGTCCGGCGCGGCGCTGATCGACATGCTGCGTGGGCAGATCTCGTACGTCATGCTCGACACGTTCAACCTGCGGCCGCTGCTGGCAAAGAATCAGGTGCGCATTCTGGCGGTCACCGGCGCCGATCGCTCGCAGTATCTGCCCGATGTCCCGACCTTCCGCGAACTCGGCTTCAACGGTTATGAGCGCACCGGCTGGACGGCGTTCATGGCCAAGACCGGCACGCCGACGGACATCGTCGCGTCGCTGAACCGGTCGATCAACAAGATCAATGCCACGCCGGAGTGGGCGCGCAAGCGCGACGAGGTGTGGTCCGGCTGGAAGCCGCTGACACCGGCCGAGCTGCAACAGCAGCTTCAGAGCGAAGTTGCCGCGTGGGGCGACCTCGTGCGCCGTTCGGGTGTATTTGGAGATTGAGAGACATGAGCGCACAAGTGAACGGACAAGTCACGACATTGCAGGCCCATACCGATGCCGTGCCCGAAGAGCAGGTCATGGCCGGATTTCCGCCAGCCCCGGAAACACGCGTCGGGCCAACAAACTGGTTCAAGCTGCCGTGGCTGCGCTGGTCGCTGATCCATCGTTCGCTGTCGGTGCCGACCGTCGACATCTGGCGCGGCGACGCTGCGCCTTCTGCGTTGCCGCCGGGCGATGCACTCGATGGTGCGACGGTGGTTACGGGGCCTGACGGATCGGAGATGGAACTCAATCAAGTGCTCGGCGCTTTGGAGATCGACGCCTTCATGGTGCTCCATCGCGGCAAGGTGGTGTTCGAGCGCTACCTGCACGGCATGGCGCCCCATCTGCGGCACGGCAGCGCGTCGATCAGCAAGTCCTACCTGGGCATTGTCGCCGGCATCCTCGCGCATGAGGGCAAGCTGGACCTGACGGCCACGGCGGAAAGCTACGTGCCCGAAATGTGCGGCACGGCGATGGGCGGCGCCACGCTCCAGCAGTTGCTGGACATGCAGGCGGGTATCGTGCGGCCGGATCTGGGAGACCGGCCCTCCGCGCTGGGTGCCCAGGACGGTGGCGTGTTCGAAGTGCTTGGATTGCTGCCGCGCCGGCCCGAATCCCCGACCGATTTCTACGACTTCGTGCTCAAGAAGCCGGTTGCCGGGCGGCATGGCGAGCGGCTGTACTACGACAACGGCCAGCCCGAGGCGCTGGCCTGGGTGCTGCGACGGGTCACCGGCAGATCGATCGCTGACCTGATGTCGACGTACCTGTTCCAGCCGATGTCGACCGAACGCGATGGGTTTTACTCGGTCGACAAGACGGGTGCCGAGTTTTCGTCCGGCGGCCTGAGCCTGACGCTGCGCGATCTGGCGCGCTTTGGAGAAACCCTCCGCGGCAATGGCTTCTTCAACGGCCGGCGCATCATCCCTGAGGCCGTGCTGGCCGATATCCGCGCTGGCGGCGACAAAGCGCTGTTCGCGGAGAGCCGCTTTGCTGCGGCCTACCCGGGCGGCTCCTATCGCAACTACTTCTATCTGTCGCACGACCGCTTGCAGGGTATTTCGGCGCAAGGCCGGTACGGACAGCGCCTCTATGTATCGCCAGTGGCCGATGTCGTGATCGCGCACTTCGGCGCGGCACCGGGCCAGTCACCGCATCCGTTCGAGGTGCCCTATGCGCGCCTGCATCGCGAGATCGCCGAAACGCTGATGGGCTGAATACGTACGCCTGCCAACGAAGAGACCCCGCTCGCGCGGGGTCTTTGTCATTGCGGATTCCACAAGAGGACTCAGGCTACGCGCCGAACCTGGTCTTTCCAGAATAGTTCCCGTACCGCCTTGCGCGACAGCTTGCCATTTGCGTTCTTCGGCAGCTCGGCCACCACGTCGACAGACCTCGGCTTCTTGAAGTCGGCCAGCCGTTCGGCGCAGTGCTGGATCAGGTCGTCGGCCTGCGCGCTGACGCCATCGCGCAGTACCACTACCGCCTTGACACTTTCGCCCCAAACCGGGTCGGGCACGCCCACCACGCAGGCTTCGAAGACGGCGGGGTGTTGATACAGCACGGTTTCTATCTCCGCGGGATAGACGTTGAAACCACCCGAGATGATCATGTCCTTCTTGCGGTCGACGATATACAGGTAGCCCCGGTCGTCGGCGCGCGCAAGGTCGCCGGTATGGAGCCAGCCGTTGCGCAACGCGGCGGCGGTCAGTTCGGGTTCGCGCCAGTAGCCGGCAAACACGTCCGGGCCCGCGATGACGATTTCGCCGATCTCGCCGGCCGGTACCTGCTGGCCGGCATCGTCAACCAGGCATACGCGCGCCTCGCTGAACGGACGCCCACACGAAGCCAGTCGCTCGGGATTGCCTTGCTCGATGGCCTCGCGATGATCGTCGATAGTCAGTGCAACCAGTCCGCCAGTCGTCTCGCCTGCTCCATAGCCTTGCGACAGGATCGGCCCGAACGCGCGCCAGGCCTCGACGATGCGTGCCGGGGCCATCGGAGCGGAACCGTAGGTCATCGAGCGCAGCGTGGAAAGATCGAATCGCGTGCGATCCGGCACTGCCAGCAGCATGTTGATCATCGTGGGCACAACGAAGGTATGCGTGACACGATGCATCGCCACTGACGCGAGGAAGGCTTCGGGATCGAACCGTTCGTGCAGCAGGATGGTGCCGCCCTGGGACAGGAACGGCTGGATGAACATGCCGCTGGCGTGGGTAATGGGGCCCGCCAGCGCCAGCACGTCGCCGGGGTTGACGCGCATGCGTCCGGTCAGCACCTTGCGCAGCGATGCCATGCGGTTGCCCATGGTTTGCATGGCTGCTTTGAGCTTGCCGGTGGAGCCGGACGTGTAGTGAAGCACGGCCAGATCGACATCGGCCAGTTCCACGTCGGGATTGGCATCAGAAGCTTGCGAGAGCATCTGTTCATAGCTCACAAAGCGCGGATCCGTGCCACCAAACAGCACACGGCGGCGCACGGACGGCACGGCATCGGCCAAGGCATGCAGGCGCTCGGCGTGGGCCGGACCGCTGATCAGCACGGCGGGCTCCGCATTGCGCAGTGTTTCCAGCACTTCGTCATCGGAGAGCCGCGCGTTGAGCGCAACCTTGACTAGCCCGCTCTTGTACAGCGCGACCTCGAGCTCTATCAACTCCGGCAGATTCCAGGATTGGATGGCTACGCGGTCTCCTTTTTGCAGGCCCAGGCCCAGGAGCGCGTTGGCCAGCCGGCTGGAACGGGTGTCGAGTTCGGCAAAAGTGATATGGCGGTCGGCAAAGAGAATGGCCGGCCGGTCGGGCCAGTACTGTGCGCTGCGCGCGACGAATCGCCCCAGATTCATGATGTTTTCCGATGGATGGATGGGGCGACCAGTCTAGGCAGTGGCGCAGTGCATGCCGATAGCGGTGCGCGCTTTGCCGATAACGCCACGGAATCGGCAGGGCGCAGGGTGAGGCGGGTTTGTGCGTGGCAACTTCAGGTATCGCGATAGACCTGTGAACGTTCCAGCAGGATCTGGATCAGGCGCTCGGCCAGCGGCGACTGGTAGGCGTCCTTGCGGCGTAGCACGCCGATGGACCGTTGCCAACGCGCGGAAGCGATCTCCAGGATGGCCAGCCCCTGCGTCTGCGCAACCGTGCGCCGCCCGAGCACCGTCAGCAGATCGCTGCTATGGATGACGGACAGAAGGGCCGCCGCTGACGAGTTGGTTTCCACGGCCACGTTTGGGGCAGGCAGGCCAGCCTCGGCGAAGCGCGCCTCAACCAGTCGGCGCGCCACTACGTTGGTATTGGGCAGTAGCCACGAGTAGTCGCACAGGTCGGCAAGCCTCAGCGAGCGCCGGTCCAACAACGGATGGCGATCCCGCGCAATCACCACGAGTTCGTCGTCGAACAACGGGATCTGCTCGAATTCCGGATCGCCTTTGCGCGCCAGGGCCGCGATGCACAGATCGAGGTCGCCGAGGCGGAGCGACGAGTAGAGCGAATCGTTGAGGCCGATGGAGATCTGGATATGGGCGGCAGGCCGCTGCTTGATGAGTTCGGTGCAGGCTTCCGAGAAAAACATGCTCAGGATCGAAGCGGGTACGCCTACGCGAACCAGGCCGATCTTGCCAAGGTGCAGGTCGTTGGCTTCCTTGATGGCATCGTCGAGCGAGGACCTCACCTGCAGCACGCGTTCAAAGAATACCGACCCGGCGGACGTCAGGGTCATGCCTTTGGCATTGCGTTCGAAGAGCTGTATTCCCAGTTCCTGCTCCAGGCGTTGCACCCCCTTGGTTAGCGCCGGTTGACTCTGGCCGAGCTTCTCCGAAGCGCGTCCCACGTGGCCTGCCTGTGCCACTTCCAGAAAATAATTCAGATCCTCAAGCCTCATCTGATTCCGCCGCGTTATCGAAACTGACGTTCCGATCATGGGGGAGGAATGCTGCCCGGTCAACACTGTCAGGATCGGAAGAGGAGTCAAAAATGCCAGAACTTGCTGCCAACCCTGGCGAGCTGCGTGCCGTGCTGCATCGCTACCTGGAGGACGAATTGCTTCCATGGGAGCGGGAGCAGAACATCGGTTACGAAGACCGGATCTCGCGCGAACTGATCCGTTCCATCTGGCGGCGCAGCCGGGAGCTGGGGCTTTACGGAGCCCAGTTGCCCGTCGAATTAGGCGGCCAGGGCCTTTCTGTGGAGGCAATGTGCCAGCTCAAGGATGATGTGGCCGCATCGGGGGCCGTCCTGTTTCCGCATGTGCTGGGAGACTGGGGCGGACCTTCGCGCGTGGGCAATCTCGTCCGGTTTGCCACGCCTTACCAGCGGAAGCGCTTTATCGACCCCGTGATCGCCGGCGAGCGTGGCGCCTGCTTTGCCATGACGGAACCGAATTCGGGGTCGGACGCCGCGAGCATCCAGACACGCGCAGTCGTCGACGGCGACGATTACATCGTCACGGGCCGAAAGCACTTCATCACTGCCTCGGTATTCGCGGACTACGCCCTCACCATGTGCGTGACGGATCCCGACAAAGGCAATGAAGGCATTTCCGCTATCTTCATCGATCTCGATAGTCCGGGCGTTACGCTCGATACCGCCTGCGTGCCCATCACGGGACAGTACGTGGATGCCGACATCATCCTGGATCACGTCCGCGTACCGCGCCGCAACTGCATCGGCGGAGAAGGCAACGGCTTCCGGCTGGCGATGAACCGCATCAGCCTGAATCGACTGCTCCACTGCCCGACCATGATTGGATTGGCCCGCCAGGCGCTGCGCCTGTCCATTGCCTACGCCAACACGCGCCGCCAGTTCGGCGGGGCGATCATCCGCTTTCAGGCGATTCAGCACATGCTTGCCGACATGGCCTCCAGCCTGTTCGCTTGCGAAAGCATGGTGTTGGCCGCCGCACGCAAGGCCGACGCAGGCATCGATGTCCGCATGGAAGCGTCGATGTGCAAGCTATTCGTCTCCGAAGCCTGTTTCCAGATTGCCGACAAGGCTGTGCAGATTCACGGCAACGTGGGGGTCACGAAGAACCATCCGGTCGAGTTCATCTTCCGACGCCTCCGGCTTTATCGGATCGTGACCGGCACCAGCGAAATCCAGCGCAACACGATCGCCAAGGAGATCATGCAAGGGCGTGGCGCATGAGCGGGGGCTAAGCATCACGATTCCAGACCTCATTCGCGGCGCTGAACGGAAATGACCGTTTCTGGCCGAGAAAAGTGCGGCACATATTGGCGCGAACGGATGGCAAGTGGCCATCGCTTAGAATTCCGCATCCGAGACCGATAGTCGACACCATGCCTGGAGCCAACCTGACGCAATGCGTCGTGAAGCCAATGCGAACAGCCGCGCTGGCCGCCGCGTTGTTTGCGCTGGGCGCGTGCACCGGGCGGCCTTTTCAACCGAACCCGCCGGCGTACACGATGTGGGAAAAGAAGGGAGTGACTGAGGATGGCGTACGCGCCGCCATGCGCGATTGCGGCTTTGCCAGCGCTACGAGCAATGATGGCGTCAACATGACCGGCAATGACTATGCCGGCGCCGAACTGTGCATGATCGACAACGGCTTCTTGTACAAAGGGCGGCGCATTGCCTGCGCCGACTTTCCGGAGCGGACGGCCTGCGCCCGGGTGCCGCGCGGCAAGACCTTTGGAACCGATCCCGATTTCGATCCGGCGCGGCTGGCAAGCCGGCCAGCGCGGCCGCCCGCCTATACGTACTGGACTCGCCCAGGGACCGATGTCGAAGGCGTCAAGCACGCGATGATGGCGTGCGGCTACAACACCGTCATCGAGCCGACCGATTCGATGCTGCTCAACGACATCGCTGGCGCGCAGCTTTGCATGATCGAGCAGCAGTTCACGTATGCGTGGCCCGTCAACAGCCTGCTATGCAAGAGCACGCCAGGGTTGGCTGCCTGCCGCAACCGTCCCATCGATGCCAAGCGCTGCTGCGCTCGTCCGAAAGCCGCGGGCCAGCACTGATTCATTTCCTGGCTGACATGGCGGATGACGTTACGCCATGGCGGTATCCACTACTTGCCCGCGTATTTTAATCGCCGGCCGCGTGTTCCTTTACATCGCCTACGACCATTGCTTTTAGCCCTTCACGCAGTGCGGTCGCATTTTCTACGCCGTTTAGTTCCTCGAACTCGCGTTGTGCGGCTCGCCAGAGCGGGGCTGCTCGTTCGTGCAGCCGTCGCCCGTCTTTGGTGAGTTCGATCAGTCGGATTCGGCCGTCAGTTGGCGACGGCTTGATTTTCACGAAGCCATCGCGTTCGAGAAAGCCAACCATCTTTCCCATCGCCGTCCGCTCAATATCGAGCCTCTCGGCCAGCGCGTTGACCGGGGCACTTCCCACCTCGTCCAGTGCCGCAAGCGTCAGAAATTGTGTAATGCGCAGACCCACCGGTTCGAGATGGCTATCGTAGAGTCGCGAGATCTGCCTGCTTGCCTTCCTGGCGGCGAAGCAATTGCACTGATCGATTCCAAGCGGCTGGTCAAACACCGACATCGCGGTTCCACTCCTTATCTATTTGGGCTAGTCATGCATTCAGTTTAGATGCAGCTTGCACCGAGCCGGGCTCCGGGGCACTCGGATACTCGGCTCGGCCGACGGACGATACGCGTGCACACGGCAATCGTCATGGGACGGTCTACACGCCGTCCGGCGGTACGATATACCCAGGCACTTCGGCCGCGAGGGTGCTCTTCAGGACTGCAGTGCCTTTGTCAGCCATGACTTCGCTCTTGCCGGCGGCTAGAGCGTCGTAGGTCTTTCGAACAACATCATTCGGACTCGCCTTGGGTACATCAATGCCCTTGGTCAAGTCTGTATCGACGAAGCCGACGTGAAGGCCGAGCACGTGGATGTTACGCTCTTTCAGGTGAAAGCGAAGCTGGTTCGTGAAGCTCCACGCCGCTGCCTTTGACGCGGCATACGGCGTCAGATAGGGGCGCGGCAGCCACACAATGTCGGAAAGGACGTTGATGATGGCCGCATGTGATTTGGTTGTTAGTACCCCTTCGAAGGCTTGGGAGACACGCACGACGCCATAGTAGTTAGTGTCGAACATCTGCTGGGACTGGGTTTCTGTGTCGACAGCAAGAGGCCCTTCTATCAGCGCGGCAATGCCGGCGTTGTTGATCAGAAGCGTGGTGTCGGCGGCGACTTTCGCTGCTGCGGCGATCGATGCTCTATCTGTGACGTCAATCTGGATCGGCGAGATACCTGGCTCATTGAATCCGGTGATGTTGCGCATGCCAGCGTAAACTTTCTTCGCCCCGCGACGAACCGCCTCGCGAGCGAACTCCAAGCCAAGGCCACGGCTGGCGCCGGTGATGAAGACAGTTGCGTTTTTCACTTCCATGACAACTCCTTTTGATTGGTGCGAGCCATCGGAGGCGAATATCTTGGCCCCCAACGCGCCCGTGGTATCAAAGAAAAATCTCTTCTGGAAATTGCTCCGAGAACATTTCCCGCAGATGGGTAGCGATGCTTAGGACAGCACCGAGCGGGGACATTCGTACGCTGACTCGTGGCACCGATCCATCGGCATTTCGGTCGGCAATGACGGTTGCGCTCAGCTTTTCACCGCTTGTCAGAACAGCCTCGTATTCGAGCACCAGCCGCACGTCGCTGGTTTCAAGGAACGTTGGCGTCTGGGAGCCGTAGAGAGCTCCAACAGCATTGATCAGGAGCCTGATGTCATCGCGTCCTACAACGCGATCACGCAACACGGAACTTGCTAGCTCCGCGTCTGCCGTCAAATCATCCAGAAATGGGTGACGTTCATTCCGTGAATCGGACACGTTCATCTCCAATCGTTGCAGGACAACGTTCATGCAAAAACAGCGCGATTCTGTGCAACGTACTGTTGGACCGAGAGCGGTGGCTTACCGGTGATCCTCGCAACAACGTCGTTGGTGCCGGAGAAAATTCCTTCTTGGTAGTTTTGCGCCACTTCCACCAAATGCTGGGTGAGGAACGGCGGGAATTTGTAGAGGTTCTCCATCTTGTACTGAAACTCTTCGATCGAAGTCGGTGTGTATTCGATGCGAGCGCCAAGTACTTCGCTCATCGCTGCTGCGATTTCCGTGTGGTCCATCTCGACGGGGCCATGGAGCGTGTAGGTTTTTCCTGCGTGGGCCTCAGGCGCTGCCAGCACATGGGCGATCACTCGGCCCTGATCGTCACTAGCAATCGGCGCATGACTGCCGTGGCCAAACGGGAACTCAATTCTTTTCTTGGCCCAGATCTCCTTCGCAAAATGCGGGTAGACCAGCCAATCGGCGAAAAAAGTGGGACGCAGGTGCGTAGTCGGAACGCCCGACCAATCGAAAACACGCTCGGAAATCCAGTGATCCTGAGCGGCGTGGCTTGCCGACTCCCGGCGCGCAGAAATCTGTGACATGTTGACGATCGCCGCGACGCCCGCTTCCTTCGCAGCCTGCGCGAAGTAGGCGGCAGCGCTGATGATCCCTGGCGAGATCGGATGAAGGAAATACGCCGAACGGATGCCCTCCATCGCCGCGCGGATCGCGTCAATACTTGTGAAATCGCCAACAGCGATATCCACTCCACGCTGCCTCAAGGCGGCAGCGCGATCGTCGTCCGTGCGGACGTAGGCCCGCACGCGTCTGCCGAGCGCGAGCAGTTCGTCGATGGCTGCGCCTCCAGTGCGTCCGGTTGCGCCGCTTACAAGAATGTCAGGTTGGTTCATTGTTTCGCTCCGTTTTTTGAAATGAGAGCATATGCTCTATTGAGGCAAGAATAGGAGCATATGCACGTAATGTCAAGAATCGCCTGGTGGGGCCTGTGCGGATGGCACTCCCAAGAGGGTTTTGCCCGTCCCGGGGTGGCGAACTGTTAGCTGGGGCGGTGCACGCTGGCGCCACCGCCGGCGTTCAGTCGGGCGATGTCAACGGCGCCTACGCGACGTCTATCAGTCACTGGCGCAGAGCGGTTGACCTCGCCGGCGCCCCTTCCAAGATGGACGCATGGATGCGCGATAATGGCCGAAGAGCTCGTTACTAAGGAACTCAATGCGCATCCCGCCAATGAAGAGCATCGTTGCCTTTGAGAGCGTTTCGCGCAACCGAAGCGTCAGTAAGGCAGCAGAAGAATTGGGTTTGACTGCTTCAGCGGTCAGCCATCAACTGGCCAATCTGGAGGACGCTATTGGCCAGCCGCTGTTCTTTCGCCAAGGCCGAGGTCTGGTACTCACGCCGGTGGGCGAGCAGTATTTGCGGGACATCACCGGAGCTCTCGCAGAACTCAATAGGGCAACCGAGCGCGCTTCCACACCTGCAGCCATCGACATCCTGCGCGTTCACACCAGCCCAAGTTTCGGACTGATGTGGTTGCTTCCGCGATTGGAGTCTTTTCAGGCTGACAACGGCGATATACAGATCAACTTGTCGTGCTCCTATGAGGATGTGTCGTTCACCGCTGGTTTCTATGACGTGGATGTACGGCACGGCCACGCGCACTGGCGAGACCTCGAGGTCAAAACGCTTCGCCATGAACGGATTCTTCCGCTCGCCTCGCCCGAGTACCTGAGAAAGAATCCGGTGCAAAAGCCCGCCGACCTCGTGCAACGCCGGCTGATCAACTCCGAAACTCCCCTGATTCGGTGGGAGCAGTGGTTTGCGCGGTTCGGCGTGCCCGCGATGCATAAGAACTTCGACTTCGCCTTCGACCGTTCGTACATGTCACTTGAAACGGCTGCGCTGGGTCTTGGCGTTGCGCTTGAGAGCTCACTGCTGGCGTCGGTGATGCTTCAAAAGGGGACGTTGGTTCCCGTGTTCGAAGAGCAATACGCAGTGGAAGTTGTTAGCCATCACGTGGTCTATCCAGCCCAAAATGCCGACTTGCCACGGATTCAGCGCTTCCTGACCTGGCTTGATCGGGAGGTCAACCGGCGCCAGGAGGGCGCTGACTAGTGAGGGTTTTCCCTCATCTGGACAACCCTCGATAACTGAAAATTTCTCAGCAATAGTTGAAATCGAATGCATTGATTGGAAGCGCTTCAGAGACAAAACTCGACCCATCAACACACCACGCATAAGCAAGGAGACATGAGATGCTGGTCGAGAACAAAGTAGTTATCGTCACGGGCGCAGCTTCGCCTCGTGGTATCGGCAAAGCGACTGCCCGGGCGCTGGCGAAACAAGGCGCAAAGGTCGTCATCCTTGACCTGCAGCTCGACGCCGCTCAGGCGGCGGCCGCCGAACTGGGTGAGGTTCATTTGGGACTGCGCTGCGATGTCACGGACAAGGCTTCATGCGACGCCGCCGTGCAGGCCACCATCGCACGCTATGGCCGCATTGACGCGCTTATCAACAATGCCGGCATTACGCAGCCTATCCGCACACTTGATATCGGTGCCGCCAATTTCGATGCGGTTGTCGACGTGAACCTCCGCGGCACGCTTTACATGTCGCAGGCGGTACTGCCGCAAATGAAGGAGCAGAAGGGCGGGAGCATTGTCTGCATGTCATCGGTTTCCGCGCAACGCGGCGGTGGCATCTTTGGCGGCCCACACTATAGCGCCGCGAAAGCCGGCGTTCTCGGGCTGGCTAAAGCCATGGCCCGCGAATTTGGCGGCGATCGCATTCGCGTGAACTCGGTCACGCCTGGTCTGATTCAAACCGACATCACCGGCGACAAGCTGACTCCCGAAATGCGCGCCGACATTATTAAGGGTATTCCGCTTGGACGGCTAGGCGATGCCGCCGACGTAGCCAACGCTTGCCTGTTCCTGGTAAGCGATCTATCCACATATCTCACTGGCATCACGCTGGATGTGAACGGCGGCATGCTGATTCACTGATAGCGGCCCGAGGGCCGCCTCCCCACCATGTCAAAGCACCCGGGACCACTCGGGGCACCGGCAGGAGACATTCCATGAAGACCAAATATGCAGCGTCGCCCCTCGGGGCCGGCGTGGTGACAACACGCGCCGACGAAGCCACGTTCGAGTCTCGGACCTATGGCAAGGTGATGCGTCGGCTGATTCCGTTCCTGATGCTGTGCTACCTGGGAGCGTACCTCGATCGCGTCAATGTGGGCTTTGCCAAGCTACAGATGCTGAACGATCTACAGTTCAGCGAAACCATCTACGGTCTCGGCGCCGGCATTTTCTTCCTGGGCTACTTCATCTTCGAAGTACCGAGCAACGTCATCCTGCACAAGGTTGGCGCACGCAACTGGCTGGCACGCATTATGTTGACGTGGGCCGCCATCTCCGCAGGCTTCGCGTTCGTCAGCACGCCAACGCAGTTTTATGTACTACGTTTCTTGCTCGGTGTTGCTGAGGCTGGCTTTGCGCCTGGGGTCATCCTCTACCTTACGTACTGGTTTCCCTCGGAGCGGCGCGCCAAAGCGCTCTCGATGTTCTTCATGGCGATCCCTTTGGCCGGCATCGTTGGCGGTCCGCTGTCGGGATGGATCATGCATGCCTTCCATGGTGCGCATGATCTGGCGGGTTGGAAGTGGTTATTCCTGATCGAGGCATTTCCATCGCTGGTTCTCGGCATTGCCATTCTGTTTTATCTCGACAATGGCATTCAGGGCGCCAAGTGGCTTACGGTCCAAGAAAAGGCGCTGCTTCAACGCAATGTCGAGGGCGACAATGCAATGAAGGTACAGCACATTTCGATTCGTGCCTTTATGGCGGATCGACGGCTCTGGTTGATGGCAGCGATCTACTTCTGCGTGGTGCTGGGCCAGTATGGTTTGACGTTCTGGCTCCCGACCATCATCCGGAAGACTGGTGTTGCGGATCCGCTGTGGGTTGGCATCCTCACCGCCGTACCGTATCTGTGCGCCATCGTTGCGCTGCCGCTGATTGGCCTGTCGGCCGACCGTCGGCGGGAGCGCCGTCTTCACCTGGCAATCCCGATGCTGGTGGCGGCGATTGGCTTCGCCACGCTGCCAATGCTCGGCAGTGTCACCGCAGCCATCATTTGCCTCTGCATTGCCGCTGCGGGAATCATGACTTCGTCTTCGCAGTTCTGGGCGCTTCCCACCGCCGTGCTGGGCGGTATGTCCGCAGCAGCCGGTATCGCCGCGGTGAATTGCGTGGCGAACCTCGCGGGCTTTTTCTCACCCGCCATCGTGGGCTGGCTCAACGACTTCACTGGCAAGTCAACTGCGGGCCTGATCTTTATCTCGGCGACGGTCGTATTCGGCGCGCTGCTCGTATTCCTGGTACCGGCGAAAGCTGTGAATCGCTAAGCCAGCCACCATTTAACGGAGTCAATCATGAGTCGTACAAATCTCGAGGCGCCTGTCTCGCTGGCAGAGCGCGCCTATCGTATCCGGCGCAACGCCATCTTGATGGGCGAAGTCCAGGGGCAAGGCTATGTAGGCCAGGCGCTCGATATCGCGGACGTGCTTGCCGTCGCCTACTTCGGTGCCATGAAGTACCGTCCGGAAGATCCTCAATGGGAGGGTCGGGATCGCTTCCTGCTTTCCAATGGACACTACGCGATCGCGCTATACGCCGCGCTGCTCGAGGCGGGCATCCTGCCTGCCGAAGAGCTTGAAACCTACGGGAGCGATGACAGCCGCTTGCCCATGTCGGGCATGGCTAGCTACACGCCGGGCATGGAGATGTCCGGGGGGTCGCTCGGCCAAGGCCTCACGATTGCCGTCGGCCGTTGCCTGGGTCTGAAGCGCAAGAACTCGGACGCGATCGTCTACACCCTGTTTTCGGATGGAGAACTGGACGAAGGATCGATCTGGGAAGGCATCCTTTCCGCCAGCCACTGGAAGCTGGACAACCTGATCGCCATGGTTGACGTGAACAACCAACAGGCTGACGGGCCGTCGACGCAGATTCTGTCGTTCGAGCCGCTGGTGCCGAAACTGGAGGCTTTCGGGTGGTATGTGCAGCGTGTGGACGGCAACGACATCGATGCGGTAGCTACGGCCTTCGACAACGCCCGCGCGCATAAAGAAGCGCAGCCGCGAATGATCGTCTGCGACACGCGGATGGGCTGCGGTGTGCCGTTCCTTGAGCAACGCGAAAAGAATCACTTCATTCGGGTAGACGCCCACGAATGGCAACTGGCCCTGCAGGCCCTCGAAGATGGGAGAAAAGCATGAGCAACAACATTCAATCGGGCAAGCCCCGCCTGAAGACCTCGGCCATGATTGCGTCGATCGCGGGAGAAGGGCAGACGACGCGGTCGGCGCCATTCGGTCACGCTTTGACAGCACTGGCGGCCGAACGGCAGGACATCATCGGCATGACGGCTGACCTGGGCAAATACACGGACCTCCATATTTTTGCGAAGGCCTATCCTGATCGTTACTATCAAATGGGTATGGCGGAGCAACTGTTGATGGGAGCGGCTGCAGGCTTTGCGCATGAAGGCGCAGTTCCCTTCGTGACGACCTACGCAGTGTTTGCAACGCGTCGCGCCTACGACTTCATGCATCAGACGATTGCCGAGGACAACCTGAATGTCAAAATTGTCTGCGCGTTACCCGGGCTGACGACAGGATATGGCCCCAGCCACCAGGCAGCGGAGGACCTGGCGCTGATGCGAGCCATGCCCAACATGACGGTCATCGATCCGTGCGACGCCATCGACATCGAGCAGATGGTTCCAGCCATTGCCGAACACAACGGCCCGGTCTATGCCCGTCTCCTGCGCGGCAACGTGCCTGCGGTCCTGGACGAGTATGACTACAAGTTCGAACTCGGCAAGGCGAAGCTGCTTCGGGACGGTGCCGACGTATTGATCATATCGTCCGGAATCATGACGATGCGCGCTTTGGAAGTGGCCAAGGAGCTGGAAGCGGATCGTGTTGGCGTGGCCGTGCTGCATGTCCCCACAATCAAGCCGCTCGATACGGAAACCATCGTGCGTGAAGCGCGAAAGTCGGGCCGATTGGTGATCGTGGCAGAGAACCACACGGTCATTGGGGGACTTGGAGAGGCGGTGGCCGTCACATTGCTGCGTGAGGGTGTACATGTGCCCTTCAGGCAAGTGGCTCTGCCCGACGAGTATCTGGATGCCGGCGCGCTGCCGACGCTCCATGACCGCTATGGTATTTCCACAAACGTGGTGGTCCAGTCGGTGAAGGAATGGCTTAGCGAATAGAAGTGAGCTGTAAGCGGCACCGTCGCTTGCCGGTGCCGTAGATGCCGATATGGTTTTGGCCTGGCGCACCTCATTCGAGACCGGTGGGCACATTCTTGCGCGATTCGTCGCTAAGTCTCATTGGGCCGCGAGCTCGATATTGGACGTGCGTGCAGTCTCCCGAATCATGGCAACCACCGTAATTCAGATCGGGAACTGCGTGGTCGACAACACCTGCTTGAGCACCATGAACGAGCGGATCTGCCGCACGCCCGGCAGATAGAGCAGTTGCTCCGCATGGAGCCGGTTGAAGCTGTCGCTGTCTTTGGTGCGCACCAGCATGAAGTAGTCGAACTCGCCAGTCACCACGTGGCATTCCATGCAGCCCGAGACCTGCTGGGCAGCGGTCTCGAACTGCGCGAAAGACTCCGGCGTGGAGCGGTCCAGTACCACGCCGATCATCACCAGCATTCCCGCATCGAGCGCACTGGGATTCAAAAGTGCCACGATGCCGCGGATCAGTCCCATTTCCTTCAGACGTTCCACGCGCCGCAGACACGCGGGCGGGCTCAGATTGACCTTGGCCGCCAGCGCCACATTGGATATCGATGCGTCCTGTTGCAGCGCGCGCAGGATGGCTTTGTCCGCACGATCAAGGGCCTCGATGTGCGGCGAAGTCACCGTATTCGAGGGTGCCGAAGATGGTGCATGCGGTGGTGCATCGAGGCCGGATTTGGTGCGAAATTTTGTTTCTTTCATGCGGTTTTAGAAAGAATTTTTGATTTTATAAAGCTTGTTTCTCCTTTTAATAGTGTTCAAAACGAAAGTTTTTTGCAAGCACGTTTCGTGAGTTTTTTCTTAGGATGGCACCCATCGCAACATTGATTTGCCGCTGGCGAGACAAGCGCTACTGCGCGCACATCGATGACGGGATACCGCCCCTCAACCTGGAGTTGCCACCATGAATCTCAAGCGTTTCGCTCGCCATTCCCTGACGTTCGGACCTACCCCGATCCAGCCTCTGAAACGCCTGTCGGCGCACCTCGGCGACAAAGTGGAGCTGTATGCCAAGCGCGAAGACTGCAATAGCGGCCTGGCGTTTGGCGGCAACAAAACCCGCAAGCTCGAATACCTGATTCCCGACGCGCTGGCGCAGGGATGCGACACGCTGGTGTCGATCGGCGGCATCCAGTCGAACCAGACACGCCAGGTAGCAGCCGTGGCGGCGCACCTTGGACTGAAGTGCGTACTGGTGCAGGAGAACTGGGTGAACTATGCCGATGCCGTATATGACCGCGTGGGCAATATCCAGCTGTCGCGCATGATGGGTGCCGACGTGAGGCTGGTGGCCGATGGCTTCGATATCGGTATTCGCAAGAGCTGGGAAGATGCCATGGAAAGTGTGCGCAAAGAGGGCGGCAAGCCGTATCCGATCCCGGCCGGTTGCTCGGAGCATCCGTTGGGCGGCCTGGGCTTTGTCGGCTTTGCCGAGGAAGTCCGTGCGCAGGAAGCCGAACTCGGGTTCAAGTTCGACTACATCGTGGTGTGCTCGGTAACGGGCAGTACACAGGCGGGCATGGTGGTGGGTTTTGCGGAGGATGGCCGCGCCGATCGGGTGATCGGTATCGACGCATCGGCCAAGCCCGAGCAAACGCGCGCACAGATCCTGCGTATCGCCAAGCATACGGCCGGCCTGGTCGAACTCGACCGCGATATCGTCGATGCCGACGTGGTGCTCGATACCCGTTACGGTGGCCCCGAGTATGGGCTGCCGTCCGCCGGCACGATGGAAGCGATCCGCATGTGCGCGAAGTTCGAAGGCATGATGACCGACCCCGTCTACGAAGGTAAATCGATGCACGGCATGATCGACATGGTGCAGCGCGGTGAATTCCCGGCCGGTTCGCGCGTGCTGTACGCCCATCTGGGCGGTGCACCTGCATTGAGCGCCTACAGCTTCCTGTTCCGCAACGGCTGAGCGCGCCAGCGCTGTCGTCATGCACTTGTCCGCGCCGGCCCATACCGCCGGTGCGGTGGTCTCGCTTCGCTTCACGCAGGGGAACGCAAATGATTGCCTCGCTACGGAAGGAGTTTCTACGGACGATCATGGCAACGGCCAGCGTGTGCGCGCTGGCGGCCATGGCCATGCTTGCCGCCCATGCGGCCAATAGCCACGCCGCGAGCTACCCGACGCGGCCCGTGGTGCTTGTGGTGCCGTTCCCGGCGGGCGGCGCGGTAGACATTATCGGGCGGCTGGTCGGCAAATCGATGGGCGATGCGCTGGGCCAGCCGGTCGTGATCGAGAACCGCGCCGGAGCCGGCACGATTGTCGGAGCGGGATACGTGGCCAAGGCTACGGCTGACGGCTACACACTACTGATCAGTTCGGGATCGACATTCACCGTCAATCCGGCCATCAATGCCAGCCTGCCGTACGATCCGGTGAAGAGCTTCGAACCGGTGGGCCTGGTGGCCCGTGTACCGTTGATCGTGGTGGCCAATCGCTCGGTGCCCGTCGACAACCTGCCGCAGATGGTCAGTGCGGTCAGTGCGGCGCCGGGCAAGTATGTCTATGGCTCGTTTGGTAGCGGCACCACCGGGCACTTTGCCGGCGAGCTGCTGCTGAGTGCCACGGGCATGAAGATGCAACACATCCCGTACAAGGGCAGCGCACCGGCCATAGCCGACCTGATTGGTGGGCAGATTCCGTTCTCTATCGACACCGTGGCCGCGTCGCTGCCGCATATCCGCAGCGGCAAGATCAAGCCGATTGCGGTGACCGGCGCCACACGCGCTTCGTTGTTGCCCGAGGTGCCCACGGTGGCGGAAGCCGGCTATTCCGGCTTCGATGCCGATTCATGGGTGGCCATTGCCGCGCCACGTGGCTTGCCTGCCGATGTACGGGCCAGGCTGGACAGTGCACTGGTACAAGCGATGAAGGATCCAGACGTGCGGCAGAAGCTGCTGTCCAATGGACTGGAACCCAAATACGCGCCGGCTGAGCAGGTCAGTGCCATGATCGACAGGGAATTGCCGCGCATGCGTACGATTGCACAGAAGTCAGGTATTCAGGCCAACTGACTTTGCTCGCGCACTTTGCTGCGACACCACGGCTAGCCTGAAACTGGCTGGGCTGGACCCGGCCTGAATCTCGCAGGAGACACTCGATGGAACAGCATGACCGCGTCAGTGCAGCCGCCAACGCGCTACACGCCCAGGCAGATCCGCAGGAGCTTCAGGAGTGGTGCCAGGCGCTCGATGGCGTCCTGTCGGCGTGGGGTGCGGAGCGGGGCCGCGAGCGTGCCTGCGAAATCCTCGATGCACTATTGGCCCATGCGCGCGAACGGCGCTTGCCGTGGCGCCCGGCGCACGTCACACCATACCTGAACACGGTGCCGGTGGAAGACCAGCCCGCCTATCCGGGTGACCTGGCAATCGAGCAGCGTCTGTCGGCCATCCTGCGCTGGAACGCGCTGGCCATGGTGGTACGTGCCAATCGCGCGCATGGCGAGCTCGGCGGTCATATCGCCAGTTATGCATCGGCTGCGGATCTGTTCGAGGTGGGCTACCAGCATTTCTTCCGCGGCAATGCCGCACCTCACGGTGCCGACCTGGTTTTCTTCCAGCCACACTCGGCGCCCGGCGTCTATGCGCGCGCGTTTCTGGAAGGACGGCTCGATGAATCGGCGCTGTGCCACTACCGACAGGAACTGGTGGCCGAAGCGCAGGGGTTGCGCGGACTGAGTTCGTATCCACATCCGTACCTGATGCCGGATTTCTGGCAATTTCCCACCGGCTCGATGGGCATTGGCCCGCTTAACGCAATCTATCAGGCGCGTTTCATGCGCTACCTGCAGAACCGGGGCCTGTGCGAAACCGGCGGACGTCGCGTGTGGGGTTTCTTTGGCGATGGCGAGATGGACGAGCCAGAATCGGTCGCGGCGCTGACGCTTGCCGCGCGCGAACAGCTCGACAATTGCACCTTCGTGATCAACTGCAATCTGCAGCGGCTCGATGGTCCGGTGCGCGGCAATGGACGCATTGTCGACGAACTGGAGGCGCTGTTCGCCGGCGCAGGCTGGCATGTGGTCAAGTGCCTTTGGGGCTCGGAATGGGACGCACTGCTGGCGCGCGACCACAACCATGCGATCAGCCGTGCGTTTGCGCAGACGCTCGATGGCGAGTTCCAGACCTTGTCCGCCAATGACGGAACGTTCAACCGTGCCCACTTCTTCAGCAAGACCCCGGAGTTGCGCGCGTTGGTGGCGCATCTTTCCGATGCGCAGATCGACCAGTTGCGCCGGGGCGGCCATGATCCCGTCAAGATTCATGCGGCATTTGCCGAGGCCGCGGGCTGCAAGGGCAGGCCCGCCGTGGTGCTGGCCATGACGATGAAGGGCTACGGAATGGGCACCATCGCGCAGGGCCGCATGACCACCCATCAGCAGAAGAAGCTGAGCCAGGCCGACCTGATGGCGTTCCGCGACCGTTTCAGTTTGCCGCTGTCTGACCAGCAGGTCATGGATGCGGCGTTCTACCGGCCACCCGAGGACAGCCCCGAAATGCAATACCTGCAGGCGCGGCGCGCCGAACTGGGCGGCTATCTGCCGGTACGCAGTACCAGCGCCGCCACCTTGGCGGTGCCCGGTCTGGAAGCGACTGCCGCCTTTGCACTCCATGCCGATGGCAAGGCGATGAGCTCGACCATGGCACTGGTGCGGCAGCTTGGCGCACTGCTCAAGGATCCGGTGCTGGGTCCGCGTATTGTGCCGATCGTGGCCGACGAGGCACGCACGTTCGGCATGGCTGGCTTGTTCCGGCAGGTGGGCATCTATGCGCCATTCGGCCAGCTCTACCAGCCGGAAGACTCGGCGTCGATGCTGTCGTACCGCGAAACGCGCGACGGCCAGATCCTGGAGGAGGGGATTACCGAGGCGGGTGCGCTGTCGTCGTGGACGGCGGCGGCCACCAGCTATGCCACGCATGGTCTGCCGATGCTGCCGTTTTATATCTACTACAGCATGTTCGGCTTCCAGCGCGTGGGCGACCTGATCTGGGCCGCGGCCGACCAGCGCGCCCGCGGCTTCCTGGTAGGCGCCACGTCGGGACGCACCACGCTCGGTGGAGAAGGGCTCCAGCATCAGGACGGCAGCAGCCATCTTGCTGCGGCCACGATCCCGAACTGCCGCGCCTATGATCCCGCGTTTGCGGGCGAACTGGCGGTCATTGTCGACCACGGCATGCGCCGCATGCTCGAACAGCAGGCCGACGAGTTCTATTACCTGACCGTGACCAATGAGGCTGTGGAGAACCCGAGCCTGCCGCGGCAAGCGCATGAAGGCGTGGTGCGCGGCATCTATCTGCACCGCCCGGGCGGCGACTTTGCCCACCGGGTGCAGCTGTTCGGCAGCGGCGCCATCATGGGCGAAGTACTCAAGGCCGCCCGGCAGCTTGAGCAGGAGCACGAGGTTGCGGCCGATGTATGGAGTGTCACCAGCTATATCGAACTTGCGCGCGAGGGCGCCGACTGCGAACAACTGTGGCGCCATGGCAAGGGGCCGGCTGACCAAAGCTGGCTGGGCCTGCAGTTGCAGCGCAGCGTTGGGCCGATCATCGCCGCCACCGACTATGTACGTGCACTGCCGGAACTGGTGCGTGCCTTCCTGCCGGCCGGCCGACGCTACGTGACGCTGGGTACCGACGGCTTCGGCCGCAGCGATTCGCGTGCGGCGTTGCGGCGCCATTTCGAGGTGGATGCCGCGGCGATCGTGCAGGCCAGCCTGCGTGCCGTGGAGGAAATCGTGGCCGAGGAAATGGTCTCGGAGCGGCGGCATCTGGCCGACGTGATCGCGTTGGCATCGATATGACCCGTGCCTGATCCACGGTTGCTTCATATTTGACGCGCGGCCCGGGTCGGCACCAAGGCCGCGCGTCGCGCACCGCGCTGGGGAGTCATGGCGGGGTGCATGCCCGATTCTTGCGCGTCAAATGCGGCTTTTTGCCGACAACTCTTGCATACAAGCATGGCATACCACTTGCTCAAGTGGTTGCCGTGACCGAAACCACCGACAAATCTCCCGCTGACATTGCCAATCGCATCACCGAGGCGATGCTTGGCCAGAAACTGCTTCCTGGATCGCGCCTGGGCGAGCAGGAACTTGCCGCGCTATTTGGCGTAAGCCGCACGCTGGTGCGTGAAGCGCTGATGCGCCTGGCCGCGCGTGGCATGGTGACCGTCAGCTCGCGGCGCGGCTGGTTCCTGGTGGAGCCCAGCGCCGATGACATTCGCGCCGCGTTCGATGCGCGCCGCATTATCGAAACCGGGTTGCTGCGCGAAGTCAGTGCGGAACGGCCGCCAAGCGTTCAGGCGATTCATGCGCTCAAGGTGCATATCGCCCGCGAAAAAGCCGCGCTCGATGGCGACGACGCCAGCGTACGCAGCTTCCTGCTGGGCGATTTCCACGTGTGCCTGTGCGCCTCGCTTGGCTATGGCCTGCTCACCGATACATTGCGTGACCTGACCGCGCGTACCACGCTGGTGGCCAGCCGCAATCAATCGGCCGTCGATGCCGGACGCTCATGCAGCCAGCATGAAGACATCGTCAACGCACTGGCCAATGGCGATGGCGCGCTGGCCGCACGCCTGATGGCCGAACATCTGGGCGAGGTCCACACGAGCCTCGACGCCGTGCCGCCCATCGATCCGCTCGCGCACCTGCGCCACGCACTGGCGCCAGTGGACCCGCAACGCATATCAACCTCCGTTCTACCGTCCGGGGATTTGTCCCCGAACCCATCTACTCCCTCTCGAAGCTAAGGAAACTCGCGATGTTTCATGTCAACGCCCTCAAGAAGTTTTCCCGTCGTGGCCTGATGGTCGCCATGCTGGCCGGTCTGTGCGTAACGGCCTTGCCGAAGCTGAGCCATGCCGACACGCTTGCGGACGTCACCAAGGTGGGCGTATTGCGCGTGGCCGTGCCGCAGGATTTCCCGCCATTTGGTTCGATTGGCGTGGACATGGCACCGCAAGGCCTCGATATCGACGTGGCTGCGCTGGTGGCGAAGAAGATGGGCGTCAAGCTCCAACTGGTGCCGGTGACCAGTACCAACCGCGTGCCATACCTGCAGACGCGCAAGGTCGACCTGGTGATTTCGAGCATGGGCAAGAACCCCGAGCGCGAGAAGGTGCTCGATTTCTCCGAAGCCTACGCTCCGTTCTTCAACGGCGTGTTCGGTCCGGCCGATCTGCCGGTCAAGAGCGCGGCCGACCTCGCCGGCAAGACCGTCGGTGTTACACGTGGTGCCGTGGAAGACCTGGAACTGAGCAAGATTGCGCCGGCCAGCGCCACCATCAAGCGCTACGAAGACAACAACGCCACGATCTCGGCGTTCCTGTCTGGCCAGGTGCAACTGATTGCCACTGGCAATGTCGTGGCATCGACGCTGATCGCCAAGCATCCGCCCAAGGCACCGGAAACCAAGTTCCTGATCAAGAACTCGCCGTGCTTTATCGGCATGAACAAGGGCGAGAAGGCGCTGCAGGACAAGGTCAATGCGATCCTCGCAGAGTCGAAGAAGGACGGTTCGCTGAACTCGCTGTCGATCAAGTGGCTGCTGCGTCCGCTGCCGGCACAACTCTGATCCGCGCCGTCACCGGGTTGAAGCATGGCTTACCAGTTCGATTTCCTGTCGGTGCTTGATTACACCGATGTGCTGCTCAAGGGCATTGCCGTCACCGCGCAACTCACGCTGACAGGCGGCGTGCTGGGCGTGGCGGTGGCGATTGCCGGTGCCTGGGCCAAGACGCAGGGGCCGGCGTGGCTGCGCGCCGTGGTCAGCGCCTATGTGGAGCTGATCAGGAACACGCCGTTCCTGATCCAGCTGTTTTTCATCTTCTTCGGCTTGCCGAGCCTGGGCGTGCATCTGCCTGAGATGCTGGCGGCGTCGCTGGCCATGATCATCAACCTGGGTGCATACGGCACCGAGATCGTTCGCGCCGGGCTGGCCGCCAGCCCGCGCGGGCAGTTCGAGGCTGGCGCGAGTCTGGCCATGTCGCCGTTCCAGGTATTCCGTCACGTAGTGCTGCGCCCCGCGTTGCAGAAGATCTGGCCGGCGCTGTCGAGCCAGATCGTGATCGTGATGCTGGGGTCGGCGGTCTGCTCGCAGATTGCGGCGCAAGACCTGACCTATGCGGCCAACTTTATCCAGGGGCGCAATTTCCGGGCCTTCGAGGTGTATCTGGTCAGTACCTCGATCTACCTGCTGCTGGCGCTGGTGTTGCGGCAACTGCTGCGCGGCATCGGACGGCAGCTTTTTGCACGGAGCGTCCGATGATCGAGTTCTCAACGTGGGATATCGTCCGCAATCTGCTGCTGGCTGCACGCTGGACCGTGCTGCTGTCGCTGGTGGCCTTCGTGGGCGGTGGCATCGTGGGGCTGCTGGTCCTGCTGATGCGAACCAGCAAGCGCCCGATGCTACGTCGCGCAACGTGGGCCTATATCGAGATTTTCCAGGGCACGCCACTGCTGATGCAGTTGTTCCTGGCGTTCTTCGGGCTGGCACTCTTCGGCATCGAAGTGCCTGCCTGGCTTGCCGCCGGCTTGGCGCTGACATTGTGGACCGCAGCGTTCCTGGCGGAAATCTGGCGCGGCTGCGTCGAGGCCATTCCACGTGGCCAGTGGGAAGCGTCGGGCAGCCTGGCGATGAACTATGTACAGCAGATGCGCCACGTGATTCTGCCGCAGGCGCTGCGCATCGCAGTGGCGCCGACCGTGGGTTTTGGCGTGCAGGTCGTCAAGGGCACTGCACTGGCTTCGATCATCGGCTTCACCGAGCTTTCCAAGGCGGGGACCATGATCGTCAACGCCACGTTCCAACCGTTCACCGTGTATGCCGCCGTGGCGCTGATGTACTTCGCGCTGTGCTGGCCGCTTTCGCAATACAGCAAAATGCTGGAGAGGAAATTCCATGCCGCTCATCGCCATTGACGAGGTCCGCAAGTCGTTCGGCAGCAATCAAGTCCTGAAGGGTGTATCCCTTTCCGTGGAACCGGGCGAAGTCATTGCCATCATCGGCAAGAGCGGTTCGGGCAAAAGCACGTTGCTACGTTGCATCAACGGACTGGAAACCATCGATTCGGGTGCGATCACCGTGGCCGGTGCCCATCTGGCTGACAGCGAACTGCAACTGCGTGCGCTTCGCCTGAAAGTGGGCATGATCTTCCAGCAGTTCAACCTGTTTCCGCACCTGAGCGCGGGGCGCAACGTGATGCTGTCGCCGATGGTGGTAAAGGGCGTGCCGGAGGCGCGCGCCCGTGAACTGGCCGAGGAAAACCTGGCGCGGGTGGGTTTGTCCGCCAAGTTCGACGCGTATCCGGATCAGTTGTCCGGCGGGCAACAGCAACGTGTGGCTATCGCGCGTGCGCTGGCCATGCAACCGACCGCCTTGCTGTGCGACGAGATTACCTCGGCGCTCGATCCCGAGCTCGTGAACGAAGTGCTGCAGGTGGTGCGCGGCCTGGCTGCCGATGGCATGACCTTGCTGATGGTGACGCACGAAATGCGCTTCGCACGCGAGGTGTGCGACCGCGTGGTCTTCATGCACCAGGGCAAGGTGCATGAGATCGGCGCACCCGACGAGGTATTCGCTCGGCCGCAGACGCCGGAGTTGCAGCAATTCCTGGGGCTGGTGGAGGCCTGATCGCTCCAGATGGGCGCGGCTTGTCAGGCGGAGCGCCGATAGGGTCTTCTGTGCGACAGCGGTCTGAACATTCAGCGCGCGCCGGCCTCCGCTGCGAGGTAATTCTTCAGCAGCACCGCACCGCGTTCGCCCACGCGGGTTTGCCAGGCCGCCACGGCGTCGAGCCCGGCATGGCGTAGCGCCTGCTGCACGGCCGGCGCGGGCTGATCCTGAATGACCACGCCATTGGCGCGCATGCGCGCGGTGTTTTCGGCCAGGCGCGTATCGAGTCGCGCCCACTGCCTGTCTTCGGTGGCTTTCGCGGCGGCGGTCACGGCGTCGCGCTGTGCCGGCGACAACGCCTGCCACGCAGCGTTGTTCACGGTGGTGAACGACAACGGCATGGCGTAGCCGATCGCCGTGAAGTTCGGCAGGAAATCCCACAGCTTGCGGCCCGCACCGCCATCGCCCGACGACAGCACCGCGTTCACCGATCCATCCTTCAGGCGCGGCATGGCGTCGGAGAACGACAGGTTTTGCGCCCGCGCGCCGGCCGCGCGCATGACTTGCGTCGACGTTTCGTCGTAGGCGCGCACCGACAACGCGCGCAGATCGTCAAGCGACCCCACGGGCTGCCGCGACCACAAACCCGTGGGCGGCCACGGCGTGATGTACAGCAATTGCTGGCCTTGCTGCGCGAAGGCACGTGCATAGTCCGCGCGGGCCAGATCGGCCAGGCGGTGTGCGCCGTCAACAGACGTGGCCACGAACGGCAGCGACGACAATAGGAAGATGGGATCGACTTCGCCCAGCGCGCCGCCGAATGCGTCGCCAGCCTGCAGCTTGCCGTCGCGAATGGCGGCTGGCATCTGCGCGGACTTGATGCCGGCGCTGGCGTCGAACGTGGGCTGTGCAGTGATCGCGCCCTGGGTGCGGGCGGCGACTTCCTGCGCAAACGTGGTCAGTCCCTCGCCGGGCATCGACGTCGCCGGGTACTCAGTGGCCATCTGCCAGACCACCGGCGCGGGCTGTGCGCGTGCGTCGGCGGCAACCCAGAACGAGGCGCAACACAGCGTGGCGGCGATCCAATGACGAGACAAACGACGGGCTTGGCGAACGTTGTACAAGGTGCGCATGGCAGGGACGTATGAAGGGATTGGGGGCGAGGACAGACGGCTTGTGGCGCGACGATAACTGATCGAGTCGCCCAAGGCCAGAAAGCGACGGAGAGCCATCTGCATTATCGGACATTTATCGTCCTTTTTTTGAAATCGATAATTTATCGACATAGGATAAATGCCGATAAACGGCTTGAGCTGAGTCGCGCGGCACGTACGGGATCGAGGATCAGGGCTGGCTCGGTTGGTTGCTCGCCCGCAATCTGCTGCTGTCAGCGCTCGGGTAGCGACATCGGCATCGACGCATCCCACAGGATGTCCTGCAGCGCGCGCCGCTGGCGCCAGCCCAGTTCCTCGAGCATGGGCGCGTCGTAGAAGGCGGGCACGGGCCCCACGCACAGCAGGCCGAACGGTGTGGCAGCGTCGGGCAAGCCCAGTTCGCGCGCCAAGGCGTCGGGATCGAACATCGATACCCAGCCCAAACCCAGGTTCTCGGCGCGCGCGGCGAGCCACAGGTTCTGTACCGCGCAGGCGGCCGATGCCCACGCCATTTCACGCGGCATGCTGCGCCGACCGAAGACGGTGCCGTCGTCTGGGGCAAGAATCACGGCCAGCAGTTCGGCGCTGTCGCGTATGCCTTCCACTTTCAGACGCAGGAATTCCGCGGCACGTTCGCCCAGCGCGTGCGCCGTGGCCTGGCGCTCCGCTTCCACCAGCGGCGCCAGGCGCGCGCGCCATCCGGGCGTGCTCAGCCGCATGAACCGCCATGGCTGCATCAGCCCCACCGATGGCGCCTGATGCGCCGCCTGCAGCAGCCGTTCCAGTTGATCGTCGGGCAGCGGCGGCCCCGGAGTGAAATGACGACAGTCGCGCCGCAGCGCCATCACGCGATACAACGCGGCGCGCTCGGTGTCGTCGATATGTGGGCCAGAGGGGAGGTGTTCCATATGCCAATGCTTGCCATGCGAGGATGCGTCGCAGCCGGACTTCGCATCCAGCGCGTGGGGCTGATTTATACCGTGACGTCACGGGCCGTCAAGGGGCAACGTGCGCGCCAGCCGACGCCCCCTTGGCGCTCGCGTTTCGATGCCCTCCGTGGGAGGGGGGGTATTCGCCATCCAGATTCGTGTGCGATCTGCCGATATATGCCGCTAGGCGGTGCGGTGTTTCCGTACTTGAACAGTGAGATATCGGGAGATACCGTTGCGCAACGGAGTCATGGTGGTCAGGTTGGCGTTTCGCCGGCGTTTTGTCTGGTTGTTTCTGACATTGGCGGTGCAACTGGCCTTTGGCTCAAGCATGGCGCACGCCGTGTCGGCGGCCTGTTCAACCCTGAGTGCGCTCGATACGATCTCCTACAGCAATACCTTTCCGGCTGCTTCATTCTCACCCGGTGAGACATTAACCGTGTCCTACACCGATGACGGTCAAGATCCAGCCAGCCTACCGCCGTTCGCCTCCGACCATGTCTTGGTTCAGGATGCGGGCACGACCAATCTGTATGGCTACAACTATTACAGCAGTTCGAAGATAAATGGCCTGCGTGCATTGACCATTACGGCGAGCCAACTCACTGCTTCAGGCCTGAATCTCAATATCCAGACGGGCACGCATATCGGTCCCGTGGCGATTCGCTGCACCGGTTCGGTCACCGCTCCCACCGTCGCCAACACGGCGTCGACGGTTGCCGCCAACAGCTCGAACAACGCTGTGACGCTGTCGATTGGGGGGACGGCAACGTCGGTGGCCGTGGTGTCAGGTCCAGGTCATGGTGCTGCAACGCCATCCGGAACGAGTATCAGCTATACGCCTGCGCCCGGCTACTACGGGACAGACAGCTTTACCTACAGCGCGTCGAATGGGGGTGGAACGTCTGGAACCGCGACCGCGACCATTTCAGTGACGGCTCCCGTCGCGACCCTTGCTCCGGCGTCCGGACCATTGACGCCGGGCACCGTAGGTGCCTCCTACAGTCAGATTTTCACCATGACCGGCGGCACAGCACCATTCAGCTATTCGGCGACAGGACTGCCTGCGGGGCTGAATCTGAACCCCGCGACCGGCCTGTTGTCCGGTACACCGACCGTCGCGGGACCCAGTACGTTCACAATCCAGGCAACGGATAGCTCGAACGGTGCCGGCGGGGCGATTTCGGTAACGCAAAGCTACTCGCTGACCATCGCGTCGCCGACCGTCACGGTTGGGCCAGTCTCGGTGTCCAACCCCACCGCGGGCATCGCCTATTCCCAGACTCTGGTGGGTGCGGGTGGCGCGGCGCCGTATGCGTTTGCCATCACCGGCGGAGCGCTGCCCGCAGGCTTGTCGATGATGGCCGACGGCACCATCGCTGGCACGCCCACGGCGGCGGGCGGATTCAGCTTTACGGTGACGGCCACTGACAGGAACGGTTTCAGCGGCAGCCGTGCATATAGCGTCACCGTGGCACCGCCGGTGATAACGTTTGCGACCACCACGCTTGGCGCTGCCAGCGTGGCATCGGCCTATAGTCAAAATATCGCGGCAAGCGGGGGCAATGCCCCCTACACATACTCGCTGGTCGGCGGCGCGCTGCCGCCGGGGATTTCGCTCAGTGCAGGGGGTACCTTGGCGGGAACTGCCGCATCCGCCGGTACGTTCAATTTCACGGTACAGGCCCGGGACAGCACGGCAGGCGGCACATTCACAGCTACGCAGGCATTCACGCTGACGGTCGGCGCCGCAACGCTGGCCGTGGCGCCGGCCTCGCTGACGGGAGCAACGGTGGGCGTTGCCAGCAACCAGACCATCACGGCATCTGGCGGCGTCGCGCCGTACACGTTTGCGATCACGGCGGGCTCGCTTCCGGCAGGGATGACGCTGTCTTCGGGGGGCGCTTTGAGTGGCACGCCAACCGCGGGGGGCAGTTTCAGCTTCACGGTCACCGCGACGGATAGCAGCGGCGGCTCCGGGCCGTTCTCGGTATCGCGCAACTACACGCTGGCCGTCGCGGCGGCGACGTTGTCGCTTTCGCCGGCGATGCTCCCACCGCCGACTGTCGGCGCGGTGTACAGCCAGACACTGACGGCTTCGGGCGGCGTGGCACCGTACACCTATGCCGTCACGGCAGGAGCGCTGCCGGCGGGCTTGATCCTGAATTCGAGCACTGGCGTCATCAGCGGTACGCCCACGGTATCCGGAAGCAGTTCGTTCACGATCCAGGCGAATGACAGCAGCGTGGGCGTCGGGGCGCCGTTCAGTATCGCGAGGACATTCTCGTTGAGCACAGGGCAGGGCATTCCGACGGCGCCGGGGGTGGTCATCGCCACCAATCCGAACACGCCAGTGACAATTCACGCGGCGGCCAATGCTGCCAACGGTCCATTTACCGGCGTCGTGGTCGTGACGCCACCCGCGAGCGGCTCCGTCGCGGTTCAGGGGCTGGACATTGTCTATACGCCGGTATCAACGTCATCCGGAGCCATCACGTTCGCCTATGCGCTGGTGAATGCGGCGGGCCAGTCGGCGCCCGTGCCGGTCACGGTGAACGTTGCGGCGATGCCGATTCCGGTGGCTTCGGCGCAGGCCAGCGCCGCCGCTGGCAAGGTGGCGTCGGTCAACATTACTGAGAACGCCACCGGCGGTCCGTTCACCGGCGCGGCCATTGTGTCCGTGGTCCCCGAATATGCCGGCGAGGCCAAGCTGAGCCGCATCGCGCCGAAGACCGTGGCCTCGGCGAATGTCATGGGCGGAGCGCCCGGCAGTGACTTCGTTGTCACCTTCACGCCGGCTGCCGCATTCGCCGGCACGGCGGTGATTACGTACACGATCAGCAATGCGGTCGCGATTTCCAATCCCGCAGAGCTCAGGGTGACGGTGGCCCCGCGGAAGGACCCGTCCACGGATCCTGATGTCACCGGATTGATCAACGCCCAGATCCAGGCGGCGCGCCGCTTTGCCTCGGCGCAGATCAGCAACTACAACCAGCGGCTGGAGCAATTGCACGAAAAGGGCCGGCCGACATTCCGCAGCACACTGAACGTGGCGCTGCCGCGGGCGGATGGCGTGGACCCGCGCGTTTGCCAGGGTATCGACGGCCTGGCCGCGCGCGACGAGTGCCAACGCGGCGCGGCAATGGTTCGCGATGCCAACGCTGGCAACCCTGGCGCGGCACAGGCAGATGCTGCCAAGGGCATCCCCGAGCTGCCAGGTACGGAGCATGCGCCAGCCGGCAATCCGGACGATGCGCGCCTCGCGTTCTGGACCGCCGGTACGGTCGACTTCGGCTTCGCCAACGTTGCTGCGCAGCGCTCGGGGTTCCGGTTCACCACCGGCGGCGTGACGGCGGGTGCCGACTATCGCGTGTCAGATCAACTGACCGCTGGCTTCGGCATGGGCTACGGGCACGACGCCACAGAGGTGGGATCCTATGGCACGCACAGCAATGCGGATGCGTTCAGCGTCGCGCTGTACGGCAGCTATCGACCCGCCCCGTCGTACTTCATTGACGGTGTTGCCGGGTACGGGGTCCTTGATTTCGATTCGCGCCGTTGGGTGGCCGATGAGGCGGTGATGGCAACTGGAAAGCGAAACGGGCACCAGTGGTTCGCCTCGCTGACATCAGGTTACGAGCATCGGGGCGCGAAATGGCTGATATCGCCATACGGGCGTGTGTCGGCTATGGAAAGCGGGCTCGACGCCTTCACCGAATCCGGGGCCGGTACGAATGCGTTGACGTACTTCGGACAAACGGTGACGAGCGTATCGGGAACGCTCGGCTTACGTACTGAATATGTGCAACCGACGCGCTGGGGCACCTTCACGCCGTTTGGGCGCATCGAGTATCAGCATGATTTTGAAGGGCAGGGCGCGGCCAACCTGTCATACGCTGATCTGGTGGGTGTGGGCCAGGTCTATAGCGTAAAGGGTTCCCCGTTTGGCCGAGATCGCTTCCAGGTCTGGCTCGGCGGAAAGATGCGCACCAAGACGGTCACGTTCGGCTTGGACTACAACGTGATGTTCGGCATGAGTGGGCTGCAACAGGGCGTAAGACTGACGTTTGCAGCGCCCTTCTGATTTTGCGTTGTACACCGTCGGTAGCGGCCATTCACCCAGTTGCAGCTGGCTGGTTTAATGGCCGCGCCCAATCCCTTATCTGCCGTGGCACTTCTTGAACTTCTTGCCGCTGCCGCAAGGGCACGGGTCGTTGCGGCCGGGCTGGTCGCCCCTCACCACGGCCTCCACGCGCGGGCCCAGGCTCTTCCAGATCTGGCGCAGGTCGTAGACAGCCCAGATCGCCTCGCCGAAGGCTTCCACGCGCGCCTGGCTCGTACTGGGCGGGCCATCCTCGCTGTACATGCAGACCTCGGGCTGGCCGGTGTCGGCCTCGGTCAGGGCGACAATGGCGTCAAGCGCGTCGTCCAGCCACTGGGCGGCTTCCTTGTCGCGTGGGGCCGTCCATTCATCGGGCCAGTTCTCCACCGCGAACATGAAGCCCAGCGCCCACACCTGGCCAAACGAGGGAATTTCCCGCCCGTCAATCTCCGCGCGCTCTTCCTGGGGCAGGCTCCAGATGGCGCCGCGCATGTCCATGACTTCGGGATGGAAGGTGCGTTCGTCCTCCAGCGTCTCCACCGGCTGGTCGAGCTGATGCTCCACCTCGTTCCATCGACGCTGCCACAGCTCCATGAAGCGGCTCTGCTGGGCCGCGTCACGGAACGCGGGCAGCAACGGCGGCGGACTGCCCTCGGCCACGTCGAGCGCCGCGCCGTCGCCCAGCAGCATGGGCAGGTAGTCGGCAGCCGGGATGCGGCGGCGCGTGCAGACCAGGGCCGTGAGAAAGCCGTCGCAGAACTCCCATTGCGGGATTTCTTCAGCGCGCTGGCGCAGGTCGTCCAGCAAATCGTCAAGCTCCTGAAGTTCGTCGGGCGTCAGGGCGGTGGCTTCGGTCATGAGGCGGGTTCTCGCGGTGCGGTGTGGGGATGCGCTGGTCGCAGCGCCGCGAAGTATAGCGCGGCCCCTTTTTCAGGAGTGCGTCGTACGACTGGTCGCAACAGCCTCGACAACGTTCGACGTGCCATACCACATTGCCAGAAGGTTCTCGTCGCTGGACACATTAGCGGCGGTCGGGCCGGCTGAAACGTGGTGACAACCGCGAATCCCGATGCCGCCCTCAACTTTGGCTACGAGTCCCAGATGGGTCATGACGATCGCTACGAGCTTGCACGGGAGTTTGTCGATGTCGTCACCGGTCTTTGGGCAGGTTCGCTGATGACGCCTTTGGGGACCAGAGGAATCGATTGCCGTTGCAGGAAAATAGTCCAATTCGTGGATACGGCTTGAGCTTTCAACCTGCCGTCGCTATTCATCCCTCCTATCGTGGGGTGCATACAACGCGATCGATATTTCTGACCGCATTCCGTTAAACTCCGCACACCGTTCCCTCACCGTCCTGCAGTACACGCTTGCGGATGCGCACAGAACAACAGAATAGCCGCGGCACAATCGCCCGCGGCGGGGTCAGGAAGCTGTCGATGCTGACGGCCTGCATGCTTGCCGGACTGCTTGCGGCGGCGCCAGCTTTGGCGCTGGATGCAGCGAAGATCTATGAAATGCGCGCGCCCAGCATCTGGGTCGTACGCGTTTTCGACGCGCAGAACCAGCCGACGCGGATGGGCAGCGCGGTCGTCATCGGCCCCGAAACGCTGATCACCAACTGTCACGTGCTGGTGCGGGGCAAGTCCATTTCCGTCAAGCGCGAGAACACCGCGCATGGCGCGCGGCTCGAATATGCAGACGTGGATCGCGATCTCTGCATCATCAAGGCCCGCGGGCTGGTTGCACCGGCCGTTCCTGTCGCGCCGCTTTCCACATTAAAAGTGGGCGAAAAAGTTTATGCACTGGGCGCGCCGCGTGGATTGGAGCTGACGCTTTCCGACGGTCTTGTTGCGGCGCTGCATCGCGACAAGGACGAAAGAATCGTCAGCATCCAAATGACCGCACCGATTTCATCGGGGTCCAGCGGCGGTGGCGTATTCGACGAGGACGGTCGGCTGATCGGTGTGTCGTACATGACCATTCGCGATGCGCAGAACCTGAATTTTGCGATTCCAGCAATGTGGATCGAGCAGGTGCCGGCGCGTGCCACCGTCGCACTACAAAAATTCCGCGCCGAGCAAGCCGCCACCGCATCAGGCAATACAGCCACGGCTGCCGTGGGACCCGCCCGCGTTCCGGCAACTGGCCCCGAGCAACCGGTTCTGGGGGACGAGTTGAACCGCCACTTCGCGTCGATCAGGCAGGTCGTTGCCACGGCACCAAGCGGCGCGTCACTGGAAATACGATTCAGCCCCGACGGATCGTTAGGCGTGACCAATACCCGCTCGCATGGCTATTCAAGCGGCCAATTCAATGTGTCGCCGGGTACGAACGAGGTTTGCTTCACCATGGGCAATCCGAGCTTCAACGCCATGCAGACTTGCTACCGCCTGAGCCACCGCGGCGATACGTACATCATGCGTTCCGTTTCCTCACCGTACTACTTCACGTATGCGTTCACCGCTTCCTGACCCAGGCATCGATCGATGGCGTGGCCTGAGACGCCAGGCGCGACTGGCGGTGTTGGCCACGCTAACGCTTGGCGTGGCCGCATGCGCGCCACGCACGGCGGTCACCAGCGTCCGCGCGCAGGACTACGCACAACAGCCCAAACGCATCTATGTGATTGCCGCGTCGGGAATGGGTTGGGGGCCTGCCTTTGCGCCGACGTTCCGCGCCAAGTTCCGCGACATCTTGCGCGGCTGCGGCGCCACCGCCGCCTTCGAGGATGTCACGGGACTCGAGCTCGACCGCAGGCCAGCGGAAGCGAGGGCCGTCGCGTTCAAGCCCGATGCAGTGTTGACGATTGCCAGCACCGGAGGCGTTGTGGAAGTAGGCGGCAGCCGGCTGTCCATCGACTACAACACCACGCTGAGCGATGTGGGCCAGAATCGCGCTGTATGGCGCGCGAAGTTCGCGTTCAGTCGGGGCAGTTCGGCGATCTCGCTTGCCGAACGCGGCGCGGTCTTTGCCATCGAACTCTCCAATAAATTGAAGTCCGACGGCTTGCTGACCGGCTGCTTGCCGATCCCACTGGATAGCAACGGCAGGCTCGATGCGTCGGCCATTCCCAAGCCGCGCCCCGACGACATTACGCCCAGCCTCGCCGTAACACGACCCACCATTTCCGGCAAGCCGACGCTAAAGGATCTGCAGGACCTGCTGCCGACGAATTGACGCGATGCGACGGCATGCTCTTGTCGCCTTCCGCAGATTCCACGGATCAGGAAAAATCGGTTAGTCCAGCGCTTCAGTTTGGATTAACGCAATAAGAGATGTTTCTCGATCCGCGAATCGGGAAGAAACCAGAATGCCGCCATGCCAATCAGTATCAGCGTTGCGGCGGTAGTGCTGAAAAAACTCACGCCAACCGTCAGCGCATACACGGCCAGCGACAGCCTGCCCTTCAGATCCTTGCCGATGGTGCCTGCGAGCGAAGAATCCTTGCCTTCCGTGGCGATGATGACGCGCTCCAGAATCCAATAGGCAATCGCACACATGAACAGCACGAAGGCGTAGAGGGCCGTCGGAATCGCCGAGAAATCCGATTTGCCCGTCCAGGTGGTGGAGATCGGAATCATTGTCAGCCAGAACAGCAGATGCAGATTCGCCCACATCACCTTGCCGTTGATGCCGCGAACCATCTGGAACAAGTGGTGATGGTTGTTCCAGTAGATGCCAACGTACACAAAGCTCAGCACGTAGCCAAAGAAATGCGGAGCTTCGGAACGCAGGCCATTCAAGTTGAATTCCGTTGGAAACTGGATCTGATAGAGCATCAGCGTCAGGCTCACGCCAATCACGCCATCGCTGAACGATTCGAGCCGGCTTTTGTTGATAGTCATGAGCGCGCTCACACGAATTGCTTGCGGAAGGAAAGGCTCGCCAGGTGCGCGATGATCACGATAAACGGCAGCACACTCCAGAAACCGATCTGCATATAGAGCAGGGCACCGAGGAAAGCACCGAGCACAAAGCCGAGCACGACGCTGCCGCTTTTCAGGACGGCCACGCGATGTTCGCGGGTTGGTGCGCGGAGGTAGTTCGACAGATCGATGCCGAATTGCGTAGTGTTGCCGGTCATCATCGTGCTCGGGCTGATGCTCTTGGTCAGCGTCTTGCTCGAGGTATTGCGGATCGCCAGCGCCATCAGGCCAAGACCACCGGCCAACGCGAGTTCGACGCCATTCGGGTCGCCGAACGGATCGAAATACAGCCCCACGCCCATAAATCCCAGCAGGAATATCGCCTCGGCCACGAACAGCCAGCCCAGCGTCTTGTGTGTCTGGCTGCACCGATCGATCCAGAGCTTGGCGACCATCACGGTGGCGATAAACAGCGGAATCGCGCCGAGCTTGATCCACAGCCCCGCTCCGCCCTTCACGAAGGCCGCGCCGGCGAGCACCAGGTTGCCGGTGACGTGGGCGGTAAAGAAGCCGACCAGCGCGATAAAACCGATGGTGTCGATGGCACCGCCGACTATCGTCAACAGCACCGCGGGGCGACATTGCTCCCAGATGCTGGCAGTGGAAGTGTCGGGACGTTGGGAATCGCTGATGGCCGGCATGTGTTCTTTCTCCAAAAGGCGCCACAACGTCCGGCGCAATGTAGTTCAGTTTGTCTGATGATTCACGCCGCCGTCCTCCTTCCTGCTTCGGCGTCGTATGTCCTGAACTATAAGCATTGGAGCCGCGACACGAGTGGTTGCGTCGCGCACATGATGTTCAATATTTTTGAATGTTAGAGCTGGATTGCAAGCACCAGCCTGGTACGAGCGGTCAACCCACCCAAATTTATTGCGGAGGATTCACCCGTGGCGGACGCGCGAGATCGAATCGATTTTCTGGTCCGATAAGCGCATAGGCCGATGGGCCGCCTGCACGAAGGATGATGCCCGCGCCGAAGGTGTCGAAGACGCCGTCCTTCAACAGGTCCTGTCGGATGTGAACGGCCACGACTTCGCCAAGCACCAGCCACGTTGGAATTGTCGCGCCAACATGATCGCGGAGCTGAATCACATCAGTGAGCTTGCACTCGAAGTGAGCCGCACTTTCCGCCACGCGCGGAACGGCGACTCGCCGTGACGGAACGGGAGTGAGCCCGGCCAGTTCGAATTCGTCGACCTCATAGGGCGCCATGGCGCAAGTCGCATTCATCTTGTCGGCAAGATCGTGCGTGGTGAGGTTCCACACAAACTCCCCGGTCTCCTGAACGTTGCGCAGGCTGTCCTTCGCCTGGATGCTCGAGAAGCCGATGATCGGCGGATGGTAGTTGAAGGCGTTGAAAAAGCTGTAAGGGGCGAGATTGAGCGTGCCGTCGCTGCCGCGCGTGGAGATCCAGCCGATGGGGCGGGGACCGACGATCGCATTGAGCGGATCATGCGGCAATCCGTGGCCTTGCGATGGTTCGTAGTAGTGGTAGTCCATGTCAGTCGTGCAAAGGTGAAAATCGGGAATGTGAAGCAGGGATCGTCAATAGTACGTCCGATCTGCAGCAGACGCTTTGCCAGCATCGGGAACAGGTCGAGCGCCAGTGCAGCCCCTTGGTCACGCCGATCTGCACGATGCGTCCCGTTCATTACAGCCGTTGCGTAATTCCGAGGAGTTCCGCGCTACGATTCCAAATCAACTATTCAACGAGGTGCGTTTATGAGTTCCGCTCAGGACAATCAAGTTGGCGCCTGTGTCTATATTCTGCACATGCTATTGCAGCGGCTGGAATCCCAGCAGCCCGGGATGCTGCTTGAGATGGCAGAGGGCATTGGGGCAGACCAGACTGCAGCGTCCGCGACCGAGCGCGGGAAGAAACTCGATCCAGTCTTTTCAGAGGCGCTGCGGATCGTCAATCTGGCGCGAGCACAGTTGCAGCGCGCCGATCAAAATGACGCAGGCGACGATCTTTAATGGGCGGGTGCGGCCCAACGCCGAGCACAATTGAGCGTTCCTCCCGGACCGGTCCGCGTAGGGCAGAAGACGACCGAGGGTGTGTGAAAACGCCTTAGTTCAGCTCGCCGAAAGTCTAGGGACGTACCTAGGCCACGTTGGGCGCGAATC